>CAWIWK010000021.1:0-188271 GCA_963839605.1 uncultured Acidimicrobiales bacterium | reverse complement strand
GATCGTGAGCAGCGCTTGCAGCCATTGGAATGTTTTCCGATGTCGTATCCCGCGGAGCGCGCGCAGCAGATGCAGAAGATGTTGTTCCATTTCCCGAAGGCTGGAAAAATTTCTTCACGATTTCGTCGTGTGTGGACGTGGTTTTTGTCGCAGGCTTTGTCTTTCTCCACGAGCACAACCGTCGCCGCGCCATCGGAGACTTCGAGACTTTTCGTCGACGTTCGTGCGCAGCAGCGCCAGCGCGTCTTGCACCCCACCAAACCACTGCCAGTCGTGCTCGGGTTTGCGAATCCACTCCAGGCAAGCGTTCTTCAGCGTCAACAGATGGCCGAGCATTTTCCGCTATCGACTGTGGAAACATAACGCGGCGTCAGTGCGCGCAAATTCTGCGTATCGTACCAGTTGAGAAAATGCCTTTTATTTTGTTCGAAGTGTTCCATCGACGCGGAAAGTCGCCTCCAAACGGTCGACGGCATCATGAAGGCTGAGCCAACCAAAATCGTGCGCCGATGCCACGCTCAGCAGATAAAGGCCATATTCGTGGGCGAGGTGCGATGCGCGGAGAAGCGGCCCCGGATGTTCTTGAAAGTTGTCCGGCGGCAGCATGTTGTCCGCTTCAGTCACAAACGTCTCGAAGAAATGCCAGGTGCGCCGCGCGGTAGCCGCAGGTCCCGCATCTGCGCCTGCGAAAGATCGGCGACGGCTTCGACAAGGTGCGTGATGCTGGCGTAAACGGCGATCAGCGGCGATAAGCCCCATAACAGCAGCAACGGCCGAGCCAAGCTCCAGGTTTGGCACCGAACCATGCAATCACGCCGCCGGCGGGAATGACGAATGCCACGCTTCCCGTCAGCTGCAGCGCCAGACCTCGGTGATCGGCGTGGCGGCTATAGGCCCCTGCGGTCAAACGTGACCCATTCCAGATCCGGCGGCCGCAGACGAACAGGCGGAAAAGCGTGCGGCAGACGGCGTCGAGTACAAGCCAAGCTTGGCGTGCCAGAAAGGAAATGACGAAGAGACTTGAACTAGGCCAGAAGCGCATCGCGAAACAAAAAACTGTAATGCGCGCGCCAGGATTGCCTGGCGCGGCACGCGGAAAAACAGCCACGAGCACGGGCAAGAACGGCGGCAGGGTCATGGAAACGAAAAGAAAACAGATCCAGAGCAACGAGGAAGAGAGCGGTAACGTCCATCCCAAGATGAACCCGACGAGAAGAACCGGCGCAGCCAGCGACCGACGCAAATTTTTGAACATCTTCCAGCGATCGAGCGCCGATATCCGACCTTTCGTACCGAAATTCTATGGCAGCAATCGCCAGTTCCCGCGTACCCCCGTGCTGGCGCGAAAGCTCGACATCGTAACGAGAGGGAAATTCCTCGACTACTTCGACATCGGTGACCAGTGCAGCGCGCGCATGTGCGCCTTCCAGCAGATCGTGACTAAGAACGGCGTTTTCCGGAATCCGGCCGGGCAGCGTCGCCTCGAACGCATCGATGTCGTATATTCCCTTGCCGACGAAGGACCCCTGTTCGAACAGATCCTGATAGATGTCCGAGACCGCATAAGCATAGGGGTCCAACCCATTGGGGCCGGAGAACGCCCATTGGAAAAGAGACCCCGGGCTCCCTGGGGCGAAGATGGGGTTACGCGCGGTTGCATAATTCCGTATCCCTCGATCACGCGACCGCTGGCGTGATCTATGCGCGGCGCGTTGAGGACATGGACCATCTTTCCAATGAGCTTCTTGAGGGCCCCGCGCGGCAACCGCGTATCGGCGTCCAGAGTGATCACGTAGCGGATTCTGGCTGATGTTATCTCGTAGACCGTCTCAGCCGCGAGAAAGCTCGTGTCGGTGGCACCGCGCAGCAGGCGGTCGAATTCGTGCAACTTACCGCTCTTTCTTTCCCAGCCCATCCATTTGCCCGGGCCATGTTCCACTGACGACGGCGATGCAGAATGTGAAAGCGAAGTTTTCCAGATGCCGTGAGGTGCGTACGATTGAGCGCCGCAATCTGTTTATGGGCGTAGGCCAGCAGCCTTGTGTCGTCCGGTGTCGCCTCGCTGTCGGCGTCGTGCCAGTCGGAGAGCAGCGCGAATACGAGATTGTCTTCGGTGTTGGACAAAGAATGCACTTCAAGCCGCTGCACCAACTGGTCGATTTCGGCTTCGCTGGACATCGACCGGCACGACCACGGCCGTGGCCCCGCTCTCCGGAACGCTTTCGCGCAACGCCAAACCGGGCAAACAAGCCGGCTTCCACCGCTCCGACACAAGCCGGTTGACCAGGCAATTGCAATTTCGGATGCCGGTAGCAGTGCCAAAGCAACGAAGACAGCAAGATGTCAACCCGAAGCGCATCGCCTAAATTCTCGAAGAGCAGCAAAAGCGATAACCCGCCAACCGCCAAGATCGCCCCGAGATAGCCGGACAAGCCCGCAGCGATGACACCGCGCCGTACGCGTTCCGCGCAAGGCGGCTCGATAGTTGATGATTTTCTCGAGACGGCGGCGTCCCTTCGAAAATGAGGTACTAGCCTGGGTCGCATTGTCGCGCAGGTTCGCCGCGCCGCTGAGCGCCCTTGGCTTCTCCCACGGGCGGCACCGGCCACGTGGTTTCGGAGATATCGGCGCCGAGTGCGAGCATTTCGCTCGCACGGCGATAGCGGTCGCGCGTCGAAAACTCCAAGGCGCGAAAATCAACGCCGGTTTCAAGAACCCGATCGACCAGACTGATGCTCTCGGCACGACTCTTGGCCTCCAATCCATGTTCTTTGGAAACCGGCACGGTTGCTCGCTGATGAATCCGTCCTTCGCGCTTTGCTGGTCATGCTCGGCACGAATCCCGGCCCCGGACGTCGCGCCTGCATCGGTGAGCCGGCGTTCGATCGAGTTCAAAGGCGGCCTTCCCGCCCCGGAACATAATCGCGGAAAGCGTTGCTCGAGGACGGGCGAACCGTGCTGGATTTGTGGAAGACGCCTCCATCCCTCCTATTTTCGCGCAATCACATCTTCGCTGTCCGAGGCTGACCCCCCCCCGGTCTGCAATCCGGTCCGCATTCTTGGTAGCGGCAGGCGTGCAATCGTCTCCTCCGCCATCAACCGCTGTAGATTTTAGCGAATGTAATACGCAACGTGACTGGGATTGCCCAGGACTCTGTCATTGTTACAGCGCGACCTGTCGATAGCTCTTGATCGTGCGGGTCAAACGCGCTCGAGTTCAAAGGCGCTGTCTATTCGTGACACAATTGCCCACGTTATGTGATAGATTTTCGCGGGTAACCCGCCAGAGACCGTCCCGCGAGCTTGCCCAGGTCCTTTTAAGGGAGGCCGGCAGGTGGTTTCTGATCTCCCGGATCTGCTCTTCTACGATGTGGTAATTGTCGAGGAGCCATTCCCCCGCCGGCGTCAAGGAACGCTCCCTGCGCGCGGCGGCGGCGAGCGCGCGCACAGTGCCGCCTCCAAGACAGCGGCGTTTTCCTTCAGCCGCGCCGACAAGCCGGGGACGGCGATAGGGCGCATGCCGGTCTACGGCCTGGGCCTTCGCCAGAATTCTGTGCATGCAATTCAAGCCGCTCTGCGCTGAAGAGCTCGGCGCGAATGGCTTGATCAGTAGTCGGAGCATGTTTTCTTTTTTTCCCCCTCGCCACACTCGCTCCGGGGAATGATAGGTCTGCGGGAATTGTGCGTAAGAGGAGAAGTGTTCAGTGGGACCGAATTGTTCCCGCAAGGAACTTATTCTTGCGAACGTGCGGCCGGCGTGAAACCGTGATGTATCCCATGCATTGTTAACATGAGCGAGCGGCTTATTTCGCCCCGCCCCAGCCCCCCTGCTTGAAGCCGAAAATCGCTGTTCGCTCACCCTCCCCTCTCCCGCCGGCTCTTGGTTCAGTCAAGCCGTCCCGAGGCCGAACAAGTGAATCGCCTTGCGCTGCGCGTTTTTTCGGCCAATCCTGTTCGCTTGTCACAAATGTGAAGGAAGGGCGGAAAATACATCCCAGCCCTTCTTCCTGGCAAACACGAAACCTGATCCTGCAATTGGATCCACATGCGGTCTTACGCCAGAGCCGCGGCCGTCATGATTGGTGTGCCAGTGCAAGCGGCGATCATCTATCCCAGTCGTGATGGCGGTACCAGTCGTCGCTATAAAAGCGCACGCCCAGCGTATTGGGGTAATGGTCACGATGGTCGGTGTGACATTTCCCCCGTAGCGGTTGCAAGCCGTTTTACTGCTGACGCACTCGGAGCGCTTGTCAATAAAGCACCAGCAGCATTCGCGCAGCCAATCTGTGCGACATATTTGCGGAACTTCGTCTCTCTGCGGTTCGCTTCAACAGGGTTGCTCCTGTTAAAGGAACGCCCGCAGCGTGACGTGGTTCCCAAACGCAAACCAAGTTGTTATTAACTCGCAAACATCGCCACCGCTGCTGTAGCCATGAGCAAGAGTTGTCAGCCAACCCAGCGCCAGAATCCCCGTCCCGATCTTGAATTCGCCCATGATCTTAGGGTCTGTGTGCCATAAGCATGATCATGTAACATGACAAGGCACCGCGGCTAACTCCCGTTGATGATGGTGCTCCACAGCCAAAGCTTTGACCGGCTCTAGAGAGGTAAAGTTTACCGCACCGCCGATCACGGTTGGTACCGTGCAACTCGTTGCGTAAAATGCTTTTGCGTCCGGCCGCTGCCCCAGCCAACCGGCCAATGCATGGCCTCGCCCAAAGCATAGGCGACGGAGCCGCCCAACACCGGCAACGCCAACATTCCCGTCCCTTTGCGCCAACGCGAAAATGGCGAAGGCGACCCCCGCGATCGGACGCAAGGCCTCGGCCGCATCCGCAGAGGTCTTGATATTCGTGATGCCATGCGCATCCACCGTTGTGTGCAGTGGTCAGAAGGATCGCCAGGGCAATGAAATTGGAGAACCCCATCCCTATTCTGGTGCCTCCAAACGACTTCTCCCAGCTCGGCTGGCGCGTCCTTCGGGGCGTGCTCGGAGCGGCTGGGCTCTTGGGGTCTCTCTTTCCAGCTTCTCTCCTGGCTCGCCTGCCAAAAGAAAAGATAAGGGCTTATCGTGGTGCTTCTTTCCATTATTGTCAGATCTGTTTCGTTCTTTTTTTTTCTGGGAACCATCAGATGATAACCGACTCGCGCCCAGGGAGAGTGGACGGCAAATAGTGTCGCGACATAGGCGAATAGCGATAAGCTCAACCATTTTGAGGATCGATACATAGCTTCGTATACTGTACCAAGATTTCGAGTAGCACCGAGACGACCCCGAAAAGCGCCACATAGAGCGGGCCCGGGCCGCCGATCAGAAGCTTGAGCACAGCTCCCATTGCTCCTCAGATCCGCGCCAACACCGATCGTATTGGCGGCAAACAGAAGTCCAATCAGAAAATAGACTACCTACCGCGGATAGTTCCGCATGAGATTGCCGCTGAGGCCGCGCCCGCTGACGCGGCCGATCTTGGCGCTCACCTGCCGATGGCGCACATCAGCGGAAAGGTCAGCAGCAGCGTCCATCCGATGTCAACGCCGAACAGCGCGCCGGCCTGATCACGGGAGCCTCGGACGACGATCCAAGCGGCATCGCCACCTACTCTCAGGCCGGCGCGCTGTTCGGCGTTGACATGGGATGGACGCTGCTGCTGACCTTTCCGCTGATGTGCGCCATCCAGCAGGTGAGCGCCAAGATCGGCCGCGCAGCGGGCGCGGCCTCAGCGGCAATCTCATGCGCGAACTATCCGCGGTGGCTGGTGTATTTTCGATTGGACTTCTGTTTGCCGCCAATGCGATCAATCTTGGCGCGGATCTGGGAGCAATGGGAGCTGTGCTCAAGCTTCTGATCGGCGGCCCGGCCCCGCTCTATGTGGCGCTTTTCGGGGTCGTCTCGGTGCTACTCGAAATCTTCGTGCACTATACGAGCTATGTATCGATCCTGAAATGGTTGAGCTTATCGCTATTCGCCTATGTCGCGACGCTGTTTGCCGTCCACATTCCCTGGGCGCAAGTCGGTTATCATCTGATCGTTCCCAACATTTCGCTGGACGGGAATTATCTGACGATGATCGTCGCCATATTCGGCACCACGATAAGCCCTTATCTTTTCTTTTGGCAGGCGAGCCAGGAAGCTGAGCTGGAAAGAGAGAACCCCGAGGCCCAGCCGCTCAAGCACGCCCCGAAGGACGCGCCAGCCGAGCTGGAGCGAATTCGTTTGGACACCTGGATCGGGATGGGGTTCTCCAATTTCATTGCCCTGGCGATCCTTCTGACCACTGCGGCGACGTTGAATGCGCATGGCATCACGAATATCAAGACCTCTGCGGATGCGGCCGAGGCCTTGCGTCCGATCGCGGGGCCTTTCGCCTTCGCCATTTTCGCGTTGGGCATAATAGGGACGGGAATGTTGGCGTTGCCGGTGTTGGGCGGCTCCGTCGCCTATGCTTTGGGCGAGGCCTTGCATTGGCCGGTTGGCCTGGCGCGGCGGCCATTACGCGCGAAGGCATTTTACGCGACGATTGCGGTTACCACCGTGATCGGCGGTGCGGTAAACTTTACCTCTCTAGACCCGGTCAAAGCTTTGGTGTGGAGCGCCGTCATCAACGGAGTCGCCGCGGTGCCTGTCATGTTCATGATCATGCTTATGGCACGCGACCCTAAGATCATGGGCGAATTCAAGATCGGGACGGGGCTTCTGGCGCTGGGTTGGCTGACGACTCTTGTCATGGCTACGGCCGCGGTGGCGATGTTTGCGAGTTAATGACGACTTGGTTTGCGTTTGGGAACCACGTCACGCTGCGGGCGTTCCTTAACAGGAGCAACCCTGTTGAAGGAGAACCGCAGGATGACGAAGTTCCGCAAATATGTCGCACAGATTGGCTGCGCATCCGTGATCGCTGCTGGTGCTTTATTGGCCAGCACCTCGAGTGCGTCGGCTGAAACGGCTTGCAACCGCTACGGCGATTGCTGGCACGTCGACCATCGTGACCATTACCCCAATACGCTGGGCGTGCGCTTTTATAGCGACGACTGGTACCGCCATCACGACTGGGATCATGATCGCCGCTTGCACTGGCGCGCCAATCATGACGGCCGCGGCTATTGGCGTAACGGCATCTGGATCCAATTGTAAGATCGGTTCGTGTTTGCCAGGAAGAAGGGCGGGGAGTATTTCCGCCCTTCCTTCACATTTGTGACAAGCGAACAGATTGGCCGAAAAACGCGCAGCGCAGGCGATTCACTTGTGGCCTCGGGACGGCTTGACTGAACCAAGAGCGGCGCAAGAGGGGAGGTGAGCGAACACCGATTTCGGCTTCAAGCAGGGGGGCTGGGGCGCGCCGAAATCAGCCGTTCGCTCATGTTAACAATGCATGGGATGCATCACGGTTTCACGCCGGCCGCGATTATTTTTCGCAAGAATAAGTTCCTTGCGGGGAACAATTCCGTCGCTGAACACTTCTCCTCTTACGCACAATTCCCGCAGACATATCATTCCCCGGAGCGAGTGTGGCGAAGTTTGTACGAAGGAAACATGCTCCGACTACTGATCAAGCCATTCGCGCCGAGCTCTTCAGCGCAGAGCGGCTTGAATTGCATGCACAGAGTCGGCGAAGGCCCAGGCCGTAGACCGGCATGCGCCCTATCGCCGTCCGCTGTCGGCGCGGCTGAAGGAAAACGCCGCTGTCTTGGAGGCGGCACTGCGCGCGCTCGCCGCCGCCGCGCGCAACAAGCGTCCTTTGACGCCGGCGGGGGAATGGCTCCTCGACAATTACCACATCGTAGAAGAGCAGATCCGGGAGATCAGAAACCACCTGCCGGCCGACTATTACAACGAACTGCCCAAGCTCGCGGACGGTCCTCTGGCGGGTTACCCGCGAATCTATGGCATAACATGGGCGATTGTGGCGCATACCGACAGCGCCTTTGAACTCGAGCATTTGACCCGCACGATCAAGAGCTATCAACAGGTCGCGCTGCTGACGATTGGCGAATTATGGGCAATCCCAGTCACGTTGCGTATTACGTTGGTCGAGAATTTACGGCGTATGGCGGAGGAGACGATTGCACGCACGGCCGCTACCGAGAATGCGGACCGGATTGCAGACCGTATACTTCAGTCAGCCTCGGACAGCGAAGATGTGATTGCGCGCGAATTGCGTGAATTGGAGGCGTCTTCCACGAATCCGGCGCAACTCGCCCGTCTCGAGCAACGCTTTCGCGATTATCCGGAACGCACCGGCCGCCTTCTGAACTGGATCGAACGCCGCCTCACCGATGCGGGCGCGACGTCCGCGGATGTCATTCGTGCCGAGCATGACCAGCAAAGCGCGGCCAATGTCACCGTGCGAAATATCATCACGAGCATGCGGCTTGTTTCCAACATCGATTGGAGCGAGTTCGTCGAGAGCGTCAGTCTGGTCGATCGGGTTCTTGAAACCGGCGTTGATTTTCGCGCCTTGGAGTTTTCGACGCGCGACCGCTATCGCCGTGCCGTCGAAATGCTCGCACTCGGCGCCGATATCTCCGAAACGGACGTGGCCGGCGCCGCCGTGGGAGAAGCCAAGGGCGCTCAGCGGCGCGGCGAACCTGCGCGACAATGCGACCCAGGCTATTACCTCATTTCGAAGGGACGCCGCCATCTCGAGAAAATCATCGACTATCAACCGCCTTGGCCGGAACGCATACGGCGCAGTGTCATCGCTGCGGGCTTGTCCGGCTATCTCGGCGCGATCTTGGCGGTTGGCGGGTTATCGCTTTTGCTGCTCTTCGAGAATTTAGGCGATGCGCTTTCGGGTTGGCATCTTGCTGTCTTCGTTGCTTTGGCACTGCTACCGGCATCCGAAATTGCAATTACCTTGGTGAACCGGCTTGTGTCGGAGCGGTGGAAGCCGGCTTGTTTGCCCGGTTTGGCGTTGCGCGAAGGCGTTCCGGAGAGCGCGGCCACGGCCGTGGTCATGCCGGTCCTGCTGTCCAGCGAAGCCGAAATCGACCAGTTGGTGCAGCGGCTTGAAGTGCATTTCTTGTCCAACAGCGAAGACAATCTCGTATTCGCGCTGCTCTCCGACTGGCACGACGCCGACAGCGAGACGACACCGGACGACACAAGGCTGCTGGCCTACGCCCGTAAACAGATTGCGGCGCTCAATCGTACGCACCTCACGGCATCTGGAAAACTTCGCTTTCACATTCTGCATCGCCGTCGTCAGTGGAACATGGCCCAGGGCAAATGGATGGGCTGGGAAAGAAAGCGCGGTAAGTTGCACGAATTCAACCGCCTGCTGCGCGGTGCCACCGACACGAGCTTTCTCGCGGCTGAGACGTTCTACGAGATAACGTCGGCCAGAATCCGCTACGTGATCACTCTGGACGCCGATACGCGGTTGCCGCGCGGGGCGGTCAAGAAGCTCATTGGAAAGATGGTCCATGTCCTCAACGCGCCGCGCATAGATCGCGCCAGCGGTCGCGTGATCGAGGGATACGGAATTATGCAACCGCGCGTAACCCCATCTTTGCCCGCAGGGAGCCCGGGGTCTCTTTTCCAATGGGCGTTCTCCGGCCCCAATGGGTTGGACCCCTATGCTTATGCGGTCTCGGACATCTATCAGGATCTGTTCGAACAGGGGTCCTTCGTCGGCAAGGGAATATACGACATCGATGCGTTCGAGGCGACGCTGGCCGGCCGGATTCCGGAAAACGCCGTTCTTAGTCACGATCTGCTGGAAGGCGCACATGCGCGCGCTGCGCTGGTCACCGATGTCGAAGTAGTCGAGGAATTTCCCTCTCGTTACGATGTCGAGCTTTCGCGCCAGCATCGGTGGGTACGCGGGGACTGGCAATTGCTGCCGTGGATCTTCGGTACGAAAGGTCGGATATCGGCGCTCGATCGCTGGAAGATGTTGGAAAACTTGCGTCGGTCGCTGGCTGCGCCGGTTCTTCTCCTCGGGTTCATCTTGGGATGGACGTTACCGCTCTCTTCCTCGTTGCTCTGGATCTGTTTTCTTTTGGTTTCCATGACCCTGCCGCCGTTCTTGCCCGTGCTCGTGGCTGTTTTTCCGCGTCGCGCCAGGCAATCCTGGCGCGCGCATTACAGATTTTTGTTTCGCGATGCGCTTCTGGCCTTGATTCAGAGTTCTTCGTCATTTCCTTTCTGGCACGCCAAGCTTGGCTTGTACTCGACGCCGTCTGCCGCACGCTTTTCCGCCTGTTCGTCAGCGGCCGCCGGATGCTGGAATGGGTCACGTTTGCCCGCGCCGCCTATAGCCGCCACGCCGATCACCGAGGTCTGGCGCTGCAGTTGACGGGAAGCGTGGCATTCATCATTGCCGCCGGCGGCGTGATTGCATGGTTCCGTGCCGAAACCTGGAGCTTGGCTGGGCCGATGCTGCTGTTATGGGGCTTATCGCCGCTGATCGCCCGTTACGCCAGCATCACGCCGCCTGTCGAAGCCGTCGCCGATCTTTCGCAGGCGCAGAGGCAGGACCTTCGGCTGATCGCGCGGCGCACCTGGCATTTCTTCGAGACGTTTGTGACTGAAGCGGACAACATGCTGCCGCCGGACAACTTTCAAGAACATCCGGGGCCGCTTATCGCGCATCGCACCTCGCCCACGAATATCGGCCTTTATCTGCTGAGCGTGGCATCGGCGCACGATTTTGGTTGGCTCAGCCTTCATGATGCCGTCGACCGTTTGGAGGCGACTTTCGCGTCGATGGAACGGCTCGAACGCTATAACGGGCATTTTCTCAACTGGTACGATACGCAGAATTTGCGCGCACTGACGCCGCGTTATGTTTCCACAGTCGATAGCGGAAATCTTGCCGCCCATCTGTTGACGCTGAAGAACGCTTGCCTGGAGTGGATTCGCAAACCCGAGCGCGACTGGCAGTGGTTTGGTGGGGTGCAAGACGCGCTGGCGCTGCTGCGCACGACGCTCGACGAAACCGGGTTACCCGATGGCGCGGCGACGGTTGTGCTGGTGGAATTCGACAAAGCCCTACAAACGCCCGCGTCCACACACGACGAAATCGTGAAGAAATTTTCCAGCCTTCGGGAAATGGAACGACGCCTTTCTGCCGCTCTGCTGCGCGCGCTGCCGCAGGATACGACATCGGAAACATTCCAATGGCTGCAAGCGCTGCAGCATTCTTTGGATCGCTGGAACGATTGGACGCTTTTCGCCTCCGCGCAGGATCAAACCGTGTCGCTCGCCGACGCCGGCACGGCCGGGGCGCAAGAATTGAGAGCCCGTCTGAATGCCATCTCGGATCGCGCCGAGCGCTTTGCCGAGCAAATGGATTTTGGATTTCTCTACGACCAGCAACACCGGTTTCTCGTCATCGGATTTCGCGTGGAAGATAAGACCCTCGATGCGAATTTCTACGATCTGCTTGCTTCGGAAGCTCGCCTTGCGAGCTTCTTTGCGATCGCCAAGGGTGATGTTCCCACGCGTCACTGGTTCCATCTGGACCGGACTTTGGCTTCCATCGGAGGCGCGGCGGCGCTGTTGTCATGGTCGGGCTCGATGTTCGAGTATCTGATGCCGTCTTTGGTCCTGCGCGAGCCGTCCGGCAGCCTGTTGGCCCAAAGCAATCGTCTGGCCGTAAAGCGGCACATCCGTTACGGGGCGGAGCACGGAACACCCTGGGGTATCTCGGAATCGCAATTCTTCGCGCGCGACCGCGACCAGAATTATCAATATTCGGGATTTGGCGTCCCCGATCTCGGGCTCAAGCTCGGGCTGAGCGAGAATCTGGTGATCGCGCCTTATGCGACCGGTCTCGCCACGATGGTTGTTCCGGCGGCGGCTTGTCGCAATTACACAGCACTCACGGCGCTGGGAGCCCGCGGCCGTTTCGGCTGGTATGAGGCTTTGGATTATACGAAAGCGCGCCTGCGCAATGGCGAAACTTACGCGATCGTCCGCTCCTACATGGCGCATCACCAGGCGATGACGATCCTTGCGATCGCCAACATCCTCCATGAAGGCCAGCAGCGCGAGCGTTTTCACGCCGATCCGATGATCCAGGCGACCGAACTCTTGCTCCAAGAGCGCATGCCGCGCGATGTGACATTGGCGAAGGCGTCTTCGGAATTCACCAGGGAACGGTGCTCTTCAGCAATACGCCGGCGCCGTTGGAACGCAGGATAAGAACGCCCCATACGGCAATTCCGCAAACGCATCTCTTGTCGAATGGGCGGCTCGCCTGCATGGTCACGGCAGCGGGCGCCGGACGGACGCTGTGGAGCGACATTGCCATAACGCGCTGGCGCGAAGACACGACGCGCGACCAATGGGGGACGTTCATCTACCTGCGGGACATGGGCAGCGGCGCAGTGTGGTCGGCGGGGTTTCAACCGTGCGGTATCGAAGCAAGCGCCTATGAGGCCGTCTTCGCCGAGGACCGTGCCACGATCATCCGTAGCGATTTCGGTCTTACGACCCTCTCGAGATCGCTATTTCGCCGGAAGCCGATGCCGAGGCGCGCCGGGTTTCGATCACCAACAACGGCGGCCGCGTGCGCGACATCGAGCTCACGTCTTATGCGGAACTGGCTCTTGCCAAACCCGCGGACGATGCCGCGCACCCAGCCTTCTCGAAACTCTTCATCGAGACCGAATATGTCCGCAATCTCGGCGCGCTCCTGGCGACGCGCCGTCCGCGCGATGCGGAAGAGCCGCGCATCTGGGCCGCGCATCTGACGGTCGTGGAAGGCGCAGAAGCGGCCGGAGATCTGCAGTTCGAGACCGACCGTGCGCATTTTCTCGGCCGAAACAGAGCCATGCGGCTGCCCGCCGCCATGTCGGAAGGATGGCCTCTTTCCAACAGCGCTGGCGCGGTTCTCGATCCGATCTTCAGCATTCGGCGGCGCGTGCGCATTCTGCCCGGACAGACCGTGTGTATCACCTTCTGGACGATGGCAGCCGGATCCCGCGACGATATCCTCGCTCTGGCGGACAAACATCGCGAAGTTTCCGCCTATACGCGCGCCACGACACTGGCGGCCACACATGCCAAGGTCTTACTGGACTATCTGGATATCGGGGCAGACGAGGCGAATCTTTTCCAGTCGCTTGCCAGCCATATCTTGTACGCACACGCTTCGCTGCGTTCTGCGCCTGATTTGCTGCGACAGGCGGGGCGGCCGGTCAGCGATCTATGGCAGATCGGCATTCCCGGCGATCTTCCGATTGTGTTGCTGAGGATTTATGCACCGGAGGATATGGAAATCGTTCGCCAGCTGGTGCGCGCTCACAAATATTGGAAAGCAAAGTCCCTCGCCGCCGACATTGTGATTCTGAACCGAACAACCCTCTTCCTATGACCAGGACTTGCAAGTCTCGCTGAACATGCTCGTTCGTTCGGCGCTTGGCCGCGAGAACAGCGAGGAGGATCGTTCGCAAGGGAATATCTATCTGCTGCGGAGCGATATTCTGAGCCCCGACGTGCGTAACGCTCTGCAATATGCGGCGCGTGTCGTGCTTTCGAGCCGGTCGGGGCCTTTGTCCGCACAGGTTGGGCGCGTGATGCGCAGGCGTGCCATTGCCATGGTGCCGCGACACGAACCGCGTTCTCTGCCAGCGCCACAAGTGAAGAGCGCTATCGCGGACGGCCAATTGGCCTATTTCAACGGATTGGGCGGATTTTACGAAGCCGGCCGTGAGTATATGACGATCCTGAAACCGGGGGTGGCGACACCGGCTCCATGGATCAATGTGATTGCCAATTCCGAGTTCGGTTTTCAGGTCTCCGCAGAGGGCACAGGCTTTACCTGGGCGGTCAACAGTCAGCAGAATCAAATTACCGCCTGGAGCAACGATCCCGTCGGCAACGGGACGTCGGAGGCGATCTATCTCTGCGATCTCGACACCGGCGAAGTGTGGTCGCCGACGGCGTCGCCGATCCGCGATAACGAGGGAACTTATGTCGCGCGCCACGGCCAGGGTTACTCGAAATTCAATACGAATCCCGCGGTATCGCCGTCGAGCTGGTACAATTCGTTGCCTTGAAAGACCCGGTCAAGATATCCAATCTGAAGATCGTCAACCGCTCGGGCCGCGCCCGGCGCCTTAAGGTGACGGCCTACGCGGAATGGACGCTGGGGACGAACCTGTGCGGCGAATGCGCCTTTCATCGTAACCGAACGCGACGCCGATAGCGGAGCGCTGTTTGCAACAAATCCCTGGCGTGCCGAATTTGGCGAGCGCGCGGCGTTCCTGGATATGGGCGGCCGGCAGAATGATTGGACCTGCGACCGGGCGGAGTTTCTCGGCCGCCATGGCGACATGCAGCGTCCTGCGCTGCTAGCCGGTAACAATGCCGTTTCAGGAGCGGCAGGCGTTGGGCTCGACCCTTGTGCGGTGCTTCAGGTCGACATTTTCCTCAAGCCAGGCGAGGAGGACGACGTTTCGATTCTGTTCGGACAGGGGGCGAACCGGGATCAATCGCGCGCGCTCGTGTCGCGTTATCGCGCGGCCGAGTGGCGCACGGAACTGAACAAGGTACTCGCGTTCTGGGACGGGACGCTGGGTGCGTTGACCGTGACCACACCGGATCCGTCGATGGATTTGATGCTGAACCGCTGGCTGCTCTACCAAACGCTGTCCTGCCGGGTATGGGGCCGGGCCGGGTTCTATCAGGCTAGCGGCGCCTTTGGCTTTCGCGATCAGTTGCAGGACGTAATGGCGCTTTGTGTGACGGCGCCGGAACTTGCCCGCGAACACATTCTGCGCGCCGCCGGGCGTCAGTTTCTCGAAGGCGATGTACAGCATTGGTGGCTGCCGGAAACCGGCAAGGGCATTCGAACGCATATCAAGGACGACATGGCCTGGCTTGCCTTCGTCGTCGCGCACTATATCGAGGTGACGGCAGACGCGGCCATCCTCGACGTGCAATTGCCATTTTTGGAAGCCGCACCTATTCCCGACGGACATGCGGACTCTTTCTCGCAGCCGACAATCTCTACGCAATCCGCCGGCCTCTACGAACATTGTGCGTTGGCGCTGGATGAAAGCCTTAAGCTCGGCAGCCATGGCCTTCCCTTGATGGGCACGGGCGACTGGAACGACGGCATGAACAGGGTCGGCGCCCAGGGCGAGGGCGAGAGCATCTGGTTGGGTTGGTTCCTATATGCGGTGCTCGAGCGGTTCACCAAAATCGCGGAGGCGCGTCAAGACGGCGAGCGCTGGGCAAACTGGATCGTCCATATGGCGACCCTGAAGGACGCCCTGGAAGAGCGCGGCTGGGACGGAGATTGGTATTTGCGCGCCTATTTCGACGACGGCAGCGTTTTGGGATCGGCGTCCAACCGGGAATGCCGGATCAATTCCATTTCCCAGTCCTGGAGCGTCATTTCCGGCGCGGCGCGGCCGGACCGCTCGGCGCGAGCCATGGAGGCGCTCGACAAATATCTGGTGCGCGCCGAAGACCACCTGACGTGCCTTTTCGCGCCGCCGTTCGACCAGACCGATCGCGATCCCGGTTATATAAAGGGCTATCCCGCCGGCATCCGCGAGAATGGCGGCCAGTATACCCATGCTGCGGCGTGGACTGCGATGGCCTTCGCTATGCTCGGAAACGGCGACAAAGCAGCCGAGGTATTCGCCATGCTGAACCCGATCACGCATACGCAAAGCCGTACGCAAGCCGAACGATACAAACTCGAACCTTATGTGACGAGCGGCGATATCTATTCCACGATGCCCAATGTTGGGCGCGGCGGGTGGAGCTGGTATACCGGCTCCGCCGGTTGGACGTACCGCGTCGGAATGGAAAGGATTCTCGGATTGCGCGTCCATGGCGCGGCTCTGATTATCGATCCTTGCATTCCTTCGAATTGGCCGGGGTTTGAAGCCAGGTTAAATCGCAACGGCACGATCTATGAAATCAAAGTTGAAAACCCTAGCCGCATCAATCGGGGTATTGCCGAACTGATCGTCGACGGCAAGCCGCACGACACGGCCAAACCTATTCCGCTGGAAAGCAACGGAGGTCTTACTCACATCAAGGTCGTGCTGGGCGTTGCCGTGCCGGTTCAAGCCCGCGATGCTAAGGCGATAGCGGGCGCATGATCCGGCCAGACACCAGCGGTGGCGGTCTTCAATTCCGTTCGAGTTCAGGATTGTGACGATAGCGATGGTCGGCAGGGCAGGGTGATGACGATCGCAACTCTTGTGGGAGCCTGCGCAACGATTCTATCGACGGCAAGTTTCTCCCCGCAGGCCTGGAAGATCCTCAAGACAAGAAAAGCCAAGGATGTTTCGGCGACCATGTACGGCTTGACGGTTTCGGCCTTTGCACTCTGGCTTGCCTATGGCGTGCTGCTGGATCAATGGCCTCTTATCGCGACCAACGGGATCTGTCTGGTTTTCTCGGGCCTCGTCCTGGTTCTCAAAATCTTGCCTCCGCGTGCAAGGAACAAACTTGCCGATGCGGTCGACCCCAAGGCTTGAGAAGCGTTATCCGCGGCTTCCAGCCAGTGCAAGCTGAACAGGCGTTCCGCATCGCACCAAACGGCGCGCGGCCGCAAGCCCGCCTGCGCCGCGAGCGTGCGAAACCGTCCACCGTGTATTTGTGCGATATCTCCGTTCGAACCGTCTCGCCTTCGTTGAAATGCACGTCTTGCCCTGCGATGCGATATTCCTGACGCTTCAGGCTCAGCAGGTGCATTTCGATCCGCTGATTCAGTGGTTGGTAGAAAGCGTAATGGGCGAACGCGTTCAGATCGATATTCGCGCTCAATTCGTGATTGGCCCGCACCAGGAGATTCTTGTTGAAGGCTTCCGTGACACCTTCGGCGTCGTTGTAAGCACGATGGAGAATGGCGGGATCCTTCACCAAATCGACGCCCACTAGCAAGCCGCCGCCGGCCAGGAGCGCGGCCGCATTGTGTAGAAACGTGCGCGCTTCGGCGGGATCCAGATTTCCGATCGTGGAACCCGGAAAAATCCGATACGGCGTGCGCCAGCGATCTCGGACGGCAACGGGAAAGGCCTGGTGAAATCGGCGACCACCGGATGAACCGCCAAGCCGTGATGCGCCCGTCTAAGTTCGCCCGCCACACGCCACAAATATTCTCCCGAAATATCGACCGGCACATAAACGGCGGGCCGTTCCAAGGCATCCAGTAAGGTGCTGACCTTGCGTAGCGCACCGGCCCCGAACTCGATCAGGGTTATTTCGGGTCCCATCCATTGCGCGATCTCGGACGCATGATTGCGCAAGAGGGCCAATTCGGTGCGTGTCGGATAATATTCCGGCAATTCGCATATCCGGTCGAACAGCAGCGAGCCCGCCATATCGTAGAAATATTTGCTCGGCGTGCATTTGGGGGCGGCTGTGAGGCCGGCGAGCAATGCGTGCGCAAACGCGCTCGATCCGTCGAAGGGTTGCGGCTGAGGCAGAACGCGCAATTCGCTCATGCGTCCTCCGCGAGCCGGATGCCGCTGAATTGCCACCGCGCCGGAGGCGGAAAGAAATTGCGATAGGTGGATCGTATATGGCCTTCCGGCGTGGCGCATGAGCCGCCGCGCAAGACCATTTGACCAACCATGAATTTGCCGTTGTATTCGGCGGCAAGTCCCGCAAAGGCCGATAGCCCGGATAAGGATCGTAGGAAGAACGCGTCCATAGCCCAGGCGTCGCCGAACATATGCGTCCGGCCGGGCAGCGCCGCGCGCGGATGCAGATAATCGAGGTCGAGAAAACTTCCGGCCACTGGGCCCTCCGATGCCACCGCTTCCCATTCGAATTCAGTGGGCAGACGCTTTCCGGCCCAAGCGGCATAAGCCGCCGCTTCGAAAAAGCTGACATGCACGACGGGTTCGTTCGGATCGAGCCGCCGCACGCCTTGCAGCGTGTAGATGGACCACTTCTCGCCGGGCAGCCAATAAAGCGGGGCCGTCCAATTCTGTGCTTGTGCCAGCGCCCAGCCGTCCGACAGCCAGAATTCGGGCCGCTTGTAACCGCCGTCTTCCATGAAAGCGAGATATTCGCCGCAACTCACAAGCCGCGAGGCCAACCGAAAGGGACGTAATACGACGAAGTGTTGAGGGCCTTCGTTATCGAAGGCAAAGCCGCCGCCCTTGTGTCCGATCGTCGCCACGCTGGCCGATCGTTCCAGCCATTGAATTGGGAGCACGTCTTGAATCGGATAAGTCGCGGCGGGGGCGTAAGAGGGCAGAAGCGGGTTCGCAAACAGGGCGTGTTTGACGTCCGTCAGAATCAGCTCTTGATGTTGTTGCTCATGATGGAGTCCCAGCAGTATGAGTTCCGCCAAATTCGGCTGTTCGCATGCCTGCAGCATCGCCGCATCCACATGGCGGCGATAATCTCTGATTTCGGCGACGCTGGGACGCGATAAGAGCCCGCGCGCCGAGCGCTCCACCGGCATGCCGGCCGCAAGATAATAAGAGTTGAACAGCCGGTCGTAATCCTCGTCAAAGGGCCGGTACCCATCCAACTGCGGGAGGACCATGCGTTCGAAGAACCACGTCGTATGCGCCAGGTGCCATTTGGCGGGACTGGCATCAGGCATGGATTGCAGGCCCTGGTCCTCGACAGACAAAGGCTGGACCAATTGCTCGCTGTCCCGCCGCACCGCGGTATAGCGCTGGTAAAGCGGAACAAGCTGGTGCGGGACCGCCGACGAGGAGGACAAGGAGGAACCCTTTTGAGCGTGTGAACCGGGCGATACCCTATTCATTAACGGCGACCAATTCCACCACTTCCCGCAAACTCCGTAGCGCCGTCTGGTATTGACAAATCTTTCGTCTTTGGCGGAACAATGGCGTCTCGTAACCGTTGCAGGGTGATGGAGCCTTTACCCTAGCGTGGCATACGGGGAACTGAGATGACTTACATCACTGTCAACAGCAACAAACAAACCGTTGAGCATGGTGCGATTGATCTGGATGCCCATGAGGCAAGGCTGCGGATGTTATCGCGCTGTGCCTGCAGTATCCTCGCCTTCACGGTCATTCTTACCGTCGTAGGGTTTGCGCTGATTTCCATAAACTGGCTGTAAAGTAGAACACTCCCACCCCGCTGAAGGCCGAACCGGTTCAGCCGTCAGGCTTCGAGCTTTTTGCGACGCGTCTGGCTGTGCGCTGCAGAGCCAGACGCGTCGGCGCCGTCAATGGCTGTCGCCATCCGGGTTGTGGTCGGCGTGAAACGGGCTGCCATGCTCGAACTGTTCGCGGCGGAAATGATGTGCATCGTCGCGCAGGTGTCCGCCATGACCGTCGGAATAATAGAAGAAGCCATCCGTGCCCCAATAGCCGCCGACATAGGGTCCGTAATATCCGTCATAGTATCCGTCGTAATCCGCGTAAGCCGGTCCATAATGCTCATGGTAGGCGCATCCCGCCGTCAACAATGCGACCGCGGACGTAGCAATCAGTGAGATTTTTCTCATGTCTCACTCCATAACAGCAAGCGACAAATCCGCTCGGATAAATAACGCGCGGCAGACTTGCCGGTTGCTGCCATTACGGCTGCGGATGGGTCGATCAACCGCTTCGTCGGGGCTGGTTACGATCAGTGTGCGTCCGGCGGAGGATGGCCGCAGCGCTCTTCATAGCCGCGCCGTCCGCCATGATCTTTCCAAAAAGGTTTGCCGAGATCGAGATCGCACGGATCCGTCGCTGCGCCGACAACCGCACCGGCAACGCCGCCTATGGCTGCACCGGCGGCAGGATTGCCGGTGACGGCACCTATGGCCGCGCCAGCGCCCGCTCCCAACAAGCCGCCGCTCACCGCTCGATCTCCTGGTGAAGTGCCGCACGCGGCCAGAAACAAACTCAGTGTCGCCACGATGGCCATATTTTTTGTGCGCATTGTCATCTCCTGTTGAGACGACAAATAACGGAAAAGCAAAAGGAGTTGTTCCGACAGCCACGCCGTTTCCGCGAGCCTAAAAAACGCGATCACCTAGGAACTTGCTTTGCGCAAAAGCGTTTTACGTATCGGAGAGTACTTGTGCCAAGCCTACATCGCGCGAGACGGCGTGTGCGTCTTTCACTCGCTAATATGCCCTAGCAAAGTCGTCAGATATTCGACGCGTTGATCTTCCGTTTTGATAATTTTCTCCATAACAAGCCTGCTCGGCGGGTCTTTGTCTCTTAGCCAGCAGGCGATATCCATGTACGTGGCGACGGCAATCCGCTCCGCGGTAAGATCCTCTTTGAGCAGGACGCGCATGGACTTGCTTGGTGCGTGTTCCATGTCGCGGCGTTTCACGACGATTTCGGAATTGAAATTCGGCTTGCCTCCCAGCTGAATGATGCGTTCCGCGATGTGCTCGACGTCCGGTTCTTCATCCCTCAGGCGTTGCAGAAACTCATGAGAGGCAAAATCGGCATGCGATTCTTTGATCGCGCTGTCGCGGCGTTTGAAGCACAAGACGCAAATGAGTTCTACCGCCAGGACTTCGTTGAGCAGTCTGATGACATGTTCGGCGTGCACGCTGCTCGCGATTGCGCCTTCAGCGACCTCTTCGCGCAAGCGCTGGCGTATTTCCAAAATATCGCCGACAAATTCGCTGACCACGGTTTCTCGCTATTGGAAGTTCCCTGCGCGTCGCCGGTTGGGCGACGAGCGAAACACGTTTTCCACTCTGCGCGGTTTCCCTAAAGCACGAAGCCTAGAACGGCGCCGGTAACGACGCTGACGGCCGCTAATGCGAGCCAGCCCTGATATCCGATAATGGAGGCACGGCGGCGCCGCATTGGCGGCTGTTCGATCGCAAAAACCAAGCCATAACCCTGCATTTCCATCTCCTTCGCGCGGACATGATACGCCCGAGAGAACAACGCGGTGCGGCCCCATTTGATCCCGCATTGCTGAGATTTATTTGGCTATCGGCTTGGTGCCGATTTCTTCGGTATGTCAGCGGGTTGCATTGGGTTCCGCCTTGCCAAACAGGGAATTGCGCAAAAGCCCATGTTGGTATGCGCGTCCGATGCTCCCAGATCGGACATTCGGGAAATGCCCGTCTAGGGAACCGAATTATCCATTCCACGTTTTACCTCACGAGGATGGAGAACGCGGAGGGCCGGGATGCAGCTGTCAGTTACACGTTCCAGGCGTCCAGTGCCGGAATCCACGCGCGAGGTTCTCGTAAACATTTGCAGGCTGGGAGAATCGGCCGTTAGGCAATGGCGATGCTACGCGCGAAGCCACGCCTTCCCGCGTTGCTGGGATATATCCCCGACCCTCGCTGCCTATGTGCCGAGCCTGCCGTCGGTTACAGGCGCGCCCTCGTTCAAATTGCATCGTTTGGCCATGGCGGAGAAGGCGGCCATGCTGATCGCGCTGATCGTCGCCGCCGCTGCTCTTTATTTCTGGCTTCTGGGAATCGTCTGCTTGTGGGGAAAACCGCAAATCCGGTTCGACCACGCCATGCTCATTTGGACGTTCGAAGCGGAGTTGGCACTCGTGCTCCCGATTTGGCTGTTCCTAAGGGGCGTCGACACCATGATTGGAGCGACAAGCCGGTGGCTGCGTGAAAGCCGATACGGCGTGCGGCGGGACGCGGCTCCGTAATCTGTACGCAAGGGGAAAATCTTGTCGGAAACTTTGGTGGAAAGCTGCGAGGCTCGTTTTGGCATCGGCAGGCCGATATTCTTGGCCCGCAAGAGTATTATGAGGCGGGAATATCATGTGCTGGTGATTTGGCCGGATGGCCGTCGTGAGAAGGTCGGGCGTTTTGTGCGCAGATTAAGTGCGGCCCGTTGGATAGAGGAGAAGTCTGCCGAATGGCTCGCAAATTCCCGCCCGGCGGAACTCTCCCATTAACTAGGCCGCGTCCGGCGGTTGCACGTCGATAACAAGCCTACCCGCCAGCCAACCGCCCGCGACAAATTCCCCATTGGAGATAGGCATTAATGCGGATGGCGCTCTGGCGTGTTGCCGGTATGACGATTTGCGGTAAAGATCGGATTTCCGTCCGGAGCAGTCATGGGCCGTACGATATCGAGGATTTTCGACGACAAGGCGGGCGCGCTTTCCGCGCGGATCGGCGGCGCCTTCGCGTTCGTGATCCTCGGTAACATCGCCGCCTGGGTGTTGGCCTTCGCGGCCTTCCATGCCTATCCCATTCTGCTCGGCACGGCACTTGCTCGCCTATGGCCTGGGACTGCGCCATGCGGTCGACGCCGACCACATAGCCGCCATCGACAACGTCACGCGCAAGCTGATGCAGGAGGGCAAACGCCCGGTTGGCACCGGGCTGTTCTTCTCGCTAGGCCATTCGTCGGTCGTGGTGCTGGCGTCGCTGGCGATCGCGGCGACGGCGAGCGCTTTCCGCAGCCAATTCACCGCCTTCCAGAATATCGGCGGCGTCGTGGGCACGCTGGTTTCGGCCGGTTTCCTGCTCGCCATCGCGGCGATAAATCTTGCCATTCTCGGCACGATCTACGCGACCTTCCGGCGCGTGAAAGCGGGCGCGCCTTATGTCGAGGAAGACCTCGACATGCTGCTGGCCGGGCGCGGCCTCTTGGCGCGTTTGCTGCGCCCGTTGTTCCGCATGGTGCGCTCGAGCGCCGGGATGTATCCGCTGGGATTTCTCTTCGGCCTCGGCTTCGACACGGCAAGCGAGATCGCGCTGCTCGGCATTTCGGCGGCGCAGGCGACGCATGGGCTGCCGCTGTGGTCGATCATGGTGTTTCCGGCGCTGTTCGCGGCGGGCATGTCGTTGATCGACACGGCCGACGGG
Source organism: uncultured Acidimicrobiales bacterium (assembly GCA_963839605.1). Classification (GTDB taxonomy): domain Bacteria; phylum Actinomycetota; class Acidimicrobiia; order Acidimicrobiales; family UBA8190; genus JBEKVE01. Next base: position 165,559 of record CAWIWK010000021.1, on the reverse strand, counting down.
ATTTTGATGCTCGGCGCCTATGGCTGGGCGTTCTTGAAGCCACTGCGCAAACTCTATTACAACATGGCGATCACGCTTGTGTCGGCGTTGGTGGCGCTGTTGATCGGCGGGATCGAGGCGCTGGGACTGATCGGCTGCAAGCTGGCGCTCAAAGGCGCGTTCTGGAGCGGTATCGGCGCGCTGAACGATAATTTCGGTACGCTCGGGTTCGTGATCGTGGGATTATTCGTTGTGTGCTGGATCGCCTCCGCCGCGATCTATCGCGTCAAAGGTTATGACCGGCTGGAGGCCGAAACGTGAAACGTCTGTTGCTTAGTCTGCTGCTCTGCGCGCCCGCTTTAGCGCAGACGCCAGCCGCGCCCGTGCCACCCGATTGGTCGCTGCCGGGATCGGCGACGCATAATCAGGTTGCCCCGCCGCCAGATTTCCATCGCCCGAGCGTGAATTTCGACACGCCCATCGGCATTTTCGACGGCCAGTCCGACATCGGCGCGGCGCTGGTGCCCGGCAGCGCGAGCTACGATCCGCAGACCCGCGCTTATACGATCACTTCGGCCGGCTATAATGTCTGGTACACGCGCGACGAGTTCCGCTATCTCTGGAAAAAACTGTCGGGCGATGTGTCGCTGGCGGCCAGCGTCGCTTATCCCGATCCGAACGGCTATGGCGACCGCAAAGCGGTGCTCGTCATCCGCCAGAACTCTCGACGACGATTCGCCCGAGGCCATCGTGGCGCTGCACGGCGGGGGGATGATCCATATCGCGATCCGCCCGACGAAGGGTGCACGCGTGTGGGACATGGAATATCGCATCGGCAGCCGCGGCGGGCTTCCCGGCGGCAAGAGCCCCGACAGCCTCGTCACCGCCATCGCCCAGCGCATCGGCATCGAGAAAAAGGGCGACCAGTTCGCGCTGTTCGTCAGTCTGTTCGGCGAACGGATGCACCAGTTCGGCGCGCCGGTGATGTTGCACCTGACCGCGCCGTTCTACGCCGGTATCGGCTTCTGCTCGCACCAGCCGGTGACGGCAGATACCGCCGTACTCTCCGACGTGGTGCTGGAAAGCGCGGCCGGAAAAGTGCGGTAAGCCAAATCGCCGCTTGCGCCCGTCGCGCGCTTGTTCCTAACTGCCACGCGCAACGTGGAGGGCAGCCATGGAAGGTGTCACCGTCGTCGATCATCCACTGGTGCAGCACAAGCTCACCTTGATGCGGGACAAGACCGCCTCGACCAAACATTTCCGCGAACTTCTGAACGAAATCGGCATGCTGATCTGCTACGAGGTCACGCGCGAATTGCCGCTGGAAGAGATCGAGATCGAAACGCCGCTCGCAAAAATGAAGGCGCCCGCCCTGGCCGGCAAGAAACTGGTCTTCGCCCCCATCCTGCGCGCCGGCATGGCATTCCTCGACGGCATGCTGAATCTCATCCCCTCGGCGCGCGTCGCCTTCATCGGGCTCTATCGCGACCACGAGACGCTGCAGAGCATCGAGTATTATTTCAAGGCGCCGGAAGACGTGGCCGAGCGGCTGGTGATCGTGATGGATCCGATGCTGGCGACCGGCAATTCCGCCGTCGCGGCGGTGACGAAACTCAAAGAGCGCGGCGTGAAGACGCTGCGCCTGATGTGCCTGCTCGCCGCGCCGGAAGGCATACGCCATTTCCTGCAAGTCCATCCCGACGTGCATATCTGGACGGCGGCGATCGACAGCCATCTGAACGAGCGCGGCTATATCGTGCCGGGCCTCGGCGACGCGGGCGACCGCATGTTCGGCACGAAATAGGCCGGACACGCGCTTCGCTTGACTTGCATATTGGTCGGTGAAACCGTCCGCGCCATGTCGAACGTTCAGCCCATCGCGCCAAGACAAGAGCCAGTCGACGACGCCCGCAATCCGATCGTGGCCTTCGATGCCGAGTTGATCGAACAGGTGCGCGTCAATCGTAGCGCGGCCGAACGACGCGTAGCGTCGCTGCCGGGCCGGCGCACGGTGAAGAAAGAGTGGCAAGCCGCCTGGCTGCTGCGCGCCGTTCAATGCATCGATCTCACCACGCTTTCGGGCGACGACACGCCGGGCCGCGTGCACCGGCTTTGCGCCAAGGCGAAACAGCCGGTGCGGCAGGATTTGCTGGATGCGATTGGCGTCGGCCCGATCACCACCGGTGCGGTGTGCGTCTATCATGCGATGGTGCCCCATGCGGTCGACGCGCTGCGGGGCACGAACATCCCCGTCGCCGCAGTGTCGACCGGCTTTCCCGCCGGGCTGTCGCCGCTGCCGTTGCGCATCAAGGAGATTGAGGCCTCGCTCGCCGAAGGCGCGCGCGAGATTGACATCGTGATCGACCGCTCGCATGTGCTGACCGGAAATTACCGCGCCGTCTATGACGAGATGAAGCTGTTCCGCGAGGCGTGCGGTTCGGCCCATGTGAAAGCGATCATCGGGGCGGGCGATCTCGGCACGCTGGTCAATGTCGGCAAGGCGTCGCTCGCCTGCATGATGGGCGGCGCGGATTTCGTGAAAACTTCGACCGGCAAGGAAGCGACCAACGCGACGCTGTCTTTCGCATTGATCATGGTACGGATGATCCGCACCTGGCACGAGATGACCGGCCGCAAGATCGGCTTCAAACCGGCGGGCGGAATTTCCACGGCGAAAGACGCGATGAACTACGAATTCGTGATGAAGGAAGAGCTGGGCAATGACTGGCTGAAGCCGGACCTGTTCCGTCTCGGCGCGTCCAGCCTGCTCACCGACATCGAACGGCAATTGGAGCATTTCACGAGCGGGCGCTATTCCTCCGCGCACCGCCATCCGATGGGCTGATCATGGCAAGCGTGGTGCAAATTCTGAAACGATGGAATACGGCCCGGCGCCTGAAAGCGATGCGCCGGCGCAGGCCTGGCTCGACAAACATGACCGCACCTTCGGCCTGTTCATCGACGGCGAATGGGTGGAGGGCCACGGCGCCACATTCGACAGCTTCAATCCGGCAACGGGGAAGAAACTCGCCACGCTCGCGAAGCAACGGCCGCCGATGTTGACGCGGCGGTGAAGGCGGCGCGCGCCGCGCAGCCGGGCTGGGCGAAGCTATGCTGGCCATGCACGCGCTCGCACTCTCTATGCGCTGGCGCGGCTGGTGCAAAAACATTCGCGGCTCTTCGCCGTGCTCGAGACGCTGGACAACGGCAAACCGATCCGCGAAACGCGGGACATCGATATTCCGCTGGTGGCGCGGCATTTCTATCATCACGCCGGCTGGGCGCAGTTGCTGGCCAGCGAGTTCCACGACTACGAGCCGCTTGGCGTGGTAGGGCAGGTGATCCCGTGGAATTTCCCGCTGCTGATGCTGGCGTGGAAGATCGCACCGGCACTCGCCTGCGGCAACACGGTGGTGCTGAAGCCCGCTGAGGATACTTCGCTCACGGCATTGCTGTTCGCGGAGATTTGCGGCGAAGCTCGCCTGCCGCCGGGGGTTGTGAACATCGTCACAGGAGCGGGAGAAACCGGCCGCGCGGTGGTGGAACATCCGGATATCGACAAGATCGCCTTCACCGGGTCCACCGAAGTTGGCCGCGCCATCCGCCTCGCCACCGCGGGCACAGGCAAGAAGCTGACGCTGGAACTCGGCGGCAAATCGCCGTTTGTCGTGTTCGAGGATGCCGATCTTGACGCCGCCGTCGAAGGCGCAGTGGATGCGATCTGGTTCAACCAGGGCCAAGTGTGCTGCGCCGGCTCGCGGCTGTTGGTGCAGGAAAGCGTGGCCGAAAGGTTCATCGCGAAATTGCGCGCGCGGATGGAGAATCTGCACGTCGGCGATCCGCTGGACAAGGTCACCGATATCGGCGCCATCGTTTCGCCGAAACAGCGCGCCCAGATCGAGGCGAAGGTGAAGCAGGGTGTTGCCGAAGGCGCCTCGCTCCATCAGCCCGCCGCGAAATGCCCCGAAGGTTGTTTCTATCCGCCGACGCTTCTCACAAATGTAGAGCCGTCCTCCAGTGTGGCGCAGGACGAGATTTTCGGCCCGGTACTGGTGTCGATGACGTTCCGCACGCCGTCGGAAGCGGTCGCGCTCGCCAACAACACGCGCTATGGCCTCGCCGCAAGCATCTGGAGCGAGGATATCAATGTCGCGCTCGATCTGGCGCCAAAGGTCAAGGCGGGCGTGGTGTGGGTGAATTGCACCAACCAGTTCGATGCCGCGGCGGGCTTCGGCGGCTACCGCGAATCCGGTTTCGGACGCGAAGGCGGCCGCGAGGGCCTCATCGAATATCTGAAGCCCAAGGATCACGCGCCGAAGAAGGCTGCGGCAGAACCGAGCGTGCCTGCGCCAGTCATCACCATCGAAGACGCTTTCGTAATCGACCGCACCGCCAAGCTCTTCATCGGCGGCAAGCAGGCGCGGCCAGACGGCGGCTACAGCCGTGCCATCGTCTCGCAAGCGGGCGATTTCATCGGCCATGTCGGCGAGGGTAATCGCAAGGACATTCGCAATGCCGTCGAAGCGGCGGCGAAAGCGGAAAGCTGGGCGAACACGTCCGGCCATGCCCGCGCGCAGATTCTTTATTATTGTGCAGAGAACCTTTCCGCCCGCGCGGGAGAATTCGCCGCGCGATTACGCGTCATGACGGGCTCCGGCAAAGCCGCCGCGGCGCGCGAAGTGCAAGCTGCGATCGAACGGCTATTCCTCTATGCCGCCTGGGCCGACAAGTTCGACGGCGCGGTCCACAATCCGCCTTTGCGCGGCGTGGTGCTGGCGATGAACGAGCCGCAAGGCGTGATCGGCATCGGGTGCCCCGACGAAGCGCCGCTCTTGGCTTTCACATCGCTCTGGGCGCCCGCCGTAGCTATGGGCAATCGCGTGGTGATCGTGCCTTCGGAACGCCATCCGCTATCCGCGACGGATTTCTATTCCGTGCTCGAAACGTCCGACATACCGGTTGGTGTCGTGAACATCGTCACCGGCGCGCGCGACGAGCCTGGCGCAAGTGCTCGCCGAGCATGACGGCGTCGGAGCGATTTGGTATTTCGGCGCGAACGGCAAAAAGATCGAAGAATCCTCGGCCCATGATCTGAAACGCACTTGGATCGGCGGTGCGGTCGACTGGTCCGGCCCGGCGGGCGAGGGGCGGGAATTCCTGCGCCGCGCGACGCAGGTGAAAAACGTCTGGATCCCCTATGGGGCCTAGCGACGAAATGCTCGCCTTGGCGCGGCAGGTGCGCGCGCACGCCTATGCGCCCTATTCCGGCTATATGGTCGGAGCGGTGGTGCGAGGGCGCGAACGGCAAGTTCTACGCCGGCTGCAATGTCGAGAATGCCGCCTACCCGCAGGGCACTTGCGCCGAGGCTTCGGCTATCGCCGTCATGATCGCAGACGGTGAGCAGCGCATCGCCGAAATCCTGGTGATGGGGCCGGGCAACGAAACCGTACGCCCTGCGGCGGCTGCCGCCAGAAGCTGCGCGAATTCTCAGGCGACGACGTGCCGGTCTATCTCTGCGACGATGCGGGTTTGCGCCGCACGCTGACCTTCGGCGAGCTTTATCCCTTCTCGTTCGATACTAGGCATGTGCCCCCAAAGCCTTGAATGCGGCGCCGCAACAGCCGGTACATGCAATATCCCGTTAAAACTAATGGTTGTGCGGAGCCGGAGCATGCGCCATTAATTAAGACGGCCTTAGAGATTTTGGCACATCCTGGTGGCGGAGGTTTCTCCAATGGATTTCGAACCCCTTTTCGAGAAGCCGATTTAGCAGGTATCGCGCGTGCAGCGCAATATTGCCAGGATCTTGCGGGCGATAACGACTTTCCGCGCCGGCGCGATTTTCGCCCGACAAGCGTGAGATCAATTCTCGGCTATATCTTCCTGATCGACGTCTTGCCGGAAGAAAAAGACTACCATTTCAGCCTGTTCGGCGTGCATATGTGGTGCTCTACGGAATGGACCTCACCAACAAGCGCCTCAGCCAGGTCGGCGACGATAATGTGAGCCGCTTTTTGCGCGTAACCTACTATGAAGTCGTTCGTTCGCGCTCGTTCCAATTCTGCGCGGTCGCTATACTTGGCCAACCGGTCGGTCGAAATCGGTCCGCCCGCCCGTCCCGATGGCCGGCGATGACGGGCGGCTGACATCTATTTTCGGTTTGACGATCCCGAATCCTCAAGCGATACGCTGCTTGTCTTTGCCGGTGTCGGCGCGGCCGTGCTGGAGATTGACGAGCAAATTCATAGCCGCCGCAAGCCGAGATAGCTTTCGACATCGCGACGTGACGGCAGCGCTCCCGAAGCGCTTGCCTTCCTGCGCTTGTCATGGTCAGGCTCCGTCCCGCCTCCACCGGATCCCAGGCATGCTTCCCCAGGAAATCATCCGCAAGAAACGCGACGGTGCCGCGCTCGGCGAAGACGAGATCGCGTTCCTGGTGCGCGGCATGACCGACGGCACGGTGACAGAAGCGCAAATCTCGGCCTTCGCTATGGCGGTGTTCTTCCGCGGCATGGCGCAAGGCGAACGCGTGGCGCTGACCAAGGCGATGACCCGCTCGGGAACCGTGTTGCATTGGCAGGGCGTGCCCGGCCCGGTGCTCGATAAGCACTCGACCGGCGGGGTCGGCGACAAGGTTAGCTTGATGCTGGCGCCGGTCGTGGCGGCCTGCGGCGGTTATGTGCCCATGATCTCGGGTCGCGGGCTCGGTCACACCGGCGGCACGCTCGACAAGCTCGGGGCCATCCCGGGCTATGCCGCCCAGCCGGACCTTCAAACCTTCGAGCGCGTCGTGCGGCAGGTGGGCTGCGCCATCATCGGCCAGACGGCAGACCTCGCCCCGGCGGACAAGCGCTTCTATGCGGTGCGCGACGTCACGGGAACGGTGGAGTCCATTCCGCTGATCTGTGCTTCCATTCTGTCGAAGAAACTGGCGGCGGGGCTGAATGGCTTGGCGATGGATGTGAAATGCGGCTCGGGCGCTTTCATGCCGGATTTCAAGAGTGCGCACGAACTTGCGGAAAGTATTGTGGAAATCGCCAAGGGAGCGGGGCTGAATGCCACCGCACTCATCAGCGATATGAATGAAGTGCTGGGGTGGACAGCCGGACACACGTTGGAAGTGGCGGAAGCTGTCGATTTTCTCACCGGCAAAGCCCGTGAGCAGCGTCTACATGACGTGACGATAGCACTGGCGGGCGAAATGCTGGTGCTCGGCAAGCTCGCGACCACGCCGGAGGAAGGTCGTGCCAAGGCCGAAGCTGCCCTTGTTTCGGGGGCGGCGGTGGAAGTCTTCGGCCGCATGGTGTCCGTCCTTGGTGGGCCGGCCGACTTCGTGGAGAAGGCTGATGTCTATCTCGAGCGTGCGCCGGTGGTGCGGCCGTTCACGGCGCCGCGGGCGGGCATAATCGCCGGTATGAACACGCGCGAGATCGGCGTGGCACTGATCGATCTCGGCGGCGGGCGGCGCAAGACAAGCGACATGATCGATCTCAGGGTCGGGTTTTCGCAATTCCGGCCGGTGGGGAGCAAGCTCGAAGCCGGCGAGACCATCGCCGTCATCCACGCGGCCGACGAAGCGGCGGCCGCGCGCGCGGCGGACGCCCTGATTCTGTCGATCGAGATTTCGGATACGCCGCCGGCGCCGCGCGATGTGATTCTCGGGCGGGTGGTTTAGGCGACCCGCCCGAACGCGCGCAGCCGGGCGATCCCGCCGTCGGGAACGATATTGAGGCGGACAAGCCCCACCGGCCCGTGCGCGGCGATCTCTTTCTCGAAGATGTGCTCGCTGTCGGCGGAAAGTTTCTGCTCGGGAAGAATCACAGGCCAGGTCTCGGCATTGGCGAGCGAAGCGTCGCCGGGCGCGCCCTGGATGAAGCAGCGGTCGGGATAATTGCCTTTGAAGTGGTTCGTGTCCACCACGAACTTCTCGATCACGCCCGGCGCAGCGAGCCGGATAATCGCCCAGTCATGGCCGGGCTCGCGGCGGCGGCGTGTTTCCCATCCGTCGCCCATGTCCTTCGCCTTGCCGGGCGCCGTCATGTTCGCGAGTTTGCCGAAATGCTCGTCATTGCAGGTGACGGGCAGGGCGCCGTTCTCCATCGCCGCGAGGTCGATGCGTTCGTCTGGTGCGAATGTCTTGGCGATCTGACCCCAGACGCGTAATCGCGCCACGCCGCCATCGGGGAAGATGTTGAGGCGCAGATGGGTGACAGGCGCTTCCGTCGCAACCGCAAGCGGCATGCGGCTGTCGCCTTGAAGCGGCGTCTTTGCGATCAGCGGCTTCCAAGCCGCATCGTCCGGCTGGCGCACGTCGGACGCGCAAACGTCTATTGACGCGTAGGGTGGATAATTGCCGGTGAAAAAACGCGTGTCGATCTCGACGCCGCGTACCAGCCCCGGCTTGCCGAGGCGGATGATGCACCAATCGTGACCTGGTACGCGGCGGCGGCGGCTTTCCCAGCCGTCCATCCATTTGCCGTGATCGTCGTATTTGCCGGGAACGAATACGGGCTCGGCGGGATCGATCAACCTTTCCTTGGCGGCGAAGAATTCGTCATTGGCGAGTACGACCTCCGAACCGAGGCGTGGCGCCGCCAGATCGATCCAGCCTAGGGAGATATCCATGCTAGGGTCCGCACTCAATTTGAAATTCACATCCACTTTGTCATGGCCCGCAAAAGCGGGCCATCCAGGTGATCGTAAGATTTTTTCGGCTCGCTAATGCTCGCCTGCTGGATGGCCGGGTCACGCCCGGCCATGACAAATTGTTGTCTGAATTGTCAGCAGTCGAGTCCAAGCTCTATTCCTCGGCTAAGATCGCAAAGGCGCATAAAGGCGATCTTGTGGATCTCGGCGATGGCCGTGCCGAATTCCTGCGCTTGCCCGTTGCCGATACGCTGGCGGAATTCGTTTAGAATTTTGCTCGCGCGTGAAGCCGCGCACCGCCTTGATGAAGGGAAAGCCGAATTTCTGCTTGTAGGACGCGTTGATGTAAGGGACGGCCATCTCGGCGGTCGAACAATGTTCGAGCCCGGCGGAAGCCTGTTCGGCCGCCGACTCGTCCGACAGCTTTAATCGTCCGGCGAGATCGGGATGGGCGTGGATCAGCTTGAACTGTCCCGTCGGGCCGGATGCTTCCACGACCGCGCGCAACGCCGCGGCAAAGCCTTGCAGCGTATCGAGTTCGCCGCCCGCCGCCTTGAACCAGACCGCTTCGACGAATTGCGGCGAGTGTTCGTAGACGCCGCCGTAAACATCCAGGAACGCCTCTTTGGCCATGGTGCTCGGTTTCTGGCGCATGGTGCGGGCAAGGCTTTTATCCATAGGGATGCTCCTTCGCCGAATGCCGCGCGATGTCGATCCGCCGCGCGAACCAGACATCCGCGTGCCCCTGGGCATACCACAAAACGTTTGAGAGCGGCAAATCGTGCCGGCCGCCCGACAAGTCGGCAGTGTAAACCGACCGACATCATCTTGGGCGCGGTTTTGCCCTCTTCGTAGAGCGTGTCGAAAGCATCCTTGAGATAGGCGAAGAACTGGTCGCCGGAATTGAAACCCTGCGCCGAGGCGAAACGCATGTCGTTGGCATCGAGCGTGTAGGGCACGACGAGGTGCGGCTTGCCCGCCTCGCTCACCCAGAACGGCAGATCGTCGCTGTAATCGTCGGCGTCGTAGAGAAAACCGCCATGCTCCGCCACCAGCCGGCGCGTGTTGGGCGAGGTGCGGCCGGTATACCAGCCGAGCGGCGCCGAACCGGTCAGCCGCGTTATGATCTCCACCGCCTTGGCGATATGCTCGCGTTCGATGGCCTCCTCGATCCACTGGTAGTTGATCCAGCGATACCCGTGCGAGGTGATCTCGTGGCCGTCGTTCAGGAACGCTTCGGCCATCGGGGTGGCGCTCCAGCGCCATGGCGACGGCGAAGATGGTGAGCGGCACGCCCCGTTCGCGGAACAGTCGGAGCACGCGCCACACGCCCGCGCGCGAGCCGTATTCGTAGATCTGTTCCATGCTCATATGGCGGCCTTCGACCGCCGGGGCGTGACGATCTCGGAGAGGAAGGTCTCGGCGCTATTGTCTCCGGTGGAGCACGGCAATTCTCGCCGCCTTCCTCGTAATTGAGGACGAACTGCAGCGCGAGCCGTGCGCCGCCCGGCCAGCGCGGATGGGGCGGATTTGCGCCATAACCGATCAGATTGCGCGGATAGTCGGCAGACAAGGTGCTCCCACGGTTCGTGCGTCGTGTGAATGCCAGCCTTGCGGGGCCGAGTTTGTACACAAGGCGCTTTACAGGCCTTTGCCCCGATCTTAAATCATGGCGCGAAGGAGTGCCCGATTTCGGGACGCTTGACAACGCATGTTCTCGATACCGCGCATGGCTGCCCCGGCGCCGGCATGACCCCTGAGGATTTACGCCGAAAACCAAGGGCGAGCCGGTTCTTGATCAGCGAAGCGGAAACGGGCGCCGACGGGCGCTGTGCCGAGCCGCTTCTTGTCGGGCGAAACGCATGCGCGGGGGACGTTATATCCTCGCGTTCGAGGTCGGTGCCTATTTTCGCGGCAAAGGTGTTGCGCTACCCCGATCCGGCCTTCCTCGAAACCGTGCGGCATCACCTTCGGCATCGCCGATGCCCGCAGGCGCATTACCATGTGCCGCTGCTGGTCAGCCCTTCGCCTATTCGACCTATCGCGGCAGCTGACATGGCGCCGCGACCGTGCGATTCCTGCTGGACGGCGAGTCCACGAGATCGCTCGGTCGACCCGACCGCTGACCGTGCTGAGCTGGCTGCGCGACAGCTGCGCGCCGCACCGGCACGAAGGAAGGCTGCGCCGAGGGCGACTGCGGCGCCTGCACGGTGGTCCTGGGCGACTCGCGCCGACGGCAAGTCGCGTTCGCGCCGGTGAATGCCTGCATCCTGTTCCTGCCGATGCTCGACGGGAAGGCCCTGTTCACGGTGGAGAGCCTGAGGCGGCCGGACGGCGCCTGCATCCGGTGCAGCGGGCGATGGTGGACAAGCACGGCTCCCAGTGCGGCTTCTGCACGCCGGGCTTCGTGATGACGCCTCTTCGCGCACTACCGGGCGTGGCGCGCCGCCGACGCGCGGCCCGTCGACGACGCGCTGGCGGGGAACCTCTGCCGCTGCACCGGCTACGGCCCGATCTCGAGGCGGCGCGGCCTGCGCGCGGGCCAGCGCCGGCCGGAGGCCGCCCTCGCGCGCGAGGCGCTGCGGCGCAGCTCCGGCCCATCGATCGGCGGACGACGCTGGAACTGGAGCGGGGGGCGCCGCTGGTTCGCGCCCCGCACGACCGACGAGTTGGCGGAGCTTTGACGACCACCCCGACGCCACCTTTTCGCCGGCGGCACCGACGTCGGCCTGTGGGTCACCAAACAGCATCGCGGCCTCGAACGTCATCTACATGGGAGCGGTCCGGGAGCTGCGCGGACATCGAGCGATCCGGACCCGCCTCGAGATTGGTGCAGCCGCCACGCTATGCCGACGCTGCACGCGGCGCTCGCGGCGCAGCATCCGGATCTCGGCGAGCTGGTGCGCCGCATCGGGTCGGTGCAGGTCCGCAACCTCGGCACCATCGGCGGCAACATCGCCAACGGTTCGCCCATCGGCGACACGCTGCCCGCCGCTGATCGCGCTCGCGCGCCACGCTGGTGTTGCGCCGGGGTGGAAGTCGTCGGGAGGTGCCGCTCGAGGACTTCTTCCTCGGCTACCGTCAGACGGTGCCGGTGCGAGCGAGTTCATGGAGCGGATCGTCTGCCCTTGTGCTCCTCGCGGTGGCAACTTCCGCTCTACAAGGTCTCGAAGCGATTCGACCAGGATATCTCCGCCGTCTGCGGCGCCTTCCGTCTGGAGCTGGACGGGGGGCGCGTTCATGACGTACGCCTCGCTTCGGCGGGATGGCAGCGACCCCAGCGCGCGGCCAGGCGCTGCGAGGAGGCGCTGCGAGGGCCGGACGTGGGACGAGGCGGCCCTCGCTGGCCCGTGCCGGTCCTCGAGGCCGGGCTCTCGCCCTCTCCGACATGCGCGCGCGGCCGCTTATCGGAGCACGCGGCCAAGAATCTGCTTCGCAAGTTCCTAGCTCGAGACGAGCGGACGCTCCCAGGCGACCCCGATCCGCGCCGAGACGTCGCCATGAGGCGCGCCGGCACCCGCCGACAGCAGAGAAGGCGAGGGCCCTACCCCGCCCACGACAGCGCCGTCTTGCACGTGACCGGCGAGGCGGTCTATGTCGACGACATTCCCGAACCCCGTGGCTCCTCCATGCTTACGTGCGGCTGTCCGAGCGGGCCCACGCCCGCAGTCGTGACGCTCGACCTTCGGCCCTGCCGCCGCGGCGCCCGGGGTGGCGGCCGTATGACGGCCGCCGACCTTCCGGCCGCAACGACGTGGTCCGTCCTGCAGGGCGACCCGCTGTTCGCCCGATGGTTCGGTCGAGTACTTCGGCCAGTCGCTCTTCGCGGTCGCAGCCGAGACCGCGGACCAGGCGCGCGCGGCGGCGCACCTGGCCCGGGTCGAGTACCTGGACCTGCCGGCCGTCCTCACCATCGAGGAGGCGCTGGCGCAGCGGTCGTTCGAGTCGACAGCGAGACGATGCGCCGGGGCGACGCCGCGGCGGCTCTGGCCCGCGCGCCGAACGTCTCAGGGGCGGGATTGCCTGGGCGGGCAGGATCATTTCTACCTCGAGGGTCAGGTGGCGATGGCCGAGCCAGCGAGCGCGGGATGCACGTCTAAGTCTCCACCGCAGGCACCCACCGAGGTCCAGCACCTCGTGGCCAAGGTCCTGGGCGTGCCGGATGCAGCCGTCGTGACCGAGGTGCGGCGCCTGGGCGGTGGGTTCGGCGGCAAGGAGACGCAGGCGGCGCCCATCGCCTGCATCGCCGCGGCGCTCGCGCAGCGGACCGGTCGTCCGGTGAAGCTGCGCCTCGACCGCGACGACGACATGGTGCTCACCGGCAAGCGGCACGACTTCGTGGTCGACTACGACGTCGGCTTCGACGCCGGCGGGCGCTGCCGGCGCTCGACCTCAGCCTCGCCTCGCGCTGCGGCATCTCTGGCCGGACCTCTCGGGCGCGGTGAACGATCGGGCCATGTTCACTGCCGACAACGCCTACTATCTCCCCAATGCGACCGATCACTCGCACCGCTGCCGCACGAACACCGTCTCGAACACCGCCTTCCGGGGCTTTGGCGGACCGCAGGGCATGATGGCCGTCGAGCACGTCATCGACGCGATCGCCTGGCGCCTCGGGCAAGGATCCACTGGAGGTGCGCAAGCGAAACCTCTAGGCGGCAGCGGCCGCAGGCTACCCCCTATGGCATGGAGGTCGGGACCATCTCGGCGGAATCGTCGACGGCGCTGGAGCTCAGCGCCGGGTATGCCGCGCGGCGCGAGGCCATCACCGCTTCAACGCATCGAGCCGATGTCTTAAGCGCGGCCTCGCGCTGACGCCGGTGAAATTCGGCATCTCGTTCACCACCACGTCCCTCAATCAGGCCGGCGCGCTGGTGCATGTCTACACGGACGGCAGCGTGCACCTGAACCACGGCGGGACCGAGATGGGCCAGGGCCTGTATCATCAAAGTGGCCCAGGTGGTGGCGGAGGAGTTCCAGATCGACCTCGCGCAAGTGAAGATCACGGCCACCACCACCGGCAAGGTTCCCAACACCTCGGCCACCGCGGCCTCCGCGGGTGCCGACCTCAACGGCATGGCGGCGCAGCTACGCCGCGCGCAACATCAAAACCCGCCTGGCGGCGCTGCGCCGCGGAGACTTTCGGCTGCGGGCCGGCGGATCATCGTCTTCGCGCCGGGCGAGGTACGATCGGCAAGCACCGTTCGCTGCGTTTCTGGCGAACTCGCCCATGCGGCCCATCGCGCCGCGTCTCGCTGTCGGCCACCGGCTTCTACAAGACCGCCGAAGATCCACTACGACCGCGCGACCCATCGCGGCCGGCCGTTCTATTATTTTGCGTACGGCGCGGCCGTGCAGCGAGGTCGTCGATCGACACGCTGACCGGCGAGATACAGGTCGTGCGCGTCGACATCCTTCACGACTGTCGGCCGCTCGCTGAACCCGGCCATCGACCTCGGCCAGATCGAAGGCGGCTTCATTCAGGGCATGGGCTGGCTGACCACCGAGGAGCTGGTGTTCGACGCGCCAGGCCGGCTGCCACCCATGCGCCCTCCACCTACAAGATCCCGGCCTGCAGCGACCGCCCGCAGCTTTCAACATGACGCTCTGGACCGGCGCAACCGCGAGGAGACCGTCCATCGCTCCAAGGCGGTGGGCGAGCCGCCGCTGATGCTGGCCATCTCGGTGTTCCATGCGCTCCGCGACGCGGTCGCCAGCGTCGGCGAGCACAGCCGTGCCGCAGCTCGACGCGCCGGCGACGCCGGAGCGCATCCTGTTCGCGGTGGAAGAGCTGCGCCAGCGCTGTCGAGGCCTTGCCATGAGTCTGTGGGCGCGCGCGGCGGAACTACTGGCGACGGGCGAGCCTTGCGCGCTTGTCACCCTCGCAGCCGTCAAGGGCTCCGCCCCGCGCGAGGCGGGCACGCAGATGCTGGTCTGGCAGGAGGGGCAGACGGCACGATCGGCGGCGGCAATCTGGAATTCCTTGTCGCAACCAGGCGCGGCGCATGCTGGAGGCGGGCGATGCCTTCGCGGTGCAGGATTATCCACTAGGCCCGCTGCTGGCCCAATGTTGCGGCGGCAAGGTGCGCGTGGTGCTGGAGCGGCTGGACTTGAAGTTCGTGGAAAGCGCATGGACGGCGGAGACGGCTTGTCGTCCGTACCTGATCGAAACGGCGGTCGAGGGTGGGGCCATCAAGAGAGTCCGTGCTGGAGGACCGCGACCCTCCGGACCGCGACATGATCGCGCTTTTCGATAGAATGGGCCGCCCGGTTGGTTTCGAGAGCCCCGATTTCATCATTGTTCAGTCCGTCAATCCGCAAATGCCTTGCCTCGTGCTTTACGGAGCCGGCCATGTCGGCCGGGCGGTGGCACGCATCGCTACGAGCTTGCCCTTTGCCCTTCGCTGGTTCGACGCGCGCGCGGAGTATGCTGGAGAATCCGGTGACGGATTGTCCGTCGAATTCGCGGCGGACGCGGAGGCCGCGGTAGCCCATTGCCGCCGGATGTGTTCCATCTCGTCTTCACCCACAGCCATGCGCTCGATTACGCGCTGGTGCGCGCGATCCTCACGCGCGGTGATTTCCGTTATTGCGGCGTGATCGGCTCGGCCACTAAGCGCGCGCGATTTGCCAGCCGCCTTGGCGCGGACGGTATCGCGCCCGAGGCCATCGCGCGGCTCGTCTGCCCGATCGGTGCCATTGGGCTTAAATCGAAACGCCGGAGGCCGTGGCCATCGCGGTGGCGGCGGAGCTTCTTCTGGCGCTCGAAGGCAAGAGCGCCGCGCGCGCCGCCAGGGAATTGCATGAGCATTGATGTCGCGCCTTGGCTCGAGTTGGCGCTGCGCTGGCTGCATGTGATCACGGCCATCGCCTGGATCGGCGCCTCGTTCTATTTCGTCTGGCTCGACAACGATCTCGTCAGGGCGAGGGATCCCATGGCGTCGCTGGCGAATTATGGGCGGTGCATGGCGGCGGCTTCTATCACAATCAGAAATATCTCGTGGCGCCGGCGCGCCTGCCCGAACATCTGCATTGGTTCAAATACGAAGCCTATTTCACCTGGATCAGCGGGTTCCTATTGCTCTGCGTCGTCTATTATTACGGCGCCAGCATTTTCCTGATCGACAATTCGAAGCTTACGCTGACGCCCTTCGAGGCCACTGCTATCGGCCTTGCCTTCATCGCTTGCGGCTGGATTGTCTATGACGGATTGTGCCGCTCGAAAATCGGCGGCGATGCGGTGGCGTTCGGCCTGTTGTGGTTTGCCGTACTGGTGGCGAGCGCCTATTGGCTGACGCATATTTTCAGCGGTCGCGGCGCCTTCATCCATGTCGGCGCGATCATCGGCACGGCGATGGTGGGGAATGTCTTCTTCGTCATCATCCCGAACCAGAAAAAAGCAGTGACGGCGATGCTGCGGGGCGAAGTGCCCGAAGCGCAACTGGGCCTGCAAGCCAAGCAACGCTCACTGCACAACAACTATATGACCTTGCCCGTCGTGCTGATCATGATCTCCAATCATTATCCGATGCTGTGTTCCGGCGCGGCGAGTTGGCTGGTTCTGGCGGCGCTATCCGTGAGCGGGCTCATGATCCGGCATTTCTTCAATCTCAGGCACAAAGGTAAGTTCGTGTGGGAATTGCCCGTGGCGGCGGCGGCGATTTTCATCGGTACCATGTTGTTCACGGCCGAGCGTGCGGCGCTGCCGCAAGCCGCGTCCGGCCCCGCTGTGACGTTCTCCGAGGTGCGCGCGCTTGTCGACAAGCATTGCGTGATGTGCGATAGCGCCTCCCCGAAGCATATCGGCATAATGGCGCCGCCCGCGGGCCTCGACTTCACACACGATGACGTCGTGCAGCAGAACGCCGCGCGCATCGAACTTCAAGCAGTGACGACGCACGCCATGCCGCTCGGTAACGAGACGCATATGACCGACAAGGAACGCGCCGTGCTGGGACAATGGATCGCGCAGGGTGCCAAGCGATGACGCGTATCCTGAAGCCGGAACCGCTCACGCGCGCGGCGTTCGCGCCGTTCGGCGATGTTATTGCGACGGAGGCCATGGAGCCGCACGCCATTAATTACGGAGCGACGGCGCGCTATCACGGACTTGGCAGCGTCGATTGCGCGGAAGCGGGCGGCCGGCCCGTTATTAGTATCTTCCGTTGAACGCCGCGCGAATTTCCGTTCCGGATCACCGTGATGGAAAACCACCCGCTGTCCAGCCAGACCTTTGTGCCGCTGTCGGGACGGCCTTATCTCGTGGTCGTAGCGCCGAAAGGCGACTTCGATCCGGCGGCCATCCGCGTCTTTGTCGCGCGCGGGGGCGTGAACTTCGCGCGCGGCACTTGGCACCATTTCAATCTTGCGCTAGGGGCGCCTAGCGATTTCCTGGTGATCGATCGGGAAGGCCCTGGTGACAATTGTGCCGAAGTCACGCTGACCGAAGCCATTCTGCTCGAGGCGCCCGATGCCGCGTGAAGCCTATCGCGGCGCGTTGTTCCATCTGCTGGGCGATCCGCAGGCCGATCCGGCTTCGGCCGTCTCGTTCGACGACGGCGTGTTGATTGTCGAAGACGGCCATGTGGTCGAGGCGGGCGCATGGCAAGCACTGGCGCCGCATCTGGAAGGCGTTCGCGTCGAGCGCTTCGACGGTTTCATCGTTCCCGGTTTCATTGACACCCATGTACATTACCCGCAAGTCGACATCGTGGCCTCGCCGGGTTCGCGCCTGCTCGAATGGCTTTCGACCTACACCTTTCCTGCCGAGGCGCGCTTCCATCACAAGGATGTGGCGCAAGAGGCGGCGCAATTCTTCCTCGACCAACTTCTCGCTCAACGGTCCCACCACGGCGCTGATCTTCGCGACGGTGCACAAGGTCTCGGCCGACGCGCTGTTCGAAGAGGCCCTGGCGCGCAATATGCGCATCCTGTCGGGCAAGGTTCTGATGGATCGCAACGCGCCCGCCGGCATCTCCGACACCGCCGAAACCGGCTATCAGGAAAGCCGCGCGCTGATCCGCCAATGGCACGGCAAGGGGCGGCTCGGCTATGCGGTGACGCCGCGTTTCGCGCTCACCTCAGCGAGCGGCAATTGGAGCTGGCCGGGCGACTGTTGACGGAGACGCCCGGCGTTCATCTGCATACGCATCTTTCCGAGAACGCCGAGGAATTGGCGGCGGTGCGCAAAGCGTTCCCGGATTGCGCGGATTATCTTTCGGTCTACGAAAAATTCGGGCTGGCAGGCCCGACCTCGGTTTTCGCCCATTGCATCCATCTGTCGACGGCGGAATGGGCGCGCTTCGCCAAGACGGGCGCCAACGCCGCGTTCTGCCCGACCTCGAACCTGTTCCTCGGCAGCGGGCTGTTCGATCTGACGGCGGCGGAACGCGCGGGCGTTCGCGTCGGCCTCGGCACCGATGTGGGCGCGGGCACTTCGCTGTCGCTGCTGCCACCATGAACGAGGCCTACAAGGTCTGCCATCTGCGCCGCCACGCCATCGAGGCGTTCAAACTGTTTTATCTGGCGACGCTGGGCGGCGCGCGCGCGCTACGCCTCGACGACAGAATAGGCAATTTCCAGCCGGGCAAGGAAGCGGACTTTTTGGTGCTTGATGCCAAGACGTCGCCGCTGCTGGCACGGCGCCTCAAGCTTACGCGCAAACCGCAGCGGAAAAATTGTTCGCGTATTCCATTCTAGGCGACGACCGCGCCGTGGCGCGCACCTATGTGGCGGGCAAGCTGGCGTATCGGCGTGTTGCCCTATAGCGGTGCAAGCCACTACATGTCATGGCCCGCGAATGCGGGCCACCCACTGAAGCAGCGCTTAGTTCCTAAGATTTGACGCGCCAAATTTGAGAAATTCGTATCCGTATCACCTGGGTGGCCCGCATTCGCGAGGCCATGACAATCATGAGCGAACATATCCTTAGGTTACGCCAACCCGCCCTTCTTCACGTATAAAACTCGACCACCGTCTCCAGGCCCTGCCCGTCTTCAGGTTCGTGAAGACGAACGGCCGCTCGCCGCGCATTTTCCGGGCGTCGCGGTCCATCACCTCGAGCGAGGCGCCGACCAGCGGCGCGAGATCGATCTTGTTGATGACCAAGAGGTCGCGATGCGCGTGATGCCCGGTCCGCCCTTGCGCGGAATCTTGTCGCCGGCCGCGACGTCGATGACATAGATCGTCAGATCCGCCAGTTCCGGGCTGAAAGTCGCCGCCAGATTGTCGCCGCCGCTTTCGACGAACACGACGTCGAGGCCGGGAAAGCGCTGCGCTCATGTCGGCCACGGCTGCGAGGTTGATCGAGGCGTCCTCGCGGATCGCGGTATGCGGGCAGCCGCCGGTCTCGACGCCGAGGATGCGCTCCGGCGGCAGCGCGCCGGCGCGGGTCAGAAATTCGGCGTCCTCCTCGGTGTAGATGTCGTTGGTGACGCGGCGATGTCGTAGCGGTCGCGCAGCGCCTTGCACAGCGCGCGTCAACGCGGTCTTGCCGGAGCCCACCGGACCGCCGATGCCGACGCGCAGAGGCGCATTGGCGTGCATCATGTCAGCGACCTGAACAGCCGCGAATACTGGGTTTCGTGGTGCATGAGCGATCGCGAGCACCGGCGCGAAATGTCGCGCTGCCGCGCCGATCGCGGCGAGCGCGCGCTTCGGCAGCGAGCGGCGATCGGCGCTGCCCGCGCGCGCAGATCGCGCTGGCCGGCCGTCTGGCCGAGCGGCACGGCCTTCACGCGCCGAGCACCTGATTCTCGGCCCAGCGCCACAAGATAGGCGATCAGCGCGCATCGGCGGCACGGATGCCAGCTGCCGGCCGCGCGACGCCCAGACGCGACGGATAGGCCGTCGGCTCCGATCCCGCCGAGCATGCGCGACGCAGGCCGGCGGCGAGTCCGGGCAGCTGCGCGATCAGCATGCGCAGCGAGAAGCCCATCCTGCACCGTCGCCTCCAGCGCGCAGCTCGGCGCTGTCGCGCGCACGGCACGAGAGTTCCGTCGATCGCCGCGCAGCGCGCGCCGCATCGTCGCACCGCCCAGGCGCGCTGAAGGCCGGCAGCATCGGCAGCTCGAACGCTGCCGACTCGAGCGCCAGCACGTCCGCGATCCAGCGCCGCGAGCGTGGCTTCGTCGCCGCACCAGCGCCGCTCTCGACCGCCGCATTCCAGGCCGTGCGAATGGCGATAGCCGCCGACCGGCAGGCCGGCTCGCCAGCCAAGGCGCATGCGAGCGGCTGGTATCACGGCGCGTCGAATCGTGGATCATGGGATGCGCAGTCGGCGCCTGATCGCGAGCCGTGCGCATGGTGCCTGCGCCGTAGGCGCCGCCTTCGGGCTCGAACGGCGCCGACGACGCGCGCACCTGCCACGCCGAGGCCGCGCACCATCTGCGCCAGCACGTGATCGTCGCGGAGACGCAAGGCGCCGTCGCGCGATCTGCACCGCGACATGGCGATTGCCGAGATGATAGGCGTGCCGCGCGATCAGCAGCGGGTCGTCGCTGCGTGACCTCGAGCAGCGTCTCGTCGGCGCGCGACCAGCACGATCTCCCGCATCGTCAGCGCCAGCCGTCGCCATCGCGCAGGTGCACGCGCGCGCCGTCGAGCAGGAACTCGCCTGCCCGCCGCTCGAGCACGACGCGCCGGCGATCGCGCTCGTCGAAGCGCAGCACGCAGGACGGCGGTCTTGCAGCGGCCATTCGCCGGCCGGTATCGACGGTCGACCGGCGGTCGTCCGCATGTCAGAACAGGAAATAGCGCTGCGCCATCGGCAGCACCGTCGCCGGTTCGCAGGTCAGCAGCTCGCCGTCGGCGCGCACCTCGTAGGTCTCCGGATCGACCTCGATCGTCGGCGGCGCGTCATTGTGCATCATGTCCGTCTTGCCGATCCGTGCGCGTGCCCGCACCGCGATCAGGTCTGGCGCGCAGGCCGAGCTGCTCGCGAATGCCGCCGTCCAGCGCCGCCTGCGACACGAAGGTCACGCGACGTCGCGCAGCGCGCCGCCGAAGGCTGCCGAACATCGGCCGGTAATGCACCGGCTGCGGCGTCGGGATCGAGGCGTTGGGATCGCCCATCGGCGCCGCGGCGATCATGCCGCCCTTCAGCACCAGCTCCGGCTTCACGCCGAAGAAGGCCGGCTTCCACAGCACCAGATCGGCGAGCTTGCCGACCTCGACCGAGCCGACATGGTCGGCGATGCCATGCGTGATCGCCGGGTTGATCGTGTATTTGGCGATGTAGCGCTTGACCCGGACATTGTCGTTGTCGCGCCGTCGTCCGGCCAGCGCGCCGCGCTGCGCCTTCATCTTGTGCGGCGGTCTGCCAGGTGCGGATGATCACTTCGCCGACCCGGCCCATCGCCTGGCTGTCCGACGACATCATCGAGAACGCGCCGAGGTCGTGCAGAATGTCCTCGGCGGCGATGGTCTCGCGGCGGATGCGGCTTTCGGCGAAGGCGACGTCCTCGGGGATCGCGCGGATCCAGGTGATGGCACACCATCAGCATGTCGAGATGCTCGTCGATCGTATTGACGGTATAGGGCCGCGTCGGATTGGTCGAGGACGGCAGCACATTCGGCACGCCGGCCAGCCTTGATGATGTCCGGCGCATGGCCGCCGCCGGCGCCTTCGGTATGGAAGGCGTGGATGGTGCGGCCCTTGAAGGCCGCGATCGTGTCCTCGACGAAGCCGCATTCGTTCAGGGTGTCGGTATGGATCGCGACCTGCACGTCCATCTCGTCGGCGACCGACAGGCAATTGTCGATCGCCGCCGGCGTCGTGCCCCAGTCCTCGTGCAGCTTGAGGCCGCAGGCGCCGGCCGCGATCTGCTCGCGAGCGCGCTCCGGGCAGGCTGGCATTGCCCTTGCCGAAAAAGCCGAGATTCATCGGCAAGCCTTCGGCCGCCTGCAGCATGCGCGCGATGATGCCAGGGGCCCGGCGTGCAGGTGGTGGCGTTGGTGCCGTCGGCCGGACCGGTGCCGCCGCCGAGCATGGTGGTGACGCCCGAATGCAAGCGCCTCGTCGACCTGCTGCGGGCAGATGAAATGGATATGGCTGTCGATGCCGCCGGCGGTCAGGATCGTGCCTTCGCCGGCGATGATCTCGGTGCCCGGCGCCGATGATGATGTCGACGCCCGGCTGGATGTCGGGATTGCCGGCCTTGCCGATCGCCGCGATGCGCCCGTCCTTGATGCCGATATCGGCCTTGACGATGCCCCAATGATCGACGATCAGCGCATTGGTGATGACCGTATCGACGGCGCCCTGCGGCGCGCGACGCCTGGCTCTGGCCCATGCCGTCGCGGATCACCTTGCCGCCGCCGAACTTCACCTCCTCGCCATAGATGGTGAAGTCCTCCTCGACCTCGATGATCAGCTCGGTGTCGGCCAGGCGCACCCGGTCGCCGATGGTCGGGCCGAACATGTCGGCATAGGCGCGGCGCGCGATGCATGGCCATGCTCAGTCCTTCCAGAGTTGCCCGATGACCGGCCCTTGAAAGCCGTAGACCGTGCGGCGCGCCGGCGAAGGCGACCAGCGTCACCTCGCGCGTCTGGCCGGGCTCGAAGCGCACCGCGGTGCCGGCCGGGATGTCGAGCCGGAAGCCGCGCGCGTCGTCGCGGTCGAAGCGCAGCGCCCGATTGGTTTCGAAGAAATGATAATGCGAGCCGACCTGGATCGGCCGGTCGCCGGTGTTGGCGACCGTCAGCGTCACGCGTCGCGCGGCCCGCGTTGAGCTCGATGTCGCCGGGCCGGGAAAATTTCGCCGGGAATCATGGCGCGCCTCTCATCGGATCGGGGTGATGGACGGTGACCAGCTTGGTGCCGTCCGGGAAGGTCGCTTCGACCTGGATTTCGTGGATCATCTCGGCGACGCCCTCCATCACCTGGTCGCGGGTCAGCACCGTGGCGCCGTCGCTGCATCAGGTCGGCGACGCGTGCGGCCGTCGCGCGCGCCTTCGACCACGTGATCGGTGATCAGCGCGACCGCCTCGGGATAGTTTGAGCTTCACGCCGCGCTCAGGCGCCGGCGGGCCACCATCGCGGCCATGCAGATCAGCAGTTTGTCCTTTCTCGCGCGGCGTCAGGTTCATCTCAGACCGTTCCAGAGTCTGGGCATGGCGAAAGGAAGGCCGGCAGGCGGCCTGGCGCAGCGCGCACCACAACCCGGCGAACGCATCGCGCAGCTCCGAGCGCGCTCGTGCCCAGGAAGCGGGTGAGCAGCATGCCGCCGAACGAAGCTAGCCGCGATGCGCAGGCTAGAGCTTGATCGCGGCGCGATGCGACCTGCGCGCCAGCGGCAGATAGCTTTCGGCCTCCGGCCCGCATAAAAGCGCTGCCGTAGGCGCGGGCGCCGGCGAAGGTAGCAGGATTGGCGATCACCCCGCCAGATCGCCTTCCATATGCAGCACGTCTTTCCAGAGCCGCTTACCGGCCGTCCGCCCGCGCACGTCCCAGCCGTCATGCACGAGCCCTCCGGTCAAACCTCGCCGCGTGCGGCGCGGCCGAACACCAGGATATCGCCCGCCATGAGCCGCCCCTTCGCGGCCACCGCACTTGGTTGTTGCGGCGAAATCGGGCCTGTTGAAACAAGTCGTCTCCTGCGGCAACCATTCCAGCCAGGCACCGGCCGAATGTCAACTCGACGTCGATGGCGCAATCTTCTCCCCTGGAGCGATAGATTTTCTCCGCCGCCTGACCGACCACCATCGCTTTCGCGCCATTCTCCAATACGACCTCAATCTCGTGACGGTCGCCCGCCACCATGCCGCCCGCGACGCAGGTGATCGCCGCCTGGAAAATATCGCCCTTCTCCGAATGCGGAAACAAGAGCCGCAAGGGCTGGGCGTGATAGAGATCGGCGAATCGCGTGCGGCCGTCTTGGTTCACGAGCCTGAGCCGCGCCGCCCCTGCCGCTAAATGAGGCAACGCGCCGCCGGCCGGTGCAGATGATGGCGCTTGCGATGTGGCGCTCGGGTGTCCTAATTGCCCCATACACGAACGCTAGAGGACGCCGCGGCCCATGACAATCGATCCGAAAGGCGGAACTGCATATGCATCTGGAGGGCAGCGTGCGCCCGGCCATGGCGCGGCGCTTGGCGGCTAAGCACGGCGTCCACATCTCCGCCGCGCATGCGGGCGACGAAAGTTACATCTGGGAAGGCTTTGCCGGCTTCATCTCGGTCGCCTACGACAAGATCAGCGAAGTGGTGGCGACGCCGGAGGACTACTTCGAGATCACCCGCGATTATTACGTCCGTGCGGCGGGCGAGGGGCTGATCTATGGCGAGACCTTCGTCTCGCCGACGCATGCGGCACGCAAGGGCATTCCGTACGACGTGCTGATCGCGGCCGTGGAGCGCCGGGCATGGAGGCGAATGCGTAGAGGGGCGCGGTTGCGCGCATCATCGTCACCGGTGTGCGCCATCTGGAGCGGAAAAGGCGGGAGGAAATCGCGCGCCTGACCGACCGCAATCCGCATCCTCGCGTGGTTGGCTTCGGCATGGGCGGGGACGAGACGGTGGGCCGGCCGGCGGATTTCGCGCGGGCTTTACGCTACGGCCAGCATGGGCCTCGGGCTCACCTGCCATGCGGGCGAGAGCTGGCCGGCCCGCAAAGCGTGCGCGCGGCAATGCGCGATCTCGGGATCAGCCGCCTGGGACACGGCGTACGTGCGGGCGAGGACGCCGAGGTGCTTGCAGAAGTGAAAGACCGCGGTATCGCGATGGAACTCTGTCCGAGTTCGAATTTGGCGCTTGGCTTGTTTCCCACTCGCTGAGCACCCGGCGGCGCGCTATGCCGCGTTGGGCCTTAAAGCCACGTTGTCGACCGACGATCCGCCTTATTTCCATACCAGCATCGGGATGGAATACGACAATTTCGCCACGGCACACGGCCTTGGACGCGAGGACATGCTGGGATACACGCGCCGGGCCGTCGAGGCCGCGTTTTGTGACAAAGAGACGAAGGCCGCATTGCTGAAGCGCCTCAATTCGTCCGCGCGCTAAACGCTGCGAAGCCGGCGCCTGCCGTGGCAGCTTTTTGCCATGAGCGCCTCTTTCATTGCCGGCCTGCCCAAGGCCGAACTTCATCTGCATCTCGAAGGCAGTTTCGAGCCCCGAGCAGATGTTCGCGTCGCCCGCCGCAACCGATCGACATTCCGTTCCACAGCGCGCGACGAAGTGAGGGCCGCCTACAGTTTCGCCAACCTCCAGGATTTTCTCGACATCTATTACCAGATGCGCCGAGGTGCTGCTGGCCGAGCAGGATTTCTACGACCTCACGCTTTGGCCTGATCTGAAACGGGTCGGCGGCATGACGTGCGGCATGCCGAAGTCTTCTTCGATCCGCAAACCCACACAGCGCGCGGTGTCCTTCGCAACCGTTGACGGAGGGCATTCTGAAGGCACTGGCCGAAGGCGAGGCGCAATCGGCGTGACCGTCCAAGCTCGTTCTGTGTTTTCTGCGCCATCTGAGCGAGGAAGAGGCGCTCGCCGACCTTCAAACAGGCCGATCCCTGGCTGGCCGCATTGCCGGCGGGGGCCTGGATTCCTCGGAGCTGGGTCATCCGCCGGCCAAATTCGTCCGCGTGTTCGACGCAGCGCGCGCGGCGCGGCCTTAAGCTCGTCGCCCATGCCGGCGAGGAGGGACCGCCGGATTATGTGTGGCAGGCGCTCGACGAGCTTGAACATCGACCGCATCGACCACGGCAACCGCTCGCTGGACGATGCGCGGCTGGTGGAACGGCTCGCTGCCGAGAAGACGACGCTGACCGTCTGCCCGCTGTCGAATTCAAGCTCTGCGTGGTGACGGACATGCGCGAACACCCGCTGAAGCGGATGCTCGATCTGGGGCTTCGCGCGACGGTCAATTCCGACGATCCGGCCTATTTCGGCGGTTATGTGAACGCCAATTATCTGGCGACGGCCGAGGCGTTGTCCTTGAGCAAGGACGAATTGGTGACGCTGGCGAAGAACAGTTTTCTCGGCTCTTTCCTGGACGAAGCCGAAAAAGCGCGGCACTTGGCGGCCATCGACGCTTATGCAGCGGCGAACGCGTTCTAGCGGCGCTGCAAATCCGACGAATTACCAATGTGCCCTGAATTGGGGATACGATCCCCATGGAGCATCTGGGGAGTTTGCGATGTCGAAATCCTTCACCACCATAGCCGCGATCCTGCTGTTGCTGATCGCCGCCGCTCACCTTGCCCGCGCCGTCACGGGCATAGCGGTCACGGTCGATGGCTTTGCCATACCCGTTTGGGCAAGCTGGGTTGCGGCCGGCGTGACCGCGATCCTCGGCATCATGGTGTTTGCCGAAAAGCGCTAATGGTGCAGGCCGCTTAGCGCCGCGCCGATATCGTACGGCCAGATGACGAGCGCAAGCGCGCCTTGCCAGAAGCCGAGCTTGAGATAGCCGATGGTGAAGAGCCATGCGCCGAACCAGACAAGGCCCATCCCGGAATTGACGATTTTGACCCGTTCCATGGGCTGAGCCTAGCCGCGCGGCGTGGAAGGTCAAGGGTTCGGCGGTGTCGCAGGGTTGGGAGTGCGCGGCCGCCGCAGCAGCAAGTGAAATGCGCGCGCGCACAATGATCTGCCACACATGCGCGCGAAGGGCTCTCGATATCGGCCGTGTGCTTGCCGGTTTTGAAGCGCATTGCAATTACCCTGCGGCGCACCGGCTTTTCGCTTGGGCGCTTCGGCAACATAATTGTTTTCGACTTTCGGGGAGGGGGTCCCCCCCGGCGCATAATCATGCCCCTCATGCTTCGTCCCTCGGCAGGCTCGGGATGAGGGGCTCAGCATGAGGGGTGAGTTATGACCCTCACCCTGAGCTTGTCGAAGGGTGGGGCGTCGCCGTGGCGCACGCGCCATCGCTTCCGCGACGATGCGCGGCGTTTGTGCGGGCGAAAGAGTAAGCATTTCCATGCCCGTAATTATACGGCCGGTCCGGGAGGCTTGGATAAGCGCGTGAGGGTTATGTGTAAGGGCGTGAAGCGACAGCGGAATTTCGACGATATACGTCATGGATAAGAAAAATTTGTCATGGCCCGCGAATGCGGGCCACCCAGGTGACGAATACAGATTTCGAAATTGGTTCCGGATTAGTCGCGACCGCCGCCGCGCGTCGTCAACCGGCCGCCGCCGCATTCGCCGCCATGACAACGCGGCAACGACAATCCGCTACCGAAACGCCGGCTCGGTGAAGCTGCGCAGCTTGCGCGAGTGCAGCGTGCCGGCATGGGCTTCCTTGCGCAGCAATTCCAGCGCGCGGATGCCGATCTGCAGATGCTGGCTGACGCGTTCCTCGTAGAACGCATCGGCCATGCCGGGCAGTTTGATTTCGCCATGCAGCGGCCGGTCGGAGACGCAGAGCAGCGTCCCGTAAGGCACGCGGAAGCGATAGCCGTTGGCGGCGATGGTCGCCGATTCCATGTCGATGGCGATGGCGCGCGACTGGTTGAAGCGCGCTCGCCAGTTCCTCGAAGCGCAGTTCCCAATTGCGGTCGGCGGTGGTCACCACCGTGCCGGTGCGCAAGCGCTCCTTCAGCGTCGGCCCGTCGGCGCCGGTGATCTCGCTCACTGCACGGGCGAGCGCCACCTGCACCTCGGCGATCGGCGGCACCGGAATGGCGACGGGCAGCATCTCGTCCAGCACCTGATCGTCGCGCAGATAGGCATGCGCCAGCACGTAATCGCCGAGGCGTTGGCTGGCGCGCAAGCCGCCGCAATGGCCGACCATCAGCCAAACATGCGGGCGCAACACCGCCAGATGATCGGTCACCGTTTTCGCGTTCGAGGGGCCGACGCCGATATTGATCAGGGTAATGCCGTCACCGTTCGGCTGAACCAGGTGATAGGCCGGCATTTGCGGCAGCTTGGCGAGCGGCGGGGCGGAGGGTTCTTCGCCGTGCCGATGAATGCGGCCCCCCGGCTCGACGAAGCGCTGCGCCCGCCCCTCCGCGATCTCCTTTTCGCCGTAGACGATGAACTCGTCGATATAGCGCTGATAGTTGGTGAACAGCACGAAGCTCTGGAAATGCTCCGGTTCGGTGCCGGTGTAATGGCGCAGGCGATGCAGCGAGAAATCGACGCGCTCGGCCGAGAACAGCGACAACGGCGCGGGCCCGTGGCCGCGCAGATTGCCGCCGTCCACGATGGTGTCGTGCGCCGCGTCGAGCCGGGGCAAGGGAAAGCGCTCGGCCAGCTTCTGGCGGCGCGTGGCGTCGAGCTGCGAGGCGGCGCGCTCCACCGCGAAGGTCAAGGGGATCGGCACGCGGCTCTTGCCGACGAAGATCTTCGCCATGTGGTTCTCGACCAAGAGCGATAGCTGCTCGATCAGGTAAGAGCGGAAGAGATGCGGCGCGGTGATCGTCATGCCGTAGCGGCCGGGCTTGGACACCTTGCCATAGGCCAGCGCCGTCGAGCGCGGCATGGAACCGGGCGCCACTTCGACGCTCAGATAGGGATAGACGGGATATTCGCGCCCCGGCAGCTTCTCGCCGCGCGACCAGGCCGCGAAGGCATGCTCGATGTCGGTGATCGCGCCGTCGTAAAGCTGTTTCAGCCTTTCATAGGCGGCCTCGGGCGTTTCGCAGCGCACCAGTTCCGTCGCCGTAACGTCGCCGATCTGGGAATGTTTTCTGTCCATGTCTCTCACAAAAAGGATGTGCCGACGGGCAAGGGGCCAAGGCCCAGATGCCGCGCGATCGATTGGCCGATATCGGCGAAGGTTTGCCGCTTGCCCACTGGGCCCGGTGGTATCTCCGGTCCGAAGGCGATGACGGGGATATATTCGCGGGTGTGATCGGTGCCTTGCCAGGTCGGATCGCAACCGTGATCGGCGGAAAAGACGACGAGATCGCCGGGACGAAGCGCCGCTTTCAAGTCTGGAATGCCGCGCGTCGAAGGCTTCGAGCGCCGCGGCATAACCCGCGATGTCGCGGCGATGGCCGTAGGTCCGATCGAAATCGACGAAATTGGCAAAGACGAGGCGCCTCCGGTGCGGTTCGGCGCATGCCGAGCGTCGTGTCGAAAATTCGCGCATTGCCGTCGGCCTTCAGCGCTCTCGTCACGCCCGAGCCCGCGAAAATTCGCCGATCTTGCCGATGCCGATGACCTCCCGCCCGCGCGCCTTCGCCACATCGAGCAGCGTCAGCTCCGGGCGGCGGCGTGGCGTAGTCGTGGCGGTTTGCGGTGCGCTTGAATATCGCCGGGACGCTCGCCAAGGAAAGGCCGCGCGATGACCCGCCCGATATTCGTAGGCATCGACCAATTCGCGCGCGATGTGGCAGACCTCGTAAAGCCGCTCCAGCCCAAATGCTTTCGTGCGCGGCGATCTGGAATACGGAATTGGCGCGAGGTGTAGCAGATCGGTTTGCCGGTCTCGATGTGCTCGAGCCCCAGCAGCTCGATGATCTCGGTGCCCGAGGCATGGCAGTCGCCGATGATGCCGGGGAAGCTTCGCGCGCTCGATAAGCGCTGTGGTCAAT
This sequence comes from uncultured Acidimicrobiales bacterium, assembly GCA_963839605.1. Taxonomy (GTDB): domain Bacteria; phylum Actinomycetota; class Acidimicrobiia; order Acidimicrobiales; family UBA8190; genus JBEKVE01. The sequence continues at coordinate 136,443 of CAWIWK010000021.1, read as the reverse complement.
GCGGCAAGGGGAAGGTGGGTACGGTCGGGAAATAGCCCCAGTCGATTTCGACCGGCAGGCCCATCATCTCCCAATGGCCGCTCGGCCGTGTCCTTGCCGCGGCTGAGCTCGGCACGCGCTGCCGTAGCGGCCGGTCGGCACGCCATTCGAAAGCGCCGCAACGCGCGGATCGGTCTCATGTGCGGCGAGGCCCAGTCCGAGCGAGAGCAGGTTCGGAATGGCGAGCGGTCCCATGCGTCCGCCGCGTCCCGCGGCGCAGGCCTCAACGATATGGCCGTATGTGTTGGCCCCCATCCCCGAAGCGCGCGGCATCCGGCGCCGAGCCGATGCCGAAGGAGTTGAGGACTGCAATGATCGCGCGCAATTTTTATTGTTCCGGGCAACTGCTTATTGTCCCAAGAAAGCATGGCCTTGTCCATGCGCGCGTGCCACTGCTAGAGGAAGACATGAGCCAGAGCCATGCCACGATCTTGGACGAAGGCGCCGCCGCCATCCGCGCGCGGCTCGGCGAATTGTTTCCCAAGACGGTGCTGGTTCTCGGCAGCGGGCTCGGCGGCTTTGCCGAGAAACTCGAAGACGCCAAAAGCCTGACCTATGCCGACATCCCCGGATTTTCAGCGTCGACGGTTTCGGGCCATGCGGGAAAGCTGATGGTGGGCCGCATCGGCCAAACGCCGCTCGCCATCATGGCCGGGCGCATCCATATCTACGAAGGCCATGCGCCGCAAGCAGTGGCCGTTCCCATCCGCGTGCTGAGGAAACTCGGCGTCGAGCGGCTGATCCTGACGAACGCGTCGGGCGGCCTCAGGCCCCACTTGACGGCGGGCACACTGATGATCGTCGAGGATCACATCAATCTGTCGGGGACGAACCCGTTGATCGGTCCGAACGACGACGACATCGGGCCGCGTTTTCCCGACATGACCGCAGCCTACGATCCGCAATTGCGCGCGCTACTCGCCGCAGCCGCGCGTGAGGCGGGCGTGGAGGTCAAATCCGGCGTCTATCTTTATACGCTCGGTCCCAATTTCGATACGCTGGCCGAGATCCGCATGTTCGCGAAACTCGGCGCCGACGCCGTCGGCATGTCGACGGTTCCCGAATGCCTCGTCGCGGCATTGCGGGATGAAGGTTGCCGCGCTTTCGCTCGTGACCAATCTGGCGGCGGGCTTCGGCGAACATCCCTTGAGTTACGACGAGACGCTGGTCGAGGCCAAGAAGGCCTATGGCCGCGTTGAAATACTATTGCTCAAATTCTTCGCCAAGATGTCTTGATTGGCGCTGCCGCACAAACGTGCGGGCTTGTGCTTTGCAGTAATTACAGCAGGTTGTGCAAGTGCGAAGTGTCTTCGCTGGCAGCGCATTTTTTTCTGCGAATTTTCTTTTCTCTTTGATAATCCACAAGAATACAATGGATTTAAATATGTACCAATTTCAAATCCGTGTTGCCTAAAGAAACATCAATACGCCAGCCATTTTATCGCATATCGTAATCGCTTCATTCGTCCTGTGTGTTCAAAACACAACGGCTTTGTCATAAAAGTTAACAATTCCCAACCTATTAGAAGGTGACTGCAGAAGACCATGCTGCAGCCGCGAAAGGCAGTCTCTTCAACAGGACTGCGGAGCGCATGTGGGGGATAGCGAAAAACGGAGAGCGAAGCAGAGACCCTGCGTTCGCAATTTCCTACCGTTAATTCGCAATGGCCGCATCGTTTTGCAGGGGTTTTTGAAGGGCTTGCCGCAACCATTTTTGATGACAGGGGAACTGTGACCATGCGTTTGACGAAGAAACTACTGACTGGCGTATGCCAGATCGCGATCGCGACGGCCGCGCCGTTGGCGTTGAGCCTTGCTCCGGCTTATGCGCAGTCGACCGCGACGCAAGAGATCGAGACGGTGGTCGTAACCGGCATCAAGCAGGCCTCGACGCAGGGCCTGTTCGTCCAGCAGGACATCGCCAAGACGCGCTCGGTCATCACCAGCGACTTCATCAACACCCAGGTTGCCGGCCAGTCCGTCATCGCGGAACTCAATTTGCTGCCCGGCGTCAGCATCAACAACAACGACCCGTATGGCGCCAGCGGCGGCGACATCCGCCTGCGCGGCTATCCGAACAACCACATTTCGGTCGAGCTTGACGGCATTCTCGCTGAACGACACCGGCAACTACGCGATCTATATCGGCGAATATATGGATGCCGCCATCGTCGATCACGTGACGGTCAACACTGGCACGACCGATGTCGACAGCCCGACCGCGTCGGCCACGGGCGGCACGATCAATTCGTGACCAGATTCCCGATGACGCCATGTCCGTCGGCGCAACATTCTCCGCGGGTAGCTTCGACTACAAGGATTTCAACGTCATCGGCCAGTCGGGAGAGTTCGGCCCCTGGGGTACGAAGGCCTATATCCAAGCGTCCTACATGGACTACGAGAAGTTCCGCGGTTACGGCGATATGGTCCGCCGTCAGGCGAACTTCCGCATCTACCAGGACCTCGGCGGCGGCGATTTCATCAGCATTGCCGGCAATTGGGATCCCAACGACAACTACGCCTATCGGTCGACTCGAAGGCAACGTTCCTGGCCAACTGGAACAATCTCAATGCGACCGACTACACGGCGACCTGCCAACGCGAAGCGCATGATCCCGTTCAGGGTACTGCCGACAGTGAGTTGAGCTGCAGCAACGCCTACAGCATGCGCGTTAACCCGTCATCGACAGGCAATATCCGCGCGCAATCGTTGTACACGCTGACCGACGATCTGAAGTTCACGTTCGACCCGTCGGTGCAGTACGTGCTGGCGGACGGTGGTGCGCAGGACGCGGTCATCGCGGAAAACGATCCGCGCCTGGTCGGCAGCACCACGGGTGCAGGCACGACCACGAATGCGTATGGCTGCATTCCGGGCGTGGGTTGCGACCTGAACGGCGACGGCGACGCCAAGGACAAGGTCAACCTCATGAGCCCCAGCGTGACCGAGACCCGCCGTTGGGGCGTGTCGACGTCGCTGATCTGGACGCCGATCGAAAAGAACCTGTTCGATCTCTCCTATACCCTGGACTACGGCCTGCACCGCCAGACCGGCGTCAACGGCTATCTCAGCACCGATCCGACGGCGCTGGTTCCGGAGTTCCAGCACTGGTACGGCGGCATCGTCGGCCATCCCGTTCTGGCCGCCGACGGCTCCGAACTACGGTACCGCGACCGCAAATCCTATGCGGTTCTCAATCAGGTCAGCGGCGACTATGAAGGCGACTTCTTCGACGACATGCTGCATGTCAGCGTCGGCCTGCGCGCACCGTTCTTCGAACGCGACCTCCACCAGTATTGCTACACGGTCGAAAAAGCCGGCACGGTGGGTCCAAACAGCTCAAGCTACAGCCCGGGCTCGACGGCGTATTGCACGACCCAGACTCCGACGAACATTTCCGTGGCGCCCAATTCGGTCCTTGTTTCGACGGTGAGCGGCGTTAATCACTATCTTCCGGCCGGGACTTATCAGGAATTCACGGGCGGCAGCGGTACGGCCGCGATCTTGGATGCCCCTTAAATCTGACACGCAAGTACAATCGCTTGCTCCCGAATGTCGGCTTGTCCCTCAAGCCGTGGGGCGACGAAGACCAGTTCTACCTTGCCTATGCCAGACGATGTCGGCGCCGGTTACCGACGACCTTTATACGTCGCCGCACTTCACCGTTGACCCGGAAACGGCTGAAACCTATGACGCCGGTTATCGTTATACCGGCAGCAATGGCGTCATTGCTGAAGTGGACCTCTGGCATGCCATTTTCCAGAACCACATCGTCAGCTCGTATGACGAGGACACCGGCTACAACGTCGACCGCAACGTCGGCCCGGTTCTGCTGAGCGGCGCGGACGTGTCGGTTGGCGGCTCGCCGATCGACAATCTGTCGGTCTACTTCACCGGTTCGTACGAGACCTCGCACCTCAAGGACAATCTGTTCGTCTCCAACGCCACTATCGCGACGGCGGGCAAGCAGCTTGTTGAAACGCCGGAATGGGCGTTCTCAGGCCGCGTTCAATATCTGTGGCAAGGCTTCAGGATCGGCGTTCAAGGCAAGTATACCGGCAAGCGGTACTCGTCCGACCTGAACGACGAGTGGACTTCGCCGTATTTCGTCGCGGACGGCGACTGTCAACTACGATCTCGGCACGATCGGTTGGCAGGGCGCGGAACTTCAGTTCAACGTCAACAACATGTTCGACAAGCATTACCTGGGCAGCATCTCCTCGACCAACACCGCGTCGCAGACGCCGTTCTACTATCCGGGTTCGCCCCGCAGCTTCGTGGGCACGCTCAAGATCAACCTCTGATATAGTGTTCTCCTCGCAAGAAGGCCGGCTGGATTTTTCCAGCCGGCTTTTTTGCCTTTCAGGCGTCACAGGCCTAAGCGAATTTCCAGGTCCCGAAACGGAGTGCAGCATGAGAACCAAACTTTGTCTTTCCGCGTGCCTGGTTTGGGGCGCGAGCCTCTCTGCTGCTTTCGCTTGGGGCCCGGACGGCCATCGCATGATCGGCGAACTGGCGATGAAATCGCTGCCCGCCGAGCTTCCCGCTTTCCTGCGAAACGAGGATGCGGCACAAACAATCGGTTATCTCGCGCCGGAGCCGGACCGCATCCGCGGCGCCGGGCAGACCCAGGACGCCGAACACGACCCGGCGCATTTCGTGGACGTGTCGGACGATCTCACCATCCTCGAAGGGCCGCAGCTGAAGGCGCTGCCGCCGACGCGCGAGGCCTTTGACACCGCGCTGCGCGCCGTGGGCGCCACGCAATACAAGGCGGGTTATCTGCCGTATTCGATCGTCTCCGGCTTTCAGCTTCTCGCCAAGGATCTCGCCTATTGGCGGGTGGATGCGGCGGGCGAGAAGCTCGGCAAGACCGAAGCGGAACGCGCCTGGTATGCCAAGGACAGGCGGCTCCGCGAGGCGATCGTATTGCACGATCTCGGCGTCTGGTCGCATTTCGTGGGCGACGGCAGCATGCCGCTGCATGCCAGCGTGCATTACAATGGCTGGGGCGATTATCCCAATCCGCAAGGATTCACGCTCGAGCATGTGCATGTGCCATGGGAGAACACCTATGTGCACAACAACATCACGCAAGACGCCGTCGCCGGCGCGATGGCGCCGTATCGCGACTGTTCCTCGCGATAGACGTGCGTACGGCGGATTATCTCGCCGTGACCCAGGCGCAAGTGGTGCCGTTCTACACGCTGGAGAAGGCTGGCGCCTTCAAAGCGCCGACGCCCAAAGGCCTCGACTTCACGACGAAAGCAGTGGCGCGCGGCGCCTCCGAACTGCGCGACATGATCGTCGATGCCTGGCGCTTGAGCGACAGCGAGAGCGTCGGTTATCCCGGCGTCAAAGTCTCGGATGTCGAAGCCGGCAAGGCCGATCCTTACGACTCGCTTACGTATTAGCCGCGTTAGCCGCGCCTTGCGGAGCGCCGCCTTTCGGCCCATCTTTATGGGTCGAAAGGCATAACGCGTGATCGTGTACAATCTTCGCTGCAAAACCGGCCACGAATTCGAGGCGTGGTTCCGCTCGGGCGCCGATTACGACGACCAGGCCGCGACCGGCAAGCTGCTCTGCCCGATGTGCAATTCCACCCATGTCGAAAAAGCGATCATGGCGCCTGCCGTCGCGGGAACCAAGAAGTCCGCGCCGACCGACGAATTGAAGAAGATGCGCCAGTTCATGACCGGCATGCGCAAATATGTCGAAGCGAACGCCGATAACGTCGGCAAGCAATTCCCCGAAGTGGCGCGCAAGATCCATTACGGCGAAACCGAACACCGCCATATCTATGGCGAGGCCTCGCTCGACGAAGCCAAGGAACTGGTCGAGGAGGGCGTCGAGATCGCGCCCTTGCCGCCGGATCTGGACGAAGAGGCGAACTAGAACCAATTCACCCGCTATCTCGGTTTCACCGGCTTACGATTTTGCGGCTTGATCCTTACGCACTTTGCCGAAGTGCAGGGCCGAGAACGTGCCAATCAACAGCGCGCCGGCGAACAAGGCGGCAAAGGACGGATTGATCCCGACGCTCAGCGGATATTTGACCAGCAGGGTCAGGGCAATCGCGAGATTGAACGCGCCCCAATAGAAATTCACCAGCGGCGAAGAGGGACCGACGCCGCGCGGACTGGAAAAGGGCGACGGGAAAGGCGCACCCAGCAGACCGCTCACCAGATGCGGAATGCCGTTGCACAAAAAGGCCCCGGCAAAGAGCGCGGCCAAGATATTCACGGGATCGATGTTCATGACACTCTCCTCTATGGAATGCTGTCCGACGGCATAATTCTTTCGGTTGGCAGCGGCGCGATCTGTTTGGCAATGAAGCCCGCCAAGGCTGGTCCGGCGAACAGGACCGCGAGGGCGCGGAGCAACTGCATGGTCATCACGAGCGGCTTATCGACGCCGCTGGACGAGGCGATGATGGCGACCGTATCGGCTCCGCCCGGACTCGTCGCCAAATAGGCCGTCAACGGATCGATGCCGCAAACCGCCGACATCAAGCCGCCGATCCCTGCACAGACCGCGATAAGCGCCAGTGCCGAGATCAGGATGCGCGGCAGTGCCGCCGTAACCCGCTCCAATTCGGGTTGCCGGAACTGCAGACCGATACGCCAGCCGATCACGGCATAGGCCGTCGCCAGCAGCCAGGGCGGCAATACGATCGCGAGCCATCCCGCCCGCGCCGCAACGACGCCGCAAATCAGCGGCACAAGCAGCGCGCCGGCGGGAATACGCAGCCAGCGCGCGGCAAGCGAGCCCAAGATCGCCAGCGCCAGTGTCTCGGCCAAAGAAAGCCAGGCGACCGGTGCAAACCAGCCCGCGCTATGAATTACAGGTCCGGCCGCGATGCCGCAAAACCGTGCCACCAGAGAGGCCGTGAGGATGGCAAGGATGACCCCGCAAATATTCATGAAGGCCACGAGCTTCGAATCGGCGCCGAAATCCTCGGCCATGATGGTCATCACCGTCGCGGCGCCGGAACTAAGTCCCCACAACACCGTGGTGCCGGGCAACAGTTTCAGCGCGGTCATCAGCCAGCCGAGCAGCCCGCTGGCGACGATGACCGAAATTACACCGACCATAAACAGCGGCCAGCGCGCGCCGACGTCGTGTGCGAGCGACAGCGGCAATACGAATTTGGCGATCATCCAGCCGATAACGCCTTGCGCCAGCGCGAATGCGCCTCCCGATATTCGCAGTGCTCCGCCGCATACCGTAAACGTGATCGCGGCCAACATCGGGCCGAGCAGCATGGCGGCCGGTAGGGCTCCCGACATCAACAAGACGGCACAGGTCAGCGACAGAACGCCGAGGATCGACCATTGCGCGGGGAACGACAGGCCGGCGATGTTGGGCAAGCGCACGAGAATTCCCGTTTTGACGCGGCGGCTTGGCGGTTCGCCTGTCCGGCTTTAATATGAAGGATGTTCTCTATAACTGTAATTCGAGGGTACCCTCTCATATGTCAACGCCCCGCCTTGCCACAGCACAACTGCCCAAAAGGCGGCGCGGCTTTTTGCGCGTCGCCGCCATTCTCAAGACCGCCAGCGACGTCTTCGCCGAAAAGGGCTTCGAGGCGGCGACCATGACGGAGATCGCGGCGCGTTCGGGCACGGCCATCGCTTCGCTCTACCGATTTACCCCACCGAGGAATCGCTCGCTGATGTTTTGCTGCTCGACTATGCGCAGCTTTATCTGGACGGCATCTCGGAGTTGCGCGAACAGGCGGCGCATCTGTCTTTCGACAATCTGGCTTCGGCTTTTGTCGAACTCAAATTGTCGCTGCTCGCACGGCGCACGATTGCCGTCGACTTGATGGAAGCACGCGGCGTGCGCGAAGCGATGCGCCGGCAATTTCGCGATGCCTTGCGCAAAGCGATCGCCGATTTGCTGCGCCAGCGCCTCGCGGGTTTGTCAAAAGGCAAATCCGAGCTGATGGCGGAGGTAATTTTGCACCTGCTCAAAGCCGTGACCGCGATCGATCAGGAAAACGCCAAGCAGCGCGGCAAGCTCCCCAGCGAAATCAAAGAAGTGATCCGGCTTTATCTTGTGGGCTGCTTCGCGCGCGAAGTAGCGGCCGACTGCAGCCAGCTTCCCCAGCCAGCTGGGGTTCCCTCTCCCCGATGGGGGAGAGGGAGAAAATTACTTCCCCGCCACCACCATGTAGTTGACGTCGGTATCGTTCGACAGTCGCCAGTCCCAGGCCAGCGGATCGAAGCTGACACCCTGCGTTTTCATCACCTTGAGGCCGCTTTCCTCAAGCATCGCGATGAAGCCGCGAGGGCTCGATGAACCGGTTCCAGTCATGTGTGCCCGCGCGGCAGCCAGCCCAGCACATATTCCGCGCCGATCTTGGCGAGCGCGAGCGATTTGAGCGTCTTGTTCAGCGTGGCGACAAACATCAGTCCGCCGGGCTTCAGCAGCGTGGCACAGGCCGCGAGATAGCGCGCCGAGGTCCGCGACATGCTCGACCACTTCCATGTTGAGGACGACGTCGAATGCCATTCCGGCCTCGGCCAGCGTTTCGGCGGTCGCGGTGCGATAATCGATCGCAAGCCCCATCTGGCGCGGCATGCAGGCGGCGGCGGTCTTGACGTTTCGTTCCGAGGCGTCGGCGCCGGCACGGCAAAACCCAGCCGGGTCATCGGCTCGGACAGCAGCCCGCCGCCGCAACCGATATCGAGCAAGCGCCAGCCCTTCGAAAGGCTCGAGGCCGCGTCGCGGCCGAAATGGGAAGCGGCCGTCTCCCGGATGAATTTCAGCCGCACCGGGTTGAATTTGTGCAGCGGCGCGAACTTGCCCGTCGGGTCCCACCATTCGGGCGGCGATGGCCGAGAATTTCGCGCACCTCGGCGGGATCGATGGATGAAGCCTGGGTCATTGCTGTCCTGCGGTTTCGGCGTTGAGCATGGGCCACCTGCCGTCTATGTATGCCCCGAACGGTACAGGCGCAAACCAGGCATGGCCAAGATCGTCATGAAATTCGGCGGCACTTCGGTGGCCGATCTGGAGCGCATCCGGCATGTCGCGACTCCTGGTCAAGAAGCGAGGTCGAGCGCGGCCATCAGGTCGCCGTCGTGGTCTCGGCCATGGCGGGGGAGACCAACAAGCTGGTCGGCTGGACGCGCGAGCTGTCCGCCCTGCACGACGCCCGCGAATACGACGTCGTGGTGGCCGCGGGCGAGCAGATCGACGGCGGGCCTGCTGGCCGTCGCGCTCGGCGCCGATCGGGGTGCAGGCACGTTCCTGGCTGGGCTGGCAGATCCCGATCCAGACCTCGGCGATGCATGGCTCGGCGCGGATCGACGGCATTGATCCCACGCTGCTGGACGAAAGGCTGGCCGAAGGCCAGGTCGCGGTCGATCGCGGGCTTTCAGGGCATCGCGCCGGACAACCGATCTTCACGCTGGGCCGCGGCGGTTCCGATACGAGGCGGTCGCGGTCGCCGCCGCCATCGAAGGCCGACCGCTGCGACATCTATACCGATGTCGACGGCGTCTACACGACCGATCCGCGCATCGTCCCCAAGGCGCGGCGCCTGGAAAAAATCTCCTTCGAGGAAATGCTCGAAATGGCGTCTCTGGGCGCCAAGGTCCTGCAGACGCGCTCGGTCGAAATCGCCATGCATTATCGTGTTCCCGGTGCGCGTTCTGTCGACCTTCGACTGCCGACGCTCGGCGGAACGCTGCTTTGCGACGAGGAAGATATCGTGGAAAAGAAACCTGTCACCGGCATCGCCTATTCGCGCGACGAAGCCAAGATCACCCTGCATCGCGTTCTCCGACCAGCCGGGCGTTGCGGCGGCGATTTTCGGGCCGCTCGCCGATGCCGGCGTCAATGTCGACATGATCGTGCAAAACGTGCTCGCCCGAAGACGGTCGCAAGACGGACCTCACCTTCACCGTGCGCGCGGACCGAACTCGCCCGCGCGCTGGCGACGCGATCGAAAAGGCGGCGCCGCCGATCGGCTATCGCGGATCTGACCGCAGACGGCAATGTCGCGAAGATTTCGGTCATCGGCATCGGCATGCGCACCCATGCCGGCGTGGCGCAGAGCATGTTCCGCACGCTGTCCGAGAAGGGCATCAACATCCAGGTGATTTCGACCTCCGAGATCAAGGTGAGCGTGCTGATCGCAGAGGAATATGTCGAACTCGCCGTGCGGGCGTTGCATTCGGCGTTCGAGTTGGACGTGGCATGATAATAGGTCCGCACTCTGTCTTTCTCCCCCCGTTTACGGGGGAGTGCCGCGCAGCGGCGAGGGAGAATTCCCCCCTCCGCTCCACTGCGTGGAGCACCTCCCCCGTAAACGGGGAGGAAAAGAGCTTGTAATGCCTTCCGTCTCGGCCGGCGGACCCCGCCTCCTGCTGCGGCGCCTGCGCGAAATCATGGCCGAAAAGGCGAGCGCGCAAAACCGCCTCGACAAGCTGGTCACCGTGATCGCCGCGAACATGGTGGCCGAGGTCTGCTCGATCTATCTGCGCCGGGCCGGCAAGGTGCTCGAGCTGTTTGCCACCGAAGGCCTCAACCCTGCGGCGGTGCATAGCACGCGCATGAAGGAAGGCGAGGGCCTTGTCGGCCTCGTCGCCGACAGCGCCGAAGCGGTGAACCTTTCCGACGCGCCGAACACATCCGCAATTCTCCTATCGTCCGGAAACGGGCGAAGACCCCTATCACTCCTTCCTCGGCGTGCCGATCGTGCGTGGCGGGCAGGCTGTTCGGCGTGCTCACGGTGCAAAACCGCGCCGCGCGCAATACGCCGAAGAGGAAGTCGAGGCGCTGCAAACCGTCGCCATGGTGCTGGCGGAAGTCGTCGCGCAGGGCGGGTTGTTCAACGTCGCCGAACTCGACGAGCCCGAATTGCGTGCCGACCGGCCGCGCAAATACGGCGGCGAAGGCCTGTCGCGAAGGCGTGGCGGTCGGGCGCGTCGTGCTGCACGAGCCGCGCGTGCTGGTCGAGCGCATGATCGCCGACAATCCGCAGGAGGAACTTGTCCGCCTCGAAGCCGCCATCGGCACGCTGCGCGAATCCGTCGACCAGATGCTGACCTCCAGCGAACTCGACCTGACCGGCGAAAGCCGCGAGGTGATCGAGGCTTATCGTCTGTTCGCCCACGACCAGGGCTGGCGCCAGCGCATGCGCGATGCGGTGCGCACCGGCCTTACGGCCGAAGCCGGCCGTCGAACGCGTGCAGGACGAGTTGCGCCTGCGCGTCATCCGCCTCGGCGATCCGGTGCTGCGCGAACGCGCCCACGATCTCGACGATCTGGCGCGGCGGCTGCTGCGCCATTGTCGGGAGACAACGGCAAGGCCACCGCCGAACTGCCGCGCGATGCCGTGCTGGTGGCGCGCGCTATGGGCCCGGCGGAGCTTCTGGATTACGGCCGCGACAAACTCTTGGCGCTGGTGCTGGAAGAAGCGGCCACCGACCTCGCATGTCGCCATCGTCGCGCGTTCGATGGGCTGTACCGCTGGTCGGCTCCATCGAAGGCATCACCGATGCGGCGCGCGCCGGCGACGGCATGGCGGTGGACGGCGAAACCGGCGAAGCGCATCTGCGCCCGTCCGAGGACGTCGTTTCGGCGTTCGATGCCAAGCGCAGCCTGCGCGCCACCAGGCGTCGCCGCATTTCGCCGCGGTGCGCGATCTTCCCGCGGTCACGCGCGACGGGGTAGCGATCCGCCTGATGATGAACGCGGGCCTGCTGCTCGACATGCCGCATCTGGAGGAATCGGGCGCCGACGGCATCGGCCTGTTCCGCACCGAACTGCAGTTCATGATCGGCGAGACCATGCCGCGGCTGAAGGACCAGATGGCTTTCTACACAGCAGCGTGCTGGATGCCGCCGGCGACCAGCCCGGTCGTCTTCCGCACCCTCGATCTCGGCGGCGACAAGGTGCTGCCCTATGCCCGTGGGAGCGCGAGAAAATCCGGCGCTCGGCTGGCGGGCGATCCGCATCGCGCTCGACCGCCCGGCGCTTGCTGCGCTACCAGGCCCGCGCGCTGCTGGCGGCGGCCAGCTGGAAAAGTGCTGCGCATCCTCTTGCCGATGGTCAGCGATGTCTCGGAATTCAACCAGCGCGCGCGCGTTGATCGATCGCGAAATGGAACGGGCACGGCTTTTGGCCCTGCCGCAGCCGCGCCAGGCGCATGGTCGGCGCCATGCTGGAAGTGCCCGCGCTTGCCTTCATGTTGCCGCAGATCATGCGCAGCGCCGATTTCGTCTCGATCGGCTCCAACGACCTGTTATCACTCGTCTTTGCGGTCGACCGTACCAATCCGCGCGTGGCGCGCCGCTACGATTTGCTGAACCCGGCGGCGCTGACGCTGATCCGTCAGATCGTTCGCAGCGCCGCCGAGTGTGAGCGGCGAAGTCTCGCTTTGCGGCGAGATGGCGGGACGGCCGCTGGAAGCGATGGCCTTGATCGGGCTGGGGCTTCGCACGCTATCCATGTCGCCGGGCAATATCGGACCGGTCAAGATGATGATCCGGAGCCTCGGTCTGGGGGAAGTGTCGCAATTCGTCGACAAGCTGTGCGGGCGCACGGACCATAGTCCGAGGATCGCGCCTGATGGCCTTCGCGGCGGAACGCGGCGTTGTCGCTCGGCTTAGCAATTGTCGATTACGCATAATCTTCCTGGATCGCCAATTGTATATCAGGGGTCTTGCAGGTAGATCAGGACGACGGGCGCAGGCTTCGGGTTGGCGTCTCCTGTTTTCAAAACGATGAAATCTCGCTGCAGATGACAAAGGTAACACGGCTGACTTTGGATGACCAAGACGGGCCTGATAGCCGGCGCATGCATCTTAGCGATACTTCCGGGACCTCGATGTGCTGCTGGAAACCGTCGGCCAGGATTTGCATGCGGCGCGGTTGAGGCGCGGCGAATGTTTCTGCCGACCGTCTCGAAGGTCTTGAAGACTCCGGAAGGACCATCTTGAGCCGCTGGAAGAAGACCGCATGGAGGCTTTGCCGGGCGAACCTATGCCGTGGGTTTCGTTCGTTCGTATGCGGATTATCTCGGGCTGGATGCGGGTCCAGTGCGTCGAGCGCTTCAAGGCGGAGATCGCCGGTCGTTCCGACGAAACGACTCCACCCATCACGGTCATCGACGGCGATGAGAGCATCGCCGTTTGCCGCAAGGCTGGAAGATCATCGCCGGCGTGGTGCTGGTGCTGGTGCTCTACGGCGCTTACCATCCTCGCCGCAGTCGCCGACCGCATGCTCAACGATCCAGCAAGTGACCCCGCCACTGCACTCCTCAGCAGATGTTGCCCAGGCCGGCCGCCAGTGCACGGCCTGAAAAGCCCGCGCCGGTCGACCGTTGTCGTGCTGCTGGTGCAGGAGGATCGGCCGCGCAAATCGACGTCGCTGCCGAGCAATAGCGGCGACTGCCGCCTGCACAGCTCCGAGCGGCAATACGAGCGGTGCTCCGGTCGCAAGTGGCGACCGCCGCACCGCAATGGCTCACAGCTGCAGCCATCCGACGTGTCCGATGCTTCTGCCGGCAGGTCAGGTCTATGGCGACAGAACAAGAATTCGCGGGTCGTCCTGCGCATGCATCAGGCGGCCACGGATTCTCGGTCTGAAGGGTCGGATCGGCAGGTCTTCATCAACCGGACGCCGAAACCGGGCGACACGGATCAAGCGCCCAATCTCGTCGGCGTGACCTTAACCAGATCCGCCGCAGGGGCAGTGGAAGTCGATCTGGACGGATCGGCCCTAGGCCTTGTCGGCAAGAACCACGAGACCGCCGACGCCCTCTCGCTCGATCCCCACCATCGCGGATCGCGACAATGGCGCACGCCGAGCAAGACGAGGTTGTCATGAGCGTTCGCGCCTATCGCGACATTCAGCGCCGCAAATGCCGCCAGATTCATGTCGGCCCCGTGCCCGTCGGCGGCGATGCGCCGATCACCGTGCAGACGATGACCAACACGCTGACCGGCGACGCGAGGCCACGATCGACCAGATCCGCGGGCTCGAGGAAGCCGGCGTCGACATCGTGCGCGTCTCCTGCCCCGATGAGGAATTCGACCGCGGCGATGAAAGCAGATCGTGCAAGGCCGTCGAAGGTCCCGATCGTCGCCGACATCCATTTCCACTACAAGCGCGCCATCGAGGCCGCCGAGGCCGGCGCCGCCTGCCTGCGCATCAATCCCGGCAATATCGGCTCGGCCGAGCGCGTCAGGAAGTCGTCAAAGCCGCCAAGGATCATGGCTGCTCGATGCGCATCGGCGTCAATGCCGGTTCCCTGGAAAAGATCTGCTCGAGCGTTATGGCGAGCCCTGCCCCGAGGCGATGGTCGAAAGCGCGCTCAATCACGCCAAGATCCTCGAGGACAACGACTTCCACGAATTCAAGATTTGCGTCAAGGCCTCGGACGTGTTCCTGGCCGTCGCCGCCTATCAGGCGCTGGCCGAAGCCTGCGACTATCCGCTGCATCTCGGCATCACCGAGGCCGGCGGCATGATCTCCGGCACGGTCAAATCCTCGATCGGCATGGGCTGCTGCTGTGGGCCGGCATCGGCGACACGATCCGCGTCTCGCTGTCCGCCGAACCGGTGGAGGAAGTCCGCGTCGGCTTCGATATCCTGAAGTCGCTCAACCTGCGCCATCGCGGCGTGAACATCACTTCCTGTCCATCCTGCGCGCGGCAGGGCTTCAACGTGATTGACACCGTGAAAGATCCTGGAAGACCGGCTGAAGCACATCACGACGCCGATGTCGCTGTCGATCATCGGCTGCGTGGTGAACGGGCCGGGCGAGGCGCGCGAGACCGATCTCGGCTTCACCGGCGGCGGCGCGGGCAAGGGCCATGGCCAGATTATCTCAACGGCGAGCTGGCCTATCGACTCGACAATCAAGGACATCGAGACCACATCGTCGAGCTTTGCGAGAAAAAGGCTGCCGAGATCGAGGCCGCCCTCGTGAAAAAAGCCCGCCGAAGCCCGCGCAGGAGTGATGCTTGTAGAGCTGTCATGGCCCGCGAACGCCGGCCACCCAGTTGGGCATGCGCGGCGTCAGCGCCGCATCCGGCACAAATCCTCGGCGGCATCCGAACCTCTTCCAGGCGCACCGGGCCTCGTCCTCGAGGGCCTGGGCCATGGTCACCGACATGGCGTTGTCGAGGAGGGCCTTGGTCATCGACAAGGCGATGGGCGGCCCGGCGGCGAGGCGCCGGGCCCAGCCGTCCACGAACGCGTCCAGCTCGCCGTCGGGCACCACGCGGTTGACGAAGCCGTAGGCGGCGGCCTCCTCGGCCGAGAGGATGTCGGCGAAGTAAGCGATCTCCTTGGCCCGGTGCAGCCCCACGAGGCGGGGCAGGATCCACGACGAGCCACCGTCCACCGACAACCCCCGCTTGGAGAAGATCTCGGAGAACCGGGCGTTGTCGGAGGCGACGACGAGGTCGCACCCGAGCGCCAGGCTCATCCCCGCCCCGGCGGCGACACCCCGGACCTTGGCGATGGTGGGCTTGAGCAGCGACCGCAGGGCCAGCATGACCTGGCCGAAGAACCGCATGCGCACCAGGTGGGGATCGTCGGGGTCCCCGCTCACCCCTTTGGGGTCCCCGATGTCGGCGCCGGAGCAGAACGCGCCGCCCGCCCCTGTCACCACCACCACGCGGTCCTGGCGGCTGCGGCCGATCTCCAGCAGGGTGTGGTGCATCTCGGCCCACATGCGGCCGTTGCCGGCGTTCTTGCGCTCGGGCCGGTTGAGGGTGATGGTGACGACGCCCTCGTCTCTCTCCACGATGATCGTCTCGGTGCTCACGGGCGACACCCTACCGACCACCCCGGCGAACCGGCGTCAGAAAGCGTCCTCCAGGACCTCGACCCGCAGGGCCCCGTCCGGACCAGGGGTGACGGCGGCGACGTCGAAGCGGATCCGGGCCGCGCCGGGGACGCCCGTGACGCCGTGCCCGCTGCGCAGCCACCGGGCGGCCAGGAGCCGCAGCCGTCGCTGCTTGGCCGGGGTCACCGCCTCGAACGGCGACCCGAAGCGGTCCGAGGTGCGCGTCTTCACCTCGCAGAACACGATGGCGTCGCCCGACGGGCTGCGCACCACGACGTCGATCTCCCCGTCGGGGCAGCGCCAATTGCGCGCCACCACCTCGTAGGACGCCTGGCGGTACCACGCCACGGCCACGTCCTCGCCCCTGGAGCCGAGGGCGATGCGCCGGCCGGCGGCCATCAGGTGTCGCGGTCGGGCAGGCGCTCCACGTTGACGTCGCGGAAGGTGAGCACCCGCACGTGAGGGACAAAACGCGCCGGGCGGTACATGTCCCACACCCACGCATCGCTCAGCTCGAGCTCGACGACGGTGGGCGAAGAGGCGTCGCGCACCGACACCTTGACCTCGTTGGCGAGGTAGAAGCGGCGCTCGGTCTCCACCACGTAGCGGAAGAGCGGGAGCACGGTGCGGTACTCCTGGACGAGCGCCAACTCGATCTCGGCCTCGTACCGTTCGAGATCCTCTTCGCTCATCGTCCCTGGGCCACCGTCATCGTCCCCGGGCCACCGTGACCCGGTCACGGGCCCCGCACCGCATCCGCACTAGGTGCGCGCCGCCCGCTTCTCTTTGATCTTGGCGGCCTTCCCGACCCGGCCACGCAGGTAGTAGAGCTTCGCCCGCCGGACGTCGCCCCGGGTGACGACCTCGATCCTGGCCAGGATGGGCGAGTGGACGGGGAAGGTCCGCTCCACCCCCACGCCGAAGCTGACCTTGCGCACGGTGAAGGTCTCACGGGCCCCGGTGCCCTGGCGGCGGATGACCGCACCCTGGAAGACCTGGTTGCGCTCCCGGTTGCCCTCCACCACCCGCACGTGCACCTTGAGGGTGTCACCGGGACGGAAATCGGGGACGTCGTCTCGGAGGCTCTCGCGATCGACGATATCGGTGGGATTCATGGCGCGTCCCTTCACGGGGTAGTGCTCCGAGCGGCCCGGGCAGCGCCGCCGGGGCCACCGATGTCGACGGGGCGGCCGAACCGTACAGAGCCTGCCGGAGCGCACAGGATAGCCGCCCGCCGGACCGGGCCGCACCTAGCCGCCGGCGCCCGGACCGCCGGGCACGTCCCCGGGCCCACCGGACCCGTCCCCGGGATCGTCCCCGGACCCGTCCCCGGGATCGTCCCCGGACCATTCCTCGAGCAGCCGGCGCTCTTCGGCGCTCAGACCGCCCCGGGCGTCGAGCAGGTCGGGGCGAAGGGCCAGGGTGCGGCGCAGGGCCATGGCACGGCGCCACCGGGCGATGCGCCCGTGGTCACCGGTGAGCAGCACCTCGGGCACGGCCCAGCCTCGGTACACCGCGGGCCGGGTGTACTGCGGGTACTCGAGCAGGCCGGAGGTGAAGCTCTCGTCGCCGGCCGAGGCGTCGTTGCCCATGACGCCCGGGACGAGGCGCGCCACCGCCTCCACCACCGCCAGCGCGGCGACCTCGCCTCCGCCGAGCACGTAGTCGCCCACCGACAGCTCCCCGTCCACGAGGTGCTCGGCCACCCTGCGGTCCACGCCCTCGTAGCGCCCGCACAAGAGGGAGAACCCCCCCGACGCGCCGCTGCGCAGACCGGCCAGCTCCTCCACCACGGACTGGTCGAGCCGGCGGCCGGCCGGGCTCAGAAGGTACAACGGCCGTGGCGGTGCGACCGCCTCGACGGCCTCGAAGATGGGGCCGGGGGCGAGGACCATGCCCGCACCACCGCCGAAGGGTGCGTCGTCGACCGAGCGCCGCGGATCGCCGGCCCCGGCGCGCAGATCATGCACGCGCACCTCGAGGATGCCCCGGCGGCGCCCCCGGCCGATGAGCGAGCCCTCGAGGAAGTGCTCGAGGAGGTCGGGGAAGATGGTGAAGACGTCGATGCGCACGGGGCGGGCCGTGGTGCCTTCGCTACGTGTCGAGCAGGCCGGCGGGGAGATCGACCACCACCTGCCCGGGCGACCGGCGCACCACGAACCGCAGCGGCACGAGCGCTCCCCCCTCGAGCTCGAGAAGGTCGCTCGCCCCGTTCGCCACCACGGCCTGCACCACGCCCACCACCGCGCCGTCGGCGTCCACCACGTCGGACCCCACCAGCTCGTGCACCCACAGCGCCCCGTCGTCGGGGAGCGGGTGGCCGCGCAGGACCGTGCCGCGTAGCGCCTCGGCCCGGGCCAGGGTCACGACACCGGCGAAGTGCACGAGCCAGCGCGCCCCGAAGGGACGGGCCGACTCGAGGACGAGGTCCCCGCCGTCGGTGTGGAGCACCGCACCGGGGGCGACGCGCTCGGGGCGGTTGCTGACGAAGGCCACCACCACCTCGCCCCGTAGCCCGTGCGGCTTGACCACGGTGCCCACCTCGAGCAGCGGGACCGCGTCGGGCCCCTGCCGACCGGGGTCGTCAGTCGTCGACGAAGTCGACGTTGGTGTCCGTCCCGTCGCGCGATCCCGCCACCCGGACGAGGGTGCGGATGGCCTGGGCCACGCGGCCGCGACGGCCGATCATGCGGCCCATGTCGCCCGGAGCGACGTGGATGCGGAACCGCACCCCGCGGCTGGACTCGTCGGTCTCGACCACCACCGCATCGGGCTCGGAGGCGAGAGAGCGGGCGATGTAATCCAGGACGGCGCGGGCGGTGCCCCCCTCGACCCGGTTCCCCGCCATGTCGTCGACGGCGTCGTCCGCGTCGATGTTGCCCATGTCGTCAAGGCCGGCGTCGGTCATTTGCTCGCCGGCTTGAACTCGTCCCAGGCGCCGGAGGAGCGCAGGAGCTTCTCCACCCGGTCGGTGGCCTGGGCCCCCTGGCGCAGCCACTTGAGCGCCTTGTCGTTGTCGATCTTCACCACGGCGTCGGGTTCCGCAGCCGAGCGGCCGCGGGGGGCGTAGGTGCCCACGATCTCGATGAACCGTCCGTTACGGGGCGAGCGGCTGTCCGCCGCCACCACGCGGTACGTGGGCTGCTTGGTCTTCCCCATGCGCATCAGGCGCAGCTTCACTGCCACCGTCGAGTTCCTGCCTTCCCTCGTCTGCCACCCCGGCCCGCGTACACGGACCTCCCATTGTGGCCTGTCGGCGGGGTGGGGGTCGAAAACCCCGTCCCAGCGCTAGCCGCGGCGCCCGCCCCCGCCCGACTTGGGGGTGACGCGGCCGCCCTTCTTCTTCTTCGATCCCGGCCGCCCCTTCGCCCCACCACCGGGCGGGCGGGGCGTCACCCCGGGGAAGGCTCCGCCCAGCGGGTCCGAGACGTCGCCCAGGTCAGCGGCCCCGGTCCGCTCGGCCAGGGCCTGGGCCAGGCGGCCGCCACCCTTGGCGCCGCCCAGCATGCCCCCGAGCATCCCGGGCGAGCGCATGAGCTGCTGGGCCTCTTTGAACTGGCGCAGCAGCTGGTTCACCTCCTGGGTGGTGGTCCCGCTCCCTCGGGCGATGCGGACCCGGCGCGACCCGTCGATGAGGGCCGGCTCGGCCCGCTCGGCCGGCGTCATGGAGCGGATGATGGCCTCGACCTGGCCCACCTGGCGGTCGTCGATGGCGGCGTCGCCGGCCTGCTTGAGCTCCTTGGGCACGCCCGGCATGAGCGACAGCAGGCCACCGAGCGACCCGAGCTTCTTCACCTGCTGGAGCTGGGACAAGAAGTCCTCCAGGGTGAAGCGGCCCTGCAGCAGGCGGGCCGCCCCCTCCTCCGCCACGTCGCGGTCGAACTCGCGCTCGGCCTGCTCGATGAGGGTGAGCATGTCCCCCATGCCGAGGATGCGGTTGGCCATGCGGTCGGGATGGAACTGGTCGAAGTCGGCCAGGCGCTCGCCGGTGGAGGCGAAGGCGATGGGCCGGCCCACCACCTGCTTGACGCTGAGGGCGGCGCCACCGCGGGCGTCGCCGTCGAGCTTGGTGAGGATCACGCCGTCGAGCTCGAGGGCGTCGTGGAAGGCGCGCGCCGTGCCCACCGCGTCCTGCCCGGTCATGGCGTCGATGACGAGGAACGTGTAGCGGGGGGTGACGGCGTGCGACACGCGCCGCACCTCGTCCATGAGCGCCTCGTCGATGGCCAGGCGTCCGGCCGTGTCGACGATGAGCACGTCGCGCCCGAGGCGGCGCGCCTCCTCGAGCCCGCCCGCGGCCACCGCCACGGGATCGGTGGGCTCGCTGTACACGGGCACGCCGGCCTGCTCGCCGAGGACCCGCAGCTGCTCCACCGCCGCCGGGCGCTGGAGGTCGGCACCCACGAGGAGCGGGTTGCGCCCCTGCTGGCGGTACCAGCGGGCCAGCTTGGCCGCGGTGGTGGTCTTGCCCGAGCCCTGGAGGCCGGCGAGCAGCACGACGGTGGGCGGGGCCGGGGCGTAGGTGAGACGCAGCGTCTCGCCGCCGAGCACCTCGACCAGCTCCTCGTGGACCGCCTTCACCACCTGCTGGCCCGGGCTCAGGCTCTTGGACAGCTCCTCGCCCACCACCCGGGCCCGGATGCCGGCCACCAGGGTGCGGGCCACGCCGATGTCGACGTCGGCCTCGAGCAGCGCCGTGCGGATCTCGCGCAGGGCGGCGTCGACGTCGGCCTCGCTCAGGCGCCCCCGGCTGCGCAGGCGGCCGAGGATTCCCTCGAGGCGGTCGGAGAGGGCGTCGAACATGCGGTCGCTCAGGCTACCGCCGGGCGGGGGACGCCGGGATCAGCCGACCAGCGTCAGTCGAACAGGGCGGCCACGAAGTCATCGGCGTCGAAGGCCACGAGATCGTCGGGACCCTCCCCCAGCCCCACCAGCTTGACGGGGAGGCCGAGCTCGCGCTGGATGGCGACGACGATCCCACCTTTGGCCGAGCCGTCGAGCTTGGTGAGCACCACGCCCGTGACGCCCACCGCCTCGAGGAATTGGCGGGCCTGCGTGAGCCCGTTCTGGCCGGTGGTGGCGTCCAGGACGAGCAGGACCTCGGCCACCCGGCCCGGTGGGCGGTCCGCCACCCGCCTGATCTTCTTCAGCTCCTCGACCAGGTTCACCTTGGTGTGCAGCCGCCCGGCGGTGTCGGCCAGCACCAGGTCGTTGCCGTGGCCGCGGCCCGCTGCACGGCGTCGAACACCACCGCGCTCGGGTCCCCGCCCTCGGCACCGCGCACGATGTCGACGCCCGAGCGCTGCGCCCACTGCTCGAGCTGCTCGCCCGCCGCGGCCCGGAAGGTGTCGCCCGCCGCCAGGAGCACGGAGTGGCCGGCCTGGGTCTGGCGCCGGGCCACCTTGCCGATGGTGGTGGTCTTGCCCACGCCGTTCACGCCCACGAAGAGCCACACGGTGGGCCCGTCGTGGCCGGGGTCGAGGTCGAGGGCCACGCCGCCGGCGGTGTCGAGGGCGGCCCGCAGGTCCTGGCGCAGGGCGTCCACCACTGCCTCCGCGCCCCGCAGCTCACCAGCCGCCACCCGGGCCCGCAGGTCCTCGAGCAGGGCCGTGGTGGTGGCCACGCCCACGTCGGCCCGCAGGAGCGCCTCCTCGAGGTCGTCCCAGGCCTCGTCGTCCACCGAGCCCCGGCTGCGCAGCGCCCGCACGTACCCGGTGATGAGGCCGCGCGTCTTGCCCAGGCGCTCCCGCAGCTCAGGAGGGGCGAGGGCGGCGGGCTCGGCCTCCGGGGGGGCGGCGCCGGCGGGAGCCGGTTCGGCGGCCGTGGGGGCACCGGGGCCCGGGGTCGGGACCGGGGCTCCGGGCTCTGCCGGGGGACGCGCCGGCGCCGGCGCCACCGGCGGGACGGCGGTGCCTGCGGGCGGTGCAGCGGTGCCTGCGGGCGGTGCCGGCGGGCGGGTACGGCGGCCCCGGCGGGGCACGGCCACCACCAGGCCGACGACGAGCAGGGCGGCGAGGACGGCGAGGGTGATCCAGAGGGCGATCATGGCCACGGAAGCCTAACGGCGGGTCCGGTCCGCCCCGCCCGGACGGGCGCGCTCAGACCGGGGACGGGGTGGGCTCGGCGTCGGCGCTGTCGCGGCGCACCTTCTGGCTGATCACCTTGGACGAGCCGCCCGGTGTCATGGTCACCCCGTACAGGGCGTCGGCCGCCTCCATGGTGCGCTTCTGGTGGCTCACGATGATGAGCTGGGCCTCCTCGCGGAACTCGTGGAGCAGGTCGAGGAAGCGGTGCAGGTTCACGTCGTCGAGGGCGGCCTCCACCTCGTCGAGGAGGTAGAAGGGCGACGGCCTGCTGCGGAACACGGCGAACAGGAAGGCGAGCGCCACGAGGGACCGCTCCCCGCCCGACAAGAGCGACAGCTTGCGAACGTTCTTCCCCGCCGGGCGCGCCTCGACCTCCACCCCCGTCTCGAGGAGGTCGGTGGGATCGGTGAGCGTCAGCCGGCCCGAACCCCCCGGGAACAGCGTCGACACGAGAACCTGGAAGTGCTCGTTCACGTCGGCGAAGGCCTGGGCGAAGACGCGGATGATCTCGTCGTCGACGGCCCGGATCACCTGGTGCAGCTCGCGCCGGGCCCGGCGCACGTCCTCCACCTGCTCCTCGAGGAAGCGGTGCCGCTCCTCGAGCGTGCCCAGCTCCTCCAGGGCGAGGGGGTTGACGGGGCCCATCGACTGCAGCTCCTTGTCCACCGCCGCCGCCCGCCGGGCGGGGTCCTCGCCCTCGGGCAGCTCGGGACACGGCGCCCCGACGGCCTCCTCGGGCTCGCACCCGAGCTCGCGCCGCAACGCCTCCACCGCCGCCTCGGCCCGCACCGCCGACTCGGCCAGCTCGAGCTCGAGGCGCTGCATCTCCTGGCGTGTGCCGGCCAGCTCGACATCGGCCTCGGCGCGGCGCTTGCGCAACGACTCCAGGCGCTCGCCCGCCGCCCGGACGTCGTCGAGCTGGCGGCTGCGCTGCTGGCGCAGGCGGTCGAGCAGAGCGGCGAGCCGCGTGGCCTGGACGTCGACCGCTCCCCCCAGCCGCTCGGTGGCTTGGGCGGCGGCCTCCAGGCGCCGCCGGCGCTCGCCCGCCCTGTGACGCTCCTCGACGTGCCCGGCCAGGCGGCGCTCGGTGTCCTCCAGGCGCGCCGTCAGCACGGCCCGGCGCTCGGCCAGCCCCGCCACCTTGACCTCGAGGTCACGGCGCTGCACGGCCACCTGGGAGCGGCGACCCTCGAGCCGGCGGCGGGCCTCGTCGGCCACGGCCAGGCGCCCGGCGGCGGCGGCGGCCTCGGCCTCGAGGCGGGGCAGGCGCTCCTGGAGGGCGGCCAGCTGGGCGCTCTGGCGCTCGAGGCGCTCGGCCAGCCCCTGGCGGTGGCGGCCGGCCTCGGCCCACTCCTCGTGCGCAGATCGCAGTTCCGACGCCAGGCGGTCCCTGGTGCCCACCAGGCCCTGGTAGCGGTCGACGGCGCGCTCGAGCTGGCGGGCGGCGTCGCCCGCCTCGGCCGTGGCCCGGGTGGCGGCGTCGTGGGCCCGCTCGACCTCTCCCGCCGCCAGCACCGCCTCGGCCGCGGCCGCCTCGGCCTCCTCGGCGGCCTGGTGGGCCAGGGCGGCCAGTCCCGGGCCGGCCGCCCGCACCCGCCACCCCTGGGGCGAGAAGTGGTCCCCCTCGGTGCTCACCACCAGGGCGTCGGGTCGGGCCAGGGCCACGTCCAGGGCGGGGGCCCAGCCGCCGCGCACGCCCACCACGGACCCGAAGATCCGGTCGAGGAGCGGGCCCACGGAGGGAACCCGGGCGTGGAGGTGGCGGCGCAGCATGTCGCCCCCGGCCGGGGCGTCGGGGCCGGGGTCGGCGAACGACGACCACGGGGCGGTGTCGGGCGCCAGGGTCGAGGCGAGCAGCACGGTGCCGGGCGTGTCGTGGCGGTGCAGCGCGTCGAGCACGGCGCGCCCGGTCTCGGTACCGTCCACCACCACGGCGCGCAGCGCCCCGGCGGCGGCGGCCTCGAAGGCGGCCGACCAGCCGTCGTCCACCTCCACCAGATCGGCGAGGGTGCCGAGCACACCGGCCATGTCGCCGAGCACGTCGGTGCCGGCGCTGCCGCGCTCCTCGGCGGCGCGGCGGGCGAGCGCCTCGGCCCGGGCCTCGAGGCGGTTCTGGCGGCGCTCGGCCTGACGCAGCGCCTCCTCGGCGCCGCGCAGCGCCGCGGTGGCCGCCTCGCGCCCGGCGCGCGCCTCGTCGGCGTGTGCCGACGTCGCCGGTCGGCTCTCCTCGAGGGCTGCGATCTGTCCCCGCAGCTCCTCGGCCTCGGCCTCGAGGGCGCTGCGGCGCTCCGCCGTGGCCGCCAGCTGCTCGTCGGCCCGCACCAGCCCGCCGCGGTCGTGGTCGAGGGCGCGGCTGCAGGGGCTCGAGCTGGCCGTGGGCGAGGGCGTAGGCCTCCTCGGCGGTGCGCAGCCCGGCCGGGTCGGCGAAGGTCGCCTCGTGCTCGGCCACGTCGTGCGCCAGGGCCTGCTCGGCGGCGCGGACCTCGTCCGCCGACGGTGCCAGGGCGGCGTCGTCGCGCCCGGTCTCCTCGAGCTCGGCCACGAGCCGGGCCGCGTCGGCCTCGAGCGTGGACACCACGTCGGCGTCGGCCGACGCCTCGAGGTCGTGGGCGATGGACCGCCGCCGCTCGGCCACCATGCCGTGCAGCCCGCGGCAGCGCTCGACGAGCCCCTGCACGCGGTGAGGGCCACCACGACGTCCTCTTCGTGCTGGGCGGCGAGCTCGGCCGCCGTGGTCTCGGCCGCGTCGTCGAGCTCGGTGATGGCACCCACGAGCCCCGTCTCGCGGTCGTGCAGCGCCGCGCTGCGGGTGGTCGCCTCCTGGCGGCGCGCCTCCAAGGAGCCGAGCTCCTGGCCCACCAGGTAGAGGCGCAGGGCGCGCAGCTCGTCCACCAGCGAGGCGTGCGAGCGCGCCGCCGCGGCCTGGCGCTCGAGGGGCCGGATCTGGCGCTTCACCTCGCGCAGGAGGTCGCCCAGGCGGTCGAGGTTCTCCTCGGTGGCGGCCAGGCGGCGCTCGGCCCGCTCGCGCCGGCGCCGGTGCTTGAGCACGCCCGCCGCCTCCTCGATGACGGCCCTGCGGTCCTCGGGGCGGCTGTCGAGAATGGCGCTCGAGCTGGCCCTGGCTCACGATGACGTGCTGCTGGCGCCCCACGCCGGAGTCCGACAGCAGCTCCTGGATGTCGAGGAGCCGGCACGGCTGGCCGTTGATGGCGTACTCGCTCTCGCCCGACCGGAACAGGGTGCGGGTGATGGTGATCTCGGCCAGCCCGCCCGGAAGGCGCCCGGCGCGGTTGTCGATGGTGAGCGACACCTCGGCCCGGCCGAGGGCGGGACGGTCGGCCGACCCGGCGAAGATGACGTCCTCCATCTTCGAGGAGCGCACGGTGCGCGGTCCCTGCGCGCCGAGCACCCACGCCACGGCGTCGACGACGTTCGACTTGCCGCTGCCGTTCGGGCCCACGACGACGGTGACACCCGGCTCGAGCAGGAGCGTCGAGGGGTCGGCGAACGACTTGAAACCCTTCAAGGTGAGCGCCTTCAGGAACACCGGGCGCCACCCTACCTGTCGGCCCACCGCCTGCGGTGATACCCGGCGGACCGCCGCCGGCCGTGGCGCAACGGGTGTCCGCCCTGGTGGAACGGGGTGTCGGCCGCGGCTCAGATCTGGCAGTGCTCGCACAGGAAGGCGGAGCGCCCGTTGACCTTGACGCGCACCACGGCATTGCGGCAGCGACGGCAGGCCTGGCCCTCGCGGTCGTAGACCTGGTGCTGGCCCTGGTAGTCCCCGGTCTCGCCGTACAGGTCCTTGTACTGCTCGTCGGCCAGCGACGAGCCGCGGCGCCTTCACCGCCTCGGTCAGGGTCTCGACCATGGCCCGGTACAGGCGGCGGATCTCCTGGGCGCTCAGCGAGTCCGACAGGCGGTCGTAGCGCAGCCCGGCGCTGAAGAGGATCTCGTCGGAGTAGATGTTGCCGATGCCGGCCACGAAGCGCTGGTCCATGAGCAGCGTCTTCAAGGCGGTGGGCCGCTCGGCCAGCATCTGCCCGAACCGGGCCCAGCTCATGACGTCCTCGAGGGGGTCGAAGCCGAGATGGGCGAGCTCGGGCACCTGCTCGGTGAGCTCGTCGGTGGTGGTCACGAACATCTCGCCGAAGGTGCGGGGGTCGACGAAGCGCAGCTGGCCCCCCTGGGTGAAGGTGATCACCACGTGGGTGTGGCGCTCCATGGGGTCCTTGGGCCCCTTGGCCCGCAGCAGCTGCCCGCTCATGCCGAGGTGCACCACGAGCACATCGTCGCCCTCGAGGCCGACGATGAGGTACTTGCCGGCCCGGCGGATGGAGGCGACGCGCTTTCCCTCGAGCAGGGTGCGGAACTCGGTGCCGGTCTTGTGCCGGCGCACGGAGCGCTTGCCCTTCACCTCCACCGTCTTGATGCGCCGGCCCACGATCTCCTTGTCGAGATCGCGCCGGATCGTCTCCACCTCGGGCAGCTCAGGCACCCTCGCCCACCTTCCGCTCGAGCTCGCCCCAGGCCGCCCGGGCGGCGGCCTGCTCGGCGTCCTTCTTCGACCGGCCCTCGCCCACGCCGAGGTCGCGGCCGCCCACGAACAGCCGGGCGCGGTAGCGCCGGGCGTGGTCGGGGCCCGTGCCCTCCACCTCGTAGCGCGGCAGCTGGCCCATCTGGTGCAGCACCAGCTCCTGGAGCCGGGTCTTGAAATCCTCGGCCCCGGGGCCCGCCGCCGCCTCGCCGATGCGCGTCCCGAGCAGGCGCAGCACGAACGCCGTGGCCGCCTCGGCGCCGCCGTCGAGGTAGACGGCGCCGATGAGCGCCTCCACCGCGTTGGCGAGGATCGACGCCTTGTGCCGGCCACCCGACGCGTCCTCCCCCCGGCCGAGCAGCAGCTCGGCACCGACGTCGAGCTCCACCGCCACCTCGGCCAGCACCGCCGTGTTCACCACCGCGGCGCGCACCTTGGCCAGCGACCCCTCGGGGAGGTCGGGATAGCGGCGGTAGCAGTGCTCGGCCACCACCAGCCCGAGCACGGCGTCGCCCAGGAACTCGAGGCGCTCGTTGGAGGGGACGCCGCCGGCCTCGGCGCACCACGACCGGTGCGACAGCGCCTGGGTCAGCAAGGACGGATCGGCGAAGCGGTGCCCCGCCACCACACGCGCCGGCGTGGCCCCGTCGGGCCCGCAGTCGGGGAGCAGCGCGGCGTCCACCACGGCCGGTGCCGGGCCCGAGGGCCCGGGACCGGGCGGAGCGCCCGGGCACACGTGGGCGCGCCCTGTGCCTCCCCCTGATCGCTGCGGCCGTCGACCGTGTCAGCTCGTTCCCAACTTGGCCACGACGTAGTCGACGGCGTCGCGGACGGTGCGCAGGTCCTCGAGATCCTCGTCCTCGATGCGGAAGCCGACGGTGCGCTCCCCGAGCTCCTCCTCGAGCGCCTCCACCAGCTCGATGAGGGCGAGCGAGTCGGCGTCGAGATCCTCGGCGAACGACGCCGACTCGTTGATCGAGCCCGGGTCGATCTCGAGGATGTCGGCCAGCTGGTCGCGGATCAGCTCGAACACCTCTCGGCGGTCGAGCGGGCCCTTCTCCACGTGGGTCTCTGCAGGCACGTCGTCTCCCGGGGTCGAATCTCGCCCGATATCGTACCTGGTCGCCGCCTCCGGACCGACAAAACCCCAGGTCGGAAGGGGTTGACAGCGATGCCGGAGGGGCGCCCGGGCCGAGCCGGGCGGGTCTCAGGCCGGGGCGAGGGCGCGGGCCAGGCGCTCCACCAGCCCGGCGGTGGCCACGTCGTGGGCCACCTGCACCGCCGACACGATGGCGCGGGCCGACGACGAGCCGTGGCTGATGACGCACACCCCGTCGATGCCGAGGAGCATGGCCCCGCCCACGCCCTCGGGGTCGAAGGCGGCGGCCATGGGGGCGAGGCGCGGCAGCAGCACGGCGGCGGCGCCCCGGGCCTCCTCGTCGGCGTCGAACACCTCGAGGATGGCGTCCATGAAGAAGCGCAGCGACCCCTCGAGCGTCTTGAGGGCCACGTTGCCGGTGAAGCCGTCGGTGACGATGACGTCGGCGGGTGAGCGCAGCAGGTCGCGCCCCTCGACGTTGCCGACGAAGCGGATGCCGTCGAGCTGCGCCAAAAGGGCGTGGGCGTCCTTCACGAGCGGGGTGCCCTTGGACTTCTCCTCGCCGATCGACAACAGCGCCACGGTGGGGTCCTCCACGCCGTAGCGGGCCGTGGCGTAGGCCGTGCCCATCTGGGCGAACTGCACCAGCATGGCGTCGGTGCACTCGGCGTTGGCCCCGGCGTCGAGGAGCACGGCGGGATGCGAGCCGAGCTGGGGGATGGGTGTGGCGATGGCGGGGCGCACGACGCCTTTGAGGCGGCCCATGCGCAGCAACGCGCTGGCCATGGCCGCCCCCGTGTTGCCTGCGCTCACCATGGCGAGGGCGCGGCCGTCGCGCACCGCCTCGGCCGCCCGCACCATGGAGGAGTCCTTCTTGCGCCGCACCGCCTGGGCCGGGTCGTCGTCCATGGACACGACCTCCGACGCGGGCAGGACCTCGATGCCGCCCGTGTCCCCCAGCTGGTCGGGCGGGCCCACGAGGACCACGGCCACGCCCAGCTCCTCGACGGCCCGGCGGGCCCCGGCCACGATCTCCCCCGGCGCGTGGTCCCCGCCCATGGCGTCCACTGCGACCGGCAGACTCCCGGCGGCGGGCGCCTCGGGCCGGGGCCGAGGCGGGGCCATCAGTCGATCTCGACGGCCTGCCGGCCCTTGTACCACCCGCACGTGGGGCACACCAGGTGGGGCACCTTGGCGTGGTGGCACTGGGGGCACACGCTGCGCGCCGGCGGGCGCAGGACCCAGTTCGAGGCTCGCCTGCTACGGCTCTTGGCCTTGGATGTCTTCTTCTTGGGGACGGCCATCGATGCTCACCTCGGGTCCGGAGCCGTCCACGATAGCCGGTGCGGTCCCGGACCGGAAAAGCCAGCCCGGACGGCCCCCGGCCCGCTGCTCATCCCCGCCGACAGCGCCGCGCTAGGGGTCGCCGGCGTCCTCGTCCTGTTCCCCGGCGTCGGGCACCCGCAGCACGTCGAGGGGGCCCCAGCGGGGGTCGGAGGGGGGCTCGCAGGCACAAGCCTCCTCGTTGCGGTTGACGCCGCACTGCGGGCACAGGCCCAGGCAGTCGGGACCGCACAACGGCGCCACCGGCAGCTCGAGCAGCACCGCGTCGCGCGCCAGCGGCTCGAGGTCGAGGTCCTCGCCCACGAGGGGGTAGGTGTCCTCGCCGTCGCCGTCCTCGGTGTAGAGCTCGCGCACCGGGACCTGGAGCACGCCCGTGGCGGGCGTGAGGCAGCGCCGGCACTCCCCCGCCCACGGGGCCCGCACCGTGCCCACCACCGACACACCGCCGAGGACGGCCTCGAGCACGACGTCGGCGGTGACGTCGGCCCCGTCGGGCACGGTGCTGCCCACACAGGTGAGGTCCTCGATGGGCGCGCCGCGCTCCTCGTGCCAGCGCGTGCCGATGGCTCGTCGCAGCTTGGCCACGTGCACCACGAAGGGGTGGCCGGGCACGCTCAGCCCTCGTCCTGGTCGAAGAACCCCTCAGCCTCCCCCGTGGACGGATCGGCCCCGACCCGTGCCTCGCCGTTCTCCGACAGCGGAGGGGGCAGCGCCTGGAGCTTTTCGCGCCCCGCCTGCACGGTGCGCAGGGTGCGCTCCAGGACGATCTCGAACGACGCCAGCCGCTGGTCGCAGTAGTCCTCGGCCTCGTGGCGCAGGCGCCGGGCCTCCTCGCGGCGTCGTCGAGGATGCGCTGGGCCACCTGGTTGGCCTGGCGGACGATCTCGGTGCGCTGCACCATGCGCTCGGCCTGGGCCCGCACGTCGTCGAGCAGGACGTCGGCCTCGCGCTGGCGCGCCGCGAGGAACTCGTCGCGCTCGCGCAGCAGCCACCGGGCCTGGCGCAGCTCGTCGGGGAGGCGGTCGAGCACGCCCGTGAGGAGATCGAGCACCTCCTGGCGGTCGACCAGCACCGACGCCGACAGGGGCATGGTGCGCGCCGTGGACACGATGTCCACGCAATGGCGGAGCAGGTCCTCGGCGTCGTCGCCCACCGGGGCGGCCTGCTCGTCGGCGTCGTCGAGGAAGGTGTCGTCGCTCATGCGCCGAACTTCTTCTCGAGGCGCAGGGCCACGGCCGGGGGCACGAAGGCCGAGACGTCCCCGCCGTAGCGGGCCACCTCGCGCAGCAGGCGTGAGGCCACGAAGGACGTGGTGGAGCTGGTGGGGATGAACAGCGTGTCGATGCCCGACAGCTGGCGGTTCATCTGCGCCATCTGCAGCTCGTTCTCGAAGTCCGACACGGCCCGCAGCCCCCGCACGATGACGGTGGCGCCGATGTCGCGGGCCACGTTCACCACCAGCGTCGACACCGACACGATGCGGACGTTGTCGAGGTGCCCGAAGACCTCCGACAGCATCTCCTCCCGCTCGGCCAGGTTGAACAGCGGCTGCGCCTTCTGGGGGTTGCGCAGGGTCGCCACCACCACCTCGTCGAAGAGGTGCCCGGCCCGCTCGACCACCTCGAGATGGCCGTTGTGGAACGGGTCGAACGATCCGGGGAAGAGGGCGACGGTCACCGGGTGCCTTTCTGGGGGTCTCCGAGAGATCGGACCACGGTCACGAGCGTACCGCCGTAGCGCTTCTCCCTGACGGTCTCCCAGGTGGCGGGCAATTCGGGCGGTCCGCCCGTCTCGAGGACCGCCAGCGTGGCCCGCAGGCGGCCGAGGAGCGGTCCCCACGACGAGAAGGCGTAGGGCGGGTCGCACAGCGCGAGGTCCACGGCGTCGCCGTGCTCCACGAAGCGCAGCACGTCGTCCTGCACCACCCGGGCCCGGGGGTGAGGTCGAGGGCGGCGAGGTTCTGGCGCACGGCGCGCACCGCCGCCGCGGTCTGGTCGACGAACACCGCCGACGCGGCGCCACGCGACAGGGCCTCGATGCCCATGGCGCCGCTGCCGGCGAACAGGTCCGCCACCGCCAGCCCCTCCATGTCCACGAGGCTGCCGAGCACGTCGAAGATGGCCTCGCGCACGCGGTCCGACGTCGGCCGGGTACCACCGGGGGACGGCCCGGATCCGCCGGCCGCGGTGGCTGCCGGCGATGACGCGCACGGAGCCGGAGCGTAGCGGCGGCGGACGCGGCCCGCTCCCGGACGATCAGCTCTTGAACAGGTACGGCGCCTCGTCCTCGCCCACGAACAGCCGGACCTCGCCGGCCAGCTCGGGCGCGCCCGCCAGCACCGGGTCGCCGGCCAGCAGGGACTCGGCCACGCGCCGGGCCGCCTCCACCAGGGGCCGGTCGCCGCGCCGCAGCGACGCCAGCTTGAGGTCGCTGCGGCCCTTCTGGCGCGTCCCCAGGATGGTGCCCTCGCCCCGCAGCTCGAGGTCCACGTCGGCCAGCTCGAAGCCGTCGGTCGAGCGCTCGAGGGCTTCGAGGCGCGTGACGGCGTCCGGTGACGGGTCGGTGCCGAGCAGGTAGCACCACGATGGCCGGGCCGAGCGGCCCACCCGGCCCCGCAACTGGTGCAGCTGGGCGATGCCGAACCGGTCGGCGTTCTCGATCACCATGACGGTGGCCTCGGGCACGTCCACCCCGACCTCGATGACGGTCGTGGCCACGAGGACCTGGAGCTCGCCCAGGCGGAAGCGCTCCATGACGCCTTCCTTGTCGGACGCCTTCAACTGCCCGTGGAGGAGGCCGATGCGCAACCCGGCCAGGACGGTCTCCTCCAGGCGCCGGTGCTCCTCGGTGGCCGAGGTGGCCTGGATCCGCTCGGACCCCTCGACCAGCGGGCACACCACATAGGCCCGGTTGCCCGCCGCCACCTCGTCGCGCACGAGCTGCCACGCGGCCTCCTCCTCGGCTGCGACGCGCGCCCACACGGTGCGCACCGGGGTGCGCCCGGCGGGCATCTCGTCGAGCTCGGTCACGTCGAGGTCGCCGAACACCACCATGGCGGCGGTGCGGGGGATGGGCGTCGCCGTCATGACCAGGAGGTCGGGATCGGCCCCTTCGCCACTGGCGGCGTCCCTCCCCTTCACCCGCAGGGCGTCGCGCTGCTCCACCCCGAAACGGTGCTGCTCGTCGATGACGACCACGCCCAGGCTGGCGAAGCGCACCTCGTCGGTCAGCAGGGCGTGCGTCCCCACCACCAGGTCGACGGTGCCCGCCCGCAGCCCCTCGTGGAGCCGGGCCCGCTCCGCCGCCGAGGTGCGGTTGGTGAGCAGCGCCACCCCGAGGGGGCGTCTGCCGCCCAGGCGCCCGGTGTCGGGGACCGACAGCTCGGCCAGCAGCCCCCGCACGCTCAGGAAGTGCTGTTCGGCCAGCACCTCCGTGGGCGCCATGAGGGCGCCCTGGTGCCCACCTTGCACCGCCACCAGCAGGGCGGCGAGTGCCACCACGGTCTTGCCCGATCCCACGTCCCCCTGGAGGAGCCGGTGCATGGGCAGGGGGCCGGCCAGATCGGCGGCGATCTCCTCCACGGCACGGCGCTGGGCCCCGGTCAGGGGGAAGGGCAGCTGGGCGAGGAAGGCGGCGGCGAGATCGCCCTCGCCCACGACGTGGCGGATGCCCCGCACGTCGCGCTCGAGGGCGAGGCGCCGCATCACCACCTCGAGCTGCAGGCGCAGCAGCTCGTCGAAGGCGAGCCGGCGTCGGGCCCGCTCCAAGGCGGCGAAGGTGTCGGGGGCGTGAATGGCGGCGAAGGCCGTGGTGCGGTCGACGAGATCGAGCTCCCTGCGCCACGCATCGGTGAGCGGGTCGTAGAAGGCACCGGTGCGGCGCAGCGCCTCCTCCACCCATTCACCGAACTCCCACCCCGAGATGCCCGCCTTCTCCGACGTCGGGTAGATGGGGACGATGCGGCCGGTGCGGTTCCCCACCAGGTCCACCACGGGGTTGGTGAGCTGGCGCTTGCCGCGATAGGTGTCGAGCTTGCCGAAGAACAGGGCTTCGGTGCCCACCGGCAGCTGCCGAGCCCGCCACCCCTGGTTGAAGAACGTCACCCGCAACGTGCCCGTGCCGTCGTCGACGTCGAGCTCCACCAGAGCGCGGCCCTGGCGCGTCCGTCGCGACCGCACGGCCTCGACGGTCGCCATCACGAGGGACTCCTCCCCCATGCGCATGCCGGCCACGTCGGCCTGGCGGGTCCGGTCGATGTAGCGGCGCGGGTAGTGGGTGAGCAGGTCGAGCACGGTGGCGATGTCCAAGGTGGCGAGCGCCTCGGCGCGCTTGTCGCCCACCCTGCGCACCTCGGACACGGCGATGGCGGCCAGTTGGGCGAGCGTCTTCTCCCTCGCCCGGCCCGTCGGCGACGGCGTCGGCGCTGGACGGGGCGCGGCGGCCACGGCGCGGCGGCGACGCCGGCGGGGAACGGTCTGCTCCACGGGGCGAAGGCTACCGGCGGCGTGCGCGGCGGCCGTCGCCCCTACGGCGAGCAGGGCTGCAGCAGGACGGCGGGCGTGGTGCCGATGTCGGCGGCGTCGACGGTGGCGATGCTCGGCGAGCCCACCTGCGACACGCTCCGCTCGTACAGCGAGGTCCCGATGTTGGCCGTCGACCCGGCCGGCGCGGCCGTACCGAGCGACGTGGCCAGGGTGGCGCTCTGGAAGTTCACGTATTCACAGTGGTCGGCCGCCTGGCGGAAGCTGCCGCGCCATGAGGCGGTCTGGCGGGCGTCGGTGGGCAGCTGGGCCCGCACCAGCTGCTCGGCCCGGGCCAGGTCGCTCCCGCCCGGCAGCGCCATGTGGAGGGCCACCACCTTGCCGCCCTGGCGGCGCACGTCGGTGAACTCGGGGACCGACCGGCCGCCTTGGCGCACGGCCGTGCCGTAGCCAGTGGCCCCGTCCACCGTGACGGCGGGGTGGCCGCGCACCCACAGCGCGTACGACGCGCCCAGCACGGCCACACCGGGGGCGAGCGTGGTGGTGCTCGACGACCCGGCGCGCGGCGCGGCGGAGCAGGCCGCGGCGAGCGCCGCCAGCACGAGCGCCGACGACAGGGCCGCGCCACGCCGCCGGGTGCGCTGGAGCCCGGTGCACGCGCCGGTGAGGCTGGTGTTCACCACGGTCGCAGGCGGCCGTGGCCGGGGCGACCTCCTACCCAATGGTGATCTTGAAGGAGGCCGTCACCGTCTGCTTCCCCTTCTTGGTCGAGTCGCGGACCTTCACGCCGATGGTGTAGGTGCCCGCCGCCACCTTGGTGCTCACCGTGCCGGCCAGCAGTCCAGCCTTGCTCACGCTCAGGCCCTTCGGGAGCTTGCCCACCTTCCCCCACTTGAGGGGGAGCACGCCGCCCGTGGCGGCGAGCTGCTCGGCGTAGTACTTGCCGATGGTCGCAGCAGGCAGCGGTGACGCGGTGGTGATGACGAGCCCGTCCACGGTCAGGGTGAAGTGCTGGGTGGTCGACCCGCTCCCGCTCGTCGCCGTGAACAGCACCGCGAACGTCCCCTTCACCGTGGGCTTGCCCGACAGCACCCCGGCGCTGAATGTGACGCCGGCCGGCAGGTTGCCGAATTCCTGGATCGTGGGCGCCGGGCTCCCGGTGGCGTGCGGTGTGAAGGAACCCGGGGCGTCGAGATAGAAGGTGGCCGAGGCCGCTGTGGTGAACACCGGCGCCGTGGTCACCGTCAAGGTGAACGACTGCGTGGCGTCGGGGCTCACCCCGTTGGAGGCGGTGATGGTGATGGCGTAGACGGCCTGGGACCCCGCCGCCGGCGTGCCGGCCAGGCTGGCCGTGCCGTTGCCGTGGTCGGCCAGGGTCACCCCGCTCGGCAGCGGCCCGGTCTCGGTGATGGCCGGCGCCGGCGTGCCGGTGGTGGTCACCGTGAAGTTCCCGCCGAACCCGACGGCGAAGGTGGTGCTGGACCCGCTCGTGATGGTGGGCGGACCCGACACCGACAAGATGAAGGCCTGGGTGCCGTGCGGGCTCACCCCGTTGGTGGCGGTGAGGGTGATGGCGTACCCGCCCATCGTCCCCGCCGCCGGGGTGCCGGCCAGCGTGGCCGTGCCGTCACCGTTGTCGGTGAAGGTCACGCCGCTCGGCAGCGCCCCGCTCTCGGTGAGCGTGGCGGTGGGCCGGGCCGTGGAGGTCACGGTGAAGGTGCCCGCCTGTCCCATCACGAACGTGGTGTTGTCGGCCGAGGTGATGGCGGGCGCCGCGTCCACGGTCAGGGTGAAGGACTGGGTGGCGTCGGTGCTCACGCCGTTGGTGGCGGTGATGCCCAGGTCGTACACGCCGTTGCTGCCCGCCGCGGGCGTGCCGGCCAGGGTGGCGGTGCCGTTGCCGTTGTCGCTGAAGCTGACGCCGCCCGGCAGGCTGCCGTCCTCGGTGAGCGCGGCCGTGGGCCGTCCCGCCGCCGTCACCGTGATGGAGCCGGCCTGGCCCTCGGTGAAGGTGGCGTGGTCAGCCGACGTGATCGACAGCGCCGCGTCCACCGTCAAGGTGAAGGTCTGGCCGGCGTCGGGAGACACCCCGTTTGAGGCCGAGATCCCGATGGTGTACGTGCCGTTGGTGCCCGCCGCCGGGGTGCCCGCCAGCGTGGCCGTGCCGTCGCCGTTGTCGGTGAACGTCACCCCGCCCGGCAGCGCCCCGTTCTCGGTGAGGGCGGCCGTCGGCTGCCCGGTCGAGGTCACCGTGAAGCTGCCCGCCTGGCCCTCGGTGAACGTGGTGCTGTCGGCCGAGGTGACCGCCGGCGGTGCGTCCACGGTGAGCGTGAAGCTCTGTCCGGCGTCGGGGCTCACGCCGTTGGTGGCGGTGATGGTGAGGTCGTAGACCCCGCTCGAGCCCGCCGCCGGGCGGCCGGCGAGCGTGGCCGTGCCGTCACCGTTGTCGGTGAAGGTCACCCCGCTCGGCAGCGACCCGCTCTCGGTGAGCGCGGCCGTGGGCTCGCCCGTCGAGGTCACGGTGAAGCTGCCCTCGTGGCCCTCGGCGAAGGTGGCGCTGTCGTCCGAGGTGACGGCGGGCGGCCCGTCGACGGTGAGGGTGAAGCTCTGGCCGGCGTCGGGGCTCACGCCGTTGGTGGCCGAGACGGTGAGGTCGTAGACCCCGTTGCTGCCCGCCGCCGGGGTGCCGGCCAGCGTGGCCGTGCCGTCGCCGTTGTCGGTGAACGTCACCCCGCTCGGCAGCGACCCGGTCTCGCTCAGCGCCGGCGGTCGGGAAGCCTGTCGATGGTCACGGTGAAGCTGCCCGCCTGGCCCTCGCTGAACGAGGTGGCGGCGTCCGACGTGATGGCCGGAGCGGCGTCCACGGTGAGGGTGAAGCTCTGGCTGGCGTCGGGGCTCACGCCGTTGGTGGCGGTGATGGTGAAGGCGTAGGTGCCGTCGCTGCCCGCCGCCGGCGTGCCCGTCGAGCGTGGCCGTGCCGTCACCGTTGTCGGCGAACGTCACCCCGGTCGGGAGCGCTCCCGACTCCGACAGCGCGGCGGTGGGGACGCCGTGCGACGTCACCGTGAAGCTGCCCGCCGAACCCTCGGTGAAGGTCGTCGCGCGGCCGCAGGTGATGGTCGGCGCCACCTGCACCGTCAAGGTGAACGACTGCGTGGCGTCGGGGCTCACGCCGTTGGTGGCGGTGATGGTGAAGGGGTAGGTGCCGTCGGTGCCGGCCGCCGGCGTGCCGGCCAGGGTGGCGGTGCCGTCGCCGTTGTCGGTGAAGGTGACGCCCGGTGGGAGCGTGCCCGACTCCGACAGCGCCGCGGTCGGCGATGCCCTGCGTGGTCACGGTGAAGGTGCCGGCCGAGCCCTCGGTGAAGGCGGTGCTGGCGCCGGACGTGATGGAAGGCGGCCCGTCCACGGTCAGGGTGAAGCTCTGGCTGGCGTCGGGGCTCACGCCGTTGGCTGCCCCGATGGTGAGCAGGTACACGCCCTGGGCACCCGTCGCCGGCGTGCCGGCCAGGGTGGCCGTGCCGTCACCGTTGTCGGTGAAGGTGACGCCGCTCGGCAGCGCCCCGTTCTCGGTGAGCGCCGAGGTGGGGAATCCCGTCGACGTCACGGTCAAGCTGCCGGCCTGGCCCTCGGTGAAGGTGGCGGCGTCGGCCGAGGTGATGGCCGGCGGCGTGTCGACGGTGAGGGCGAAGCTCTGGCTGGCGTCGGGGCTCACGCCGTTGGACACCCCGATGGTGACGTCGTAGACACCGGTCGTGCCGGCCTCCGCCGTCCCGGACAGCGTGGCGGTGCCGTTCCCGTTGTCGGCGAAGGTCACGCCGCTCGGCAGGACGCCGTTCTCGGAGGTACGCGCCGGTGGGGAAGCCCGTGGACGTCACGCTGAACGTCCCGGCCTGGCCGGCGGTGAAGGTGGTGGCACTCGCCCGAGGTGATGGCCGGCGCCTGGTCCACGGTGAGGGTGAAGCTCTGGCTGGCGTTGGGGGAGATGCCGTTGCTGGCCCTGATGGTGATCGATACGCGCCACCGGTCCCTGCCGCCGGGGTGCCCGACAGCGTGGCCGTGTTGTTGCCGTTGTCGGCGAAGCTCACCCCGCTCGGGAGCGATCCGCTCTCGGTCAGGGTGGCGGTGGGGGTGCCCGTGGCGGTCACCGTGAAGGTGCCCGCCGACCCGACGGCGAATGTCGTCGAGGCGGCCGAGGTGATCGACGGCGCGTCCCGCCGCCATCGGGTTGTTGGACGCGCATTGGCCGCCGGCCCGTGCCGACGCTCGTCACGGCGGCGACCGACACGTTGTAGGAGGTGCCGTTGGTCAGCCCCGTGAGCGTTTCGGTGGTGGCCGTCGAGTTGAACGTCTGGCTCACCGGCGTGCCGCTCGGCTGCGGGCTGGCCGTCACGGTGTAGCCCGTGATCGAGGCCGTGCCCGAGTCCGACGGCGCCGTCCAGCTGGCGGTGATCTGGGCGTTGCCACCGGTGCCGGTCACGGCAGTGGGCGCGCCGGAGAACGCCTTCCACGTCAAGGAGGTGGTGCCCGGGCACCCGGCCCACCCGCCGTTGATGCCCGAGGAGGCGGTGGAGCCCGAGCCGCCCACGCCCGTGGTGGCACCGGTCGTGCCCTGGGCGGTCTGCTCGGCGCAGGCCTTGGAGCTGGTGGTGGTGGCGGCGGTGAACGTCGGGTTGGAGCCGTTGGGAAGCTGTCAGGTACGACGTCGACACCCACGACGAGCCCGCCCGCCCCGCTGCCGCCCAGGGACGGGGCCAAGGAGCAGCTGTTGGAGGCGCCGCTGCCGCCGCCGTAGTAGCCGCCGCCACCACCGCCACCGCCGGGGTGCTGGGTGAGGGTGGTGGTGGTGGAGCCGGCGCCGCCGGTCCCCGAGGTGTCGGGCCCGAGCCGGCGTTGCCCGCCACGATGCCCGTGGCCAGCCGACTGACCGCCGCCGCCGCCGCCGGCCGGTTGTTGGCCGCGCCCCGACCGATGGTGGCCGTGACCGCCGTCGTGCTCCCCGCCGCGCCCACGCCGCCGGCGCCGCCCGCACCGTAGGTCTGCTTGTCGCCGTCGGCGCCGCCGCCGCCGCCGCCGAAGCCCTGTCCCCCGGCCGAGCCGCCCGGCGCCGAGGCGTTGGTCTCGGACGTGGCCCCCGTGCCCGTGGTGGCACCGGCGTTGCCGTTGCCGCCGTTGCCGCCGTTGCCGAGGCAGCCCCCGCCGCCCGCGCCGCCACCGCCGCCGGCGATGGCCAGAAACGTGGCGCACGGCGCCGCGGCCGTGCCGTACACGACACACCGAGGTCGAGCCGCCCCCGCCGCCGCCGCCGGACTGGTTGGCCTGGGTGGTCGTGCTCGCCGCCCCCGCCGCCGTTGGCGTATCCCGACCCGCCGGTGCCGCCGGTCACGGTGGAGCCGCTCGAGTGGGCGCCGCCACCGCCGCCGCCGCATCCGATGAAGGTGGCGATGGTCTGGCCCGCGGCCACCGAGAAGGTGCCCACCACCGTGCCCCCGCCCCCGCCGGCGCCGGTGTTGGCCGTGTTGCCGAGGCCGCTCGTGCTGCTGGCGCCTCCGCCCCCGCCACCGCCGATGATGGTGATCGTAGGCGCTGCCCCCGCCGGTCTGGGCGCCCATGGTGGTCACGTACCAGGTGCCGCAGCCGAGGGAGGACACCGACGTTCCGCCGGTCGTGAACCACTGGGGCGTGGCCGAGAACGCCACCGCCGGGCGCCACGCCCACCACGGAGAGGGCGCCACCGCACAAGGCGGCCACGACCGCCAGCCGCGCCAACCGGACGCCCCGCCGGGTCCTGTTGCTCACACCGTCCATCGCCCCGCTCCCCTCCGTACCGTCAACGCCTGCGATGCGTCACGCCCGCACGTCCCGCCGTCTCGCTCTCCTGCCGCTCAGAGCACCTGCACGCTCAGAACACCTGCAAGAGGATCGTGGCCGTCGCCGTCTGCTTGGGCTTGTCCTTGTCGGTCACCTTGACCGTCATCGAGTACGAGCCGGCGGCCGTCTTGAGGCTCGCCGTGCCGTACAACAGGCCCCCCTTGGTGAGCTTGAGGCCCTTGGGCAGTGCACCGACCTTGACCCACTTGAGCGGGGGGATGCCCCCCGACGCGGTGAGCTGCTTCTCGTAGGTGAGCCCCGCACGGTGCCCGGGATCGACGTGCTCGTCACCTTCAGACCCGTCACCGTCAGCTCGAAGTACTGGACCGCGTCGGGGCTCACGCCGTTCGTGGCCACCAGGCCGATCTGGTAGGTGCCGGCCTGCTTGGCGATGCCCGACAGCTTGTCGCCCGTGAAGGCGAGGCCCTTCGGCAGGCTGCCCGTGGCGGCGATGGTCGGCACGGGATTGCCCGTGGCCGTGACCGTGAAGCTGCTGGCCGATCCAGCCGGGAACGACGCCGCCGCCGCCGAGGTGAAGGTCGGGGCCGTGCCCACGACGAGGGTGAACGCCTGTGTGGCGTTCGGACCCACGCCGTTGGTGGCACCCAGCTCGAGGGGGTAGCTCCCCCGTCGGGTGCCCGCCACCGTGGCGGTGCCGTTGCCGTTGTCGGTGAAGGTGACGCCGCTCGGGAGGCTGCCCGTCGAGTCAGGGTGTCGGCCGGGTAGGCGGTGGTGCGCACGGTGAAGCTGTCGGCCGACCCCTCGGCGAACATGGCCACGGCGGACGACGTGAAGGCAGGGGCCTGGTCGACCGTCAGCGTGAACGGCTGCGTGGCGTCGGGACTCACGCCGTTGCTGGCGGTGACGGTGATCGGGTAGGTGCCACCCGTGCCCGCCGACGGCGTCCCGGCCAGCGTGGCCGTGCCGTTGCCGTTGTTGGTCAGGCTGACCCCGTGCGGCAGCGCCCCCGTCTCCGACAGCGTCGGAGCGGGGTAGCCCGAGGTGCTCAGCGCGAACCGACCGGCGGAGCCCGCCGTGAAGGTGGTGGCGCCGGCCGATGTGATGGCCGGGGCGGCGTCGACGGTCAGGGTGAAGGACTCGGTGG
The DNA here is from genome assembly GCA_963839605.1 of uncultured Acidimicrobiales bacterium. Classification (GTDB taxonomy): domain Bacteria; phylum Actinomycetota; class Acidimicrobiia; order Acidimicrobiales; family UBA8190; genus JBEKVE01. The sequence goes on along the minus strand of CAWIWK010000021.1, from coordinate 96,070 downwards.
CCGTCGCTGCCACGCCGTTGGCCGCCTTCACGGTGAGCGGGTACGCCCCCGCTGGTGCCCGCCGCCGGCGTCCCGGCCAGCGTGGCCGTGCCGTCACCGTTGTCGGTGAAGCCGACCCCGTTCGGCAGCGCGCCCGTCTCCGTCAGCGCCGCGGTCGGATAGGCCGTCGACGTCACGGTGAAGGAGCCCGCCGACCCCTGGTCGAAGGAGGCGGAGGCGGCCGAGGTGATGGCCGGGGCGGCGTCGACGGTCAGGGTGAAGGACTGGGTGGCGTCCGGGGCTCACGCCGTTGGCGGCGGTCGACGGCGATCGGGTAGGCGCCCCGGTCCCCGCCGCCGGGGTGCCCGACAGGCTGGCCGTGCCGTTGGCGTGGGCCGTGAAGGTCACACCCGGGGGCAGCGAGCCGGACTGGCTCCGCACCGGGGCGGGGAAGCCCGTCGTGGTCACCGTGAAGGTGCTCGACGAACCCTGGTCGAAGGTGGCGGCACCGGCCGAGGTGATGCCAGGGGCGGCGTCGACGGTCAGGGTGAACGACTGCGTGGCGGTGGTGCCGATCCCGTTGGCGGCCTCCACCGTGATGGGGTACGTGCCGCTGGTGCCGGCCGCCGGCGTGCCCGACAGCGAGGCCGTGCCGTCACCGTTGTCGGTGAAGCTGACCCCGCTCGGCAGGGTCCCCGTCTTCGACAGCGCGGGTGTGGGATAGCCGACCGACGTGATCGAGAACGTGCCCGCCGACCCCTCGACGAACGCCGTGGCGTTCGACGAGGTGATGGCCGGGACCTGGTCCACGGTCAAGGTGAACGATCTGCGTGGCGTCGGGGCTCACCCCGTTGGTGGCGGTGACGGTGATCGGGTACGTGCCGTTGGCGGTCGGCGTGCCGGCCAGCGTGGCCGTGCCGTCGCCGTTGTCGGTGAAGGTCACGCCCGCCGGGAGGGTGCCGGTCTCGGTCAGCCCCGGCGTGGGTTGCCCGTGGCCGACACCTTGAAGTCCCCGCCGACCCCACGGTGAAGGTCGTGCTCGATTTGGAGGTGATGGCGGGCGCCTGTGCCACCGACGAGGGTGAAGGGTCTGGTGCGTTCGGTGCCCGATCCCGTTTTCGGCGGTGATGGCGATCGGATAGTTCCCGGCTCCAGCCGTGGGCGTGCCGGCCAGCGACGCCGTGCCGTTGCCGTTGTCGCTGAAGGTGACGCCCGAGGGGAGCGATCCGGACTCGCTCAGCGCGGGGTCGGGTTGCCCGACGGTCACCTCGAACGAGCTGGACACCCCCGGCGTGAAGGTGGTGCTGGCCGTCGACGTACGGCCGGGGCCTGGTCGACGGTGAGGGTGAAGGCCTGTGTGGCGTTGGGGCTCACGCCGTTGGCCGCCTTGACCGTGAAGGTAGTCGCCGCCGTCCCCGCCGCCGGGTACCCGACAGCGTGGCCGTGCCGTCACCGTTGTCGCTGAAGCGTGACGCCGCTCGGCAGGGCGCCGGTCTCCGACAGCGCCGCGGTCGGGGTTGCCGGCCGTCGACACGGTGAAGGTGCCCGACGATCCCGCCGTGAACGTGGTGGTGTCGGCCGACGTGATGGTGGGGGCGGCGTCCACCGTCAAGCTGAAGGACTGTGAGGCGTCGGGGCTGACCCCGTTGGTGGCCATGACGGTGATCGGGTATGTCCCGCGCGTCGCCGCCCCCGGGGTGCCCGACAGCGTGGCCGTGCCGTCACCGTTGTCGGTGAAGCCGACGCCGCTCGGCAGGGCGCCGGTCTCGGACAGAGCGGCGTCGGGGTTCCCCGACGTCCGCACCGTGAAGGAGCCCGCCGCTCCTTCGACGAAGGTGGTGGCGGGGGATGACGTCACCGCCGGCGCCTGGTCCACGGTCAGCGTGAAGGCCTGCGTGGCGTTGGGGATCACGCCGTTGGCAGCGGTGATGGTGAACGGATACGACCCGCCCGTGCCCGCCGCCGGGGTGCCGGCCAGCGTGGCCGTGCCGTCACCGTTGTCGCTGAAGCTGACGCCGCTCGGCAAGGTGCCCGTCTCCGACACCGCCGCGGTGGGGTTGGCCGAGGTCGACACGGTGAAGGCGCCCGACGATCCGGTGGTGAAGGTGGTGGCGGCGCCGGAGGTGAAGGCGGGCGCCACGTCCACGGTCAAGGTGAACGACTGCGTGGCGTCGGGGCTCACCCCGTTGGTGGCGCCGAAGGTGACGGGGTACGTCCCGCTCGTGCCGGCGGCCGGGGTGCCCGAGAGCGTGCCCGTCCCGTTGCCGTTGTCGACGAAGCTCATCCCGGTGGGCAGCACGCCCGACTCCGACAGCGCCGTGGTGGGATAGCCCGACGTCGTCACGGTGAAGCTCCCCGACGAGCCCACGATGGCCGTGGTGGCGGCGGCGGACGTGACGGCGGGCGCCGGTCGACGGTCAGCGTGAACGACTGCGTGGCGTCGGGGTTGATCCCGTTGTCGGCGGTGATGGTGATCGGGTACGAACCCCCGGTCCCCGCCGCCGGGGTCCCCGCCAGCGTGGCCGTGCCGTTGCCGTTGTCGCTGAAGGTGACGCCGCTCGGAAGCGTTCCGTCTCGCTCAGCCCGGCCGCCGGGGTCTCGGACGTGGAGACGGTGAAGGTGCCGGCCGCGCCCGTCGTGAACGTGTGGAGGCGCCCGAGGTGATGGAGGGTGCGGTGCCGATGACGATGGGCGTGACCGACTCCGCCGTCCCCAGGCTGGTCCCGCGCGCCGTCTGGTACGAGTCGTTGGGGCCGTTGCCGGGGAGGGGCGTCGTGTTGGTCTGGTCGATGTAGACGTTGTACGTGCCCGGGGATACCCCCGACGGGACCTGGAAGCTCCCCGAGGGCGCGCCGGCGGTGAAGACACAGGGATTGGGCCCGACGGTGCTGCTCTCCGCGCCGGTGCAGCTGTAGCTGTCGGCCGAGACGGTGACCGTCGAGTTCAGCGCCGCCACGGCGGTGCCCCGGGTCGTGCCGATGTAGACCCCCGCGCGTTGACCTGGTAGTAGGCGCCGCTCTGGGCGTCACCGTAGGGACCGGTGTTGGGGGCACCGCCCGACGTGCCCCACCAGTTCGTGCCGCCGGTCACCGACACCGTCCCCCCGGCCGACGTTCGCGATGCCGACAGCGTGGCGGTGGACTGCTGGGGCACCGGCTGGCCGCTGTAGAAGAGATCGTCGGTCGAGTAGTTGATCGATCCGTTGAAGTCGTTCCCCGAGGAGGCGATGATCGTGCACGACACGAGGCCGGCGTCGACGTCGGCCTGGGTGGGCGGGCACGTGGCGAAGGAGTCGGTGTTCCCCCCTGCTTCGTTGGACCCGAGCGATCCGTACTTGCACGTGCCGCCGTTCACCCACGGCGTGGGCGTGGTGAGCGAGGTGCCCGACCCGAAGTTGGTGTAGCTGTAGGCCGTGAGGATGTTGACCGACCCGTAGCACCCTCCCGAACCGAGGAACAGGTTCGACGACGACAGGTCGCCCTGGCTGGCCGACGGGTTCGAGTCCGAGGGGGTCGGCAGGGGGTTGGCCGTGTTGACCGTCCACGCGTCGCCCTCCCCGCCGGACTGTTCCGACCCGTTCTCGGCCACCATGGCGTCGGTGCACGTGGCGTAGTTCGACGTGGAGCCGAGCGTCTCGCCGTTGCTGATGGCGGCACCGAAGGCCGACTGCGTCCCGGTCTGGTAGAGGTCCTGCTTTGCGTCGAAGACCTGCGTGGTCCCCTTGCCCGAGGTCCAGGAGCACGACCCGTACGACCCGATGGGGATGTCGTCGGTGGCGCTGCCCCCGGCGTTGGTGGCGACGGGGGCGAGATCCGGTGGCGTGCCCGAGCTCACCGGCGCGTTGGTATCGGTGCCGCACACCTGCGCCGTTCCCGCCGTCAGGTTGACGTCCTGGATCTTGTAGTTGGTGAATCCCGACGGGGTCGCACCCACCGTGAGGCTCGTGAGCGGGAGCGTGGCACTGTTGGAGATGGACACGTCGTCGCAGAACGCCACGTTCTGGATGGCGGCGAAGTACTGACCGGTGGCCACGTCGGCGCCGGCGGTGTCGCCGCCGCCGGCGAGGCGACGAGACCGACGAATGCCGCGCCCACGGTCGCCGTCACGACGGCGACCGCTCCGACGGACCGCAGCGCTGTCGAGCGCACGACGTGGCGTCGCGCCCGACGCCACCAGGTCAGGATCCCCGATCCTCGAGCCCCCATGGTCCTCCGCCCCTCACCGACGCGCAGAGCCCCACGCAACCGACCACGCCCTGCGTCCGTCTCCCCAGTGCCCCCCGGCCTGCCCTGCACCCTCGATGCAATGCGGCACGGGACGTTATCCGACGCCGGCGTCACATTCCACAGGAATCATCAATATTGACGAGGGAGTTTTCCGTGAGTCGTCCCAACGGCAACGGGACCCCCACGAGCACCGGGCAACGATCCGCAGACGGCGTCACCGACGCCGACGACACACACCGACGCGCTGCGCGCGTCCGCGCCTACTCGATGCTCAGCAGGTAGGGGTACAGCGGCTGGCCGCCGTGGTGGACCTCCACCGCCACGTCGGGACGGTGCTCGGCCAGCCACTCGGTGATGCGGCGCGTCTCGCCCGCGCCGGCCCCGTCGCCCTCGATGAGCGTGACGAGCTCGTGTTCGTCGCGCATGAGCTTGCCGAGCAGTCCGCACGCCGCCTCGACGATCGAATCGCCCACCACCTCGACGCCGTCGCGCGACAGGCCCATGTAGTCGCCGGCCCGGATCGGGCCTGCCGGTCCGCTGGCGTCGCGCACCGCCCGGGTGATCTCCCCGCCACCACGCGGCGCGCCGATGCCGCCATGTTCCGGGCATTGTCCTCGGCGCCCGCTTCGGGGTCGTACTCGAGCAGGGCGGCGAAACCCTCGACGATGCCGCTCGTCGGAATGACGCGCACCGTCTTGGTGGCCAGCTCGCACACCTGATTGGCCACGGGCGGATGTTGTCGTTGTTGGGGAGCAGCACCACCTCGGGCGACGGTGCCGCCTCGACCACCTCGAGGATCTGCGCCGTGGACGGGTTCATCGACTGGCCGCCGGCCACGAGGTAGTGGACACCGAGGGACCGGAAGATCTGGCCGATGCCCTCGCCGTTGTCCATCGCCATCATGCCGTGCGCGGCGGGGCGCTTCGCGCCGTGGGCGTGGCGAGCGTGCTCGCCCCCTCGCGCACCCACCGTTCCTCGTCGATCTGGTCGGACAGGTCGGTGACCCTGATGTCACGTGGGCGCCGCGTCGAGGGCGGCCTCGATGGCGCCACCCACGTCGTTGGTGTGGATGTGGCAGTTCCACAGGCCCTCGCCCCGACCACCACGATCGAGTCGCCCAGGCCGGCCCACACCTCCTTGAAGGCGCCGATGGTGTGGTCGGGCGCCTCCAGGAAGTACATGACCTCGTAGCGCAGGTCGTTGTCGCCGCCGGGCAGCTCCACCCCGACCCCTCTGGGGCAGGGCGTCGGCACCGGGCGGACGCACGAGCGCCCCCCACGGCCGGGGGCGGCGGGAGGTCGCGTCCGTCGAGGACGGTGAGCGCCGTGTCCACAGGAGCAGGTACCCGGCGCCGCTGGCGTCGACCACGCCGGCCTGGGCCAGGACGGGCAGCTGCTCGGGGGTCCGGGCCGAGCGCCTCGGCCGCCACCCGGCGGGCCTCCTCCACCACGGCCACCACCGGCGCCCCCTCGGGCGCGCCTCGCGCCCCTCGGCCGCCGCCCGGGCCACGGTGAGGATCGTGCCCTCGACCGGCCGCAGGACGGCCTGGCGGGCGGCGTCGCTGGCGGCCGCCAGGGCCCGGGCCACTTCCGGGCCGCCCACCTCCTCACCCTCCTCGGCCAGCACGCCGGTAGGCCCCGCAGGAGCTGGGACAGGATCACCCCCGAGTCGCCCCGGCCCCCATCAGCCAGCCGTGGGCGATGGCCTTGCACACCGCCGCCATGGCCGGTGTCCCGCCTCCCGGCCCCTCGGCGCCGGCCCCCGGCGGGCGGACCCGAGCGACGCCAGCCCCTCGACCCCGAGTTCGGCCACCACCGACTCCACCGTGAGGGCCATGTTGGTGCCGTGTCGCCGTCGGGGACGGGGTACACGTTGAGGGCGTTGATCGCCTCCTGGTGGAGCCGAAGGGCGTGCCGGTAGGTCGCCATCGTGGCCGCCAGCGCGCCGGCCCCGATCCCGCTCGAGGACTCCATCAGGCGGATGCTAACCTTCGAGGCCGTCCGCAGAACCCCCGCCGAGGAGCGAGCGCGCCATGGCAGCCGTCTGTGAAGTTTGCTGGGCAAGCACCCGTCCTTCGGCATGCGCCTGAGTCACTCGCATCGCCGGACCAAGCTCGCTGGGACCCCGACATCCAGCGGGTGCGGGCCCTCGTGAACGGGAGCCCCCGCCGGCTGCACGTGTGCACCTCGTGCATCCGGGCCGGCAAGGTGACCAAGCCGCCCCGCCGCAGCACCTCCCCCACCCCCTCCTGAGCGAGGGGCGACCGCCCCTCGTCCCCGCCTCGCCCCAGCACCCGGGGCCCGGCCGCGCCCGGGGCCCGGGGCATTAGGGGATTTCGCCCCTGGAGTCGGGGTGTCACCCCACGGATGCTGTCCTGATGCTGAGTGCACTCGTGGACCTGTCCCACCCCGGGCATTACCTGCACTGGGGGTTCGTTCAGATCAGCGTGGCCAACGCCGTGGTGATCGCCCTCATGGTGGTGGTGTTCGTCGTGGCCGTGGCGGTGCCCTTCCGAGCCGGAGGGCGGGACCGATGAGCCGTCGTCCCCCCGGGCTCTCCCGGCGCCGGGACCACCAATGCCCCCGGCGGCGCAGGGCTGGCGGACGGGACCCCCGCTCCCGGCGACGAGCGCATGTGGAGCGCCCGGCTGCGGGGGGCGGCTGTCCGGGCCTTGCCCCCGGGCAGCTCCTCCCCGACCGACAGCCGAGCTACGTGGCGTCGTGGGTGTACATCTTCGGGGTCCTCACCTTGGCCGCCCTGACCGTGGTGTGCCTGTCCGGCCTCGTGCTGGTGGTGAAGGGCCCCTCTTGGTGGCACGAGTCGAGTGCGGGGCTGTTCTTCAACAGCATCCACCTGTGGAGCGTCGAGCTCTTCTTCTTCTTCATGGTGCTGCACCTGTGGGGAAGTTCTTATGGCGTCGTGGCGCGGCAAGCGGGCCGCCACGTGGATGACGGGGGTGCTCGCCTTCGCCGTGTCCATCGGCACGGCGTTCACGGGGTATCTGTCCCAGCAGAATTTCGACTCGCAGTGGATCGGGACCCAGGCCAAGGACGGTCTCAACTCGGTGGGCGTGGGCGCGTTCTTCAACGTGCTCAATTTCGGCCAGATGCTCCTGTGGCACGTGCTGTTGCTGCCGCTCGTGGTGGCCGTCCTCGTCGGGCTGCACCTGCTCCTCGTCCGCCGCCGCGGCGTGGTGCGCCCCATGCCGTTGCACGCCGGCGCCGCACACCGCGCCAGCCCCGACGCCGGCCCGCCACCGGCGACGCCGCCGCCCCCGTGGAGGTCCAGCCGTGAGCACGACCGAGCGGCCGGGGACCCGAGACCTGGCCTCGGCCGTGGCGCGCGACCAGCCGACACCGAGTGGACGGCCCCACCATCCGCGTACGACCTGGTCAAGGAATTCGTGGTTGCCCTGGTCGTCATCGTCCTCCTGGTGGTGGGCCTGTCGGTGGTCCTGTCCTCCCCCGACGTCCGCCCCCTCACCATCAGGCAGTGGTCCCAGGCCGATGCCTCGGACTTCCTCGCCACGGCGGTGAGCGAGCTCGACGGGTCGAGCGACACCGCCACCTACGGCCCCCCCTACAACGCCTGGGCACCGGGGGAAGGCCAGGAGATCTTCCATGTGGGGGTCGAGCGCTGGGTGGGGGTGCACGTCCCGGTGGACACCGCTCACGACTTCGTGCTGTCGCCGCTGCGCCTGGCGGCGGCGGACGACGGCGCCCTGCGCGGCGCGCTGGACCGCTACGACGCCGCGTCGGCCTCGCGCCAGGCGGCCTGGACGGCCGCCTACACCAAGGGGCTGGCCCACGTGTCGGTGCGGGGGGCACCGTGTCGCTGCCGCCCGGCCGCTACGGCCCGGTCGCTCCCATGATCGCGCGGGCTGCTCGGCATGGCCCGCACCGGGAGCCTCGACGCCGACCTGCTGTCGTCACCGCAGTTCTACGGCACCGACTACACGAAACCCCTGTTGTTCATGGCCGACGGGTCGTACATGGCCAACCTGGCCCAGGCCCAGCACCTGTCCGGCTCGCAGTGGGGGATGATGAACGAGACGGGCAACTACCCCGGCCAGGCGTGGCTGTGGCTCTACACGATGTGGTACCAGGTCTCGCCCTTCACCACGTCCTCGAACGCAGACGCCCTCATCTGGGGGATCATGATGATCCTCACGCTCGGCCTGCTGCTCGTGCCGTTCATCCCCGGGCTGCGTTCGATCCCCCGAGTCGTCCCCGTGCACCGGCTCATCTGGCGCGACCACTACCGTCGGGTGGCGGCGGTGGCGCCCGAGCCCTCGGCCGAGACGCGCCGGGGACCGCCCGGGACCACGCCCTGACGACCATGATGCAGGGGTGGGACCCGAGCCCGACGCAGTGAGCGGCATCGACGTCCTGCTCGCCGACGGCACCACGGCCCGGGTGCGCGCCATCCGCCCCGACGACGCCGCCGCGCTGGTCGCCTTCCACGCCGGACTGTCCCCGGAGACGGTGGTGCTGCGCTTCTTCGGGCCGCATCCCCGGCTGTCGGACGCCGAGGTCGTGCGCTTCACCACCGTCGACGGCGTGGACAGGGTGGCCCTCGTGGCCGAGCGGGCCGGCGACGTCGTGGGCGTGGCCCGCTACGACCGCCCCCCGACGAGCGACGAGGCCGAGGTGGCCTTCGTCGTGGCCGACGCCTTCCAGGGCAGGGGTGTCGGCACCATCCTGCTCGAGCACCTCGCCGAGCGCGGCCCGGAGCCACGGCATCCGCCGCTTCGTGGCCGACACGCTGTCGGAGAACTTCCGCATGCTCCACGTGTTCCGCGACGCCGGATTCGCCGCCAATTCACCCGGACGGCCGAGGTCATGCGTGTCGTCCTCGACATCCAGCCCTCACCGGAAGCCCGGCAGGCGGCCGAGGAGCGCGACCGCCGGGCCGTGGTGCGCTCCATGGACCGCGTGCTGCGCCCCCGGTCCGTGGTGGTGGTGGGCGTGACGGCGGACGAAGACGACACCGCCGCCCAGGTGGTGGAGCACCTCGTGGCCGGGGGCTTCCACGGCGCCGTCCACGCCGTGGGCACAGGGCGGGCCACGGTGGCGGGCGTCGACGTCGTGCCGAGCGTCGAGGACGTCCCCGGGCCGGTGGATCTGGCCGTGGTGGCATCCCCGGCGCACCACGTGCACGCCCAGGTCGAGGCGTGCGGGCGCAGGGGGGCGGGGGCGGTGGTGGTCATGGCCGGGGGCTTCGCCGAGACCGGGGGGCCCGGCGCGGCCCGCCAGGACGAGATGGTGCGGGCTGCCCACGGTGCGGGCATGCGGGTGGTGGGCCCCAACTGCACCGGGATCCTCAACACCGATGCCGCCGTGAGCATGAACGCCTCCACGACGGCGACGCTCCCCCGGGGCGGCCCCGTCGGGTTCGCGTCGCAGTCGGGCGGTGTCGGGAGCGCCCTCCTGGCCGAGGCGGCCAGGCGCGGCCTCGGCCTGTCGAGCTTCGTCTCCCTCGGGAACAAGGCCGACGTGAGCGGGAACGACGCCCTGCTGTGGTGGGAGCAGGACCCGGCCACCGAGGTCGTCCTGCTGCATCTGGAGTCGTTCGGCAATCCCCGCCGCTTCGCCCGCATCGCCCGGCGCCTCAGCCGGGCCAAGCCGGTCGTGACGGTGAAGAGCGGGCGCAGCGCCGCCGGGGCGCGCGGCGCCGCCCGGCACAGCGCCGCCCTGCCCCGGCCCGAGCAGGCGGTGGAGGCGCTGTTCCACCACACGGGCGTGATCCGGGTCGAGACCCTGGAGGAGCTCTTCGACACCGCCGCGGTCCTCGCCCGCCAGCCGCTGCCCCGGGGCCGACGGGTGGGCATCGTGGCCGACGCCGGGGGAGCCGGCGTGGTGGCGGCCGACGCCTGTGTCGGTCACGGGCTGGTGGTGCCCGAGCTCCGGGCCGCCACCCAGCGCACCCTGGGCTCGTCGCTCACCCACGGCGCCGGGACGGCCAATCCCGTGGACCTGCTCGACGGGGCCCGGCCCGACGAATTCGGCCGGGCCGTGGCCGTGCTGGCCGATGCCGACGAGGTGGACGCCGTCCTGGTCATCGTCACCGCGGCGCAGGCGTCGGCGACCGCCGTCACCGCCGCCGTGGCCTCGGCGCTCGAGCCCGGGACCCGGTCAGCCGGTCCCGAGCGGGCCGTGACGGTGGTGGCGGCCACCCTTGGTTCCGGGGGCGACGCCGGCGCCGGGGGCGCCGGCGAGCCGGTCGGCGAACCGGTCGTCGAGGCGCGGCGCGTGCCCTGCTTCGCCTACCCCGAGACGGCGGCGCGAGCCCTCGCCCACGTCGCCGACTACGCAGCCTGGCGGGCCCAGCCCGACGAGCCGCCACCACCTCTCGACGGCGTCGACCCCAACGCCGCCCGCCGCCACATCGCCGACGCCGCCACCCCCGGAGCGCCCGACGTCTGGATCACCGGCGACGCGGCGGGACGCGTGGTGGGCGCCTACGGCATCTGCTGCGCCGCCACGTCGGACAGGGGCGGGACACCGCCGTGGACACCGCTGGTGGCCGGTTTCGTCCAGGACCCGGCGTTCGGCCCCGTGGTCGTGCTGGGCCCGGGCGACAGCACGGGTCCCCCGGCTGCCGGCACCTCGTGCCTGGCGCCGCTGTCGCGCCCGACGCCCGCCGGCTCGTCGACGGTGCCGCCGCCCTCGGCGGCCCCGGGGGCGGGGGCGACGGCCCTAGCGGCGAGGTGCGGGGCGGGGGCGACGAGGCCTTGGCGGACCTGTTGCTGCGCCTGGGGCGCATGGCCGAGGACCTGCCCGAGATGGCCGAGGTGTGGTGCGGGCCCCTGCGTCTGTCCCCCGAGGGGGCCACGGTGCTCGACGCCACGGTGCGGGTGACGGCCCCGCCGGCGCCCGCCGACGATCGCCGGCACCTGTCCTGACGCCGTGCCGGCCGGGGCGGGCCGACGCCCGCCCGGCCTGTCCCCAGGTCACGGGCCATTTCACCTGGGACCTTCGGACCCGACCGGGGGACCTTCGGCTCTGCCGGGCAGCCACGCCGATCCTGCATCGTGAGGCAACGGTCCGGTGCACCCGGATCGAGCCTGGCAGGGAGCCAGGGACAAACCAAGTAGAGGAGTAGACCATGCGGCGCAAGACGTTCGACATGATCCTCACGGCGGGCGGCGCGGTTCTGGTGGTCGTCCTTCTGGCCGCGGGGGCACTGGGGCTGTGGGGCTACAGCTTCGCCAACAGCAACGTGCACAACCAGCTCGCCGAGCAGAAGATCACCTTCCCGCCGGCAGCCGCCTTCGCCCACCCCAAGGTGGGGACCGAGATCACACCGAGCATGATCCCGTCGGTGTCGCAGTACGCGGGCCAGCAGCTGCTGACCGGCCGGCAGGCCGAGGTGTACGCCAACGACTTCATCGCCGTGCACCTCCAGGAGATCGGCCAGGGCCAGACCTACTCGCAGCTGTCGGCCAAGGCCATGACCCTGCCCAAGGGCTCGGCCGCCTACGCCGCAGCCGAGGGGCAGGTCCAGACGGTGTTCCAGGGCACGACCCTGCGGGGCCTGCTGCTCGAGGCGTACTCGTTCTGGACCTTCGGGCAGATCGCCCTGGTGGCTTCGATCATCTCCTTCGTGCTGGCCGGCGTCATGCTGGTCCTCACGGCGATCGGACTGCTGCACTTCCGCCGGGTGCCCGAGGACGTCGAGTTCCCCAAGGCGCACAGCGACAAGGTGCTCGAGACGGTGTGAAGCAACACCAGGCCGGACGACATGTCCGGCTGTGCCCGACCGGCGGGGTGTCGCACATGCGGCGCCCCGCCGGTGGCGCGTCCGGGGATCAGGACTTCTGCTTGCGCTCCGCCAGTCGGGCGGCATACACCGCGGCCTCGGTCCGGCGGGCGAACCCCATCTTCGACAGCAGGTTCGACACGTAGTTCTTGACCGTCTTCTCCGCCAGATAGAGCTCGTCGGCGATCTGCCGGTTGGTCTTGCCGTCGGCGATGAGCTCGAGGATGTTGCGCTCCTGGGCGGTCAGTCGGGCCAGACGCTCGTCCTCCACGTTCTCGCCCCGCAGGCGTTCCATGACCTGGCGCGTGAGGGAGGGATCGAGCAGCGACTCCCCGGCGGCCACGCGCCGCACGGCCGAGACGAGATCGCCCCCCTTGATCTGCTTCAGCACGTAGCCGCTCGCCCCGGCCAGGATGGCCGAGAACAGCGCCTCGTCGTCGGCGAAGGACGTCAGCATGAGGCACTTGAGCTCGGGCATGGCGGAGCGCAGGTTCCGGCACACCTCCACACCGTCGCCGTCGGGCAGGCGCACGTCGAGGACGGCCACGTCGGGCTTGGTCGAGGGCACGCGGGCCAACGCCTCCTCGGCGGTGGCACCCTCCCCCACCACCGTCAGGTCGTCTTCGGCGTCGAACAGCTCCCGCAGACCCCGGCGCACGACCTCGTGGTCGTCGAGCAGGAACACTCTGGTGGTCACGTGGCGGCCGCCTTCCTCAGGTCGATCATCGACCCGGACGTCCCCGTCGGGCCTCGGTCGTGGCCGGCGCAACGCCGGACCCTGCCTAGCACAGCTGGCCTGCGGCGCCGCAGGCGATCGGGACGGGGTCGGGCCCCGATGCGCCCACCGGCGCTGCCCGTCAAAGCCGGCCGATCCCCGAGGTGGACCGGGGAACCCGCCACACGAGCTCGATGCCGCCCTCGATGCGCGGTCGAAGCTCGCACGAACCACCGAGCAGCTTGGCCCGCTCCTCGACGGAGGCGACGCCCGAGCGTGTGGCGCCCTCGGCGCCGAGATCGGCGACGTCGGCGCCGACCCGCGCCGTGAGCGCACGGTCGTCCACGCTGACGTCCACCTCCACCACACGGGGGCGGCCGCCGCTGACCACCTCGGCCACCGCTTCGCGCAGGTAGAGCAAGAGATGGTCCACCAGGTGGGGGGCGAGCTCGTCGATGGGACCGTCGAGGTCGACGCTCGTCTCGATGTCGAGCCCGGTCACGGCGTCGAGCAGCTCGAGGATCTCGGCCCGCACCCCGCCGCCGCCGAGGCGCCGCGGTCTGCTCATGGCGAACACCGTGGAGCGGATCTCGTGGATGGTGCCGTCGAGCTCGTCGATCGCCTCCTGGAGGCGGGCGCTCGCACCGGCCGACGTCTCCAGGCGCAGCGTGCCCTGCAGGGACAGACCGACGGTGAAGAGGCGCTGGATGACGGTGGCGTGCAGGTCCCGGGCGATGCGCTCGCGCTCCTCGGTCACAGACATCTGGCGAAGCCGACCGTGCAGACGAGCCTTGTCGATGGCGAGGCCGGCGGCGAGGCCGAGGGCGGCCACGACGTCCTCGTCCTCCTCGCTGAACGCCCCCGCACCCTGCTTGTCGCACAGGTAGAGATTGCCGAACGCCTCGCCCCCGGCGGTGATGGGCACACCCAGGAACGAGCGCATGGCGGGGTGATCGGTGGGGAACCCGCTGCGCTCGGGGTGCTCGTCGATGTCGTCGAGGCGTAGCGGCCGTGGGTCCTTGATGAGCACGCCCAGCACGCCCTTGCCCTCGGGGAGGTGGCCCACGGCGGCGATCTGCTCGGGGGTGAACCCGACGGTGATGAATTCGGCCAGGCCCGTCCCCGACGAGTCGAGCACGCCGAGCGCGCCGTAACGCGGACCGGAAAGCTCGAGCGCCGTTTGCGTGATGGTGCGGAGCACAGCCGTGATGTCGAGGTCGCCGGCCACGAGGAGCATGGCGTCGATCAAGGCCTGCAAACGCGCCGGGTCCCGCACCCGATGGAACGGCATGGCGCGAGTCTAGGTCCGCCCCCTGGTCAACGACCCTCCGGCGCGGGCCCACTGCGCGCCCCGGCACGGTGTGGCCCCAGTGTGGCGCACCGCCTGTGGCGCGCCGACTGCGGGTTAGCCGAAGCCGTGCTCGAACCCGAGGGTGGGTGCCGGATCCCCGTCGAGCGTGCGCTCGGAAGGATCGACGCAGCACGTGCCGATCGGGACGGGAGGGCGCAGTCGCGTCGCTTGCGAAGGCGAGCACGAGCGCGGCCGGATCGGACGTGGCCATGACGAGCTCGTAGTCCTCCCCGCCGCCGAGCGCCTCTTCCGCGGGTGGCGCCCGGCGCCACGGGAACGGCGTCGAGCCGGAACCCGACGCCCGAGGCGTCGGCCAGGTGACCCAGCTCCGCCAGCAACCCGTCGGACACGTCGATCATGGCGCTCGCCCCGGCCAGGCGCGCCACCTCCCCTTCCGCCAGGCGCGCCCGTGGCCGGCAGTGCGCACCCTCCACGTCGTCGCTGGTGGCGGCGGCCAGCGTCGGATGCGCACCGCGGCGGCGCGACGAGGCCTGGTGGCGGCGTCGCAGCGAGCGCAGGCCGGCGGCGGCGGACCCGAGAGGACCGGTCACGAACAGGCTGTCCCCGGGCCGGGCCCCGGCGCGGGGCACGGGGCCGGGTCGACCGGGCACGTGGCCCGTCACCGCCACCGCCACCACGACCTCGGTGGCACCCGACAGGTCGCCGCCCACCACCGGGCACCCGTGCACTTCGGCACAGGCGCCGATCCCCTCGTACAGAAGCGCCACGTCGGTGGAGGGCGGGCCCGCCACCCCCACCACGGCCCGGTGGGCCCGTCCCCCCATGGCGGCGATGTCGCTCACCGCCGCCGTCATGGCCCGCCACCCCAGGTCGTCGAGGCCGATGAGGTCGAGGTCGCCGTGCACCCCCGCCACCGACAGGTCGGTGGTGAGGAGCAGCACCCCGTCCACGGGGGCCAGCACGGCGGCATCGTCGCCGATCCACACCTCTCCCCCGGGGGGGCCGGGCAGGCGCCGGCGCAGGGCCTCGATCACGGCGAATTCGCCGCCGCCTCGGCTTGTCTCCACCCGACCACGTGACGTGATGCCAGACTTGGGACCGGGCATGTTCAATGCCTACCATTGAGATGGCCGGACGGCCGCAGACCGCGGCCCCGCGCCCGCATCGCCCAGCACCACCGAGACAACCGACGACCACGCACCACGCCTCCCGGACCGCCCCGGCGGACCGGGCAGAGGCAGGAAGGACGATCCCCGGACATGGCGCCCACCGCTCATCGAAAGCTCCTCGCCTGGGTGCAGGAGACGGCCGCGCTGACCGGCGCAGACCGGGTCGAGTGGTGCGACGGCAGCGACGCCGAGTTCGAGCGCCTGTGCGCCGCTGGTGGACAGCGGCACCTTCACCGCCCTGTCGGAGGCGGTCCGGCCCCAACAGCTTCTGGGCCCGCTCCGACCCCGGCGACGTGGCCCGCGTGGAGGACCGGACCTTCATCTGCTCGAAGGACGAGGCCGACGCCGGCCCCACCAACAACTGGTGCGATCCCGACGAGATGCGGACCACGCTCACCGACCTGTTCCGCGGGAGCATGCGGGGCCGCACCATGTACGTGGTCCCGTTCTCCATGGGTCCGCTCGGCTCCCCCATCGCCCACATCGGGGTGGAGATCACCGACTCGCCGTACGTGGCGGTGTCCATGCGCATCATGACGCGCATGGGCGCGGCGCCCTCAAGGTGCTCGGCGACGACGGCGAGTTCGTGCCCTGCCTGCACTCGGTGGGGGCCCCGCTCGAGCCCGGCCAGGCCGACGTGCCGTGGCCGTGCGACGCGGAGCGCAAGTACATCGTCCACTTCCCCGAGACCCGCGAGATCTGGTCCTACGGCTCGGGCTACGGCGGCAACGCCCTTCTCGGCAAGAAGTGCTTCGCCCTGCGCATCGCCTCGGCCATGGCCCGCGACGACCACTGGCTGGCCGAGCACATGCTCATCCTCAAGCTGACCTCGCCGGAGGGCGAGGTGCGCTACGTGGCCGGCGCCTTCCCCTCGGCGTGCGGCAAGACCAACCTCGCCATGCTCGTCCCCACCGTCCCGGGATGGAAGGTGGAGACCATCGGCGACGACATCTGCTGGATGAAGTTCGGCGAGGACGGCCGGCTCTACGCCATCAATCCCGAGGCCGGCTTCTTCGGCGTCGCCCCCGGCACGAGCACCGAGACCAACCCCAACGCCATCGCCACCCTGACCCGCAACTGCATCTTCACCAACACCGCCCTCACCGACGACGGCGACGTGTGGTGGGAGGGCATGACGCGCACCGCACCGGCGCACCTCACCGACTGGCGGGGCGACGACTGGACCCCAGAGAGCGGGACCCCCGCGGCGCACCCGAACGCCCGCTTCACCGTTCCGGCCTCGCAGAACCCGGCGTGCGCGCCGGAGTGGGAGGACCCGCGGGGTGCCCATCTCGGCCATCCTCTTCGGCGGGCGGCGGGCGTCGGCGGTCCCGCTCGTGACCGAGTCATTCGACTGGGCCCACGGCGTGTTCCTGGGATCCATCCTGTCGTCGGAGACGACCGCCGCCGCGGCCGGGGCCGTCGGGAACCTGCGCCGCGACCCCTTCGCCATGCTGCCGTTCTGCGGCTACAACATGGCCGATTACTTCGCCCACTGGCTGGACATCGGCGCCTCCACCGACCCCGCCAAGCTGCCCCGGCTCTACTACGTGAACTGGTTCCGCAAGGACGCCGACGGCCACTTCCTGTGGCCCGGCTACGGCGAGAACTCACGCGTCCTGGCGTGGATCGTGGAGCGCACGGCGGGACGCGGCGAGGCCCGGCCCACCGCCATCGGCAACGTCCCGGCTCCGGGCGCCCTCGACATCACCGGCCTCGACCTCCCCGACGGCGCCCTGGACGAGCTCATGGCCGTCGACGACGCCGAATGGCGGGCCGAGGTGCCGCTCATCCGCGAGCACTACGCCCGCTTCGGCGACCGCCTGCCGGCCGAGCTGAACGAGCAGCTCGAGGCGCTGCGCGCTGTCCGGCTGGGCTGACCCGCCCGGCCCTCAGGGCGCCACCCAGCGGTGGCGCAGGGCCCGGCGGCTCGTGATGTAGGACAGTCCCGACACGGCCGCCACGGCGGCGATGACGACGTCCCCGCCCACGAGGGGCAGGTTGGCCACCACGGGGAGCAAGGCGCCGAGCACCCACACGAGCTGCAGGCGCGTCTCGAAGCGGGCGAAGGCGCGGCCCTGGGCGGCGGTGGGCACGTAGCGCTGGACCAGGGCGTCGAAGGCGGGCTTGGCCGCGGCCGAGGCCATCCCGATGACGAAGGCCAGCAGGGCCTGGATGGCGACGGTCCCGACGAAGGCGGCCAGGGCGCCGGCCACCGCCACCGACCAGATCGACAGCGCCAGCATCTGCACCTCGGCCAGCACCCGCCGGGCCCGTGGCACCAGGAGCACCCCCAGGATGCCGCCGGCGGTCGAGGCCACCAGCATGAACCCCAGCCACTCCGTGACGTGGCTCGTGTGCGTGCGCCGCAACGAGAAGGCGAGCAGGAAGGTGAGGAAGCCCACCAGGCCGCGCAGGATGGACATGGCCGACAGGGCCAGGATGACCTCGGGATGGGTGTTCACGCCCGGCCCGAGGGAGCCGAGCGGCGTCTCCTCGTCCCAGGCGCGCTCGGCGGCGGGCACGGCGCGTGGCAGCGGCGCCGACACGGGCGGCGGGGCGGGGCCCGCGGCGGGCGCCGGACCCGTCCCCGAGGCCCCGGCGCCTTCGGGTCGCCACGCCCGGCGCAGGCGACCCACGGGGAGGCGCAGCGCCACGACCGTCCCCACCACGAAGACCACCAGATCGAGGCGCAGCACCCACGGCCCCCCGAGCAGCTTGAGCACGGCGATGGCGGGCAGCGCCGCCACCAGGCCGGTGAGCGACGCCAGCAGCCCGAGGCGGGCGTTGGCTGTGGCCAGGGGGTTGTCCTCGGCGCCCCCCCGCCGCCACCGGCTGTCCCCCCCACCTCGCAGCGGGCGCACCGTGACAGGAGGGGTGGCGGCGTCGCCGGCATCCCCCGGCACCGCCGCGGGTGGGGCGCCCACCACCAGGGGGACGAGTGATCCCTTGGTGACCAGGTAGACCTTGGACAGCACGAGGAGGGTGAAGGCCTCGGGGAACATGAGGAGGCTCTTCAGGTCCCCGGCCATGATGAAGCACATCACCGCCCGGCCGGCGCACGACACCGCCACCGTGGCCCGCCGTGCCCCGCGGCTGCGGTCGATGACCGGGCCGAGCAGCGGCGCCACCACGGCGAAAGGGGCCATGGTGAGCACCAGGTAGAGGATGACCTTGCCCTGGGCCGCCTTGGCCGAGATCGAGAAGAACAGCGACCCGGCCAGCGACACCGCCACCAAGGTGTCACCCGCCGTGCACACCACGTGGGTCAGCGCCAGGCGGCCGAAGGGTGTGCTCTGGTCGAGGAGGGCGGCAAAGGCGTCGCGGACCTGACGCACGATGCGGGCCGATGCCTCGCGCCCTCGACCTGCCACGGGGTCAGACTACGACCAGGTGACGGCGCGCCCGGCACCACTACCATGGGGACCAGGCCGGGCGCGCCGTGGCGCACGGACCGACGGAGGAGGCGACGATGGCGGTTACCGCGTACGTGCTGATCCAGACCGAAGTCGGCAAGGCCGCCTACGTCGCACAACAGGTGCGGGGCATCGACGGCGTGGTGTCGGCCGAGGACGTCACCGGTCCCTACGACGTCATCGTCCGCACCCAGGCGTCGTCGGTGGACGACCTGGGCCGCATGGTGGTGAGCCACATCCAGCTCATCGAGGGCATCACCCGGACGGTGACGTGCCCTGTGGTCAACCTGTGACGCGCCCCAGTCGACGGCGCCGGCGGCGCGCAGCTCCTGCACCCGGGCGGGATCGACCCCCACGCGGCCAGCGCCTCGTCGGTGTCGCGCCCCGCCACCGGCGGCGGGTTGTGCACGGCCCCGGGCGTGCGGCTGAAGCGCGGCGCCGGCCCGGGCTGCACGATCCCCTCCACCTCGACGAAGGTTCCCCGCGCCCGGTTGTGGGGGTGGGTGTGGGCCTCCCACGGCGACAGCACCGGCGCGCCGCAGGCGTCGGTGCCGGAGAAGGCCTCGGTCCACTCGTCGCGGGTGCGGGTGCGCAAGACGGCGGCGAATCGCTCCTTCATGGCCGGCCACTGCTCCCTGTCGTTCTGAGCGGGCAGCTCGGCCGGGTCGAGCCCGAGGACGCGGCAGCAGCTCGGCGTAGAACTGGGGCTCGATGGCCCCCACCGCGAACCACTTCCCGTCGGCGGTGTCGTAGACCTCGTAGAACGGCGCGCCCGTGTCGAGGACGTTGACGCCGCGACCCTCGGTCCACAGGCCGAGCTGGCGGAAGGCGTAGGTCATGGTCATGAGCGACGCCGCCCCGTCCACCATGGCGGCGTCGACGACCTGGCCCTCGCCCGGCTCCGCGCCGCATGCAGAAGCGCGGCGCACACGCCGAAGGCGAGCATCATCCCCCCGCCCCCGAAGTCCCCCACCAGGTTGAGTGGGGGCACGGGACGCTCCCCCACCCGGCCCACGGGCCACAGGGCGCCCGCCAGGGCGATGTAGTCGATGTCGTGCCCGGCGGCCGACGCCAGGGGGCCGTCCTGGCCCCACCCCGTCATGCGCCCGTAGACGAGCCGGGGATTGCGGGCCAGGCACGCCTCGGGCCCGAGGCCGAGGCGCTCGGCCACACCCGGACGCCACCCCTCCACCAGGGCGTCGGCCTGCTCCATGAGGTCGAGCACGAGGCCCACGCCGTCGGGATGCTTGAGGTCGACCGCCACCGAGCGCCGGCTGCGGTTGAGCAGGTCCCAGTGGCCGCCCGTGAGCGGCGAGGCGGCGGGGCTGCCGGTGGCGCGGTCGACGCGCAGCACGTCGGCCCCGGCGTCGGCCAGCAGCATGCAGGTGTAGGGACCGGGGCCGATGCCGGCCAGCTCCACCACGCGCACGCCGTCGAGCGGCCCTCTCACGCCGCACCGCCCATGCCCGTGGCCGGCTGCCCGCCCCGGGCGGCGTCGGCCCGGCGGGCGTTGGCCACGATGGCCCGCACCATGCCCGGCCACGACGCCGGGGGGATCTCGTGGCCGAGGTCGGGGACGAGGAGCAGCTCCGCCCCGGGGACGGCTCGGGCCGTGGCCTCACCTCCGCTCGGCGTCACCAGGGTGTCGGCCGTGCCGTGGAGGACGAGGGTGGGCACCGCCACCGACGCCAGCGAAACCGTGCGGTCCCCGCTGGCCACGATGGCCATGGTCTGGCGTCGGAGACCGTCGGGGTCGTAGCCCCAGTCGTACATGCGGCCGAAGCGCTCCCGGCGCCAGGCCTCGTCGGCGAGGTGGCCGTGCGACCCGATCACCCGGTAATTGGCGAGCTCGGTGTCGACGAAGCTGCGCCGGTCGAGCGGGGGACGCTCGGCCAGCACCGCGGCCAGGGCCTCGGGGGTGGGCCGGCCCACGTCGGGATGGCCCGTGCTCGACATGATCGAGCACAGGCTGCGCACCCTGCCGGGGTGTCGCACGGCCAGGATCTGGCCGATCATCCCGCCCATGGACGTGCCCACCACGTGGGCGTCGACGATGCCGAGCGCCGCCAGCAGCCCCGCCGCGTCGTCGGCCATGTCGTCGAGGGTGTACGCGGCAGAGCCCCTGAAGGCGGCGGCCAGGTCGAAGCGGGGATCGGAGGCCATCGAGGTGGAGCGCCCCGCGTCACGGTTGTCGAAGCGCAGCACCCCGTACCCCTCGGCCACGAGGAGGTCGCAGAACCCGTCGTCCCATCCGACGAGGGGGCGGCCCAGCCCGGCCACGAGCAGCACCACGGCACCGGACGCCGGCCCGAGCAGCTCGTAGCAGAGCTCGACCGCACCGACCTCGACGGTGGCGGCTCGGATGGTGGTGACGTCCACGCCGGGGATGCTGGCCGCAGCGGGTGGCGAGGGTCAAGCCCGGCGGCCGGCCACGGTGCCATGCTCGGCGGCCGTGGACGACAGCGCCGCACCGCCATCGGACGCCGAGCCGGGGGTGGCGCGCCGCGCCCATAGCCCGGGTCGGGTCAACCTCATCGGCGACCACACCGACTACAACGCCGGGGTGGCGCTGCCCATGGCCATCGACCTGGGCACCACCGTGACCTTCGTGCCCGACGGGGGCGGGCGCGTCGTGCTCAGGAGCGACCTCGACGCCGCCCCCGCCGACGTCGACGTGGACGTCGCCTTGCACCCCGAGCGGCTGCGGTCGGTGGAGCCGCGCTGGGCGCGCTACGTCGCCGCCGTGGTGGCGGCGGTGCGCCCAGGGCACGGCGGGCAGGGCACGGTCACCACCACGCTGCCGGTGGGAGCCGGGCTGTCGTCGAGCGCGGCGCTCGAGGTGGCCACGGCCCTCGTCCTCGGCTTCGAGGGTGACCCCCTCACCGTGGCCCGCACGTGCCAGCGCGCCGAGCAGGCCGCCACCGGGGTGCCGACCGGGATCATGGACCAGCTGGTGGTGAGCGTGGCCCGGCCCGGCCACGCCCTCTACGTCGACTTCGCCGACATGACGACCCGCCACGTGGCTGTGCCCGAGGGTGTCGACGTCGTGGTCGTGCACTGCGGTGAAGCGAGGTCCCTGGACCGCTCCGCCTACGCCACGCGCCGCGTGCCGAGTGCGAGGCCGCCGCCCACCGGCTTGGCCCCCTGGGCGAGGTCGACCCGGCGGTGGCGTCGGCCATTCCCGACCCCGTGCTGCGGCGCCGGGCCCGCCACGTGGCGTCGGAGTGCGAGCGTGTGCGGCACTTCGCCCGCGCCTTCGCACGGGGCGACCTGGTCGAGGCGGGGCGACTCATGACGGCCAGCCACCGCAGCCTGGCGGTGGACTTCGAGGTGTCCACCCCCGCTCTCGACGCGCTGGTGGAGCACCTGCTCGACACGCCGGGCGTGCTCGGTGCCCGCCTGACCGGGGCCGGGTTCGGCGGGTGCGTGGTGGCGCTGACCGAGCCCGGGGCGCTCGACACGGGCTCGTTCGCGGCCGGGGCCTGGCGGGTGCGGGCCTCGGGCGGCGCCTCGCTCGTCGGCCCCGGCTGACGGCGCTCCCTCACAGACGGGCGAGCAGCTCCGCTTTCTTTGCCGCGAACTCCGCGTCGTTCACGATGCCGCGCCGGCGCAACTCGTCCAACTGCACCAGGCGGTCCGCCACCGAGCCGTCGCCGCCACGGGCCGGCACCACGGCGGGCGTCCCCGACGGCGGGGTCTCACTGGTGGGCCAGCGCTCCAACGGGTCCCAGGCATCGGTGGTGTCGGGCGTCCACGTCTCGACGCGCCGGTGCATGGCGGTGATCTGCTCGGTGATCACGCTCTGCACGACGGCGGGCGCGGCACGTGGTCGAACTCCACCACGCCCGTCTCGCCCCCCACCTCCACCAGCAGCTGGCCGGTGCGCAGCACCCGTCCCGACAACGACTGGTGGTACGACAGCTGGTTGACCCGCTCGAGGCGCAGCTCCAGCCCGTTGCGCGCCATCACACCCGAGCGCTGCACGATGCGGTCGGTCGTGACCACGAGGCCGGTGGCGAACCAGCGCACCAGGCGCCCGGACAGCCACAGGGCGCAGACACCGACCATGCCCAGAAGGACGTAGAGCACGCCCACGGGGGCGTGGGGGTCGGCGGCGATCACGGCGATGGCCAGCGCCACCACGCCCACGGTGACCACGAGCGCCCAGCCCAGGAAGGCCCAGTGGGGCCGGAGCTCGACGACCACCTCTTCGTCGTCGGTGAGCAGGCGGCGGGGAAACGGCATGACGCAAAAGCGTAGTGCCGGCCCTCCACGCGGACGCGGTCCCGGCCCGGCCCGCCGGCCCGCGGGACGCTCAGGCCAGCTTGGCGGCGATCCCCCCGGCGCCGCGCAGCACGGTGCCATCGGCCCCCGCCGTGCTGTAGCGGGCGGCCGGCACCGCCAGCGCCTCGGCCACGAGGGCGTCGAGGAGATCGATGAACGCCACCGGCGGCGCCACCCACAGATAGCGCGCCAGGGACCCGGGGATGGTGTTCACCTCGTTCACGAACAGGGCGTCGCCGTCGGAGAGGAAGTCGATGCGCGGCGCCGCCCCGCGGACCGGCCACCGACGGCCACGAGCCGTCGCGCCGCGTCGTGCACCGATGCGAAGCAGAGCCGGTGACAGCTCGGCCGGGAGCTGGCGCGGCGCGGCTCGGCCATGCCCTCGCCCCCCACGTACTTGTCGGCGTAGTCGAGGATCTCCCCGCCGCCGCCGCTCGGAGCGCAGCGGCCGCTCCACCGCCGACACCGTCACCTCGGGCCACGCCCGGACCGTGACGTTCAGGTCGTGGAGGTCCTGGCGGTACGGCTCGATCACCGCCCCCCGGCGCAGATGGGGGTTGGCGCCGAGACGGCCCCACCGCCGTCGCCAGATCGGCCACGACGTCGATGCCGATGGAGGAACCGCCGAAGCGCGGCTTCACGATGTAGGGACCGGGGAACCGACACGCCCCGCGCCGTCGGGGCGGCAGGAGCACGCGGGGCAGCACGGCGAGGCCGGCGGCGGCGGCCACAGCCGCTGAAGGCCAGCTTGTCCATGCCGAGCGCCGCCCCCGCCGCGTCGGGACCGCTGTAGGCCACGCCGGCCAGGTCGAGCGCCCCCTGGAGGGTGCCGTCCTCCCCGGGCCCGCCGTGACAGCAGTTGAGCACCACATCCACGGGCAGGGCCTTCTGCCGGCCCAACCGCCCCCCGGCGGGGACGAAGCCCGCGCCCTCGCCCCCCGTCACCAGCCGCAGCGGCTCCGCCCCCCGGGGGACCCCGTCCACGAAGTCGGCCGCCTCCAGGGCGGTGTCGACGCTGGAACCAGTCCCCCGTCTTGGCCCAGTACAGCGCCGTGACCGGGCGCCGGGCCCGGTCGAGCTCACGTGCGGCCTGGAGGCCGGTGAGGATGCTGACGTCGTGCTCGGGGGACGGCCCTCCGAAGGCGACGGCGACCTGGGCGGAGCTGGCGTTCAACGGTCGTGCTCCCGAATTCGGCGACAGGACGGGACACCACGCAGGGCGGGTCCGGGCGGGTCAAGGGTAGTGGTCGGGGAGATCGTTCTCGTACAGCACGGCGTCGCCGGAGCCGAGGTGCGTCCGCACCCACGCCGTCGCCTGCTCCCGCGTCGGCACCGACACCACGGCCCCGGCGCCGGACGCGCCGCGCCACCCCTCCAGCAGGGCGCGGCGGTTGGTGCGGCCCACCACCACCAGGTCGGTGGCCACGGCGGCAGCGGCAGCGGCGAAGGCGGCGTTCTCCTGGACCTGGACCGGACCCAGCTCCACCATGCCCGGCGTCACCACCACCCGGCGGTGCCGGGGGTCTCCCACCCGGGCCAGCGCGGCCAGGGCGGCGCGGCCTCCGGCCGGGTTGGCGTTGTAGGTGTCGTCGAGGACGTGGACCCCACCGGCGCCGACGGCGGCCTGGAGGCGGTGGGGCGCGGTGGGGACCGTGGCCAGCCGGCGCGCCACCTCGTCGGGGGTCACACCCAGCTGCAGGGCCACGGCGACGGCAGCGGCCAGGTTGCCGGGCTGGCCCTGCACCGGCACCGGCGAGCCGACGGGCTCGCCCCGCACGAAGAGCGACATTCCCCCGGGGCCGTCGATCACCGCCACGTCGGCACCCGGGTCGCGCCCGACACCCGCCACACGGTGACCGGCCGCGCCCCGCCGCCGTCGCCGGCGGCCGGCTCGGCCCGGTCGGCCGGCTCGGCCCGGTCGGCCGGCTCCACCCCGTCGGCCAGCTGCGCCAGGCGCGCATCGTCGACCACGAGGACGACGGCCGGCGCGCCGGTCAGGATCTCCGCCTTGGCCGCCACGATGCGGTCCTCGGATCCGAAGCGCTCCAGGTGCACGGGCCCGATGGCGGTGATGACCGCCACCTCGGGTGCCACCCACGCGCACAGCTCGGCGATCTCGCCCGGCCCGTAGGTCCCCATCTCGGCCACGAACACCTCGGTGCCCTCGGCCAGGTGCTCGTTGACGGCGCGCGCCAGGCCGGCGCGGTTGTTGAAGCTGGCCGGGCTGGCCACCACCGACCGGGTCCCACCCACCAGGTGCGCCACGTAGCCCTTCGTGCCTCGTCTTGCCGTACGAGCCGGTGATGGCCACCACCCGGGGCGCCACGCGGCCGCAGGCGGGCGGCGGCGCGCGCCACGTGGGCCGCCCCGAGGCGCCGCTCGAACGGGGCGGTGAGGCCACAGGCGGCGTCCACGAACAGGGGGGCCCACAGCGCGGCGGTGGCCGCCACCACCGGCCCCACGCCCGCCACCACCCCGGCGGCCACGGCCGCCCCCTGGAGCACGGCCCACACCGCCGTCAGCGCGCGCGCCCGTGCCACGCCAGCGCCGCGCTGCGCCCCCGCACCCCGAGCCCCACGGGGCCGACGGCCACGGCGGCGGCGGTGGCGAAAGCGGCGGCCGGGATCGACGCCCCCAGCACGATGCCCGCCAGCGCCACCACCAGCACCACCAGGTTCACGGGGGCGGCGCTCCCCCACCACCGCAGGGCGAAGCGCGTCCCGCGCCGGTTAGGTAGTGCTCGCGCTGGGCCACGCGCAGCCAGCGCAGGCCGGCCGGCACGAGGGCGAGCGAGCAGGCCCCCACGGCCAGGCGCGCACCACGTGGTCTCCGCCCGCCACGGCCCCGACGAGGGTCACCGACGAAACGCCACGGCGCGCTCGGCGGCGGCCCGCAACGGCTCGGGCGCGGTGAGCGGGATCAGGTGCCCGGCCCCGGGGCACACCGTCAGCACGGCCTGGGGCACCGCCGCCACGATGGCACGGGCCACGGCGGGCGGTGCCTCGGCGTCGTCGTCGCCCCACACGAGCTCCACCGGGCAGCGCAGCGCGCCCAGGGCGTCGTCGTAGCGCTCGTTCACAAGGCGGACAAGAACGTCGCGGATCACTCCCTGGGCGGCGCGGTAGTCGGCCGATCCGAAGCGCCGCCGCAGCCGCTCCATGCGGTCGTCGCCCACGAGGTGGGCCCGGTGCAGGGTCCGCGCCACCGGAAGGCGGGCCTGGGGCGGCTGCGACCGGCCACGGGCACGAGGGGGCGCCGCTCAGCACCAGCGTGGCCACGAGCTCGGGGTGGGCGGCGGCCAGCCGCACCGCCACCCGCCCGCCGAGGGAGTGCCCCACCACCACGATCCCCTGTCCCGACAGCGGGCCCGTCCCCGCTGCGCAGCACGTCGGCCACCGCCTCGGCGTAGTCCTCCGAGCCCCAGGGCCGGGGCGGCTCGGGGGTGGCCCCGAAGCCGGGCAGGTCGGGGGCGAGCGTCGGCATGGGACCGCCCGGGGCGGCGGGACCGAAGGCGGGGGAGAAGTCGGCGTGGGTCCGGCGCCAGCCGTGCAGGACCAGCACCGTGGGCGGGGCATCGCCCCACGTCTCGCCGTACATCGCCCCACCGGCGAGCGACCGCAGCACCCGGGGCAGGCTAGTGCGGAGGCCCGGGGCCCGAGCCCATCCCCCGCCCCGACACACCCCCCCGGTACGGTCGCCAGCGATGCCAGGTCCGACCCAGAGCACCGCCCTCGCTGCCAGGCCTCCCCGCCGTCCTCGGCGGCCTCACCGAGGCCCAGCGACGGGCCGTCACGTCCGACGAGGCGCCCCTGTGCGTCCTGGCCGCGGCGGGGTCGGGCAAGACCACCGTCCTCACCCGGCGTGTGGCCAGGCGCGTCCTCGACGGCTCGGCGCGCGCCGAGCACGCCCTGGTGGTGACGTTCACCCGCAAGGCGGCGGGCGAGCTGCGCCAGCGCCTCGCCCGCATGGGCGTCCCGGGAACGGTCCGGGCCGGGACCTTCCACGCCGTGGCCCTGGCCCAGCTGCGCGCCCACTGGGCCGACACCGGCACGCAGGCCTCCGGCGCTCACCGACGAACCCGCCCGGCTGGTGCGCGCCGCCCTCGGACCGAACGCGTCCCGTGGCCGACACCGCCGCCGTGGCGGGCGAGGTGCACTGGGCCCAGGTGCGCATGCTCACCCCCGACGCCTACGCGTCCGCCGCCGCGGCGGCGCGACGTCAGGCGCCGTCGGGCATGACACAGCGTGACGTGGCCGAGGCGTTCTCCCGCTACGTCGAGGAGAAGGCGCGCCGAGGGTCATCGACCTCGACGATCTCGTCACCATGGGCGCGTCCCTGCTGGAGGGCGATCCGACGGCGGCCTCCGCCCAGCACTGGCGAACCCGCCATCTGTTCGTGGACGAGTTCCAGGACGTGAACCCGGCGCAGTGGCGCCTTCTTCGCGCCTGGCTGGGCGACAGCAGCGATCTGTTCGTGGTGGGCGACCCACGCCAGGCCATCTACTCCTGGAACGGCGCCGACCCCACGCTGCTCGATCGGCTCCCGTCGCTCCTGCCCGGCACCGGTGTGCTGCGCCTGGACGACAACCACCGCTCCACCCCCCAGGTGGTGTCGGCCGCCACGGCCGTGCTGGGCACCGACGACTGCCAGGCGTCACGCCCCGACGGACCCTCCCCCGTGGTGGAGGGCTTCGAGGACGACGACGCCGAGGCGGCGGCGGTGGCGCGCTCGGCTGCGCCGGGTGCACCGGCCCGGACGGCGCTGGGCCCAGCTGGCCGTGCTGGCCCGCACCAACGCCCGCCTCGAGCCGGTGGCCCGAGCTCTGGCACGGGCCGGGATCCCCCATCGCGTCGCCTCCGACGCCGCCGCCTCGGCCCAGTTGCGCACGTCCCTGGCCCGCCTGCAGCGCATGCCGGCCCGTCGCTCGCTGCGCAGCGCCTTGGCCGAGCTGGTGGTCGATGCCGACGCGTCGGGTCCCGCCGTGCGCCCAGCAGGCCCGGGTGGGGCTCGCCCCCGCCCTCGCACGCCTGGCCGACGAGCACGCCGTGGAGTGCCCCGACGCCGAGGTGGGCGAGTTCCTGGCGTGGATGGCGGCCGCCGGCGACCCCGAGGCGGACAGCGAGGTGGACGGGGTCGAGCTGTCGACGTTCCACCGGGCCAAGGGCCTCGAATGGCCCGCCGTGGCCGTGATCGGGCTCGAGGACGGCATGGTGCCCATCGCCTACGCCGTGACCCCCGACGCCGTGGCCGAGGAGCGCCGTCTTCTGTACGTGGGCCTGACTCGGGCCGAGGACGAGCTGTGGTGCTCGTGGGCGGCGTTGCGCCGGGCCGGCGACCGCACGTGGCGCACCCAGCCCTCGCCCCTGCTCGGACCGCTCGAGGAGGCAGTCACCGCGGTGGCGCCCGAGCCCGACGCCCGTGACCTCGCCCGGCGCGTCGCGACCCTGCGGGCGCGGCTCCCCGACACCGGGTAGCAGCCGCGCCCGACGGGGCGTCGCCCTACGCGTTGATGTCCACCAGCACGGGGGCGTGGTCCGAGGGCTGCTTGCCCTTGCGGGCGTTTCGGTCGACGAGCGAGAAGGTCACCTTGTCCGCCAGCGGCCGGCTCACGAGGACGAGGTCGATGCGCAGCCCGAGGTGCTTGTGGAAGTTGCCGGCGCGGTAGTCCCACCACGTGAAGAGCCCGTCCTCGGGGTGCCCGAGCCGGAAGGCGTCCACCAGCCCCCACGCCTCGAGATCCCGGACCGCGGCGCGCTCGGGCTCGGTGACGTGCGTCGACCCTTCGAGCGCGGCCGGGTCGTAGACGTCGCGGTCCTCGGGGGCGACGTTGAAGTCGCCGCACACCGCCACCAGGTCGTCGGGCGCGTGCTCCTCGGCCATGTGCTTCTGGAGGCGGGCGAGCCACGCCAGCTTGGCCTCGTAGAACTCGCTGTCGACCGACCGGCCGTTCGGTACGTAGACGCTGTGCACGCGCACGCGGCCGCACGTGGCGGAGACCAGCCGCGAGCCCTGGTCGTCGGCGTGCCCGTCGAATCCAACGGCCACGTCCTCGAGACCGATCCGGCTGAGAATGGCGACCCCGTTCCAACGACCGTCGCCGTGCGACGCCGCCTCGTAGCCGAGCGCCGAGAAGGCCATGGCAGGGAAGGCGGCGTCGGCCACCTTCGTCTCCTGCATGCACAGCACGTCGGGCTGGGCGTAGCCGAGCCACTCCTCCACCCGGGCCAGCCGGGCGTTGAGCGAGTTGACGTTCCAGGTGGCGATGCGCACGCGGCCTTCCCGACGGTCGAAGGGCTTCAGTGGTCCACGATGACGAACAGCAGGTCCGCCTCGCAGGCGGTCTCCCCCCCCACCGACGCCAGCCCCCGGCCGGTGCCGGCCCGGGCCGACAGCCGTCCCAGGGTCACCTCGAGGTCGAGGACCTCGCCCGGGAGCACCTGGCGCCGGAACCGGGCCTTGTCGATGCCACCGAACAGCGGCAGGCGACCGGCGAAGCGGGCGTCGGACAGCACCGCGATCCCCCCCAGCTGGGCCAGGGCCTCCACCATGAGCACCCCGGGCAGGGTGGGACGTCCGGGGAAGTGCCCGGCGAAGAAGGCCTCGTCGCCCCGCAGGCGCCACCACCCCCGGGCCCGTCGGCCCGCCTCGAGCTCGGTCACCTCGTCCACGAACAGGAACGGGGGGCGGTGCGGCAACACGTCCTCGGGCCGGGGCAGCGCCTCCCCGAGGTCCCCGGCCGCCCCCCCGTCATCCCATGGCGCGCCGTCGTGGGGCGCGCCGTCGTGGGGCGCGCCGCCGTGGGGCACGGCGTCGGTGGGCGGGGGCACGGCCGCCGAGGTTACCGTCCGTCCCGGCGCCTCGGTCTACGGGTACCCGGTGCAGGCCGAGGGGTACTTGCCCGATGCCGTCTTGCACTGCCCGGCGGCGTCGGTGAACGAGGCGAAGCCCCACTGCGAGGTGCCGGGGCTCAGGTAGTACGGCGGCGACAGGTAGATGAGCCGGCCGTCGTACTGGTAGTTCTTGGCGTAGCCGGTCTGGACGCCGCCCCCGCTGTTGATGGTGGCCACCGCCCCGCGCCAGTCCTGGTCGATGCTCCCGAACAGGTTGATGGTGCCGAGCGAGGACCCCGTGGTGTAGTTGTTCACCACGAAGGAGTGGCCGAGGGCGAGGACCACGGCGTCGATGATGGGGTTCTCGAGGTCGCAAGTGACCGCCCCGGAGGTGGGGCTCGTGTACGGGCTCGACCCGCACAGGCTGGCGTTGTTGGAACCGCTCACGGGGTGGTTGATCTCCACGTAGTTGTCGGCCACGAGCCCGAGCACGTCCGTCGACGGCGCTGCAGGCGCGTTGGTGGTGCACTTGCCGCTCGACATGGTGTCGGTGTAACAGAGGTTGCCGTCGATGACGATGTTGTTGGCCGACCCGATGGTGAGCGGTGAGCTGAGCGACCCCTGCACGATGGCGTCGCCCTGGATGGTCCCCGAGCCGCCCGTGTCGCCGGCGTTCGACAGCGGGTTGATCTGGGCCTGGGTGCCGCCCCCGTCGTTGTTGCACCCGTTGGTCTGGCTGGTGCACTCCCCCACGTAGACCACGCCGTTGGCGGGCAGGCTCACCGAGCCGCCCTGCGACGTCGGCATGCACACGTTGGCGGTGTTGGCCGGGTCGTTGAGGCTGTCGTTGGAGACCGAGCCCGTGCCGTAGCCCGTGGGCTTGCCGGTGGGCGTGCCGTAGCTCGTCACGTTCATGGTCGTGCCGTTGAGCACGATGGTGGTGGGCCCCTCGTAGTAGCACCCGTTCTCCTGCGCCTCGTCCATGAGCGAGGTGTTGTCGGTGGGGATGGGCTGCTTGGCGACGTTGTTGGTCCACGTGCCGGTGACGGTGGGGGCGTCGGTGACGTTGGTGTTGGTGGTCTGGTAGGTGGCGTTGGCGGTGAACTGGGTCACAGAGATGGACGTGGCGCCGCTCAAAGCGGCGGCCGACGCCGTCACCGTCTGCGTGTTGGTGCCGTTGGAGATGACGATGGCGTCACCGCTCGTCACCGCGTAGGGCAGGGCCGAGACGCTCAGGGTGGAGTACTTGCTGCCGGAATTCAGCTTGGAGGTGAGCGTGGCGCTGCACAACTGGACGTAGTTCTGGTCGGGGTCGTCGGTCTGGACGTTCTGGAAGTTGGCGCTGCCGCACACGAAGACCGAGTCGTTCACGAACAGGTTGCCGGTCAGGGTGTCGGCGGCCACGAACTCGATGGCCACGCAGTTGTTGGCCAGGCCGTCCGGGGTGGGAGCCCAGTAGTAGTCGCAGGTGGGATCGTTCCCCTGGTACTGGTCCACCACCGACGGGTCCATCTGGTCGTAGTTCATCCACAGGACATTCAGCAGGAAGCTGTTCAAGGGTTGCAGCGTGACCACGGCCGTCTGGTAGTTGTAGTCGTTGCTGTAGCCCGCCGCCCCCGCGATGTCGATGCTCAGGACCCCGGTGCTCGTGTTGATGGACGGGTTGTCGATGAGGAAGAAGGCCGGTGGTCCGTTGGTGGAGCTGCTGCCGGGCACCGTGGTCCAGCTCCCGAAGGAAAGCCCGCTGCACACCGACGACGCCGAGGTCAAGGTGGAGGTGGTGGTGGTGCCGCCCGTGACGAAGGTGGCGTTGCACGCCGCGAAGTCGGCGTTGTTGTTCACCTCGTAGAGGTACTCGTCGAGCCCCGACTCCATGGCCCGGTAGGCCTGGTGCTCGATGACGTCCTTGGTGACGATGGGGAACTGCTGGAAGGTGTCCTGGGTCAGCATGACGGTGCCGAGCGACACGAGCAGCACGATGCCGAGGATGAGGGGCATGGTCTGGCCGCCCTCTCCCCCCCGGAAGCGCCCCATACGGCCGGCGCTCCGGCGCAGGCGCGCTCCGATCCGGGTCCCGATGCCGCTGGTCTGTGGTGGCGTGGCGTGGAGCCGCATGGTCAACCTACCGAGGTGCTGTAGTCGGGCGAGAACAGGTACGCCTGGGTCTGATATCCCGTGGGCTGGCCGCCCGGGCTCTTCGTGGCCGACAGGCTGAGCGACACCGCTTCGATCTCGGTCATCTGGGTGGCGCTGCACGACTGGTCGTAGACCGAGGATCCCGAGGCGACGGTGGTGCTCGTGGTGAAGCTGTTGACGGGGATCGAGGTGGCGCCCACCGCCGCGATCCCCGACGCCGTGACGGTCTGGGCCGAGGTCCCCGTGCCGATGGCGATGACGTCGTTGGCGGCGACGGCGGTGGTGAGGGCGGCGACCGGGATGCTCGTGTAGGCCCCGTGGGCGGCGGTGAGCGAGGAGGTGAGCGTGGTGCCCCCCGTGCCCGGTGGCGGCCCCCCGCACGTGCCCCCGCCGTCGAGGGTGTAGGTGAACACCGGGTTCCCCGCCGTGCCGTTGGTGAGGTAGTTGATGAGGAGGATGGACCGGGTGGCCGACGTGTAGCTGCACTGCAGACCGGACCCTGTCGAGAACGGGCAGCTCCCGGCCGTGGGGCTGTAGATGTCGGCCGTGAACGTCCGGCTGCCGCCGCTCGTCGACACCGACACGACGATCTTCTCGGGCCCGTTGGCGTTCCCGGTGTTGGCGTAGAAGATGACGCCGTTGCCGTTGGCGCTGTTGAAGGCGTTGAGCGTGGACGTGGGGGTGGGGTCGACGGCCTCGTGGATGAACCGGGTGGCCACCTCGGAGGCGAGCACCAGCTGGTCCACGGCGGTGTAGGTGTTCTGGACGGCGGTGCTCTCCCGGAAGAAGACGGGGATGGTCGGGAACGCCGCCGCCATGACGATGAGCATGATGAGGCACACCATGGCCGTCTCCACCAGCGTCATGCCGCTGTCACCCCGGGCCCGGCGCGCCGTCACGGCAGGGTCACCGGTACGACGGAGGTGAAGGCGTAGGTGGTCGCCCCGTACTGCCAGCCGCTCGAGGTCCATGTCAGGGTGAAGGTGAGGTTGGTGGCGTTGTAGGGGATGGTGACGCTGTAGGTCTGGGGGAGGATGGCGGTCTGGTCCAGGTAGGTGGTGGTGGAGCCGGTGGGGCTGGGCGTGAAGGCGGCCAGGCCGTAGTTCTCGGGGCTGGTGGCGCCCACGGCGTCGCTCGCCGGGCAGCCGTCACCGGTGGCGGACGCGTCGGTGACCTTGGCCGTGGCGCCGGCGGGCTGCTTGCCCGAGGTGAACCCGGCCGCCCGGGTGGCCTGGATGCTCAGGTTGTAGAGGCCGGTGATCGACGCCGTGGCCGTGCCCTGCTGGGTGACGGAGAAGGTGGTGGGAGAGGCCGGCTGCTCCTTCGTGACGCCGGCGATGGTGGAGCAGTCGCCGTACCAGATGGAGTACGGCGTGGAGTACGGGAACAGGCTGTCGGTCGTGGCGCTCGAGCCGGGGGCGTTCACGACCAGCGTGCCGTTGCCCGACAGGTTGCCCCCGTTGCTGATCGACACCGGCATGCCCGTGGCCGCCGGCACGCTTCCCGCCGCGCTCCAGTTGACGGTGCCGAGCTCGTCGTAGCGGAAGACGACGCCGTAGACGAGACCCGCCGTCTTGACGTTCTCGTTGGTGGCGGTGGCGGCGGCGGTCGTGAGCTCCTGGGAGGTGATGAAGGCGGGCCCGCCGCTCGGGCTCGCCACCTCCACCTGGTACGTCACGCCGGCGGGCTCCTCCAGGTACACGCACCCGTACTGGTCGGGGTTGTACGTGGTGGTGGTGCCCGGGGTCACCTGCGGCGTACGAGCACCTGGACGTTCACCAGACTGGCGGTGTCGGCGGGGGGCGAGTTGCTCCCGCCCTCGCCGTCGATCTGGATGGAGAGGTAGCCGTCACCGGAGATCACCGTCCCGTACGGAGGGTTGACGATGGCGGTCTCCGCCAGGGACTGGTTGTGGCCCCACTTCACCGTGATGGTGGAGCGCACCACCTCGGGAGGGTCACCCGCCGCGCAGGGGCTCGTCCCGGTCCCGGTGGTCGCCCATTCGAGGTGCGACCACACCGTGTAGTTGACGCTTCCCACGCTGACAGGCGTGGTGGTGAGGTCGACGTCCCTGGAGATGTAGCTCTCGAGCGTCGTGAGCGAGTCGTTGGAGATGGTCTCCATGTACTGCTCGGCGAGCTCGGTGGCCGAGACCTTC
Source organism: uncultured Acidimicrobiales bacterium (assembly GCA_963839605.1). Taxonomy (GTDB): domain Bacteria; phylum Actinomycetota; class Acidimicrobiia; order Acidimicrobiales; family UBA8190; genus JBEKVE01. Next base: position 62,084 of record CAWIWK010000021.1, on the reverse strand, counting down.
TCGCGGTTGGTGGCGGCCTGCTGGACCACGTTGTCCACCAGGTACGACGACGCCACCAGCACGGTCAGCAGGACGGCCATCGAGATCATGACCTCGACGAGCCCGAACCCTGCCTCACCATCCGTCGGCGGTCGCCCCACCATGGCCATGCGTCGTCCTCTCCGCCCCGGACCGGTGGTCCGAGGCACGCCCCCGGGCGGCCACCGGCGCTGCAGGGCGGTTCGCGGCCCGTCCCCACCGGGTCGCGCCCGCTGCAGTGTCAGCGAAGAGCAGGGCGTGAGCGACGCCTCCGCCCCGGACTGCCGGGTGCCTCCTGCGTGGCCGTGCGGTGCCACACCTGAGGGATCGACACGAAGAGTGACAATCTTGACGGTGCGTGGTGAAGAATCCCGCGCTCCGCAGCCCCCCGGCTCGGGACGTCGGCGCCCACCCCTGCGGGCGCCGGGGTTAACCGGCCGGCTAGGCCCTCGAGGGCCAGGGGTCGTCGTAGTCGGACGTGCTCCAACGGGCCTGGCTCGTGGTCCAGGACTCGTGCAGGCGGCCGGTGGGCGCCTCCATGATGAGGACGCCGCTGCCACCCCCACCGCCGTGGCGGGGGCGGTGGGAGACGATGCGGCCCAGGGTCTGCTTCAGTTGCATAGCGGGTTCCTCGTGATCCACTGTCGGATCCCCCCGCCGGCCGGGCCGCACCTGCGGACCGTCCCGTCTGAGGGTCTCCTCGCCTCTCGCCGCCCACGCCCCGAATCTTCGGCACTACGCGTGGTCACGATTAGCGAGATGACCACTTATTGTGGCAACAGAGGGTGCGGATCCTCAGCCCGGTTCGCGGGCGGCGAACACCTCGGGAAGCGCCAGCTCCGCACCGCGTCGGGCCGGGTCCAGCGCCACCAACACGAACTGCCGGCGGTCCCCGCGCTCGAGCACCTCACGGGCGCCGCGCGGCGGGGGGACACCGAGTCCGGCCAGTGGGACGTAGCACAGCATGCCCCCGCCCACGTCGACCATGGCCCCGTGGGACACGAAGGTGCTGACGGTCCCTTCCACGGTCGTGCCCACGGGGTGCTCGGACACGAAGGTCAGGAAGGTGAGGGGGTCGTTGACCGCCGGCGGCGGTTCCCCTCCCCGGCGGCGCCGGGGGGGCGGGGCGGCGCCGGTGGCGGCTCCGTCGTCGTCGTCGGCGGCGGGGGTGGCTTGCGGCGGCGCGATCGCCTCCACCGTGGCCAGGTCGATGGCGGCTCGCACGTCGTCGCCGGTTGCCCGCCGTCCTCGCCGACGACGGCGTCGGGGCGTCGGGGCGTCGCCGCCTTCGGCGGATCCCGTCCCGTCGACCTCGGGCACGGGCTCGGTGGCCGAGGACGCCGTCCTCCTCGAGCGGGACGCCTTCTTCACCGTTGGCTCCGCGGCGGCCTTCGCCGCCTTGTCGGCCTTGGTGGCCTTGGTTGCCTTGTCGGCCTTGGCAGCCTTGGCAGCCTTGGCAGCCTTGGCAGCCTTGGCGGCCTTCTCCGACGCGCCTGCCTTCTCGGCTTTCGTTGCGGTCTTCGTGGCCTTCGTGGCCTTCGTCGCCTTCTCCGCCTTGGCCGCCTTGGCCGCCTTCTCCGTCTTGGCGGCCTTCGTGGCCTTCTCCGCACTGGCGGTCGCCTTGGTGGGCTTGGCCGTCTTCGCCGCCTTGTCCGCCTTCGTCGTCGGCTCCACCTTGGCGGCCTGCTCCGCCGGGAGTGCCTGGGCCTCGTCCGTCGGCGAGGAGGCCGCCCGCCTTCCCCTGGACCTCGGCGTCTTGCCCCCCGGGCCGACATGGCCGCCCGGCTCCGGGCGCCGCGCACCGGGTTGCGCGGCGTGAAGATCCAGCCCGCTCCGGGCACCCGTTTGCCCCCGATGAGGCGGTCCTCGTCGAACAGCCAGGGGTGCTCCCCGTGGAACTCCTGGAACGAGTCGTTCGACAGCACCCGGCCGTTCACCCGCTCGGCCACCCGCAGGAGGAAGGCGTCCCCCCTCCCCACCGCTCCGGCCGGGGGCGAGACGACCTCGGAATGGGCCACGGCCTCGTCGAAGGCCTGGCGCTCGGAGGGGTCGATCCGGTGCCCGAAGGTGGCGTCGACGACGACGATGACCTCGTCCTCGGGATACTCCGTCTGGAGCTCGCGTACCGCCTCGTCGAGCTGGGCCAGGCTGGGCGCCGACCTGCCCTCGGTGGCGATGTTGGAGCCGTCGACGACGATGTAGGAGGGGTCCATGTGGTGCCCAGTCAACCATCCTCGGCGCCCCAGCTGTCCGACCCTCGACCCCCCCGGGCAGGGCCGGTGGCGGCATCGGCCTCATAGGATGCTGCGGTGAGCGGTGACGTGGCGGGCGAGGTGGCCGAGCTGCTCCAGGTCATGATCCGCAATGCCTGTGTCAACGACGGGACCCCGGCGTCGGGCCACGAGGACCGCAACGCCACCCTGCTGCGGGACCTCCTCGAAGGCAGCGGCCTCGACATGCAGCTCTACGAGCCGCTGCCGGGCCGCACCTCGGTGGTGGCTCGCATCGAGGGACGCCACCGCGACGCCCCCACCCTGGCGCTGCTCGGCCACACCGACGTGGTGCCGGCCAATCCCGAGGACTGGCGCCACGACCCCTTCGGTGGCGAGATCATCGACGGCGAGGTGTGGGGTCGCGGCGCTGTCGACATGCTCAACCTGACGGCGTCGATGGCCGTGGCCGTCCGTGGCGTGGCCCGCCAGGGGTACCGGCCCGACGGCGACGTTCTGTTCATCGGCGTGGCGGACGAGGAGGGCCTCGGCACCCACGGCGCGGGCTGGCTCACCGAGCACGTGCCCGACGACGTCCGCGCCGACTACGTGGTCACCGAGGCCGGCGGGTTCCCCATGGCGGGGCCCGGGGGCCTGCGCCTGCCCGTCATCACCGGCGAGAAGGGCGCGTTCTGGTGCACCATGACGGTGCGCGGCACGGCCGGCCACGGTTCGCAGCCCCTGCGCACCGACAACGCGCTGGTGAAGGCGGCCGAGGTGGTGCGCCGGCTGGCCGAGCACGACACGCCGGCCGACATCCACGACGCCTGGCGGCGCTTCGTCGAGGGCATCGGCTTCCCCGAGGAATTCGCCGGACCGCTGCTCGACCCCGACCGCATCGGCGACTTCTGCCGGTCGCTGCCCGCCGTCGGCCTCGCCCGCCAGGCCCACGCCTGCACCCACACCACCATCGCCCCCACGGTGATGCAGGCGGGGACCAAGGTGAACGTCATCCCCGACCGGGTCCAGCTCCAGGTGGACATACGGGTTCTGCCGGGATGGGACCGGCCCCGGGTGGAGGCCATGATCGACGACGCGCTCGGCGACCTCGCCCCCGACGTGGAGATCACCTGGCACGCCACCGACGTCGCCACCATCTCCCCCACCGACACCCCGCTGTGGGACGCCCTGGAATGCGTGGCGCAGCAGTCGTACCCCGGCGCCCGGTGCGTGCCGTTCCTGACCGTGGGGGCCACCGACGCCCGCTTCTACCGGGGTATGGGCGCCGTCGCCTACGGGTTCGGGCTGTTCAGCGAGCAGCTGTCGTTCGAGCAGTACTCCACCATGTTCCACGGCGTGGACGAGCGCGTCGACGTGGCCTCGCTCGGCCTCACGGCCGGCTTGTGGGACGGGCTCTTGCGCCAGCCGCTGCGGTGAGCGCCTCCACAGCCGGCACCGCGCCGGGCACCGCCCCGGCGGCACCGGTGGCGGCCGTTCTCTTCGACTTCGGCGGTGTCCTGAGCGAGGGACCCTTCGGTGCCTTCGAGCGCTACGAGGCGGCGCACGGGCTCGCGCCGGGGTTCATCCGCACACTCAACGCCACCAATCATCTCGACAACGCCTGGGCTCGCCTCGAGCGCAGCGACATCGACTTCCCCCGGTTCTGCGACGAGTTCGAGGCAGAGGCCCTTGCCGTGGGCGGACGGCTCGACGCCCGCGCCCTGTTCGCGTCGCTCGGTGGCGAGCTGCGACCCGAGATGACCGAGGCCGTGCGGCGGTGTCGCCTGCACTGCAAGACGGCGCTGCTCACCAACAACTTCGTGACGCCGCTCGCACACTCGGGCTCGGCCCGTATGGGCGAGGTGCTGGCCCTCTTCGACGTGGTGGTGGAGTCGTCGGTGGTGGGGGTGCGCAAGCCCGACGAGCGTTTCTATCTCCTCGCCTGCGAGCTGCTCGACATCCCGCCCGACCGGGCGGTGTTCCTCGACGATCTCGGCGTGAACCTCAAGCCGGCACGCGCCCTCGGCATGCGCACCATCAAGGTGACCGACCCCGGACGGGCCCTCGACGAGCTGTCGGCGATCACCGGTTTCGCCCTGCGCTGAGTTCGGCAAGTGGATGGTGGGCTGGCACGTTCTGACGGTGTCCCACGGACGATGGAGCGACTCGGAGCGAGCGTTTGCGATTGGGGCCCGAAGGGTGCGGCTCGCCATGCGAGGGCAACCTCGTAGTGCACGGTCACTGTGGGGCTCCAGCACTGCCCGTTGACCCGGTAGAAGCCAATCAGTCAGGATGACCCAAATGGTGTAATCCGGGGAGGTCCGGCGCGTGATCCGTCCTGGTGGAAGCGTCTGGGCAGTGGTCGCGGGTCTTGCTGCGGGTGTCCTTCTGACTGGGTGCTGGCTCCCCCAGCAGGCCCCGCTGCCAAACCAGGCAACCAACGGAGCGGACCTCGTCTCGTTGGTGTGCTCCTCAGCTGTGTTCTGCGTCGCCGCAGGCAACTTCCAGCAACCCCCCATTGATAGCGAACAACCACTTCCATTCTTCGACGTTCTGACCTCCAACCAGTGGACGCCGGTGACTGCCCCACTCCCGAGTAATGCGGATGGGACCGTGGCGCGGGTGACCTCAGTGGCCTGCATCTCACCGGGGTCGTGCGTCGGCGTAGGCAACTATGAGGTCAGCCAAGGTGACACTCAGGGATTGATCGAGACGCTCACCGACGGCCAGTGGAGAGCAACCCAGGCACCCCTTCCGATTGATGCATCCTCGACTCGACAAGGTGTGGTCTTGGCATCCGTGGCCTGTGGCTCCGACGGCACGTGTGCCGCGATCGGGCAATACTCGGGGCCCGACGCTGAATTCCCCTCCTGGTCATCGAGACGCTTTCAAGTGGCAGGTGGAGTGCAGCTACACCACCGAGTCCAGTCGGAGGTGTAGCTCCAATACCGCCGAACCTGGTCGGTGTCTCCTGTGCCTCCGCCGGTGCTTGTGCTGTCATCGGTTCGTACGACGACTCAGGCCTCGATACTGCAATGATCGACTCTTTGTCGTCTGGCGCATGGCACTCCATCGATGCACCGACTCCTCCCGGGGGCAACGGCGCTTCACTCGCAGCTGTCTCGTGCATCGCTCGTGGCGCCTGCACGGCTGTGGGGGACTTCGCCCCTTCGGGGGACACCCTTGGCGGTCTCATCGATACCCTGTCAGGAGGCAGCTGGACCGGGAGCCAGGCACCCTCCCCCGGCGGTGGGTCCGGTCAACTCAGTCTCACGTCCGTATCGTGTGCCTCAGATGACACCTGCGCTGCGGTCGGCGAATATGGGGAGAATTCCGACACCTCTGTTCCCGTTGCCGATTCGTTTACAGGAGGAAGCTGGACAGCGAGCGTCGTTCCGATCCCCGGAGATGCCACGAACAGGCAGACGAACTTCGGGCCTGTTTCCTGTTCGCCGGGCCTGGCATGTGCTGCGGTCGGCTCCAACGAGACATCAACGTCGGGACCGCGCACCTTTGCATTCATCTCCACGACGTCGGGCGGTCCGTGGAGTTCTGTGCAGGCTCCACTGCCCGCTGGAGCGGCCGGCGCCATATCGTCCGGGCTGAGCCAAGTATCCTGCCCAACTTCGATTCACTGTTTCGCCATTGGGGAATACGCAACTACATCGGGTTCATCGCAGGTCATCGAAGCCGGGATCAACCTGAGCCTCCCGGATGTCGTAACGGGTGAGGTCAGAAAGCCCTCTCTCCGGCGCTGAGATGTCTCTGAGAGCGCAGCACAGCACAAGTATTTCTCGCTGATCCCGGCAGGTGCTCCGGGATCGGGGATCCTGGCCGAACAACGGGCCGACCGAAGCAGATCGCCCGAAAATGAGCCGATGGCCTGCCCGGCCGTCCGGCGACAGCGTGCGAGGACCGGCCCGCCTCAGGCGAAGGTGCGGCGGAGCAGGTCCTCCTGCTCCAGGTGGTGCAGGGCCGCGCTGCCGGTGGCGGGGCTGGCCGACTCCGCCCGGCTGACATGGGTGAGGGTGAAGCGGTCGCGCAGCAGCCGGTGGAGGCGGCCGTGGGCGAAGGACCACGCCCCCATGTTCTCGGGCTCCTCCTGGACCCACACCACCTCGTGGGCGGCGCGGTAGCGGTCGATGACGGCGGTGAGGTCGTCCTCGGGCCAGGGGAAGAGCTGCTCGAGGCGCACCACCGCCACCGCGGCGGGGTCGACCCCGGGGACGGGCAGGCCCGTCTCGCCTCCCCGCAGGTCGTCGCGCCGGGCCATGGCGTCGAAGGCGACCTTCCCCGAGCACAGCACGATCCGCTGCACGGCGTCGGCGTCCACGGCGCCGGCCGCGGCCGGCCCCGGGGCCCGGCCCGTGGTGGCGGGGTCGTCGACCACGGCCCGGAACGACCCGGAGGCGAGGTCGTCGAGGGCCGAGCGCGAACTGGCGGGCCCGCAGGAGCGACTTGGGCGTGAAGACCACGAGCGGCTTGCGCCCCACGCCGTGCGCCTGCGACCGCAGGAGATGGAAGTACTGCGCGGCGGTGGTGGGCTGGGCCAGGCGCATGTTGTCGCGGGCCGACAGCGTCAGGAAGCGCTCGATCCGCGCCGAGGAGTGCTCGGGACCCTGGCCCTCGTAGCCGTGGGGAAGCAGCAGGACGAGCCCCGACGGCTGTGCCCACTTGTCGTCGGCCGCCACCAGGAAGTTGTCGATGATGATCTGGGCCCCGTTGGCGAAGTCGCCGAACTGCGCCTCCCAGGCCACCAGGGCGTCGGGGGACTTCGACTGAGTAGCCGTACTCGAAGCCCACGGCCGCGTACTCCGACAGGAGCGAGTCGTAGATGGCGAAGCTGCCCACCCCGTCGCCGGCCAGATGCGACAGGGGCACCCATTCGCTGCCCGGTGCGGTGGTCGACGAGCACGGCATGGCGCTGACTGAAGGTCCCGCGCCGGGTGTCCTGGCCCGACCAGGCGCACGTCGGTGCCCTCGAGCAGGAGCGACCCCGAGGGCCAGGGCCTCGCCCAGCGCCCAGTCGACCTCGCCCTCGGCCACCACGCGCGGCCCGCTGGTCGAACTGGCGGGCCAGCTTGGGATGCATGGTGAAGCCGTCGGGCACGGCCGTGGCCGCCGATCACCAGGCGCTCCAGGCTGGCACGGTCCACCCCGGTGCGGACCGCGGCACGGGCGGCGCCGGGTGCGGCGGCGGCGGCAGGGTGGGAGCCCGGGCCCGGGCGGCTGCGGCCTGGCGGGTCTCGTCCAGGGCGTCTGCAGCCGGGCTTGGAAGTCCTCCAGGGCCTGCTCGGCCTCGCTCGATGGTGATGTCGCCCCGGCGCACCAGTGCTCTCGGTGTAGAGCTTTCGCACCGAGCGCATGGTCTCGATGATGGCGTACATCCGGGGCTGGGTGTAGCTCGGGTCGTCGCCCTCGTTGTGGCCGAAGCGCCGGTAGCAGACGACGTCGATGACGACGTCCTTGTGGAACGTCTGGCGGAAGCCGAAGGCCAGGCGGGCGGCCCGCAGGCACGGCCTCGGGGTCGTCCCCGTTCACGTGGAAGATCGGCGCCTGGACCATCTTGGCCACGTCGGTGGGGTACACCGACGACCGGGCCGACTCGGGGGCGGTGGTGAACCCGAGCTGGTTGTTGACCACCACGTGGACGGTGCCACCGGTGCGGTAGCCGGCGAGCTGGGACAGCTCGAGTGTCTCGGCCACCACCCCCTGGCCGGCGAAGGCGGCGTCGCCGTGGATGAGCAGAGACAGCACCCCGAAGGGCTCGTCCGGTCCGGCATGCTGGTCCTGCTTGGCCCGCACCATTCCCTCGACCACGGGGTCGACCGCCTCGAGATGGGACGGGTTGGAGGCCAGGGTGACCGGGAGCTCCTCGCCGGAGTGGCCCGACGAAGTTGCCGCTGGCCCCCTTGTGGTACTTGACGTCGCCCGAGCCCTGGACCGAGTCGGGGTCGAGATCGCCCTCGAACTCCGCGGAAGATCTCCCCGTAGGACTTGCCCACGATGTTGGCCAGGACGTTCAGCCGACCCCGGTGGGCCATGCCCGAGCACGGCCTCGGTCGAGCCCGCTGCGGCCGCCTCGTCGAGGAGGGCGTCGAGGAGCGACGATGGTCGACTCCGCCCCTTCGAGGCCGAAGCGCTTCTGACCCACGTAGCGGGTGTGGAGAAACCGCTCGAATGCCTCGGCCGCGTTCAGCCGGTCGAGGATGTGACGCTGCTCGGCGGGGCCAGGGTGGCCGGCACGCCCTCGACGTGGTGCTGGATCCACCGCTTCTGTTCGGGATCCTGGATGTGCATGTACTCGATGCCGAGCGTCCGGCAGTAGGCGTCGCGCAGGATGTCGAGGGCTTCGGCCAGCCGCGAGCGTGTCGCGCCCGGCCAGGCCGTCCACCACGAACTCGCGGTCGAGGTCCCACAGGGTCAGTCCGTAGGTGGTGGGGTCGAGCTCGGCGTGCAGGTGTCGGGGCTCGGCCGCCAGCGGGTCGAGATCGGCGATGAGGTGCCCTCGCACCCGGTACATGTTGACCAGGCTCTGGACGCGCACCTGCTTGACCAGGCGCTGGTGCTCGCTGTCCACGGCGTTGACGTCGGCCTGCCAGCGCACCGGCTCGTAGGGGACGTCCATGGCGGCGAACACGGTCTCGAAGAAGCCGTGCTCCCCGGTCAGGCACTCGGCCATGTGGGTGAGGAACAGACCCGACTCCGCCCCCTGGATGATGCGGTGGTCGTAGGTGGAGGTGAGCGTGACCACCGGACCCACGCCCAGGGCGGCCAGGCTGCGCCGGTCGGCCGCCTGGTACTCGGCCGGGTAACCGAGCGAACCGACGCCGATGATGGCGCCCTGGCCGGGCATGAGCCGGGGCACCGACTGGACCGTCCCCAGCGTGCCGGGGTTGGTCAGGGTCACGGTGGCCCCGGCGAAGTCGTCGGCCGCCACCTTCTGGGTGTGCACCTTGCGGACCAGATCCTCGTAGGCGATGCACGAAGGCCCGGAAGTCGAGACCCTCGGCCTGGCGGACGACCGGGACGAGCAACGTCCGGGTCCCGTCGGACTTCTCCACGTCCACGGCCAGTCCCAGACCGACGTGCTCGTGGCGCACCACGCCGGCGTGTGCCCTTGTCGTCGATCGTCGTCGACGAAGGGGCGTTCAGGGCGGGGACGGCCTGCAGGGCCTGCACGACGGCGTAGCCGATGAGGTGGGTGAAGCTGACCTTGGCCCCCGACGTCCGGGCCAGGTGCTGGTTGAGGATGGACCGGTTGACCTCGAGCAGCTTGGCCGGCACGGTCCGCACGCTGGTGGCGGTGGGCACGCCAGCGACGCCTCCATGTTCTCTGGCGATCCGTGCCGCCGCTCCCCGCAGGAGCACGGGCGCCGGCTCGGCATCGGCGTCCGCGCCGGCGCCGGAGCGGCGGCCACGGCGGGGGCAGGGGCGGGCGACGGGGTACTCGCAGGCGACGGGGACCGCCGTGGGCGCCGGGGCCGGCGCGGGTGCGGCACGCGGCCGCCCACGGAGGGCTCCGGGCGGCGGACCCGTTGCCTCGGGCCGGGACGGCGGGGCATCCCGGGGCCGGGAGGCGTAATCGGCGAAGAACTCCTGCCAGCTCTGGCTCACCGACTGCGGGTCGCTGCGGTACTCCTCGTACATGTCGTCGACCAGCCAGGCGTTCGGACCGAAGGCCCCGCCGGCGGCGGGGCTGGTGACGCTCGTTGTGGTCGACCATCGGACATCGCGATCCTACCGGGGCCCATCCGGGACCGGGCCTGTCCGGGGACCCTGGGCGGCGATGTAGCCTCGCCGTCACCGTGCCCGAGCCGGCCCCCATGGCCACGTCGGGCCGGCCCCGACCGCTGACGACCGACGTGAGCATCGATCGCCGTTCCGGCCGTGACCGAAACGGCCCGGGCTCCACGTCACCGACCATCGGGCCCGAGCCGCGCCCGGCTCGCCGCGTGGTGGTCCTCGTCCACGGATCGCTCGACCGCGGCACGAGTTCTTCGCCCGCGTCGTGCGGCGCCTGCCCGACCTCCACGTCGTGACCTACGACCGTCGGGGCTACCACCGTTCTCGTGGTGCCGGGCTCCCGGCCACGCTCCCTCGAGGACCATGTGGCCGACCTGGTCGGCCTGGTGGGTGCGGCGGCCCGCCGTGGTCGTGGGCCATTCCTACGGCGGTGATGTGGCCCTGGGGCGCCGCCCTGGGCGCCGGCACGCCGTCCTGGCCGTGGGCGTCTACGAGCCGCCCCTGCCGTGGTCGAGCCGTGGTGGCCCCGACGCACCGCCTCGAGACATCGCGCGACGAGGACCCCGCCGCCTTCGCCGAGGGCTTCTTCGGACGGGTCGTGGGCGACGAGGCCTGGGACCGCCTTCGGCCCGGGGCCGGGCCGAGCGCCGGGCCGACGGGCCCGCCCTGGTGGCCGAGCTGTCGACCTGCGCCGCGCACGCTCGCCCCGATCGATTTCGCCCGCCTGACCGTCCCCGTCGTCCTCGGCTCGGGGCGAGCGGTCGCTCCCCCATCACCGCCAGGCCATCGACCGTCCTGGCCGAGCTTCTTGCCGGCGCCGAGGTCATCGAATTCCCCGGCGCCGCCCACGGCGCGCCCATCTCCCACCCCGACGCCTTCGCCGCCTTCGTCCGCCGTGTGGTGGCCGGGAGGACGACGGCGGCGACCGACTCCTCATGACGACGGAAGGCCCAGGACCCGTTCGGCGATGATGTTGCGCTGCACCTCGGCCGTACCGCCCCCGATGGTCAGGGCCCGGCCGAAGAGATAGCCCTGGGACCAGATCGCCGGCGGCCACGCGTGACCGGTCCGAGCGCCGGCATCGTCGCACCGGCCGCCGCCGCCAGGCCCGCGGCCGGCAGCTTCGACGGTCCGGCCATCGGTCAGGCCGTGCGCGCCGGCCAGGTCCTTGGCCACCTCCATGACGTGCTGGCCGTGGTCGTCGGCCAGCGCCTTGCGCACCGAGGCTTCGGGACCCGGGGCCCGGCCCGCCACCACGGCGCTGACCGTCCGCAGGCGGATGAGCCGGAGGACCTCGCCCTCGATCCAGACCCGCACCAGCCGCTGGCGCAGCGACCGCGTCAGCGGTACCCCCCGGCCTGCCGCACCAGGTCGACCAGGTCGCCGGCCGTCGGGCCCTGGCCCCACAGCGCCCCCTCCCCCGACAGCGACACCCGCTCGTTGCCCAGCGTCACCTTGGCCAGCGCCCACCCCCCGTTGACCGCGCCCACCAGGTGGTCGCGCCGCCAGCCGGACCTCGTCGAGGAAGACCTCGTTGAAGGCGTGGTCCCCGGTCATGTCGACGATGGGTCGGATGGTGACGCCGGGGGCGTCCATGGGGCAGATGAAGTACGAGATCCCGCTGTGCTTGGGCGCGTCGGGATCGGTCCGGGCCAGGAGGATCCCGAGCGAGGCCACATGGGCGAAGCTGGTCCAGACCTTCTGGCCGCGTCACCACCCATTCGTCGCCGTCGCGCACGGCCCGGGTCGACAGGCCGGCCAGGTCCGAGCCGGCCCCGGGTTCGCTGAACAGCTGGCACCAGATCTCCTCGGCCGCCAGCAGCGGCAGGAGATAGCGCTCCTTCTGGGCCTCGGTGCCGGCGTGGATCGAGCGTCGGCCCCGCCCACCCGATGCCGATCTGGTTCGACGGCCGACGCACGCCGGCCCGGCGCATCTCATCATCTATGACGAGTTGATCGACCGGATCGGCCCCCAGACCCCAGGGGCGGGGCCAGTGGGGCGCCACGTAGCCGGCCTCGGCCAGTTGCCGGGCCGTGGGATCGGGGTGCTCGGCCAGCCATCGACGGAAGTCGCGGCGTGCCGGATGTTCCTCTCCCGGAAGGGCGAGATCCACGGCGCGAAGCGTAGGCTGGATGGGTGACCGATTGGAATTTTGCCGACGTCTGGGAGACCGTCGCCGACACCGTTCCCGCACGCCCGCGCGCTCATCCACGGGGAGCGGACGTCTCCTGGGCCGACTTCGACCACCGGGCCAACGCGCGTGGCCCGGCCCTTCTGGACTCTCGGGGTCAAGCAGCAGGACAAGGTCGCCCACTACCTCTACAACTGCCCCGAGTACCTCGAGTCGACCTTCGCCATCTTCAAGGTGGGGCTCGTCCCGGTGAACACCAACTACCGCTACACCGACGACGAACTCGCCTATCTGTGGGACAACGCCGATGCCGTGGCCGTGATCTTCCACGGGACCTTCGTCGACCGCATCGAGGGGCTCCGCGACCGGGTCCCCGGCGTACGGACACTGGCTGTGGGTCGACGACGGCAGTCGGCCCGTGTCCCGACTGGGCCACCCCTTACGAAGAGCGCCGCCGCCGTCGACGACCGAAAGGGTCGACCGCCCCCTGGGGCCGCAGTGGCGACGACCTCCTCATGCTCTACACCGGGGGGACCACGGGCATGCCCAAGGGCGTCATGTGGCGTCAGGACGACCTGTTCAGCCGCATCAACGCCGGCAACCTGCTCCGCGTGCCCGAGGACGGTGGACTCGACGGCGATCAGCAAGGCGATCGTGGGCGCCGGGTCCCCGGATCGTGCCCGCCTGTCCCCTCATGCACGGCACCGGGTCCTTCACCTCGATCGGGTCGCCCTGAACATCGGCGGCTGCGTCGTCACCGCTCACCAACCGCCATTTCGATCCCGCCGAGCTGCTCGACACCATCGATCGCGACGAGCGTCAACGTCATCGCCATCGTGGGCGACGCTTTCGCCAAGCCCATCCTGGCCGCCCTCGACGAACACCCGGGACGCTGGAACCTCTCGACGCTCGCTGGCCATCATCTCCTCCGGCGTCATGTTCAGCGAGGAGACCAAGCGCGGCCTGCTCGACCATCACCCCACCATGATGCTGATCGACGCCTTCTCCTCGTCGGAGGCCATCGGCATGGGCGCATCGGTGTCGAGCGGCACCTCCACCGAACACACCGCCCACTTCACCCTCGGCCCCGACGTGCGCGTCCTCGACCCCGAGTCCTAGGCCAGACGTGACCCCGGGTTCGGGCGAAGTGGGGGTCCTCGCCCTCGGCGGCCGCAATCCCGTCGGCTACTACAAGGACGAAGACAAGACCGCCGGCACCTTCAAAGAAATCGACGGCGTCCGCTATTCGATTCCCGGGGACTTCGCCACCGTCGACGCCGACGGCTCCATCCACCTCCTCGGCCGGGGCTCGGTGGTCATCAACACCGGCGGGGAGAAGGTGTTCCCCGAAGAGGTCGAGGAGGTCCTGAAGACGCCATCCGGCCGTGCGGCGACGCCGTGGCGGTGGGGATCCCCGACGAGCGCTTCGGCGAAGTGGTGGCGGCCGTGGTCGAACGCGCCCCCGGGGCCACGGTGACCGAGGAGGAGCTCATCGACCACGTCACGGGCCCCTGGCCGCCTTCAAGGCACCCAAGACGCGTCCGCTTCGTCGACACCATCGACCGCTCCCCCGCCGGCAAGATGGACTACGCGCGCCTGCGCGCCGAGACGACCGAGTGGGCCTCGGCCCCGGTCTGAGCGCTGAGTTCCCGCCCCCGGCCCGCTCGACCGGGGTGCGGCACTGGCGCCGTGGGGGTGCGCCGCGGCCGGCGTGTGCCGCCGTGACGGCGCCGCCGCCTCGGTGGTGGCCGACGGTCGGGGACCTCGGCCGGCGCTTCGCCTGGGCCTCCGTGACCAAGCTGCTCGTGGCCCTGGCCGTCCTCGTGGCCGTGGAGGAGGGTACGCTCGCGCTCGACGAACCCGCCGGGCCCGAGGGGTGCACCGTGCGCCACCTCCTGGCCCACGCCTCGGGGCTCGGGCCCGACTCGCCCGGTTCCCCTCGGCGCACCGGGACGGCGCCGCATCTACTCCAACGTCGGCTACGAGGTCCTGGCCGACACCCTGGCGGCCCGGGCCGGCATGCCCTTCGCCGAGTACCTCGCCGCCGGCGTGCTCGACCCGTTGGGCATGTACGGCACCGAATTGGCCCCGGGGTCCTCCCCCGCCTGGGGGGCGCACGGGCCGCTGTAGGACCTGCTGGCGCTGGCCGCCGAGCTCCAGGCGCCGAGCCTGGTGGCGCCGTCGACGCTCGGCGCCGCCGCCACCGTCGCCTTCCCCGGGTTGGCGGGCGTGCTCCCGGGCTTCGGCCGCTTCGACCCCTGTGACTGGGGCCTCGGCTTCGAGGTGCGCGACGCCAAGGTCCCGCACTGGACCGGGACAGCCAACCGCCCCGCCACCTTCGGGCACTTCGGCCGGGCGGGCGGCTTCGTGTGGGTCGACCCCGACGCCGGGCTGGCGTGCGCGGCGGTGTGCGACCGCAGCTTCGGCCCCTGGGCCGCCACCGCCTGGCCCGACGCTGGCCGACGCCGTGGTGGTGCACGGGTGGGGCGGCGCGGCGCCACCGGGGCGCGGGCAGCCGGTGCCCTAAGCTGCCCCGGGTGAAGGGCGTCATCCTGGCGGGGGGCACGGGGACGCGGTTGCACCCGCTCACCCGCATCACCAACAAGCACCTCCTGCCCATCTACGACCGCCCCATGATCAGCTACGCCATCGAGGCGCTCGTCCTGGCCGGCATCAACGAGATGATGCTGGTCACGGGGGGGACCCACGCCGGGGAGTTCCTCCGACTGCTCGGCAACGGCCACGAGCACGGCATCGACCGCCTGTCCTACGCCTACCAGGACCGCCCCGGCGGCATTGCCGAGGCGCTGGGCCTGGCCGAGCGGTTCGTGGCCGGCGACCCGGTCCTCGTGATGCTGGGCGACAACATCGTGGAGCGCACCTTCCGGCCCACGGTGGAGCACTTCGCCGAGCAGGGCGTGGGTGCCCGCATCGTCCTCACAGAGGCGACCGACCCCGTGCACCTGCGCCACCTGGGGGTGCCCGCCTTTGACGACCAGCACCGCATCACCGCGCATCATCGAGAAGCCCGACGACCCGCCCAGCACCTTCGCCGTGACCGGCATCTACTGCTACGACCCGAGCGTGTTCGAGGTGATCGCCACGCTCGAGCCGTCGGGGCGGGGCGAGCTCGAGATCACCGACGTGAACAACTTCTACGTGTCGCAGGGCACCATGGCCTACGACGTCCTGGAGGGATTCTGGGGCGACGCCGGGGAGTCGATCGACGCCTACTACGCCGTCAACGACTTCGTCCGGGCCAACGGCGCCAACAAGGGCTGACCGGCATCCGGGGCGGCGTCCGGCGCGCCGGCCGGGGCGCGGCGGCGCTCAGGTGTCGAGGAAGCGGCGGATCCCGAAGTACGAGCCGATCGATCCGATGGCCACGCCGATCAGCACCACCATCAGGATGGTGACGGTCACCTGACCGGGCGGCGTGTGCATCTGGTACCACAGGTTGCCGGTCTTGGTGTTGGCGAAGTGGTCGAGCACGAGGTGCAGCACGAGCACCGACAGCGAGGCGAGGATGGCCCCCACCACGCCCTGGACCACCCCCTCGCACATGAACGGCACCCGGATGAACCAGTTGGTGGCGCCCACCAGCTTCATCACCGACACCTCCCGCCGTCGGGCGAAGATGGCCAGCCGGATGGTGTTCAAGATGAGCACCGAGGCCGAGATGAGCAAGATGATGGCGAGCACGAGGAACACCACCTGCAGGATGCGGCTCACCTCCTGGATGTTGCGGATGGTGCCGCTCGGCACAGCCACGCTCTTCACGCCCGGGTAGCCGGTGAACTGGCGTTTGATGGCGAGGCCCTCGCTCGGGTTGTCGAGCTGGCAGCGCAGCGAGGCAGGCGTGGTGGCCGGGCTCAGCACCTGGTACTCCGGCGGCGTGAGCAGGTGCCTGGCCTCGTTGTAGTCGAAGGCCTGCGAACGGTAGACACACGTCCGCACGAAGGGCAGCTGGTGCAGCTGGCCCTGCACCGAGTGCAGCTGCGAGGGGGAGGCGCCGGGCTGGACCCACACCAGGACGTTCACGCCCTGGGCCCACTGGGTGGTGGCCTGGGACACGCCCTGGCGCAGCAGCAGCGAGGAGCCCACGAGCGACAGCGACACGCCCACGGTGAGCACCGCCGCCACCGTCATGAGGCGGTTTCGCCACAGGTTGGCCGCCGTCTCGCGCGCCACGTAGTCGACCGACACGGGCATGTCAGGGCCTCTCAGGTGCCATAGCCGTAGACCCCCCGGGCCTGGTCGCGCACCAGGGTCCCGTGATCGAGCTCGATGACCCGGCGGCGCATCTGGTCGACCATGCTGGCGTCGTGGGTGGCGATGACCACCGTGGTCCCGGTGCGGTTGATGCGGTCGAGCAGGCGCATGATGCCCTGGCTGGTGGCGGGGTCGAGGTTGCCGGTGGGCTCGTCGGCCAGGAGCACGAGGGGGCGGTTGACGAAGGCACGGGCCACCGCCACCCGCTGCTGCTCGCCTCCTGAGAGCTCTCCGGGGAGGCTGTCGCGCTTCTTCGACAGCCCCACCAGGTCGAGCACCTGCGGCACCTGGGTGGCGATCACGTGCTTGGGGCGCCCGATCACCTCCAGCGGCGAACGCCACGTTCTCGAACACCGATTTGTTGGGCAGCAGCCGGTAATCCTGGAAGACGCACCCGATGTTGCGCCGCAGGTAGGGGACGCGCCACTGGCTGAGGTGGCCGATCTCGCGTCCCGCCACCCAGATGCGGCCCGAGCCGGGGTCCTCCTCGCGCAGCAGGAGGCGGATGAACGTGGTCTTGCCCGAGCCCGACGGACCGACGAGGAAGACGAACTCACCCTTGTCGATGTCGACCGACACGTCGCGCAAGGCGATGGAGCCGGTCTTGTATGTCTTTGTGACGTTCTCGAATCGGATCATCGCGTGGGTCCTTGGCGGTATGCCCCGACCGCCATCGCCCGCAGAAGCGTACGAGGTCGGAGAGAGGCTACCAGCCCCGCGTCACCGCCGACACGACCCGATGGATGCGTCGTGCCCGTCGCCGGGCCTGGGTGCCACCTGTGGAACCCTGCGCGCCGACGGCCCCCTCGCCGCCCGGCGGCGTCCCCCGCCGGGCCCGGACCGGGCGGGTTGTCGCAGGTGGGAGCGGCGGCGTCACGCGCCGGGCGCGCTCACCCATCGGTGGGCCGGCGGCGGCGCAACTCGGCTTCGATGAACTCGTCGATGTCCCCGTCGAGGACGGCCTCCACGTTGCCGGTGACGTGGTCGGTGCGCAGGTCCTTCACCTGCTGGTAGGGGGCCATGACGTACGAACGGATCTGGTTGCCCCACGCCACCTCGACCTTGGGCCCCGACAGCGAGTCGAGCTCGGCCCGGCGCTCGGCCCGCTGGAGCTCCACCAGCTTGGCCGCCAGGATCTGCATGGCCCGCGCCTTGTTCTGGTGCTGGCTGCGCTCGTTCTGGCACGACACCACGATGCCCGTGGGCAGGTGGGTGATGCGCACCGCCGAGTCGGTCTTGTTGACGTGCTGTCCACCCGCCCCCGACGACCGGTACGTGTCGATGCGCAGCTCCTTGTCGTCGATGGCGACCTCGGCGTCCTCCCCCAGGAAGGGGATGACGTCGACCGAAGCGAAGCTCGTCTGGCGCCGGTGCTGGGCGTCGAAGGGCGACATGCGCACCAGGCGGTGCACGCCGCGCTCGGCCGACAGCAGGCCGTAGGCGAACCGGCCCTTCACGATGAAGGTGGCCGACAGCAGACCGGCCTCCTGGCCTTCGGTCACCTCGTCCACCTCGAAGGCGAACCCGCGCCGCTCGGCCCAGCGCAGGTACATGCGCAGGAGCATCTCGCACCAGTCCTGGGCGTCGGTGCCCCCCGTGCCGGCGTGCAGCTCGGCGATGGCGTCGTTCTGGTCGTACTCGCCGGTGAACAGCGAGCGCAGCTCGAGCTCGTCGAGCCGCCGGGCCAGATCGTCGACGGCGTCGGTCAGCTCGCCCGACACCGAGCGGTCGGCCTCCTCGACCATGAGCTCGTGCAGGACCTCGGCGTCCGACAGCCGCCCGTCCAGGTCCTCGAGCACGCCGATGTCGTCGTTGACGGCGCTGAACTCCGACGTCACGCGCCGTGCCTCGTCGGCGTCGTCCCACAGGTCGGGGCGCGACACCTCCTTCTCCAGCTCGGCGTGACGGTCCCGCAGGTGCTCGAGGCCGAGATAGCCCTGGGCCTCCTCCAGACGCCGGCGCAGCGACGCCAGCTCGGAGCGGAGATCGCGGCGGCTCGCCGTCCGCGGGCGGCTCAGGCCGCGCCATGACAGAGCTTGAACTTCTTGCCGCTCCCGCACCAGCAGGGCTCGTTGCGCCCCATCTTCTCGGTGGGGGCCTTCACCAGGGGTGCCTGGGTGTCGGCGTCGGCCTGGTGACGGGGCGAGACGGGCGCCCCGGGGACCGACACACCCCCGGCCGTGGTGCCGTCGGGGACCCCGGCCCCGGCCGCCGCCACCTCGGCCGGCGCCGCCGCCCGCAGGGCGTCGAAGAGCCCGTCGGCGCCCTGGACGGGGTCGTCGGCGGCCTGGTAGCTGGCCCGGCTGAGGTCTGGCTCGGGGGCGGGCTCGGCCACCACCTGCACGTGCATGACGTAGCGCAGGTAGTCGTCGTCGATGGCGTCGATCATCTGGCCGAAGATCTGGAACCCTTCCTTCTGCCACGCCACCAGCGGGTCCTGCTGGCCCATGGCGCGCAGGTTGATGCCCTCGCGCAGGTAGTCCATCTCGGCCAGGTGGTCACGCCAGCGCTGGTCGATGATCTGGAGCATCACCTCGCGCTCGATGGCGCGCGCCTCGTCCTCGCCGCCGGGGAACACCGCGTCGCGGGCGTGGTAGGCGTCGAGCGCCTCGGTCAACAGGCTCTCGGAGATCTGCACGGCGGTGGTGGCCTCGGCCCAGGTCCTCCCGCGCGAAGGCCGTGGGGTAGTACTGGGCCACCTCCGACAGGAGCCGCTCGATCTCCCAGTCCTCGGGGTACTCCCCCGGGCACGCCGAGCGGACCGCTCGTCGAGGGTCTGCTCCAGCAGCTCCTCGGTGTGCTGACGCAGGTCCTCGCCGTCGATCACCTGGAGGCGGCGGGCGTAGATCACCTTGCGCTGCTCGTTCAGCACCTCGTCGTACTTGAGGACGTCCTTGCGGATCTCGGCGTTGCGCCCCTCCACCGTGCGCTGGGCACGCTCGATGGCCTTGGTGACCATGTTGGCCTCGATGGGCACGTCGTCGGGGAGGGTGCGGGCCATGACCCACTGCATGGCCCCGGTGGCGAAGAGCCGCATGAGCTCGTCCTCGAGGGAGAGGAAGAACCGGCTCTCCCCCGGGTCGCCCTGGCGGCCGGCGCGGCCCCGGAGCTGGTTGTCGATGCGCCGCGACTCGTGGCGCTCGCTGCCGAGCACGTACAGGCCGCCGAGCTCGCGGATCTGGTCGCCCTCTTCGCGCACTCCTTCTCGAAGCGGGCCAGCAGCTTTTCGTAGTCGGCCGTGCCCTGCTCGCTGTCGAGGTCGATGCCCTGGGCCGGCGCCTCGCGCGGGGCCAGGCCCTCGGGGTTGCCGCCCAGGAGGATGTCCACACCTCGCCCGGCCATGTTGGTGGCCACGGTCACGGTGTGCAGCCGACCGGCCTGGGTGACGATCTCCGCCTCCCGGGTGTGCTGCTTGGCGTTCAGGACCTGGTGGGGGACTCCCCGGCGCTCGAGGAGGCCCGACAGGTGCTCGGACTTGGCCACCGACGCCGTGCCCACGAGCACCGGCTGGCCCCGCTCGTAGCGCTCGACGATGTCGTCGACCACCGCCTCGAACTTGGCGTCCTCGGACTTGTAGATGAGATCGGGGTTGTCGGCGCGCACCATGGGCAGGTTGGTGGGGATGGGCACCACGGGCATGTCATAGGTGCCGGCGAACTCGGCCGCCTCGGTCTCCGCCGTGCCGGTCATGCCCGACAGCTTCTCGTAGAGGCGGAAGTAGTTCTGCAGCGTCACCGTGGCCCAGGTGTGGTTCTCCTCCTTGATGCGCACCCGCTCCTTGGCCTCGACCGCCTGGTGCAGGCCGTCGGACCAGCGGCGCCCGTCGAGGGTACGGCCCGTGAACTCGTCGACGATCTTCACCTCGCCCTCGGCCACGAGGTAGTCCTTGTCCCGGTGGAACAGCTCCTTGGCCCGCAGGGCCTGGGTGAGGTGGTGCACGTAGTTCACCGACACCAGGTCGTACATGTTCTCCACGCCCACCTGGCGCTCCACCTTGGCCACGCCCGCCTCGGTGGGGTAGGCGATGCGCTTCTCCTCGTCCACCTCGTAGTCCTCGTCGCGCACGAGCGTGCGGGCCAGTCCGGCGAACTGGTAGTAGAGCTTGGCCGACTCCGACGCCGGCCCGGAGATGATGAGCGGCGTGCGGGCCTCGTCGATGAGGATGGAGTCGACCTCGTCCACGATGCCGTAGGCGTGCCCCCGCTGCACCATGGCGTCGCACGACCGGGCCATGTTGTCGCGCAGGTAGTCGAACCCGAACTCGGTGTTGGTGCCGTAGGTGATGTCGGACGTCGTAGGCGTCGCGCTTGTCGGCGAAGTCGGCGATCTCCGGGCTCACCCGCCCCACCGCCAGCCCCAGGAACTGGTGGACCTGGCCCATCCATTCGGCGTCGCGCCGGGCCAGGTAGTCGTTGACGGTGATGACGTGCACGCCCTTGCCGGCCAGGGCGTTCAGGTACACCGGCAGGGTCGACACCAGGGTCTTGCCCTCACCGGTCTTCATCTCGGCGATCCACCCGAAGTGCAGCGCCATGCCCCCCATGAGCTGCACGTCGAAGTGCCGCTGGCCGAGCACCCGCCACGCCGACTCGCGCACGGTGGCGAAGGCCTCGACCAGCAGGTCGTCGAGAGACTCCCCGTTGTCGAGGCGCTCACGGAAGACCACGGTCTGGTGGGCGAGCTCGTCGTCGGAGAGCGCCTCCAGGCCGGGCTCGAGGTCGTTGACGAGGGGAACGAGCTCTGCCAGCCGGCGGACCTTCTTTCCCTCACCGGCCCGCAGGACGGCGTGAAGACACTCATGACGGCCCAAGTGTACCGCCGGGACCCGGAGGCTCCGGGCCCGCCGGGGCGTCAGCCCCCGGCCATCGCCCGGGCCCGACGGGGCTTGGAGCGGCCCACCCGCTTGCCCTTCAGCCGCTCCACCTGGTGCTCGAGCTTGTCGACGACCTTGTCGACCGCCATGAGGAGGTCGTGGGAGACGGCTCTGGCCCGCACCGTGTGGCCGTGGCCGGTCATGGTGACCTCGCATACCCGCCGGCCGGCGGCGGGGGCGTCCCGGTCCTCGGTCAGGCGGACCTCGGCCCGCTCGAGCACGGGGTCGAGCCTGCCGAGCTTGGCCACCTTGGCGTGTGCGATCGCCCGAACATCGTCGGGCACCGTGTCCTTGCGTCCCAGGACGTCGACGTCCACCGTGGCACCTCCTTCAGGCCAGGGACGGGATGCTCCCCTCCCTGTCGGCCGACAGCTGCAATGTGCGTGGATCGCGTCCCGGCTGACCTGGTCTTTGGCCCCACACTCGCCTGCCGAGGAGGTGACGCGCCGGACCGACGGCGGCCGGGGGGCGATGCCCCACGACCCGGCGCCTGCCATGTCGGCACGCTTCGCTCCTTCTCCGTCGGGCACCGACAGCCGGCACCCCGACGGGCAGGGCTTACCTCTAAGTCGCACCATGCTCAGCAACCATGTGTTGCCTTACGTGGGTCGTTTCGCCTGCGACTGGCTTCGACTTGCAACCACAGACCCGGACGCGACCCACACCCAAATGGTACGCCTCCCCGGCGCCGATGTCCCCGTCAATTCCGTAACGGTTCCGGACCGGTGCCGGTCCGGTGGCGGTCCGGTGGCGGTCCGGCATCCGGCCCGGTCGGGCCGGGATGCCGGCCGGTGCCGGGCTCAGGTACCGGTCTGCCAGGAGCCCAGGTACTCCTCCTGGGCGGGGGTGAGCCGGTCGATGGACACGCCCATGGTGTCGAGCTTCAAGCGGGCGATCTCGGCGTCGATGGCGCGGGGCACGTCGTAGACGCGCTTCTCCAGGCTGGCCGGCGTTGGCCATCACCCACTCCGCCGCCAGGGCCTGGTTGGCGAAGCTCATGTCCATCACCGCCGCCGGGTGGCCCTCGGCCGCCCCCAGGTTGACGAGCCGGCCCTCGGCCACCACCAGGACGCGCTTGCCGCGCACGAGGGAACTCCTCGACCATGGGCCGCACCGGGCGGCGCCGGCCCTCGGACAGGTTGCCCAGGGCGACGAGATCGATCTCGATGTCGAAGTGCCCCGAGTTGGCCGACGATGGCACCGTCCTGCATGCGCTCGAAGTGCTCGCCGCGCAGCACGTCCGGTTACCGGTGACGGTGATGAAGATGTCGCCGTCTCGGCGGCCTCCTCCATGGGCTCGACCCGGAACCCGTCCATCACCGCTTCGAGCGCCCGCAGGGGTTGATCTCGGTGACGATGACCTGCCCGCCCATGCCCCGGGCCCGGCGGCCACGCCCTTGCCGCAGTAGCCGTAGCCGGCGACCACGACGTGTGCCCGCCAGCAGCACGTTGGTGGCCCGGATGATGCCGTCGAGGGTGACTGGCCCGTGCCGTAGCGGTTGTCGAACATGTGCTTGGTGTCGGCGTCGTTGACGGCGACGATCGGGTACTTGAGCGCCCCTCGGCCTCCATGGCGCGCAGGCGGATGACCCCGGTGGTGGTCTCCTCCGTCCCGGCGAACCTCGCGCACCTGGTCGGGCCGGTGCTGGTGGAGCGCGACACGAGGTCGCAGCCGTCGTCCATGGTCAAGGTGGGGTGCGGTCGAGCACGGCGTCGATGTGGGAGAAGTACAGATCGGTGTCCTCGCCCTTCACCGCGTACGTCGGGATGCCTCGTCACCACGAGCGAGGCGGCCACGTCGTCCTGCGTCGACAGCGGGTTCGAGGCGCAGATGAGGACCTCGGCGCCGCCGGCCTGAGCGTGCGCAGGAGGTTGGCCGTCTCGGTGGTGACGTGCAGGCAGGCGGCGGCGATGAGCCGGCGAGCGGCCGCTCCTTGGCGAAGCGCTCGCGGATGGAGGCGAGGCACCGGCATGTTGGCGTCGGCCCACGCGATGCGCTGGCGCCCGAGCTCGGCCAGGGCGAGATCGGCGACATCGTGGTCAGTGGCGGGCGTGGGCATGTGAGCTCCTCGTGTGATGGGACGGTCGACGGTCCAGGCCTCGCCGAGGCGACGCTTGAATTCCTCGAGGATAGGGACGGGGCCCGGGTCGATGCCCTCCCGGGCGGCGAGGTGCAGGGAGACGAAGTCCCCGATCAGCATGAGGTCGAGGAGCTGGGCCAGGTCCCCCTCGCCCTGGGCCCGGACCTCGATCACGTCGGACACGACCTCCTGCAGCAGGTCGGCCACGAAGGCGAAGCGCCGCACCACCTGGGGGTGCTCGGTGTCGTGGCGGAGGTTGCACAGGCTCAGGACCTGGCGGGTCACGTCGCCGTGCTGGCCCCACCCGGCGATGTCGTTGTGGCACAGCTCGGGGTAGGTGCCGGCGAAGGCGGGCGACTTGGCGTTCTCGTTGACCTGGTTCTTCCAGCGCAGCGAGGCGGCCGCCCCCACCGCCTGGGCCCCGTGGATCACGGGGATGGTGCGCCCGATGCGCCGGGCCACCTCCTCGGCCGTGCTGCCCGGCTGGACCAGGCGGTCGCGCCGGTACTTGAGCTGGTCCACGGCGAGGGCCACCCACTGCGCCGCGCCGGGGAAGAGCCCGATGTCCTCCAGGACCACGAGGGGCGGGATGGCCATGGCACCGAGCGCGGCCCGGGGCTGGGGGATGGTGGCGGGCACGGGGACGGTGGGCGCCCCCCACTCCTCGGCCAGGCCGCCGAGCTTCCCCCGTCGTCACCGCCACCAGGCTCGCCCCCGCGTCGGCGGCCTCGCCCGCGGCCTCCACCGTCTCCTCGGTGTTGCCCGAGAACGACACGGCGAAGACGAGCGACCCCCGGCCCACGAAGTCGGGGAGGTCGTAGGACTTCACCACCGTGATGGGCACGGGCACGAAGGGCCCGGCCACCGCCACCATGACGTCACCGGCCAGGCCGCTGCCGCCCATGCCCAGCACCACCACGTTCTCGACGTACTCGCGCGACGGCAGGCCGTCGAGGCCGTGGGCGGCGCCCACCGCCGCGCCAACCTGCTCGGGCAACGCGGCCGTCGCCTCGAACATGCCGAGCGAATCGGGCGCCTCTGCGCCTCCGGCCACGGGCACGGCGGTCACGACTCGCCGCGGCTCGACAGCGTCGGCGTGATGCCCTGCGCCTCGGCCTTGGCCGTCAACCGCTCGTGCTCGGCGTCGTCGACGGTCGTCGCCTCGTCCACGAGCATGACGGGAATCCCGTCGCGCACCTCGTAGCTGCGGTGCAGGCGCGGGTTGTAGAGACGGTCCTCGTCCTCGAAGTACAGAAGCGGCCCCTTGTCCTCGGGACAGGCCAGTACCTCAAGCAGCAAAGGGTCCAATGCCATGCGTGTCGTGCTCCCCTGGTGTCGTGTTCGTGCGGTCGTCGTCGGTCGGTGCGTCTTCAGCGGCCGGCAGCCGGGGTGGCGGTGGACAGCTCGCCCACGAGATCGAGCAACTCCCGCGTGTGGCGCTCGCACGCCTCGGGCGAGTTCGCCTCCACGTTCAGCCGCAGCAGCGGCTCGGTGTTGGAGGGCCGGACGTTGAACCACCAGTCGCCGGGCTCCACCGTCAGTCCGTCCGTGCGGTCGCAGGCCAGCCCCTGGGCGGCGAAGCGCTCGGCCAGGGCCTCCACGGCGCGAGCGGGGTCGTCCACCTCGGTGTTGATCTCCCCCGAGTCGGCGTACGTGCGGTACGGGGCGAGCAGCTCCGACAGCGGGACCTCGGCGGCGGACAGCTCCTCGAGCACGACCAGCGCGGCGATGAGCCCGGAGTCGGCCCGGTAGTTGTCCCGGAAGTAGTAGTGCCCGGAGTGCTCGCCCCCGAACACCGCGCCGGTCTCGGCCATCACCTGCTTGATGAAGGAGTGGCCGACCCGGGTGCGCACCGGCGTCCCGCCGTAGCGCTCGATGGTCTCGGGCACCACGTGGGAGCAGATGATGTTGTACAGGACGGTGGCCCCGGGGTTCTTGCGGAGCATGGCCCGGGCCACGAGGGCGGTGGTGAGCGAGCCCGACACCGGCTGCGTCTTCTCGTCGACGAGGAAGACGCGATCGGCGTCGCCGTCGAAGGCGAGCCCGATGTCCGCTCCGGTCCGCGCCCACGGCCGCCTTCAGGTCCCGCAGGTTCTCCTCCTGGATGGGATCGGCGGGGTGGTTGGGAAACGTTCCGTCGAGCTCCTCGAACAGGATGTCGAGGTGGACCGGCAGCCCGGCGAAGACCTTCGGCACCACCAGGCCCCCCATGCCGTTGGCCGTGTCGGCCACCACCTTGAGGGGCCGCAGCGCCGCCACGTCGATGAAGGAGCGCACGTGGTCGGCGTACTCGTCGAGCAGGTCGCGATGCGCCGAACCGCCGGTCTCGGGCCCCTGGTCGGCACCGGAGGCGAGCGCCGCCTCGGCCTCGGCCCGGATGTCGGCCAGCCCCGTGTCCTGCCCGACGGGCAGGGCGCCGGCCAGGCACAGCTTGATGCCGTTGTAGTTGGCGGGATTGTGCGAGGCGGTGAACATCGCCCCGGGGGCGTCGAGTCGCCCGGAGGCGAAGTACATCATGTCGGTGGAGGCGAGCCCGAGCTCCACCACCTCGGCGCCTGCGGTGCGGGCCCCCTCGGCGAAGGCTCCGGCCAGGGCCACCCCCGACGAGCGCATGTCGCGCCCCACCAGGATGCGCGACGTCCCGGCGAAGCGCGCGAACGACCAACCGATGGCGTGGCAGGCACGGCTGTCGAGCTGGTCGGGAACCGTCCCGCGCACGTCGTAGGCCTTGAACACGGCGCCGAGTGCGGACATGGCGTGTGCAGCCTACCCCCTCCCCTTCCCCCTCCCCGGGGCCCGGAAGAGGGCCGAGGGCGTGCGGCCCGGCGAGGGGCCGAGGGCCACCAAGCCCCTCAGACACCGGACGCGCCTCGGACCGGCCCGAGGGGCCGGTCCGAGGGGGGAAGCCGTGGGTCCGATCTCGGCGCCCGGAGCGCTCGGGCGCGTGCGCGAGCGCTACTGCAGGTCGGCCTTGATCTGCATGCCGTCGTCGTAGGCGCTGCGCAGGTCGTTGCGGGCGCTCGCAAGGCTGGTGCGAGCGCCCAGGAACACCGACCAGTTGCCCGGTGCGCCCTGCGGTGTCTGGGCCAGCAGCGTGACGTCTTGTCCCGACGTGGCGCTCTGCGCCGCGGCGACCTGGTTCTTCAGGTCCGTGAACGACGCCTCGGCCGCCGTGACGTCCTTGCCGGCCGCCTGGGCGTTCTGGATGTCCTGGGCGATGGTCGGCTCGAAGCCGGCGAACTGGCCCTCGATGAAGGTCTCGTCGTCGGCCACCACCGTCCAGTGCGTCTGCGGCGTCATGACGACGTAGACGCGGTAGCTGAGCACCATGGCGCGTGCCGCGCTGCGCAGCTGCGGACACGTGGTGGCCTGCTGCACCTGGGGCTGCAGGGCCTGGATGCCGGGCAGCTCGACGGTGCTGACGTCGTTCAACAGCGTCTGGCGGTCGCCGGTGGTGAGGTGGTTGGCCGTGTTGTTCACGGCGGCCAGGAGCGCGTTGAGCTGCGCCACGCGGTTGGACAGGTCGGTCGCCACCCGCTGCTGCGCCGCGCCGAACAAAGCCGGCGTGCAGAACGGGTTGGAGGGCTGCAGGGTGGTCACGGTGGACCCGGCGGTGGTGGCCGCCGAGCTGTCGGCGGTGGCCACGCCCGGGGCGGCGGCCACCGAGCGCGGCGACGGCGCCGGCCGCGGCCATTGCCGCCACCACCCGGCGCTTCAGAATGTGGTGCATCACGAGTCTCCTTGCGGGTCACTCAGGTCGTTGTCGGCCGTGCTGAGGTTGCCGTCGAGGGTCCCCAGCTCCGATGCGACCTGATTCAGGGTGCTTGCGTCGAAGGTCTGGGAGGGGGCGGGCGCGGTCGAGGTCGGCGTGGCGCCGGCGCTCACCGTGGTCGTCGTCGAGGACGGCACCGTGGTGGAGGTCACCGGGACCGAGGTCCCCGACACGACGTGCGACACGCTCCCCGCGCTGCACGCAGCCAGGGTCACGGCCACACCGGCCGACAGCGCCACCACCGAGAGCTTCTGCCTGGTCGGTGTCCTGCGCTTCATCCCGCCTCTCCCTTCCTTCCTTCGGACCTGCCGGGAGTTCTCTGTCTCATCGGAACCCGTCACGGGTCTCTTGAGGTCGCCCCCTGGTCCTGCACCCATCGTCGGACACGCCCGTGTGGTGACGATGAGTGGCGCGTTAGGGAACCGTGAGCGACACCGAGCGTGGTGGACCACCCCGAGGCCCGTCCCGCCACCGCCACCCCCGCCCCCGCCGTCCCCACCGCCCGGGCGGGCGGGGGCGTGAGGCTCAGGCGTAGGTGTGGCGCCGCCACACCATGACGGCGGTGACGAGCACCCCGATCACGGTGAGGACCAGGCCGGCCTGTCCGCCCTTGGTGGAGCCGTAGGACACGGTGACCTGGTGGGAGGTGGGCACCACCACCATGAGGTTGGGCATGGCCCGCCACGGTCCCTCGGCCCCCGTTGCGTGCCAGGCGGGGAAGTACGACGTCCGCACCAGGACGGGCACCCCGGTCCGGCTGACGTGGAAGCTGATCTGGTCGACACCGGTGTGGACGTCGGAGACCGTCACCGCCGGCAGGGGGACATGCTCCGAGGGAGCCACCCCACCGGGCGCCTCGGTCCACGACGACGGGCCGCCGGCCACGAGCTGCTGGTCCCAGCGCTTGGGATCGGCGTACCAGCGCTGGGCCACGGGGAGCCAGGAGCCCTGGGCCGCACCCACGCCGGTCAGCACGTCGGGGCGCTGCGTGAGCGGCACCACCATGGCCGCGTCGTGGACCTCGTACACCTTCCAGGTGGTGGTGAGGATCGCCCCGTCGTAGGGCGTGTGCCACGGCCCGGAGGTGGCCACCAGCGTCAGGCTCGGGTCGGCGTCGGCCTGCTGCTGGATCACCGGTGACGATGCGAGGAAGTACTTGACGCCCAACAGCTGCAGGTGCTGGATGCCGAGCGGCACGTCGACCGGTCCGTACACGATGCCCGTGGTGGCGTGCACCATCGCCTCCGACGGCCCCGCCGACAGCTCCGCCTGGTTGATGAAGTGCCACGGCGTGGTGGTGGAGGACTCGAACAGCAGCCCCTCCATCGACTGGATGCAGCCGTTGGTGAAGTAGGGCAGCAGCATGGGCGCCATGGGCGTGCCGAACCGGTTCAGGTTCGAGTTGTACTCCCACATGGCCCGCCCGCACCCGTCCTTGGCCGACACGCTGTCCATGGTGGCGACGATGCCGTCCTTGAATTCGGGCCAGCCGGGCTTGCCCTGCATCCCCGAGTAGTTCCACTGGGCCCACGACGCCACGTTGCTCGTCTGCACGTCGACCCAGCCGAGCTTGTAGGTCGACCCCGGGGTGATGAGCAGTGGCGGCAGCACCACCAGGGCGGCGAGCGCCAGGGCCACGAACGGCCCCATCACCGCCCCCGGCGCCCACGTGGGCCGGCGGGGCGGGGGCAGCGGCGGGCCCCCGGGGGCCACGGGGGTCCACGGCGGGCGCGCCCCTTCGACGTCGACCTCACCGGGCCAGGTGCCGACGGCCGCCATGGCCCCGCCGGCCGGACCCGATCCGAGCCCCCGGACATCGCCGGCGGCGTGCACCGGCACGCCGAAGCGACCCCCGAACCCCGCCACGGCACCGGCCATGGGCAGGGCCGGACCCCCGGTGGCGAAGGCCGGCGCCGACCCCCCGGGGAGGGCCACGGCCGGAACCTGGGACGGATCCCAGCGCAGCGCCTCGCGCAGGTAGCGCCACACGCGGGCCACCATCACCATCAGCTCCGCCACCGCGTACCCGGCCAACAGGTAGATGACGATCCACCAGATGGGCAGCAGGCGGGCGTTGTAGAGCGACTGTTGCGGCGCGAAGCGCACGAACAACGCGGCGCACACCCCGGCGACGGTGAGCCCGAGCATGGCGCGCTCGACGCGGACGCAGGCCAGGACGAGCCCGACGAAGGCCACCATGAGGGCCCACCAGTCGCCGTGGGGCGCGAGCAGCTGCACGTAGGTGGTGACGTTCTGCCAGCCCATGGTGGTGCTGTAGGCCTGCTCGGTGATGAAGGGGACCGCCCACCACGCCACCAGGAGGAAGCCGGTCCCGACCACGGTGAAGGCCCACCGCAGGTTGCGGCGGTTGGGACCGAACAGCACCACGATCGCCACCACCCCGACCAGCGCGAACAGGGTGGTGACCAGATGGCACAGCACGCAGGCCGACAGCAGGAGGATGGCGGGGACGCGCATGCGCCCCGTCCGCATGCCCCGGACCACCGTGCCCAGAAACACGAGGGCCACCGACAGCCCGAGCGAGAAGGCGTACTCGCCCGCCATGGTCGAGTAGAGGTTGCCGCCGTAGATGGTGAAGCTCTGCTCGAACAGGAACGGCAGGGTGAAGGCGGCGAGCACGGCGGGGCGGGGGCGCTCCATGCCCGCCAGCCGGCCGAAGGCCCACGCCGCCACGGGCAGCGTGAGCGATCCCAGGATGGTGACGAGCTTGAAGGCGACCGCGAAGGGGATGACGAACCCCATCAACGCGGCCAGGGTGTCGGGGAGGGGGAAGTAATAGGTGTTGAGGGGGAGGCCGTCGTAGGCACCGGGGAACCACCCGGTGACGTGGCCGCTCGGCAGCAGGTTCGACTTGAGGAAGGCGGCCAGGCCGAAATGGGCGCCGGTGTCCCCCCCGGTGATGTCGGTGTTGGACAGCAGCAGGCGGGGGTCGATCTGCCACAGGACGACGCCGATGCACGCCGCCACCACGACGAAGGTGGCGAGCGCAGGCAGAGACGGACGGCGGATCAGACCACGCATCAGATCAATCGTGCCCGAAACCGGGGCGAAAGCGCGAGCAGGAGCCCCCACGGGGCCCCGGGCCCCCCGGACCAGGTGTCGGGGGGCGGCCCCGTCACCGGCCTCAGCGCAGCACGCCGGTCGGGTAGGCGACCGACAGGATGGCGATGAGGTTGAAGGTGGCGTGGGCGAAGATGCAGGGCCCCAGGCGGCCCAGGCGCAGCGCCAGCACGGCCAGGACGGCGCCGAAGGCGGCCAGTCCGAGCAGCTCGAGCGGCTCGAAGTGCGCCAGCCCGAAGACCACGCCGTCGGTCACCACGGCCAGGACCGGTCCGAGCACCCGGCCCGTCCGCTTGAACATGGCCAGGAGGCCGCGCAGCACGAGGCCACGGAAGAAGGTCTCCTCGATGACCGGCACCGCCACCACGGTGAGCACGGCGATCACGGCCAGGTCCGCACCGGGGAACCCGCCCGTGAGGTGCTTGGCGGGCTGGTCCAACCGGGAATTCAGGTTGGGGATGGCGTGCTCGAGCGGGACGTAGAGCACGGGCAGCAGGACGAGCTGGCCCACCAGGCCGACCACCGGTCCGAGCAGCAGGTCGCTCCACCGCACCTCGAGTCGCATGTCCCGCCGCACCCGGCGCGTGCCCCGGGTGCGGCTGGTGAAGACGACGGCGCCGATGAACCCGGCCCACAACCCGACCAGTCCCGACACCACCACCCAGGCGGGAGGGACGGCTTGCGCCGCCAGCTTGGCCACGTCCCCGCTGTGCCCGTTGGCCGCCGCCACCACCAGGAGCACCACCGTGCTCGCCACCTGGCCGGCCAGGAACCCGAACACGGCGTAGAGGAACCACGTGGCCCCCTGGCGCGGCGTGCTGGGGGGATCGTCGTCGGAGACCGGCGCCGTCGTGTGCCGACGCGGCGTGGGGCCGGGCCACGCCGCCGCACCGGGCCCCGGCCACGGGGGCGGGACGGGGGCGGGCCAGGCGCCGCCCCCGGTGCCCGGGCCGGAGGGCCCGGGGTATCCCGGCCACCCCGGCGGTGGCGGAGGCGGTGGGGGCACGGGCCCACCCGACGAGGGCGGCGGGCCCGGTGGTGGTGGTGGTGGTCCCCGACCTGGTGGGGGTGGGTCGATGGGCTCGGACGGCATCGACGCGACGTCCTGCGGCTGCTCCTCGTGGGAGCCGGGCACGCTGTGCGTCATCACGCGAAGGTTAGTGACCACCCGTAACGACACGGGGACGCCTGTGCGTGCATGGGGCGGGGCACGGGCGCGTACCATGGAGCAATGAGCCCCTCGCTTCCCGACCGTCGTTCGGGACGCCCCTCGCCTGGTGGGGCGGGCGGTCCCGCGCCTGGTGGAACGGGTGGTCCGGCGGCGTCGGGGCCCGACCAGAGCTGGAAATGGGTGTTCGTCCTCCTCGCCGTGGCGGTCATCGCGGTGCTGATCATCCCGCCGCTGCTGTCGAAGCCGGCGGTGAAGCAGATCCCCTACAAGACCTACATCGAGCAGTACGTCGAGGGGCACAAGGTCAAGTCCGCGGCCGTCAACAACAACACCGGGGTCATCACGGGCGAGCTCAAGCTCGGCAACCAGAAGTACACGGTGAACGGCCCCGACCCCTCGCTCGACAACGACGTGGCCACGATGCGCAAGGACATCGGCAGCGTCACCTTCAACACCCCGACGGAGAGCACCCTGGGCCAGTGGCTGCCCACGATCCTCATCCTGGTGGCGTTCGTGGCCATCTTCTTCTGGATCAGCCGCCGGGCCCAGGGCCAGATGAGCGGGATCATGTCGATCGGCAGGTCGCGGGCCCGGCTCTACACGACCGAACGGCCGCGCACCACATTCGCCGACGTCGCCGGCTACCAGGGCGTGAAGATCGAGATCAGCGAGGTGGTGGACTTCTTGAAGTCCCCCACCGGTTCCGCGACATCGGGGCCAAGATCCCCAAGGGCATCCTGCTCGTCGGCCCGCCGGGAACGGGCAAGACGCTGCTGGCCCGGGCCGTAGCAGGCGAGGCGGGGGTGCCCTTCTTGTCGGTGAGCGGCTCTGACTTCATGGAGATGTTCGTCGGCGTCGGGGCCAGCCGGGTCCGCGACCTGTTCCAGACGGCCCGCAAGCAGGCACCGGCCATCATCTTCGTGGACGAGATCGACTCCATCGGGCGCAAGCGCGGCGCCGGCCTCGGCGGCGGCCACGACGAGCGTGAGCAGACGCTCAACCAGATGCTGTCGGAGATGGACGGGTTCGACCCGGCCGAGGGCGTCGTGATCATGGCGGCCACCAACCGGCCCGACATCCTCGACCCCGCCCTGCTGCGCCCCGGCCGCTTCGACCGCCAGATCGTGGTGCCGCTCCCCGACCTCGAGGAGCGCCTGCCCATCTTGAAGGTCCACTGCAAGGACAAGCGGATCGGGCCCGACGTGGACCTCGAGATCGTGGCCCGGGGCAGCCCGGGCATGAGCGGCGCCGACCTGGCCAACCTGGTCAACGAGGCCGCCCTCCACGCCGTGCGCCGGGGCTCGCACCAGGTGGACATGCAGGACTTCGAGGCCGCCCGCGACCGCGTGCTCATGGGCCAGCGCCGCGAAGCCTGGTGCTGTCGGAGCCCGAAAAGGAGCGCGTCGCCTTCCACGAGGGCGGCCACGCCGTGCTCGCCTACGTGCTCACCCACGCCGACCCCGTCCACAAGGTCACGATCCTGCCCACCGGCCTGGCGCTGGGCGTGACCCAGCAGCTGCCCATCGAGGAGCGCCACATCTACCCGCGCGAGTTGATCGAGGACTCGCTGGCGGTCCGCATGGGCGGGCGGGCCGCGGAGCTCCTCGTGTACGGCGACCTGTCCACCGGCGCCAGCAACGACCTCGTGGGCAACACCGAGCTGGCCCGCAAGATGGTGCGCGAATGGGGCATGAGCGAGGAGCTCGGGCCCATGGCGTGGGGGTCGCAGGGCATGGTCTTCCTGGGCGAGGACCTGCTGCACTCCCGCGACTACTCCGAGGACACCGCCCGGGTGGTGGACGCCGAGATCGCCCGCATCCTGCGCCAGCAGGAGGAGCGTGCCATCGAGTTGCTGAGCCGCCACCGCGGCGGGCTCGACGCCGTGGCCCGGTCGCTGCTCGAGCGCGAGACCCTCGACGGCAGCGAGGTGGGCAAGCTCGTCGACACCGCCTACGGGCGACCGGTGCACGACGACGCCACCCAGGCCATGCGCCACTTCACCTCCTCCGCCAACGGCGCCAAGCTCACGGTGGAGGATGCCGCCGGCAACGGGTCGGAGGAGGCCGCCGCCACGACCCCGGCCACGACGACAGCCACGGCCACGGCCGAGAGCAAGGACGAGGCGCCCACCGCGCCCACGGCACCCGCCAGCCCCGCCGGCGGGGCGACCAAGCCCGACTGATCCCGCCCTCGCCGCGTCCGGGGCGGCTCAGGGGACGGAGAAGGCGGGAACCACCACCACCCCGGGGGCGCCGACCGGGAGTCCGTCGAGCTCGACGGCGACGGGCTGGCTCGCTTCGATCTCGAACGGGGCCGTGCCGTAGGGAGGACCGAGGCCGGGGCCGACGAACAACGGCGTGCCCGGCTCGACCCGCCACCTCGACCGACCGGGCAGTGCCCTGCCGTCGGGGGCGACCGCCCGGACGTCGGTGGGGACCGAGCCCAGGTCCACCACGCCGAGCGACCAGGCGCCGGTCCCGGGCGCCACCACACCGGGCACGAGCCAACGCCGCAGGCCTCCCGGGAGCCCCGGGACGTCCCCGTCCTCGGGCACGGCGGGCGGCGCTCCGGCGGGGCGGTGACCTGGCGACTCACCACCACGTCGGCCCCCCGGCTGGTGAAGGACAGCGGCGTAGGCGACGTTGCTCGGGATGCGGGTCTCGTTCTCGGCCACCACGGTGGACACCGACTGGGACGGCACCGTCAGGGTGAAGGGCTCGGCCGCCGCCCCCTGGGGCAGCCCGAGCGCCACCGACACCACCGCCGGACGGGCGGACGGGTTGAGGACGTGGAAGGCCACGGTCCCCCCCGCCACGTCGGTGTTCTGGGCGAAGACCCAGGTGGCCGCAGGTGTCGGGCTCCCGAGCGTCAGTGACAGCCCCCCGGCCCCGGGCGTGCCCACCGACTCCAGCTCGCTGGCCACCACCGACCCCGACAAGCTGGACACCTCGGTGGCGATAACGGCGTCCTGGGGGGCGTGGTCTCCGAGGTTCTCGGTCACGAGCGATCCGGGGGCCACGCCGATGCCCTGGTAGGCGGCGGGGGCCAGGAGACCGGCGCCGGGGACCACCATCGACACGTCGACGGTGGCGTCGGTGGCGCCCGGGTTGAACAGCGACAGGGTGAGGCCGCCGCCCTGGGAGGTGGCGCCGTGGGCGAAGTACCAGTCCGGGGACGTGGTCGACACGCACGGGGCCATGGACCACCCGAGCGGGCTCGACACGCCCTCGGACACCGACACGCCGCCCCCGTCCACCACCACGGCGGCGGCGACGCCGGTGCTCCCCCCGAGCGCCGTGGCCGGCACCGTCACCTGGGCCCGGGCGGGAACCCGGAGGTCGGTGGTGCGGGCCCCGGCCCACGGGGCGGGAGGAGCGCCCTCACCCGTCAGACCGGGAACGGCGGTGACGGAGCCGGTGGCGACCCGGCCCGAGGCGTTGGTCACCAGGATGGTGGCCGGCGCCCCGCCGAGCGCCCCCGTCCCACCGGCGCAGTACCAGGCCGACGACTCGGTGCCCGCCGTGGGGGCGGTGTGGAGGTCGGCCAAGGCGTCCGGGGTGGGCGCCGCGGCGGCGAGCGCCGCGGCCCACCAGGCGATCGGCCACCCCCGTGCCCACCAGGGCGGCGGCCAGGACGGCGATGAGCGCAGCCCGCCGGAACGACCCGCTCACGGTGTCCGCCGCCTCACCGCTGCTCCCCGGTCATCGATGCCGCCGGGCACGGCGGTGCCGGGGTGAGACGGCCCGCTTCGGGTTCGGCGGTACCGGGGTCGGGCGGCGAGACGGCCCCGTCGGGTGCCCCGCCCCGAGAACGGCGGCGGCCCACCCGGCGCAGCCGCGTCCACCACCAGTCGAGCCAGCGGCGCCGGCCCGCCAGCGCGGCCGCCACCACCACCCAAGCCGCCGTCTCGAGGCCGGCCTCCACCCCGTGCCCCCACGAGCCGGCGAAGCCCACTGTCACCCGGCCCGGCGTGCGCACGGGGAAGGTGGCGGCGTAGCCGAAGGCCGTGGTGGACCGCTCGGTGCGGCCCCCCGGTCCGGTGAGCCGCCAGTCGGCGGCGGGAGCCACGGCGGCGAGGACCGTCCCCTTCCCCACCCGGCCGGTGGCGCTCGTCACCCCGGCTGCGGCCTCGAGCGCGGGCTCCCATCCCCGCAGCTGCGGTGCGGTGCCCGTGACGGCGTCGGCGGTCGTCGGCACCGACGCCGGGCCGGACCCGGGGCGAAGCGCCCGCAGGGGGAGCGCCTCGTCGTCGGAGAACACCGAGAAGCCGCTCTGCGATATCACCTCGCGCAGGTCGAGCTGCGCCGCCAGTGCGGGCGCGAGGTCACCGGGGGGCTGGTCGGCGGGCGGGGTCTGCAGGCCGGGGATGGAGGGGCCGAGGGTGTCCACCACCACCACGTAGCGCACGGCGTAGGGGGCGAGCAGGCGCCCCAGCCGCACCGTGGCGCACGCGGGCACGCCAAGCCGACG
Organism: uncultured Acidimicrobiales bacterium; assembly: GCA_963839605.1. Taxonomy (GTDB): domain Bacteria; phylum Actinomycetota; class Acidimicrobiia; order Acidimicrobiales; family UBA8190; genus JBEKVE01. The sequence continues at coordinate 26,258 of CAWIWK010000021.1, read as the reverse complement.
TCGGTGCCGATGGTGGCGGCCTGGCCCTCCGACGATCCGGGCCACAAGGCGGTGACGTCGGGAAGCCCGTTCTCGCTCAGGGCGAAGGCGAGGCTCCGCGACAGCTCCCACCCCGTGCCGGGCAGGACCCGGGGGTCCCCCAGCCACAGGACGCGGAAGTTGCCCTGGGTGGGATGGGCGTCCATCCAGGAGGTGGCCTCGGCGTAGCCGGTGGACACGAGGTCCCAGCGGCCGTTGGCGCTGGCGGCCAGGACGGGCAGCACACCCACGGCGGCGGCGGCGGCGGCGGCCACCGCGGCGGCCTGGCGCCATCCGAAGCGGTACCCGGGCAGGTCGCGCTGGAAGGCCGCCACCCCCAGCCCCACGGCCAGGGCGATACCCACGGCGGCGGGGGCCAGCATGACCTGGGGCGACAACGCCACGGGCCCGAGCCACCCCCGGCCCGAGAACCAGGCCAGCACCCAGGCCACCACCGCCACCGACCACGCCCGACCGGCCCAGGCCAGTCGGAAGCGGGCGCCGATCACGAGGGGCAGGGCGGCGGCGGCGAGGAAGGCCCACGCCAGGGCGGCGTCCCCGATGGGTCCGGCCGCCAGGCGCAGCAGCTGGCCCCACGCACGCGCCGTCGGAGGTGGCCACGGGCACGCCGGCGATGGCCTGCCAGCGGGCCGGGCCGCCCAGCACGGCCAGCGACCACGGCGCCAGGAGGGCGACGGCCACGACGGTGGCACCGGCGGCGCTCGCCACCACACGCCCCGGCGGGGCGCAACCCGGCCCGCCCTGCCACCACCACGTTGCCGATGGCCAGGCCGGCCGCCACGGCCAGGGTCACCAGGGCGGCGGACGGGGCGACGGAGGTGACGAGCGCGTCGAGAAGGCCGAGTGCGAGGCTCCACCCCAACAGCGACGAACGCCAACGGCGGCCCGGCGCCGGGTGCGACCACGACGCGCCGCCCCAGGCGTGCGATGCCGGGGTCGCCCCGTCCTCGTGGGCGTGCCCGTGCACCTGCCCGACGGCGTCCCCGGTCTCGGCGTCTGCTCCGCCGTCGGCGGCCGGGGCGCCGCCGGCCACGGCGTCGTGGGGCGCCACGCCCGAGGCCTGACCCAGCAGGTGCAGGATCCACGGACAGGCGGCGTACACGGCGAGCGCGTCCCCACCGGGCGCTCGCCGACACGTCGTAGGGGACGGGCACCGCCATGTAGATGACCGTGGAGGTGACCCGGGCCCACGTCGTGCCGAGCGGCCTCGTGAGGCGGGCCATGCCGAGGGCCCCGACCGGGATGCACCCGAGGACCACGATCTTCTGGAGCAGCCCGACGCCGCCGAAGAGCACCATGCCGCCCAGGCCGAGGATGCCGGTGGCCGGTGAGGTGGGGTCGGTGGTGCCCACGCCGGTGGGCTGCCACCCCGACACGAAGTGGTGCACGAGCGCCGCCCACGACGGGAAGGGCAGGAGCTGGCCCACGAAGGGGAATCCCGAGCCGATGAGCTGCCGCGTGCCGAACACCACCACCAGCCAGGCGACGAGCAGGACGGCCCAACGCGTCGATGTCCTCGGGCCCTCCGTGGTCCGCCTGCGCTCGGCGCACGCGCCTCGACGGCATCGGCGGACGAGCCGATGTCGGCGTCCTCGTTGTCGGAGCCCCCCAGGTTGGCGGCCTCCAGGCCGTGGGTGACGGCCCGCCGCACGTAGGCGTTCACGCGGGCACTGCCGCGCAGCTGCAGCCGCCGCACGGTGGCGTCGTCGAGCCGGCGGTGGGCCCGCACCGTGGCTCACGCCACCGCGCAGTGTCCGGCGCTCTGCGATGTTCCATCCCCAGGCGTGCGCCAGCGCCGAGGGCGCGGTCGCGGTGCCCGGCCACCCACGCGATCGTGGCCTCGGCCAGGGCGAGCAACGCCACCTGGGGGAGCACCCGCACCAGGTGCAGCGGGCCGTACGCCTTCAGCGTGGCCCGCAGCTCGTGCCGGCGCTGCAGCGCTTGCAGCGTGACCGGCGCCACGCGCCGGTTCGCCCCCCGACCCGCCGGTCGCCACCGCCTGCCCGTCGTTCCCGGCACACCCTGTCCCCCGTCGGCGGCCGCCCCGACGGCCGCACCCGCCACAGCACCCACACCCCCATCAACGACAACAGCGCTTAGCTCTCCGGGGGCGAGGAGGTCCGCCGCGCCATGGCGGATGTCGTCGGGGAGTCTGCGGCGGCCGCTGGCGAGCATCTCGAGGTGACGGACGCGCGCGCCGGGCGCCACGACCACGCGTGCCCCGAGGACCTGGGCCCGCCAGCACAGGTCGAGGTCCTCCCCCATGACGAAGATCTCGGGATCGAACCCCCCGAGCTCGGCGAACAGGTCGGCACGGACCAAGGTGCAGCCCCCCGGGGCGAGGAACACGTCGCGCACCGCATCGTGCTGGCCGTGGTCGATCTCGCCCGGCTCCACGCGGTCCACCACCGCCCCGCCCTTGTCCACCGCCATCCCCACGTGCAACAGCCGGCCGGGGTCGTCCCAGGTCACCAGCTTGGGCGCCACCACACCGGCGTTGGAGCGGAAGGACTCCTCCACCATGATGTGCGACGCGCGTCGGGATCGGGCGCCACGTCGTCGTGGCAGAACGGCAGCATCGACGCGCCCTCCACCATGGAGAGCACCTCGTTGGCGCTGGCGCCGAAGCCCCGGTTGACGGGAAGGCGACGGACGTAGGCCCCGGGCAGGACGGCCGCGACCCGCGGTGTCGGGTCGACCTCGCTCGCCGCGTCGAGGACGAGCACCGAGCAATTCCGGGTAGTCCTGGGCGGCGAAGGCCTGGAGCGTCTCTTCGAACCACTCCCCGGGATCGCACGTGACGATGACGGCGACAACCGGTGGAGCGAGGGTCTCCATCAGGCCCACGAGGCTACCCGTCCCCCCCGCCCGGCCCCCAGCCCGGGCACGGGCCCGGCGCCCGGTCGGACCCGACCCCGCCCCCCGCCAGAACGGACCCGGCGCCGGCGCCCGGTGGCGAAATGCTTGCAAGTGTTAGCAGGAACCCGTACAATAGTTAGCAGGATCGAGGAGTCACCCACAGGAAGGACGGCAGCGATGCCAGAGCTGAGAGACATCACAGAAGAGATCACACGGACCGCCAGGGATGCCGCCTACGTGGTCGTCGGCCTGGGCGTTCTCGGGTTCCAGCGGGCACAGGTGCGCCGCCAGGAGCTCCAGAAGCGACTGGTCGAGCCGAGGAGCCAGTTCGAGGGACGCCTGGTCGACGTCCGCGGGGAGCTGACCCGCCGGGCCAAGGATGTCGACGAGGCCGTCGAGCAGGTCATCGGACGGATCGAGGCGACGCTGGTCCCGATCGAGGAGAGGCTGCCGGTCGCGGCCCGCGATCTGGTCAAGCAGGCGCACGTCCAGGCCCGAGAGGCGCGTCAGCAGCTGCGCAAGCTGCTCTCGAACGCCGCCTGAACGATCAGCGGTCGTCCTCTGCGACGACCCCAGCACCGGTCGTCCCCCCCGACGACAGCGGGAGCGGTCCACCCCCCGGACCGGCTCCCCCTCCGAGCGCCCTGCCCTGCAGGGCGCTCGGCGCGTCCGGGGACGGCCCGGGGCCGATCAGGCTGATCGATCAGGCCGGTCAGGTCGGTCAGGCCGAGCGCTCCTCGGCGAAACGGAGCACGTCGCGCAGGGTTGCGTCGAGGTCGACCACCGGCGCCCAGCCCGTCGCCGCCTGCAGCCTGCCCGGGTCCCCCCGCACCACGGGAACGTCCACGGGCCGGGCCAGTGCCGGGTCGGGCTCGAGGCGCAGCTCCGTGCCGGCCAGGTGCTGCATGCGGGCGGCCACCTCCTCGATGGCGATGTCGCGGCCCGTGCACACGTTGTAGACGTCACCGGCCGCGCCCGTCTCGGCCAGGAGCCGGTAGGCGCGCACCACGTCACGCACGTCGGTGAGGTCCCGGCGGGCGGACAGGTTGCCGACGAGGATGGCCGACGCCCCGGAGCGCCGCGCCGCCACGATCCGCTCGGCCAGCGCCGCCACCACGAAATTGGGCGATTGTCCGGGGCCGACGTGGTTGAAGGGACGGACCCGCACCACGGGCAGGCCGTGCGCCAGGAATGCCTGCACCCCCAGGTACTCGGCCGCCACCTTCGAGGCGGCGTAGGGCGTGACCGGCGCCAGCGGCGCGTCCTCGGCGACGGGAAGGCGCGACTGGGGCACGGCGCCGTAGACCTCGGCCGAGCTGACCAGCAGCACCGCGCGGCGGCCGGGGGACCGAGCGCGCCGCCTCGAGGACGCTGAGCGTGCCCCGCGTTGACGCGCAGGACGTCGGCGGGGTCGGTCCACGAGCGCCCCACGTGGGTGAGCGCGGCCAGGTGGTAGACGACGTCGGGCTCGGCGTCGGCCAGCGCGTGGCGCACCGACGCGCCGTCGGTGACCTCGACCTCGTGGTCGATGGCCACCACCTCGTCCCCGCTGTCGGCCAGATGGGCGATGAGCCACGAGCCGACGAACCCCTTGGCCCCGGTGACCAGCGCCCGCACCGGGCGAACCTTACCGGGCACCGCCGCGCCGGCCCTCCCCGGCCTCCCCGTGCGCCGACGCCGCCCAGCGGTAGGCGGCCACGTGGCCCGCCGCGCTCGCCGCCCAGGTGTGGCGGGCCGCCACCCGGGTCCCGGCCCGGCGGCGCTCCTCGACCTCGGGCCCGCCGGCCAGCACGGTGCGCAGCGCCGCGGCCAGCTCGTCCACCGAACCCCGCGCCACCAGGACAGCCGCACCCTCGGACAGCTCGGCCATGGTCGTGCCCGCCGTCGTGACGAGGGGGCTCCCGCACGCCAGCGCCTCGAGGGCGGGCAACCCGAACCCCTCCTCCATGGCGGCGTAGGACGTGACGGCGGCCTGCCGCAGCAGGGCGGGGACGGCCTCGTCGGGGACGTACCCCGTGCGCAGCACCCGGCGCCCGGCCCACGCCCGGCTGACGGCCGCCGTCACGGCGTCGGCACCCCAGCCCGGGCGCCCGGCCAGCACGAGCGACAGCCCGGGGTGCTCGTCGGCGATGCGGTCGAAGGCGGCGACGAGCTCGGGCACGGCCTTGCGGGGCTCGAGGGTCCCCACGAACAGGACGAAGGGGGAGCGGACGCCGAGCCGGCGCAGCAGCTGCTCGTCGGGCACGGGGGCGCGTGGCGGGGCGGTGGGCGAGAAACGGGCGTGGTCCACGCCGTGGGGCACGACGAAGACCGCGGCCGGTGGGTCGGCACAGCTGCTCGAGGCGCGAGGCGCTGTGGCGGCTGACGCACACAAGGGCGGCGGCGCGCCGCGCCGCCACGCGGATGGCCCGCCCGAGCACGATCACCTTGGCGCGCTCGTGCCACTCCGGATGCTCGAGGAACGTGAGGTCGTGCACGGTCACGACCGTGGGCACCGGGGCGCGCTCGGGCATCGTGTAGTGCGGTCCGTGGTGGACGGCCACCCCGGCGCCGGCGAGGAGGCGGGGCAGGCGCGCCTGCTCCCACCCCAGGCGCAGCGGCCGTGCCGCGGGAGCGACGGCGCGCACCGAGGCGTCGCGGCCCGACGCCAGGTCGTGCCACCGGGCCACGTCGTGGCGCTGGCACCACAATGTGAGCGCCACGTCGTCGCGCCCGAGCAGCGCCTCGGTGAGGTCGATGACGTAGCGGCCCGCACCCACCGGTTGGTCGGGAATGGCGCTGACGTCGAGCGACACGCGCAGCGCGGCGCCGTCGCTCACGACAGGGACCGCCACAGCGACACCACCGCCGTCGCCGTCGCCCGCCACGTGAGCGAGGCGGCAGCGCGCCGCGCCCGACGCCCGCAGGCGGGCGCGGGTGGCGTCGTCGGTGGCGGCCGCCACGATCCCCGCCGCCATGGCGTCGACGTCGGTGGGATCGACCTCGAGCGCCGCCCCACCGGTGCTCGGCACCGGGCTCGCCACCACGGGCGCACCCTGGCGCATGGCCTCGACCGGGGGCAGGCCGAAGCCCTCCTCGAGCGGCACGTAGACGAGCAGGCGCGTCCGGCCGTAGAGGGCGGCGAGCGTGGCACCGCCCACGGGCCCGGCCAGCACCACCCCGGGGCGCGCCCGCCACGGCGTCCCCCCAGCCGGTCGGGCCCACCACCACCAGGGGGCACGCCGGCGCCGAGCGGGCCGGGCCGCCTCGTAGGCGTCGAACAGCCGGGCCAGGTTCTTCCGCGGTTCGAGCGTCCCCACCGCCATGAGGAACTCGCCCTCCACCCCCAGGCGGCCGAGCAGGGCGGTGGCGGCGTCGTCGTCGGGGTCGGGAAGATGGTCGCAGCCGAGCGGCACCACAGACACGGCGTCGGGGGCGGCGCCCGCCGCCACCAGATCGGCGGCCACGGTGTCGGCGGGGACCACGAAGTGCGACGCGCAGCGCAGGGCGCGTTGCAGGGCCGCTTCGTGCCAGCGCCTGCCCCGGGGCGGATCGCCTCGGGATGGTGACGCCATGCCACGTCGTGCACGGTGGCCACGAGCGGCACGCCCCTCGTGGGGGGAAGCGCCAGCGACAGGGTGTGCACCACGCCGAAACCGGCGGGCACCCCGAGCACGCCGCGGTCCCAGGCCCGGGTGAGCGCCACGGCGGGCAGGCGTGACGTCACCACCGGGTACCCGGTGGCGGCGAGCGGGTCGGGCACCGACGGCGCCCGGCTGGCGTAGAGCGTCACGGCGGGGACCTCCCCCTCCCCGAGCGTCGCCAGACCCTGCAGGAGGCCGCGCCCGGCCGTGCCGATGCCTCCGGGCACGGACCGTCGCAACTGCTCGGCCACGACCAGCACGCCCCGGTCGCCCGGTGCGCGCCCCGGTGCGCCGACGCCGTGTGCCCGGGTCACGGCGCGCCGGCTCATCGGGCCCCGGCGGCGTCGGCGTAGAGACGGGCCAGACCCGCACCGCACGCCTCCCACGTGAAGTCCGCGGCACGGCGACGGCCGTCTGCCGCCAGCCGGGCGCGCAGGTCGTCGTCGTCGAGCACACGCCCGACGCCGCGGCCAGGGCGTCGGTGTCACCCGGTGCCACGAGCAGCGCCGCCTCTCCCACCACCTCGGGAATGGCCCCGGCCGAGGTGGCGACCACGGGGACACCGGCCGCCATGGCCTCGAGCGGGGGGAAGCCGAAGCCCTCGTACAGCGAAGGGAACGCCAACGCCGCCGCGCCCGCCAGCCACCGCCGCAGATCCCCGTCGGGGACGAACCCGAGCTGCACCGACGCGCCCCGCCACGGGGCAGTCCCAAAGGGCGCGGTGGAACGCCTCGGCGCCCCAGCCGTCAGCACCGGCGATCACCAACGCCACGTCGGGATGCGACGGTGCGACGGCGGCGAAGGCGCGCACCAGGCCGGGATAGTCCTTGCGCGGCTCCACCGTCCCCACCGCCAGCACGTAGCGGCGCGCCCCCGCCGGCAGGCCCGGAGGCGGTCCGCTCCCGGGGAGGTCCGGCGCGCCGTCCACGCCGTGGTGCACGGCCCGCACACGCCGGGGGTCGGCGCCGAGCTCGGCCACCACCTCGTCCGCCACGAACTGCGACGGCGTGTGCACCCACGCGCCACGCACCACGGCGCGGCGCACCATTCGGGGGAACCCGAGCGTGGACGGGTCCGACAGCTCCGGATAGCGGAGGCTCGTCAGGTCGTGCACCGTCACCACGGGGGCGGCGCGGCGGCACGGCGGCACCACGAAGTTGGTGCCGTGGACAACGTCGGCAGGTCCGACGAACCACTCCAGCGCCGGGCCGGGGAGATGGGCCCACGCCAGGTGCAGCGGCCGGGCCGGCATGGGCCGCTGGTGCACACGCACGCCGTCGGGGACCACGCCGGGCAGCCGCCCACGCCGGCGCCAGGTGACGGCGAAGGCCTCCACGTCGAGCTCCGCCCGGGCGCCGAGCGCCCGAGCGCGTCGTGGCAGAACCGGCCCACACCGGTCCGCGTGCCCAGCAACGGGGTGGCGTCGACGGCCACCCGCAGACGATCGCCCGGTGGCGCTGCATGGGGCCGCACCGATCGAGCCTTGCACACGGGCGCCGGACCCAGGCGCACGGACCGTTAGCCTGGCGCCGTGATCACAGCCGTGGCCGGAGGAGTGGGCGCAGCCCGGCTGCTCCGCGGCCTCGTCCAGGTGGTCGCACCTGCCGACGTCACCGCCGTGGTGAACACCGGGGACGACACCGAGCTGCACGGCCTGCACATCAGCCCCGACCTCGACACCGTCACCTACACCCTGTCGGGCCGCAACGACGACGAGCGTGGCTGGGGACTGGCCGGCGAGACGTGGACCGTCATGGGACAGCTCGAGGAACTCGGCGGCGAGGCGTGGTTCCGTCTCGGGGACCGCGACCTCGCCACCCACCTCTACCGCACGCAGCGCCTGTCCGAGGGCGCCCCCCTGTCCCTCGTGACGGCCGAGCTCACCGCCGCCATGGGGGTGACGGCGCGCCTGCTGCCCATGTCCGACGATCGCGTCCGCACTCGCCTGACGCTGCGCGACGGTCCCGAGGTGGCCTTCCAGGAGTACTTCGTCCGCCACCGCCACAGCGTGGCGGTGGCGTCGGTGCGGTTCGAGGGCGCCGACGCCGCCGCGCCGGCACCGGGCGTGCTCGACGCCATCGCCGGCGCCGACACCGTCGTGGTGTGCCCTCGAACCCCGTGGTGTCGGTGGGCCCCGTGCTGGCCGTGCCGGGGATCGCCGACGCGCTGGCCGACCGGCGGGCCGACGTGGTGGCGGTGTCGCCCATCGTCGCCGGCGCCGCGCTCAAGGGCCCCGCCGACCGCCTGCTCACCGAGCTGGGCCACGAGTCGACGGTGGTGGGCGTGGCCCGCCTCTACGCCGACGTCGTGGGCACCCTGGTGGTGGACGAGGCGGATGCGCCGCTCGCCGGCGAGGTGGAGGCGTGCGGGGTGCGCTGCGTGGTCGCCCCCACCGTCATGCACACACCGCGTCACGCCGCCGCCCTGGGAGCGCTGCTCGTGGAGCGCCGTGCCGGCACCGGGTCCGGCGGCACCGCGGTCTCTCCCGTGAGCGGGCCCGGCGGCGGGGCACCGGAGGCGGTGACGGTGCTCCCCGTCACCGGCATGGGGGAGGTGGGGCGGGGCGACGACCTGGCCACGCTCATCGCCGGGCGGGTGGCGCTGCTCGACCACGACGTGGTGGTGGTGACGCAGAAGATCGTGTCCAAGTCCGAGGGGCAGATGGTGCCCGTCGACGCCGACGACCCCGCCGACCGCATGCGGGTGGTGGAGGCGGAGTCCGTCCGCGTGCTGCGGCGCAGCGGGGATCTCGTCATCTCCGAGACGCGCCACGGCTTCGTGTGCGCCAACGCCGGGGTGGATCTGTCCAACGTCGAGCGGGGATGGGCGGCGCTGCTGCCCGAGGACTCGGACCGCTCCGCCCGACGCATCCGCGACGGTCTGCGGGCCGCCACGGGCAAGGAGGTCGCCGTGATCGTGTCCGACACCTTCGGCCGGCCGTGGCGCAAGGGCGTCGTCGACGTCGCCATCGGCTGCGCCGGCATCGCCGCTGTCGTCGACCTGCGGGGCACCCCCGACGCCTACGGTCGGGACCTGGTGGCCACCGAGGTGTGCGTGGCCGACGAGATCGCCTCGGCGGCCGAGCTCGTCATGGGCAAGGCGGCGGGGGTCCCGGTGGCGGTGGTGCGCGGCGTGGACCGCTCCTGGCTGCGCCGGGGCTCGGTGGCCGGCGAGATCCTGCGGCCGCCGTCGGAGGACCTGTTCCGCTGACGCCGCCGGAGCGGAGCCGTCACAGCCCGGTGCGCTCCTCCAGGGCGTCGGGATAGCGGGCGCCGAGGATCGTGAGCTCCGAGGCGGCCCGGTCGATGGCGCCGATGTCGCTGTCGGTGAGCTCCACCTCGAGCGCCCCCGAAATTCTCCTCCAGGCGCCCAGCTTCGTGGTGCCCGGGATCGGCACGATCCACGGCCGGCGGGCGAGCAACCAGGCCAGGGCGATCTGTGCCGGCGTGGACTGCTTCTCCTGCGCCACCGAGCGGAGCAGCTCGATGACGGCCTGGTTGGCGCTGGCGCGCCTCGGGCGCGAAACGGGGCACCACGTTGCGGAAGTCCGACGCGTCGAAGGTGGTGGTGTCGTCGATCCTGCCGGTGAGGAACCCCTTGCCCAGAGGGCTGAAGGGGACGAAGCCGATGCCGAGCTCCCCGAGCGCCGGGATCAGGTCCTCCTCCGGGCGCCGCCACCACAGCGAGTACTCGCTCTGGACGGCGGTGACCGGCAGCACGGCGTGGGCCCGGCGGATGGTGTGCACCCCTGCCTCCGACATGCCGAAGTGGCGCACCTTCCCCGCCTCGACGAGGTCCTTCACCGCCCCCGCCACCTCCTCGATGGGCACCTCGGGGTCGACCCGGTGTTGGTAGTAGAGGTCGATGGCCTCGACCCGCAGCCTGGCCAGGGAGCCCTCCGCCCCCTGCCTGATCTCCGACGGGCGGCTGCGCACGACCTGCTTCCCGTCGGCGTCGAGGGCCATGCCGAACTTGGTGGCGATGACCACCTCTCCCCGGAAGGGCTCGAGCGCCTCGCCCACCAGCGCCTCGTTGTGGAATTGCCCGTAGATCTGGGCGGTGTCGAAGAACGTCACGCCGCGCTCGACCGCGCCGCGCAGGAGCGCCGTCATGTCCGCCCTGTCCGGAGCCGGGCCGTATACGGCGCTCATGCCCATGCACCCGAGCCCGATGGCCGAGACCTCCAACCCGCTCGCTCCGAGCACGCGTCGCTGCACAGCTGCTCCTCTCGATCGGCACACCGCCGGTGCCGACGGTGACGGTCAGGGCCGGATCAGCACCTTGAGCGCGGCACGCTCCGCCATCTGGCGGTAGCCGTCGGCCACGTCCTCGAGGGCGAGGGTGCTGTCGAAGACGAGCCCCGGCTCGACGGTGCCCTCGAGCACGGCGGGAAGCAGCTCGTCGATGTAGGCCCGGGCCGGCGCCACCCCGCCGGTGAGGGTGACGTTGCGGAAGAACACGCCGAAGTCCATGGGGACCTCGGCGTACTGCGGGGCGCCGACGCGGCTGACCACGCCGCCGTCGCGCACCACGGCCAGGGCGGTCACGACGGCGTCAAGCAGGCCGACGCACTCGAGCACCCGGTGGGTGCCGTCGCCGCCGGTCAGCTCCCGGACACGCTCGACCCCCTCCTCACCGCGCTCGGGCACCACGTCGGTGGCCCCGAACCGCCGGCCGAGCTCGGTGCGGGCCCGGTGGCGACCCATGAGGATGATGCGCTGCGCACCCAGGCGCCGGGCGGCGAGCACCGCCGACAGCCCGACGGCGCCGTCGCCGATGACCGTGACCGTGGTGGCCGGCCCCACGCCGGCCGTCACCGCGCAGTGGTGACCCGTGGGGTACACGTCGGACAGCGTGAGCAGCGAGGCCAGCAGCGCGGGGTCCTCCCCGGCCGGCAGCTTCACGAGCGTCCCCTGCGCCTGGGGAACCCGCACCGCCTCCCCCTGCCCGCCGTCGACCCCGTCGCGCCCCCACATCCCGCCGTGGCGGCACGACGTCTGCAGGCCCTCGCGGCAGAAGTCACAGGTGTTGTCGGCCCACACGAAGGGGGCCACCACGAGGTCGCCGCGCCGCAGGCCCGACACGTCGGCCCCCACGTCCTCCACGGTGCCGAGGAACTCGTGCCCGATGCGGTCGGGCGCGCCGCCGGCCGGGGCGTCGACCCCGTAGGGCCACAGGTCGCTGCCGCAGATGCACCACCCGCACCACCCGCACCACGGCGTCGGTCGGCTCGCGCAGGACGGGATCGGGGACGTCCTCGACCCTGATGTCACCGGCGCCGTAGATGAGGGTTGCGCGCATCAGATCCTCCTGTCACCACCCAAGCACGATGCGGGCGCCGGTGCCCCATGCCCGGCCGGGCGCCGGCCGATCCCCGGTCGCGCTATGAGGGGAGGCCCTGGCGCCGCACGTGGGCGAGCACGGCGTCCACGCCGTCGCCGAGCGAGGTCCAGGGGTGCCATCCGAGGTGGATCGCGGCGCGCTCGGGGTCGAGGGCGTTGCGCCGCAGCTCTCCGGTCCGGGCCGGCGCGTGCACCGGTGCCGTCCCCACCCCGGCGTGCTCACCCATGACCCGGGCGAGCTCGTTGACCGACACCTCGGTGCCGGTACCGATGTTGAGGACCACCCCCCCGCCGCGCGTGGCGGCCCGGACGAAGCCGTCCACCACGTCGTCGACGTACACGAAGTCGCGTGTCTGCTCCCCGTCGCCGAACACCGTGACGTGCTCGCCCGCCAACAGCCTCGAGGCGAAGATCGCCACCACGCCTGCCTCGCCGTGGGGGTCCTGGCGCGGTCCGTACACGTTGGCGAGCGCCAGGGCGCAGAACTCCAGGTCGTGGAGCTCGCGGTACGCCACCAGGTAGTCGATGGCCGACATCTTCGACACCCCGTAAGGCGACAGGGGACGCCGCGGGTGGGACTCCTTGAGCGGCAGCTCGGCGGGATCCGACTCGCCGTACAGGGTGCCGCCACTGGCGGCGAACACGACCTTGGCGCTGCCGGCGGCACGCGCCCCCTCGAGGACGCGCAGGGTGCCCAGGATGTTGACGTCGGCGTCGAAGACGGGCCGCTCCACCGACACCCGCACGTCGGCCTGCGCCGCCAGGTGGAACACGACTTCCGGGCGGCGCCGTCCCATCACCTCGACCAGCTCGTCGGAGCGGATGTCGAGCTGGTGGAAGGTGAGGGCGCTGCCGACGAGGCACGGGCGTCGGCCAGGTTGGCGAGCGACCCGCTCGACAGGTCGTCGACCACGTCCACGGCGTGGCCCTCGGCCAGGAGGCGGTCGACCAGGTTGGACCCGATGAACCCGGCACCGCCGGTCACCATCACCTGCATCGGGACTCCCGCGTCGGCGCACAGCGCCATCTTGTCCGGTCACGGGGCGGTAGCGGGAACGCGGGCGTCGACCAGCTGGGCGCCGGCGGGCACCGACGTGTCGTCGCCCACCACCGTCACCGGCGCCAGGAGGCACCCCTCGGACACCACGGCCCGGCGGCCGAGGATCGACCCCTCCACCCGCGCCCCCGCCGCCACGCTGGCCCCGGGCAGCAGGACCGATCCCTCCACGAGCGCTCCGGGGCCCACGCCGCTCCCCGCGCCGAGCACGCTGGCGTTCACCGACGCCCCCCGGGCCACATGCGCACCGTCACCGAGGAGGCTCGGACCGCGACCTCCCCCTCCACCACGGGCGTGCCGAGCGTCCAGGCGCCGGGCGACACCGGGTGGCGCCCGGGGCGGGCACGCCGGGCCGCGTCCCGTCGATGAGGTCGGCGTTGGCTCGCAGGTAGGCGGCGGGGGTGCCGGTGTCGAGCCAGTAGGCCTCGGTGGCCAGGGCGTACACCGCACCCTCGCCGGCCAGGGCGGGGAACGTCTCGCGCTCCACCGAGACGCGGCGACCCGACGGGATGCGCGTGACCACACCGGGCTCGAGCACGTACATGCCGGCGTTGATGAGGTTGGTCGGCGCCGTACCGGGCTCGGGCTTCTCCAGGAACTCGATCACCCGCCCCCGGTCGTCGGTGGGCACGACCCCGAAGCGTGACGGGTCCTCCACAGCGGTGAGATGGAGCGTGGCCTGCGCCCCGTGGGCGCGGTGGAACGCCACGAGCGCGGTGACGTCGACGTCGGTGAGCACGTCCCCGTTCACCACCAGGAAGGTGTCGTCGATCCCGGCGTGGCGGGCGGCGAAGCCGATGGCCCCCCCGGTGTCGAGGGGCTCGGGCTCCACCGCGTACTGCAGCTGCACCCCGGCCGCCTCGGCATCGGGATAGGCGCTCGTGAAGGCGTCGGGCCGGTAGCCGAGCGAGAGCACCGCCTCCTCGACGCCGTGGCGGCGAAGGTGGGCGAGGACCCGCTCGAGCATGGCCACCTCGGCCACGGGCAGGAGTTGCTTGGGGGTGGTGTAGGTGAGCGGGCGCAGCCTGGTCCCCTCGCCACCCAGCAGGACGACCGCCTTCACCGCCTCTGCGTCACGGCTTGGTGGTCGTGGTGGCCGGCTTCGACGTGGTCGTGGCCGGCGCCGTGGTGGCCGTGGGCGTGGTCGTCGCCGTGGGCGTGGAGGTGGCCGTGGCAGGCGACGTGGTGCTCGACGCCGCCTGCCCGGCACGGTCGTTCAGGAGGGCGACGATCGAATTCGGCTTGGGAATCGACGACCCCGTGGGCACGAAGGCCACGGTGATCAGCTGGCCGTCGGCCAGCTTGATCTGGCTCGGGTCGGAGTAGAGCTGGGGCTTGTTGGAGTCCGGCCCGGTGAAGTTGGGCCACACCTTGATCTGCACCTGGCCGCTCTTGCCCGCGTCCCGCGTCCCGGACGGGCACTTCTCCCCGTTGCTGTACGCCTTCTTCTTGGGCAGCTGCACGCTGCTCGAGGTGACCTTCAGGCCGGGGTAGTCCTCGACGAACCGGGCCAGGGTGGCGTTGTTGCCCGTGTCCTTCGGCGTGGCGCTCGTGGGCTGCACCTGGATCACGCCGTCGCCGTCGGTGCGGATGCCGACCTTGGACACGTTGGAGTTGATGGGGAGGTTGGCCTGCAAGGTGCCGCACACGTCGAAGGAGAGCGCCTGGTACCAGTGGGCCCCCACGGCCGGGGGCGTCGCCGCCGCCGGGTGCTGACGCTCGTAGCGGCTGTAGACGACCAGGGCGACGCCCAACAGGCAGATGAAGACCAGGCTGGCGTACCACTTCATGGGCATCTGGCCGCGATAGGTCCGGCCCCCGCCGGTCGAGCCGGCGCGTGTGACCCACTTCCCCGTATCTCCCCTGGCCATGGTCGGGCGCCAACCCTAGTCGGCCCGCCCCCGGGGTCTGCGCAGGGCCAGGGCCGCCTGGCGGGCGCACATGAAGGCCAGGCGCAGCACGAGGACCAGGGCCGTCACCGGGAGCGCCAGGCGCCGCCACCCCGAGGTGGTCCTCGAGGCGAAGCGCATCACCGACCGGTGATGGGCCAGGAGCATGCGGTAGGGGCGGCGGGCGGTGGACACGCCGTGCAGGTGCGTCACCACCGCGCCGGGCACGTAGGCCACCCCCCAGCCCGCCCGCCGGGCCCGCCAGCACAGGTCGGTGTCCTCGGCGTACATGAAGTAGCCCTCGTCGAACCCGCCCAACTCGGTGAGGGCCCGGCGCCGGGCCAGGAAGCACGCGCCCGACACCCAGTCGACCTCGGTGACGGCGGACGGGTCGAGCTCCGCCATCCGGTAGCGGCGCGTGAAGCGGTTGCCCGGCGCCACGCCCACCAGCAGCGCGTGCCCGGCGGCGGTGGCGAAGGACGGGAAGCGCCGGGCCGACGGGTAGCGCGAGCCGTCGGGCTCCTCGATCCGCGGGCCCACCACGGCCAGGGTGGGGTCGGCCTCGAGGGCGGCGACGAGCACGGCCCGGGCACCGGCGTGCACGGCCACGTCGGGGTTCGACACGAGCACGAGGTCGGCGCCGGCCGCCTCGATCCCCCGGTTGACGCCCGCCCCGTATCCCCGGTTGGCGCCCGTGCGCACCACGGTGAGCTGCGGGTAGGCGGTCTGGAGGGCGTCGGTGGAGCCGTCCGACGACGCGTTGTCGACCACGATGACGTCGCCCACCCCGTCAGCAATGAGCGAGGCCACGCAGGCGAGCAGCACGTCGCCGGCGTCGTGGTTGACCACCACCGCCGTCACCGGGCGCCCTCCTCGTGCGCGGCGCCGATCGCACCGGTGTCGATCGCACCGGCGGCACCGGCGGCACCGGCGGCACCGGCCGCGGCTCCGGCTTCGGCGGCCGGGGCCTGCGCAGGGCGCGACGCCCGCGAGGACCGTGCAGGCGCCATGTGGGGGGTCGGACGCGTCGGACGCGTCAGACGCGTCGGACGAGCCGGTAGCGCACGAGCGTCGTGAAGGCGTGCACGCCGTCGCGCCAGTCGAACTTCGTCCCTTCCGACGCGTCACGCCCGGTGTACGACACCGGGACCTCGTAGATCCGGTAGCCCGCCGCAGCACCTTGGCCGTGATCTCGGGCTCGAAGTCGAAGCCGTCGGACTCGATCGTGATGGTGTCGAGCACGCGTCCGGTCGAAGAGCTTGTAGCAGGTCTCCATGTCCGACAACGTCGAGCGGTACAAGACGTTGGCCGTCAGCGTGAGCAGCCTGTTGCCCAGCCACTGCGACGGCCGCATGGCCCGGCGCTCGCCGGTGAAGCGACTGCCGTAGACGACCTGGGCCTTGCCCTTGAGCACGGGATCGAGCAGGCGGGGCCAGTCGTCGGGGTCGTACTCGAGGTCGGCGTCCTGGATGAGCACGAGCTGCCCCCGGGCCGTGTCGATGCCGGTGCGCACCGCCGCCCCCTTGCCCCGGTTGGCCTTGTGGGTGACGACCCGGACCGTCGAGTCCTGCAGGGCGGAGAGCACCTTGTCGGTCCCGTCGGTGGAGCCGTCGTCCACCACCACGACCTCGAGCGGCCAGCGGCAGCTCCACGCCCCGGATGCGGCGCAGGATCTCGGCCACGGTGTTGCGCTCGTTGAACACCGGCACGATCACCGACAGAGCCGGTAGGCCGGACCCTCCGCCCCGTCGGCTCGGGCCCGCCGGAGCGGCGGATGTCGGCGTCATCGGGCGCTCACGCTGACTCGCCGCGGATGCCGGCCACGGCGTGCCCGTGGGCCGGCGCGCCGCCACCGCCCATCATGACCGACCCCCGGCGCCTGCAGACCGCTCCCCGACCCGAAGAATTCGGCCGTGCGGCGCAGCCCCTCCTCCAAGGGGACCACCGGCTCCCAACCGAGGGCCGCCTGGCCAGGGAGATGTCGGGCCGCCGGCGGGTCGGATCGTCCGCCGGGCAGGGGCTCGTACGTGATGGGCGAGGTCGAGCCGGTGACCGCCGAGCACCGCCTGGGCCAGCTCGAGCACGGTCAGCTCGTCGGGGTTGCCGATGTTCACCGGGCCGGTCGAGGCCGGAGTCGAGCAGGGCCAGGAGGCCGGCCACCTCGTCGTCCACGAAGCACAGGCTGCGGGTCTGGGAGCCGTCGCCGTACACCGTGAGCGGTCGCCCCTCGATCGCCTGCACCAGGAAGTTGGACACCACGCGGCCGTCGCCGGGCCGCAGCCGGGGCCCGTAGGTGTTGAAGATGCGCACGATGCCGACGTCGGTGCCCCGCGCCCGGTGCCAGGCCATGGTGAGCGCCTCGGCGAAGCGCTTGGCCTCGTCGTAGACGCTGCGGGGCCCGACGGGGTTGACGTTGCCCCAGTAGCTCTCGGCCTGGGGATGCACGGCGGGGTCGCCGTAGACCTCGCTGGTCGAGGCCAGGAGGAAGCGCGCCCCGTGCTCGGTGGCGAGGGTCAGGGCCCGGCGGGTGCCCTCGCTCCCCACCGCCAGCGTCTCGAGCGGCCGGGCCAGGTAGTCGGGGGGAGAGGCCGGGCTGGCCAGGTGCATGACGGCGTCGACGGGGCCCGACACGGGGATGTCCTCGCTCACGTCCGCCACCACGAGCTCGAAGGCCCGGTCGCCCTTCAGCCCCTCACGTTGTCGGCCACGCCCGTGGACAGGTCGTCGACCGCCACCACCGAGTCGCCCCGGGCCACGAGGGCCTCGCACAGGTGCGACCCGAGGAAGCCCGCCCCCCCGGTGACGACGACACGGCGCCCGCCGGACCGGTCCCGCTCGTCACGGACGACCCACCCCGATGTAGGTGAAGCCCATGCGGCGCATGGCGGCCGGGTCGAGGAGGTTGCGGGCGTCGACCACCGACGGCTCGGCCAGGAGGTCGCGCACCTTGGGGAAGTCGAGCCAGCGCAGCTCCTCCCACTCGGTGAGCACCACGGCACAGTGCGCCCCCTCGCACGCCGCGTAGGCGTCGGGGAGGATGTCGACGCCGGTGGGGAACTCGGGGACGGGCCCGGCGCACACCGTGGGGTCGAAGGCCCGCACGGTGGCGCCCTCGGCCACGAGGCGGCGCAGGATGTCGATCGCGGGCGAGTCGCGCCGGTCGTCGGTGCGGGCCTTGAAGGTGAGCCCCCACGCCGCCGACCACCCGGCCGTGCAGCGAGCCACCCACCGCGGCCCGGATCTTGGCCGTGACCGAGGCCAGCTGGGCCTCGTTGGTCTCGATGGCCCCCCGCAAGAGCGAGAACTCGTAGCCCGACTGTTCCGCCGATGTAGACGAGCGCCCGGGTGTCCTTGGGAAGGCACGACCCGCCCCATCCCGGTCCCGGGCGCAGGTAGTCGAAACCGATGCGGTGGTCGTAGGCCATGCCGAGCAGCACGTCGCGGACGTCGGCCCCCACCGCCTCGCACAGGTTGGACACGGCGTTCACGAAGCTCAGCTTGGTGGCCAGGAAGGCGTTGGAGGCGTACTTGATGGTCTCCGCCGTGGCCGCGTCGGTGACGATGAGCGGCGCCGGGTGGAGGCGAACAGGCCCCCCACCGTGCCGCCGCCCCCTGGTCGTCGGCGCCGACCACGATGCGGTCGGGGTGCAGGCTGTCGTGGATGGCGGTGCCCTCGCGGAGGAACTCGGGGTTCGACACCACCGCCACGTCGGGCCGCTCGAGCAGCCGCTCCACCAGATGGGTGGAGCCCACCGGCACGGTGGACTTGTTCACGACGATGGCGCCGTGGGCGAGATGGGGCCCGATCTCGACTGCCACCGCCTCCAGGAAGCTCACGTCCGCCGCCCCGTCGGCACCCTGGGGGGTGGGGACGCACAGGAACACGAATTGGGCGTCCTGCACGGCGGGGACCGCACCCTGCACGAAGCGCAGCCGGCCCGAGTCGAGCCCGCTGCGCAGGATCTCGGCCAGGCCCTCCTCCACGATGGTCGGCTGACCGGCCGACAGCGTGGCCACCTTGGCCGGATCGGACTCACCGCACGCCACCTGGTAGCCGAGCTCGGCCAGCACCACGGCGGTGGTGAGCCCGACGTACCCGGCGCCGATGACGGCCGTGGTCACCTCGTGCGGCTCGGTCGGATGGACGCTCATGCACCTCCTTCACCAGGCGCTCCAACCCGTCGCGCCAGTCGGGGAGAAGCGGCACGCCCATGAGCCGCAGCGCGGCGTTGTCGAGGGCGGAGTTGGCGGGCCGCGGCGCGGGGCGGGGGGGATCGAGGTCGGCGGTGGCGATGGGGTCCACCCGCTCGGCGTCCCGGCCGGCCGCCTCGAGCACGGCGCGGGCGAACCAGTACCACGACGTCACGCCGGTGTTGGTGACGTGGAACGTGCCGGGCACGCGATCGGTGGCGAGCACCGCCAGGCGGCCCGCCAGGTCGGCGGTGAAGGTGGGGCTCCCGCGCTGGTCGTCCACGAAACGGAGCCGTCCCGGCCCATCGGCCAGGCGCAGCACGGTGCGCACCATGTTGGCGCCGTGGACACCGCACACCCACGAGGTGCGCACCACGGTCGACCCCCGGGTCGAGCTCGTGCTCGCCCCCGAGCTTGCTGCGCCCGTACACCGAAAGCGGGTTGGTGGCGTCCCACTCGCGGTAGTCGACGGGGGACGTGCCGTCGAAGACGTAGTCGGTCGACACGTAGGCCACGTGGGCACCGGTGCGGCGCGCCGCCTCGGCCACGTGCCGCGTGCCCAGGGCGTTGACGGCGAAGGCGCGGTCGGCGTCCTCCTCGCAGGCGTCGACCGCCGTCCACGCGCCGGCGTGCACGATCACGTCGGGGCGCAGCGCCTCCACCGCGCTCAGGACCGAGTCACGGTGCGAGACATCCAGCCGGGCCCGGTCGGCGGCGATGACGTCGCACGGCGGGCGCCGCCGAGGCGCCCCGTGGCGGGGTCCCCGGCGCGACCCCCGACGGGCACCCGCCCGCGCAGGGCGGCGACCACGTCCGTGCCGAGCTGGCCCCCGGCCCCGGTGACGAGGACCCTCATCGGCGCACCGGGCGTCAGGCACCGCTCGGGCCCGTGCCACCACCGGCGTCGCCCCACGAGACTCCACCACCGGGGCCCGGTCCAGCAGCGGCTCCCACCAGGAGCGGTTCGCCCCGTACCACCGCACCGTGTCGGCCAGGCCCTCCTCGAACCCCACCGTCGGCGCCCACCCGAGCTCCCGGGTGATCTTGGTGCAGTCGAGCAGGTAGCGCCGGTCGTGGCCGGGGCGGTCGGGGACGATCTTCTTCAAGGTCTCCGGCTTGCCCAGCGTCGCCAGCACGGCGTCGGCGATCTGCTCGATGCTCGCCTCCACGCCGCTGCCGACGTGGTAGGTCTCGCCCAGGCGGCCCCGCTCGAGCACGGCCTCCACCGCCCGGCAGTGGTCCACGACGTGCAGCCACTCGCGCTTGTTCTGCGTCGACTCGTACAGAGGCAGCGGGCGGTCGTCGAGGGCGTAGGCGGTGAAGAGGGGGATGACCTTCTCGGGGAACTGGAACGGCCCGTAGTTGTTGGAGCAGTTGGTGATGGTGGCGGGCAGGGCGTAGGTCTCCACGTAGGCCCGCACGGCGTGGTCGGCGCCCGCCTTGGAGGCGTTGTAGGGGGTGCGGGGCCGGTAGGGGTCGTCCTCGGTGAAGGCGGCGTCGGAGTCGAGGGCCAGGTCGCCGTACACCTCGCACGTCGAGATGTGGTGGAAGCGGCCGATGCCCGCCAGCCGGGCGGCCTCGAGCATGGCCTGGGTGCCGAGCACGTTGGTGCGGAAGAACCGGCCCGGGTCGACCACGGCCAGGCTGTTGTGGGACTCCGCCGCGAAGTGCACCACCGTGTCGATGGCGTGCTCGCGCAGCGTGGCCAGCGCCTGCGGCCCGTCGCACACGTCCCCGTGGACGAAGGTGATCCGGTCCTCCACGTCGGCGAGATTGGGCCGGTTGCCGGCGTAGGTGAGGGCGTCGTAGGCCACCACGGCGTCCTCGGGATGGTGCTCGATCCAGTACCGCACGAAGTTGGAGCCGATGAAGCCGGCGCCTCCGGTGACGAGGAGATGCATAGCCCGGCAATCGTAGACCGGGCCCACTGCGGCCCCGGGTGGACGGTCGGGGACCGCCGGCCGGGCGGGCGCCCGGCGTCGGGCAGGGGGCGGGCCGCACGTGGACCACGTCGCCCGCCACCACCGTCCGCGGGCGGTCCCCCGTCGACCACCAGGTGGCCTCCGCCGTGACGTCGACGGCGACGCCCGTGAACGTCTCGTGCTGGCCAGACCACCCGCACCGTCCGTCCCAGCGTGGCGCACCGGCGGCGGTACTCCGCCGCCAGTCGGCGCGGCCCCCGGCCGAGGCCAGCGCCGTCAGCCTGGGCTCCAGGGCCACCAGCACGGCGTCGAGCAGGCACGCCGCGGTCGACGCGGTGCCGGTCGCCTGGCCAGGGAGGCGAGTGCCGCACCTCGCCGATCGCTCGCCCCCGGCCTCGCCCCGGCCGTCCGGTCGCCACCGGCGGCGGTTCGGCATCGCCCGGGGCCCGGCCACCGCACGTTCAGGCCGAGCCCACCACCACCGCCACGGGCCGGGAACCGGGCCCGTCTCGGCCAGGATGCCGCCCAGCTTGCGCTCCCCCACCACCAGGTCGTTGGGCCACTTGAGGTCCGACGCCACCCCGGCCGCCACCGAGCAGGCATCCGAGGCGGCCAGGGCCACCGCCTCCGTGCACAGGTGGAGGTCGCCGGGATCGAGACCGGGCCGCAGCAGCACCGACACGAGAGGTTGGCCCCCGGCGGCGCCTCCCACCGGCGGCCCAGGCGGCCCCGCCCCGCCTGTTGGACGGCCACCGCCACCGCCCCGTCGGCCGCGCCCGCCGCGGCCTGCTCGAGCAGGTACCGGTTGGTGGAGTCGATCTCGGCGAAGCGGCGGACGGTGAAGCGAGTACCGGGAGGACCGGGTGCGACGAGGGCGTCCACCCTACGGTGCCTGCGCACATGGCACCCACCCTCGGGCCGTGCCAGTGTTGTGGCCCGACCCGAACGTTGTCCGAAAGGCTGTGCGTGTTCCACAAGGTCCTGATCGCCAACCGCGCCGAGATCGCCGTCCGGGTCATCCGCACCTGCCGCGAGATGGGCATCGCCACCGTGGCCGTGTACTCCGAGCTCGACCGCGACGCCCTGCACGTCCGCCTGGCCGACGAGGCCTACCCCCTGGGGGGCCAGACGGCGGCCGAGAGCTACCTCAACACCGACCGCCATCCTCGACGTCCTGGCCCGCAGCGGCGCCGACGCCGTGCACCCCGGCTACGGCTTCTTCTCCGAGAACGCCGACTTCGCCCGGGCCATCTCCGACACCGGCGTGGCCTTCATCGGGCCGCCGCCCGAGGCCATCGAGGTCATGGGCGACAAGATCAGCTCGCGCCTCGCCGCCGAGGCGGCGGGCGTGTCGGGCGTGCCCGGGCGCACCGAGCCGCTCACCGTCCCCGCCCAGGTGACCGAGTTCGGCGAGACCCACGGCTGGCCCGTGGCCATCAAGGCCGCCTACGGGGGCGGGGGCCGGGGCATGAAGGTGGTGTCCTCGCCCGGCGAGGCGGCCGACGCGGTGGAGTCCGCCCAGCGCGAGGCCCAGGCCTACTTCGGTCGCCCCGAGATCTACGTCGAGCGCTACCTCGAGTGGCCCCGCCACATCGAGATGCAGGTCATCGCCGACACCCACGGCAACGCCCTGTGGCTGGGCGAGCGCGACTGCTCCCCTCAGCGGCGCCACCAGAAGCTCATCGAGGAGAGCCCCGCCCCGAGTTCCCCGACGAGGTCCGCCGGGCCATGGGCGAGGCGGCGGTCACGGTGGCCAAGGCGTGCGGCTACGTGAACGCCGGCACGGTCGAGTTCCTGTACGAGGACGGCGAGTTCTTCTTCCTGGAGATGAACACGCGGCTGCAGGTCGAGCACCCCGTCACCGAGCTCGTCACCGGCCTCGACCTGGTGGAGTGGCAGCTGCGCGTCGCCTCGGGCGAGCCGCTCGGCTTCACCCAGGACGACGTGCACCGCACGGGCCACGCCATCGAGGTCCGCATCAACGCCGAGGACCCCGCCGGCGGGCGCTTCCTCCCCTCGCCCGGCACCATCACCGCCTCGACGTCCCCGGCGGGCCCCGGCGTCCGCCTCGACGCCGGGTACGGGCCGGGCGACACCGTCAGCCAGTACTACGACAACCTCATCGGCAAGCTGTCGTTTGGGGCGCCGACCGCGAGGCGGCCCGCCAGCGCATGCTGCGGGCGCTGGGCGAGACCGCATCAAGGGCGTGGCCACCACCATCCCCGCCGACGTGCTGATCCTCTCGCACCCCGACTTCATCGCGGCCGCCCACTCGACCCGTTGGGTCGAGGACGCTCCTCGACCTCTCGTCGCTGCCGTCGGGTGAAGCCGAGGCCCCCGCCACCGACGCGGACGGCGACGGCCGAGCGGGTGCTCAGCGCGAGGTCACCGCCGAGGTCGACGGCCGCCGCTACCAGCTCCGCCTCTGGGTTCCCGAGGTGGCGCGGCGGTGCCGGCCCGGCCGCCGCGCGGCGGGGCGCCGACGCGGCGCAGCCGCGCGCCGCCGCGGCGGCACGGGTCGGGCACGGTCACCGTGCCGATGCAGGGCACGATCGTCAAGGTCCTCGTGGCGGTGGGCGACGCGGTCGAGGTGGGCAGACGGTCTGCGTGCTCGAGGCCATGAAGATGGAGAACGCCATGAACGCCGAGAAGGCGGGCCGGTCGAAGGAGATCCAGGTCGCGGCGGGCGACTCGGTCGGGGCCGGCGACGTCGTCGCCGTCATCGAGTGAGCGGGCGGCCGCGCCGGGGGACGGGCGACGACGGACCGGCGTCGGACCCCGGAGGGGCCGAGGCGGCACTCCGGCACCGTCGACCGAGCGCCCGACCTGGTCGCGCTCAGCCACGCCATGCACGCCCACCCCGAGCTCTGCTTCGAGGAGCACCACGCCGCCGAGCGGCCGTGGCCGGCGTCCTGGCCGGCGGCGGCTTCGACGTCGAGCGCGGGCGTCGCCGAGCTGCCCACCGCCTTCGCGGCCGCGGGCCGGGCCGGGCCCGCTGACGTCGCCATCTGCGCCGAGTACGACGCCCTGCCCGGCGTGGGCCACGCCTGCGGCCACAACATCATCGCCGCCGCCGCCGTGGGCGCGGGCCTCGGCCTCGCCGGCGTCGCCGACGAGCTCGGCCTCACCGTCGCGTGCTCGGGCACCCCGGCCGAGGAGGGCGGCGGCGGCAAGGTGCTGCTGCTCGAGCGCGGCGCCTTCGACGGCGTCCACGCGGCGATGATGGTCCACCCCTGGCCGACGACCGGCTGGCGGCCACCTGCCTGGCCGTCGACCACTTCGACATCACTACACCGGGCAAGGCCGCCCACGCCTCGGCCGCCCCCTGGGAGGGCGTCAACGCCGGCGACGCCCTGACGGTCGCGCAGGTGGCGATCGGCCTGCTGCGCCAGCAGCTGCGGCCCGGCGACCAGGTCCACGGCATCGTGACCAAGGGCGGCGACGCCGCCAACGTCATCCCCGGCCGGTCACGGGCCGCTACATGTGCCGGGCCCGGACCCTCGACGGACCTGGCCGTGCTGCGAGCCCCGGGTCCAGCGCCTGCTTCGAGGCGGGGGCGCTCGCCACCGGGGCGACGGTCGACTACACCGAGCTGTCCCCCGCCTACTCGCACATGGAGCCCGACCCCGCGCTGCTCGCGGCCTTCCGCGCAACGCCGAGGCGCTCGGGCGCCGGTTCGCCGCCGACGACGACGGGCGCGCCGCGCCCGACGATCTCCACCGACATGGCCAACGTGTCGCTGGCGGTCCCCACCATCCACCCCCTGCTGGGCATCGAGACGCACGGGGCCGGTGAACCACCAGCCCGAGTTCGCCGAGGCCTGCGTCGGCCGCTCGGCCGACCGCGCCGTCGCGACGGCGCCCTCGCCATGGCCTGGACGGCCATCGACGCCGCCAGCTCGCCGGCGCTTCGCGACCGCCTCCTGGCCGGCGCTCGCCGAGCCGGACCGGAGGCGGCGGCCTCAGCCGCCGGGCTGGTAGACCCCGAACACGCCGCGGAGCACGTCGGACACCTCGCCCAGCGTGGCCATCGCGCTTGAGCGCCACCTCATGGGCACGAGCAGGTTCTGCGTGCCGCGCGCCGCGGCCGCCACGTCGGCCAGCGCCGCGTCGACCGCCGCCTGGTCACGCTCGGCCCGCACCCGCTCGACGCGCGCGACCTGGGATCGCTGCAGCTCGACGTCGATGGGGAACACCTCGGCCGCTCGTGCGCCTCGTCGCGAATCGGTTGACGCCCACCACGACCTTCTCGCCGTCGTCGACGGCCTTGGCGTAGGCGTAGGCGGCAGCCTCGATCTCCTCTTGCATGAAGCGGGCCTCGATGGCCGCCACCGCGCCGCCCAGCTCGTCGATGCGCTCGAGGTACTCCATGGCCGCGCGCTCCACCGCGTCGGTGAGCGACTCGACGAAGTACGAGCCGGCCAGCGGGTCGACGGTGTCGGCCACGCCCGACTCGTAGCCGATGACCTGCTGGGTGCGCAGCGCGATCTTGGCCGCCCGCTCGGTGGGGAGACCGAGGGCCTCGTCGAAGCCGTTGGTGTGCAGGCTCTGGGTCCCGCCCAAGCACCGCCGCCAGCGCCTGGACCGTGACGCGCACGATGTTGTTCTCGGGCTGCTGGGCGGTGAGGGTGGACCCGCCGGTCTGGGTGTGGAAGCGCAGCACCTTGGAGCGCTCGTCCTTGCACCGAAGCGCTCGGTCATGATGCGCGCCCACATACGCCGCGCGGCCCGGAACTTCGCGACCTCCTCGAAGAGGTTGTTGTGGGCGTTCCAGAAGAACGAGAGCCGGGGGGCGAACTCGTCCACGGCCAGCCCCGCGGCGAGCGCCGCCTCGACGTAGGCGATGCCGTCGGCCAGCGTGAAGGCGACCTCTTGGACGGCCGTCGAGCCCGCCTCGCGGATGTGGTAGCCGGAGATCGAGATCGTGTTCCAGTTGGGGAGGTGCTCGGCGCAGTAGGCGAAGGTGTCGATGATGAGCCGCATCGAGGGCCGGGGCGGGTAGATGTAGGTGCCCCGGGCCACGTACTCCTTCAAGATGTCGTTCTGGATGGTGCCGCCCAGCGGCTCGCCGGGGCCACGCCCTGCTCCTCGGCCACCAGCTCGTAGAGGAGCAGCAGGATCGCGGCGGTCGCGTTGATGGTCATCGACGTCGTGACCGTGTCGAGCGGCAGCCCGGCCAGCAGGAGCGCGCATGTCGACCAGCGAGTCGATGGCCACGCCGACCTTGCCCACCTCGCCCTCGGCACGGGGGTGGTCCGAGTCGTAGCCCATCTGGGTGGGCAGGTCGAAGGCGCACGAGAGGCCGGTCTGGCCCGCGCCGAGCAGGAACTTGAAGCG
>CAWIWK010000020.1:0-8812 GCA_963839605.1 uncultured Acidimicrobiales bacterium | reverse complement strand
CACCGATCCGCCCGGGTACGAGAACAAGATCACCGTGCACGTCATCGCCAACATCGCCTCGGTCGACGACCTGCACCGGATCCTCGACGGATGGCAGGACGCCATGCGGGACGAGGGCAACGCGGGTACGCACTGGCTCGGCCAGCGTCTGATGGCGGCCGGCGTCGCCGTGGGCCCGACCGGCGATCCCATCTCCGACAGCTAGGTGGTCGGCAGCGACGCGTAGCTAGCTCGGCGGCGCCAGGTCGAGCATTTTGGCCAGGAGCTGGGTGGCGATGTTGTCGGTGGCCATGTCGGCGTCGCCCTCCATGTCCTCGCGGTCGAAGACCAGTCCGACAGCCGGTACATGACGACGGCGAAGCGGAAGCCCGAGAAGATCTCGTAGTAGAAGATGTCCCGCATGGGCCGGCCCATCAGGTCGGAGTAGCGGGCGACGGTGTCCTCGTGCGAGCCGAAACCGGCCGGTCGGGGTACCCCGAGGCCCTCGGAGAACTGGCGGTCGAAGTAGAGCCACCAGCCCAGGTCCATTTCGGGCTGGGCCAGCGAGGCCATCTCCCAGTCGACGACGGCGGCGGCCCCGAAATCGTCCCAGATGATGTTCCCGATGCGGCTGTCGCCCCAGCTGATGACGACCTCGCCGTCCTCGGCGGGCCTGTGCTCCACGAGCCATTGCCAGGTCGACTCGATCACCGGGACCTTCTCACCCTTGGTGGCCCAGTCGAGGAAGTCCCGGTAGTAGGACAGCTGCTGCTCGAGCCCCGGTCGGCCCCGGTCGCTCATGCTCAGCCACTCGAGCCCCGTGGCCCGCCAGTCGGTGCGGTGCACGGCGGCGAGCGCGTCGATGCCGCTCCACCACATGCGCTCCTGCTGCTCGGGCGTGGCCTCAATCACCCAACCGTCCATGGTGTAGGGGAGGTTGTCCGAGGGAACGAGCCCCTCGACGTGGTCCATGGAGAAGAAGGGCACCCCGAAGTACTGGGGATCCTCCTCGTACCAGCCGAGCGTGGGGAGAGGGACGCCCGAGCCGCCGTCGGTCAGGGCACGCATGGCCCGGTACTGGGTGGAGAACTGGGCGTCGAGGAAGAGCAGGTGCTTGGTCGGCGCCACCCGCACGACCAGTCGCTTCTCCTCGCCACCGGCGGCGCGGGTGCGGCACAGGATGGTCTCGTTGGAGAAGCCGTTGGAGCCCGGTGCCTGCACGTCGAACACCTCGGGCCCGGTGCCGTCGACCGATTTCGTCGCCAACCAACGCGAGAGGATGGAGGCCACCTGGTCGGGATCACGTTGGCTGATGTCGGGCACGGAGCGGCACTCTACCGACCGCTCGGCCCCGTCGGGGAGACGCGGGTAGCGTCGCCCGCCGTGCTGATCGTGATCGACCTGGCCCGGGCCGCCGTCCTCGCTGCTCCAGCCCGACGACTTCACCCGGTTCTCGGTCGCCCTCGAGGGCGACGGCGACCTCGCCGGGGTGGTGGCGCGGTCCGGCCTGGGCCGCCTCGCCGCCGACGGCGAGCACGTGGTGGTGGACCCGGTGGCGCTGCGGGCACTGGCGGGGCCCGCAGCGGACGAGGCCTGGGACCAGCGCTTTGCGGAAATGTCCGCGTACGCCGCCGGAAAGGGCTGGGTGGAACCCGACGGCGGCGTCCTCGCCCATATCGAGCCCCCGGAGAGGGGCTGAGGCGGGCTGACGGCGCGCGCGCCCCCGCCCGGGACTGTCGCCGGCAGCCGGGCCGCCGCTAGCCTTGCCCGTGATCGGCGGTGGGGGCCGGACCCCCTGAGATCCCTGGGAGGGACGCATGGCGATTCGGGACTATGACCGCTTGTTCATCGGCGGCGACTGGGTGGCCCCGGAGGGGACCGACACCATTTCGGTGATCTCACCGTCCACCGAGGAGGTCGTCGGCCGCGTGCCCGACGGTACCGAAGGCGACATCGACAAGGCGGTGGCTGCCGCAAGGACCGCCTTCGATCACGGGCCCTGGCCCCGCATGACGCCGGCCGAGCGGGCGGAGGTCCTGTCCAAGGTGGCGGCGCAGATCATGGCCGAGATGGACGACCTGGCGGCGATCATCACCCAGGAGATGGGCTCGCCCATCTCGTTCGCCGGCCTGGGCCAGGTCCTCGCCCCCTCCATGATCTTCAACTACTACGCCGACCTGGCGACCACCTACGCCTTCGACGAGGTGCGCACCGGCATGCTGAACCCCCAGGTGCTGGTGACCAAGGAGCCGGTCGGCGTGGTGGGGGCGATCGCCCCGTGGAACGTGCCGCTGTTCATCGCGGCGGCCAAGCTGGCGCCCTCGCTCGCCGCCGGGTGCACCGTCGTCTACAAGCCGGCACCGGAGACGCCCTTCGACGCCTTCCGGCTGGCGGAGATCTTTGCGGACGCCGGGCTGCCCAAGGGTGTGTTGTCCGTGGTGCCGGCGGGCCGCGAGGTCAGCGAGCACCTGGTGAAGCACCCGGGCGTCGACAAGATCTCCTTCACCGGGTCCGGTGTCGGTGGCAAGCGCATCGGCGGGCTGTGCGGTGAGCGCCTGAAGCGCTGCACGCTCGAGCTGGGCGGCAAGTCGGCCGCCATCATCCTCGACGACGCCGACCTGGCCACCACGATCCCCACGCTGCTGCCGAACTCCATCATGAACAACGGGCAGGCCTGCATCGCCCAGACCCGCATTCTGGCCCCACGTGCGCGCTATGCCGAGGTGGTCGATGCCGTCGTCTCGGGTGTCCGAGCGATGAAGGTGGGCGACCCCATGGACCCGGCCACCGAGGTCGGCCCCGTGGTGGCGGAGCGGCAACGGAGCCGGATCGAGGGGTATCTCGACAGCGGGCGCGAAGAGGGCGCCACGGTCGCGCTCGGTGGCGGCCGTCCGTCGGGTTCCGGGTTCGACAAGGGCTGGTACGTGGAGCCGACCGTGTTCTCCGACGTCGACAACAAAATGAAGATCGCCCAGGAGGAGATCTTCGGGCCCGTGCTGGTCGTCATCCCCTATGACGGTGACGACAACGCGGTCGAGATCGCCAACGACTCGAACTACGGCTTGTGCGGTTCGGTCTGGACGGGCGACAACGACCGTGGGCTGGGCGTGGCCCGCCAGGTGCGCACGGGGACGTACATGCTGAACGCGCCGGTGCCGATCGACTTCTCCACGCCGTTCGGTGGCTACAAGGAGTCGGGTGTCGGCCGGGAGTTCGGGCCCGAGGGCCTGGAGGGCTTCCTCGAAATGAAGTCGATCGCCCTGCCGGCCGGGTACACGCCGGAGACGTAGGCGTCCGGCCGGTCACGTCGCCGGGGGCGGGGAGGACGGGACGGGGGAGACGTAGCCCGACAGCGGCGCGCCCTTCTGTTGGGCGTCGGCGAAGGCCTGGTTGTCGCCCACCTCGACCACGCTGTAGCCCGTCTTGTCGCCGTCACCGTTGATGACGTCGGGCGCGGCGTCGTTGCCCGTGGCGGCCGTCACGACCGCGACGTGGACGGCCGTGACGGCGGAGGTGTCGAGCCCGTACACGGCGACGTCGCCCGGTTGGGGCGTGTAGCCCGAGCCGACCGGGTGCCAGGTGCCGTGGTCGGTGCCCCAGACGTAGAAGCTGGCTGAGTCGCCGTTGAGGTGGCCGGGCGCCAGTTGGTAGGACACCTCGGCGCCGGCCTGCTTCCACACCCAGGCGGCGAAGTCGGCGCACCATTCCTCGTCGCGGTTGTCGTTGCCGCAGTCGTCGGTGCCGGCGTACCAGTAGGCGCTGAACTTGTTGCAGTAGGTGTCGGAGGGGTCGGTCCGGTAGCCCACCTGCCCCTGGGCGATGGAGAGGATGCGGGCCCGCAGGGGGCTCGAGGGCGGCCCGCGTCGGAGGTGGCGCACCACCAGCACGACCCCGCCGATCAGGACGAGCACCAGCAC
Source organism: uncultured Acidimicrobiales bacterium (assembly GCA_963839605.1). GTDB lineage: Bacteria > Actinomycetota > Acidimicrobiia > Acidimicrobiales > UBA8190 > JBEKVE01. The sequence continues at coordinate 4,916 of CAWIWK010000020.1, read as the reverse complement.
GAACGTCGTGAAACGGCGGCGGCCCGTCCGGCGCGGCGGGGTTGCAGGGGCGGGGCCAACGGTCGGGTCGGGTTCAGGGAGGCAAAGGTAGCCAGCGCAGCGCTGCCCTGGAGCGCGGGCCGGTTCTGCGAGAATGCGGTTCCCGGCGGCCCGGCGTGCGGTGCCGCCAGAGTTCGACCGAGGAGGGATCGGCCCCATGCAGGACGACGAGAGCGCGGTCTCGCACACTCGTCTCGCCTACCTCCCCGCGCTCGACGGCATGCGGGCCTGCGCCGTCCTGGCCGTGATGATGTTCCACGGAGGGATCCCCCACATGGACGGCGGGTTCATGGGGGTCGACGCCTTCTTCGTCCTGTCGGGCTTCCTCATCACCTCGCTGCTCATCGGGGAATGGCGCCAGGCCCTGACGATCCGGCTCGGCGCCTTCTGGGCCCGGCGGGCCCGCCGCCTGCTGCCGGCCCTGCTGCTCATGCTGCTCTTCGTCGCCTTCTTCGCGTCGGTCATCGTCCCGAAGGGCACCTACGGTGCGCTGCGGCTCGACGCCCTGGCCACGCTGCTCTACGTGAGCAACTGGCACTTCATCCTCGTCAACTCCAACTACTTCAACGAGACATCGGCCTCCTCGCCGCTGCTGCACACGTGGTCACTGGCGGTGGAGGAGCAGTTCTACGTGATCTGGCCGCTGGTCGTGCTCGGCGTCATGCGCTTCACCCGGAGCCTGCGGGCGTTGTTCGCCTTGTGCTGCGCGGCTGCGATCGGCTCTGCGCTCTGGATGCACCACGTGTACCAGGGCGGCCTCAACACCAACCGGGCCTATCTCGGCACCGATACCCGCTCGCAATGCCTGTTCATCGGGTGCGCGCTGGCCGTCGGGCTCGTGCTCGTCTCGCAGCGCCATCACGAAACGGGTCGCCTGGCCAAGGGGAACTGTGGCGACCGGAGACGTCGGGCGGACGGCTCCTCTGCGGCGTGCTGGGGGTCCTCGGGGCCGCCGGCGCCATCACCTTGTGGGTGGTGACCACCTCGACGTCCACCTTCCCGTACTCGGGCGGGTTCTTCCTCATCGGGCTGTCGGTGGCCGTCGTCATCCTGGCGGCGGTGGGGGCGCCCCGACAGCCTGGTGCCCAGGATGCTGTCGTGGGCGCCGATCCGCTACGTGGGCCGCATTTCGTACGGGCTGTACATCTGGCACTGGCCGATCTTCATCTGGCTCGACCATTCCCGGACGGGGTTGTACGGCTACGAGCTCTTCGCGGTGCGGGTCATCGTGACCTTCGCCGTGTCGGTCGTGTCGTTCCACCTCGTCGAGCGCCCGATCCGCATGGGCACGTTCGTCAGCCAGTGGCGGGCCTGGCTGGTGGTGCCGGCCGGCGTCGGTGCCGTGCTGGTGGCCGTCATCGCGGCGACGACCGGCACGACGGCGCTCGCCAGTACGGCCCTCCCTGGTGGGGGCACGGGGGCGGGGACCGGGGTGGGCACGGGCGCCACGACGACCACGACCGTGCCCGCGGCGCCGACCGTGACCACGAACGGACCACCGGTCAAGGTGCTGCTGGTCGGCGACTCTGTCGCCGAGACGCTCGGCGAGGGCCTCGGCGAGATACCTGTCCAGGACAAGTACGACTACATCCTCTATGACCACGCCATCCTGGGGTGCGGGGTGGCCGAGGAACCCGCGGTCCAGGTCATGGGCCAGGTCGACTCGATCGTGCCCGCCTGCGGCGGGCCGCCTGCGCCGAACGACCCGGCCAATGAGGTCATCCCCTGGGCCACCCAGTGGGCCGACGAGATCGCACAGATCCACCCGAACGTGGTCGTGGAGGGTGCCGGTCGCTGGGAGCTGGTCGACCGCCTCTACCAGGGGAAGTGGACGAACATCCTCCACCCGCAGTTCGCGGCGTACATCGAGGCGCAGCTCCAGAAGGCGGCGGCTGTCGCGAACGACGCCGGGCTCCCGATGGTGTTCCTGACGTCCCCGTGCACGAACGAACCCGAACAGCCGGACGGTGCCGCCTGGCCGGAGGACAATCCGGCGCGGCGGGCGGCCTACAACGAGATGATCCGCCGGATCGCCGCCGCCCATCCCCAGACCGTGTCGGTGGATGACCTCGACAAGGCGGCGTGTCCCGGTGGCCGGTACTCGAGCACCGTGCAGGGAGTGGTGATCCGGACGGTCGACGACGGCGTGCACTTCACCCCGCAGGGTGGTGTGTTCCTCGCACCGTCGCTCATGCCACCGATCGTGGCGGCTGGGCGGTCCCAGATGGCGGGCGGCACGGCGCCCGCCTCAGCCGGCGGGTGACGCCGGCTCCGGGTTCACGTTCTGCGGCGTGGTGCTGCTCGTGTCGTATTGCCGCTGTTGCCGCCGGGTGATTGCGGGTTGATGTTCTGATTGGCGTCGGCGACGACGCACTGGGCGCGGAGTGAGGGCACGAGGTGGCCCTCGTCGACGATGGCACCCTCGGAGATCGTCGTCATGAGGGAGTTCCACGATCCGTCGTCGGAGTTGGCGGCGGCGGCCAGCGGGAGGGCCTCGCGCAGCTGCTGATCGGCCTGCTTCTGCAGTTGAGCCCGTCGGCGGGAGCCGTCCCGGGCCGCACGGCCCGCAGGTAGTCGGTGATGGAGACATGGACATGCGTGCAGGCCTGTTGGGCCAGTGCCTGCCCGTTCTGACTGCTGCAGGCACTCAAGCCCAGGGCCGCGCCTGCCGCCACCGCCACGACCGCCATGACCCGAGCGGCATGAGGGCGCCCGGCGAGCCCGGCGCGCCGCACGTCAGCCCAGCCAGCGTTCGGCGGACTCGAGCAGGAAGCGGCTGACCGCGAGCGCCCGGTCGAAGACGTCACAGAGGAGCTCCTCGCCGCTGAGGACCCTGGCCAGTGACACGGGATGCCTGGCGACGATGCTCAGCCGGCGCTCCGAACCGTCGGTGGCGTTGGCGAAGGAGTCGATGGCCGAGACCTCCAGGGGGAGCTCAATACCACCGACCCCAGCCAGGTCGATGGCGAGCCGGAGGAGGTCGGGCCCGCTCGGGAGCGGAGGGAGGGCCCACGTGAAGGTCAGCGGGAAATGGAACTCGTCGGGCGGCTCCTCGTCCTCGGAGAGGAGGACGACGGCGTCCTCGAAGGACAGGAGGACACGGGGGTCGACGTCGAGGGCGAGATGCAGGTCGAGGGGCCCACCGCACCCCTCTTCGGGGTGCAGGTCGACCTCCCAGACCTGGCGCAACGAGTAGGTCTCCACGAAGTGTCGCTCGTCGTGCACGTGGAATCCGTGGTCGACCGAATGATCCTTCAGATCGGCCACATATCCGGCGACGTCAATGGCAGCCACAGCTGGGAAAGCCTAATGGCCGTGGGCGATGGGGCGGCCGACGGAGGCAGGGCGGCTCGACAGGGCGGCTCGACAGGGCGGGGCGACACCGGGCGATAGGGTTCGTGCTCCGTGGACGACGTTCGGCTCCTGGAAGTGCTCGATGAGGCGGTTCTCGCCGTACGCGCCTCGCTCGAGGTCCTGGAGGACTGGGGTCCGAGTGGAGGGAAGCCGGGGCAATACCGCCTCGACCTGGCCGCGGACGGCGCGGCGCTGCCGATACTCCACGGAGCCGGGTTGGCCGTGCTTTCCGAGGAGTCGGGCGTGACCGGCGACGGTCCGTCCGGCCTGCTTGCCGTGATCGATCCGATCGACGGCTCCACCAATGCCCACCGGGGTGTGCCGTTCTACTCGACGAGCATCTGCGTGCTCGACGACGAAGGGCCGCTTGTCGGCGTGGTCACGAATCAGGCCACGGGACAGCGCTACGCCGCCGTCCGTGGCGGCGGTGCCGAAAAGGACGGACAGGCCATTGCGCCGTCCGCCTGTGAGGACCTGGGGCGGGCCATCGTCGGGATCTCGGGCTTCCCCGGCGTCTACCCGGGGTGGGCGCAATTCCGGGCGCTCGGGGCGGCCTCACTCGAGTGCTGCGCCGTCGCCGAGGGGGTCCTGGACGCCTACGTGGTGGTGGGACGAAGCACCCTCTACAGCTGGGACTACCTGGCGGGATTGCTGATTTGCCGCGAAGCGGCGCGGCCGAAGGTGAACGCGAGGGGAGGGATCTGATCGTGCGCGACGATTCGAGCCGACGGCCATTGGTGGCGGCGACGAGCCGGTTGGTCGAGACGCTGATGGGGGAGGAGAGCTTGTGATCGGAGCAGAGGGGATGGACGCCGAGGGCGCCGTGCTGGCGCGCAAGACATGGCGGACCCTGGAGCCATTGCACGGGATCATCTATTTCGTGCCCGAGGCGGCAGATGCGTACGTCCGGCTCGGTATCGCGGGGCAGGCGGGCTACTTCGCTTCCAGGGCTGCGCCGATGGGCGCTGTGACGGCCGATGTGGTCGTCTCGACCTTCTTCAACTTCAACCCGGAGTTGGTGCATGCGGCGATTCCGGCCGCCTGGGAGGTGGCGACGCCCGTGGCACTCGTCCGGGCCCGTTTCACCGCCGTCGACGCGGCATACCGGCGTTTGCTCGGCGAGGACGTGCTGGGGTCCGACGAGATGCGGCGCGCCGCCGAACTGGCCCGGCTCGCCGCCGAGGAGGCGGCCCGACACGTGGAGGGGCGACCGTTGGCGGCCGCCCACGCCGACGTGGCGTGGCCCTCCGAGCCCCATCTGGTGCTGTGGCACGCCCAGTCGATCCTGCGCGAGTTCCACGGCGACGGTCACATCGCGCAACTGGTCGTGCGGGGCCTGTCCGGCCTGGAGGCGCTGGTGACCCATGCCGCTTCGGGCGACGTTCCGGAGCGGCTCTTGCGAGCGACACGCGGTCTGGACCGCGGAGGCCTGGGAGGGTGCGGCTGATGCACTGCGGGTGCGAGGCTGGCTCGAGCCGGGCGACAAGCTCCGCCTGACACCATTGGGCGAGGAAGTGCGGCAG
>CAWIWK010000019.1:0-10593 GCA_963839605.1 uncultured Acidimicrobiales bacterium | reverse complement strand
GACGGGCTCGTCACCTTCGCGGCCGACACCAACCCCGAGATCGAGGTGGCCCGCACCCTCGGCATGGGCGACCTCAGCTTCTTCAGCCGCATCCACTACGGCGGGGGAGCCGCCTGCGCCACCGTGCACCAGGCGGCCATGGCCGTGGCGAGCGGGGTGGCGGACGTGGTGGTGTGCTACCGCGCCTTCAACGAGCGCTCGGGCCACCGGTTCGGGACCGGGGTGCAGGGACGGGCGCCGGTGCCGAACGCCGAGAACGCCGGGTTCGCCGTGGTACGCGCCGCAGGGCCTGCTCACCCCGGCGTCGTGGGTCGCCATGTTCGCCCAGCGGTACCTGCACGTCACCGGGGCCACCACCGAGGACTTCGGCCGGGTGGCGGTGGCCGACCGCGCCTTCGCCGCCACCAACCCGGCCGCCTGGTTCTACGGAAAGCCCATCACCCTCGAGGACCATCAGGCGTCGCGCTGGATCGTCGAACCACTGCGCCTGCTCGACTGCTGCCAGGAGTCCGACGGCGGGCAGGCGCTCGTGGTGACGAGCCTCGAGCGGGCCCGCAACGGCCCCCGCCCCCCGGCCGTGATCTCCGCCGCGGCCCAGGGCTCAGGGGCCCAGCAGGACATGATGACCTCGTACTACCGCGACGACATGACCCGGCTGCCGGAGATGGGTGTGGTGGCGCGCCAGCTGTGGGAGACCTCGGGGCTCGGTCCCGACGACATGCAATGCGCCGTGCTCTACGACCATTTCACGCCGTTCGTGCTCTACCAGCTCGAGGAGCTCGGGTTCTGCGAGTGGGGCGAGGCCAAGGAGTTCCTGCGCGACGGGCACATCGGGCCGGGAGGCAAGCTCCCCACCAACACCCACGGCGGGCAGCTGGGCGAGGCCTACATCCACGGCATGAACGGGATCGCCGAAGGCGTCCGTCAGGTACGGGGCACGGCGGTCAATCAGGTGGCGGGGACCGAGCACGTGGTGGTGACGGCCGGCACCGGCGTTCCCACGAGCGGGTTGATCCTCGGCGTCGACCGCTGAGCGCCGGACTCCAGGCCGGCCTCCTCGCCCGTGGCGCGTCCCGGTTTGGGGGCGAGCGCCACGAACACCAGTGACAGCAGGACCCCGAGCCGCGCCTCGACGTCTCCCTCCACCATGTGCCGCGTCACCTCCTGGGCGTCGCCGTGCCAGGCGATGAGCATGGTGACGAGCCCGACCACCGTGAAGGCGGCGATGAAGCACCACGCCCGTACGCGCCACAGGCGCCGGCCCAGGGCCACGAGCACGCTCAGCACGCCCAGGACCACGACGACCCAGCGCCCGGGGACGAACACCGTCTGGAACAGCGACAGCGCACGGCCCGGGGGCGCGTAGAAGCCGAGCTGTCCGTTGGCGTTGTCGAACGTGAGCGGCGGCGTCGAGAACGGGCGCGCAGGACGTAGACGGGGTGGGTGAAGAGGAAGATCCCGTAGGTGGTCTGGGCCCGCTGCGCCATCCACAGGTCGAGGGGCTTCCAGGTGGCGGCGGCCCAATCGGGGGCCACGAGCTTGGCCACCCCCGGCGAGGCGGACGTCGCCGCCGCCAGGGCGTCGATCTGGCGCGCCTCGGGCATGCCGTGGGCCGCGAACCACGCCACCATGTCGGGGGAGGGGAAGACGCGCACGTAGAAGACGTTGTCCATGTTCATGACGTCGCGTTGCGCCACACCGGCCGCGACGCCGCCGAACGCGGCCACCACGACCAGCGTCGCCCCCACCAGCAGGGGCTGGCGGACGCGGCTGAGATTGGCCCGCAACGTGGCCCGCCACCCCTCGGGGCTGAACCCGATCCCCTGGAGGCATCCGAACGCCCCCGTGGCGACGAGCACGACGCCCACCGCCGCCACGGCCCAGATATCGGCGTCGCGCAACAAGACGTAGGCCAGGGCCGTGACCCCGAGCGCGGCGAGGCGGAGCCACGTGAACCGCCGCACCAGCAAGAACCCGACGGCGCACAGCACGGCCAGGGCCGACAGTGACGGGCTCTCGGACAGTGCCGACCAGTCCCACTGGGCCACGAGCGGCGCGGTGGCGAAGGCCAGCACGGCCCACGACGCCAGCACGGCGCGCCAGCGGCCGCCGACGGCCCGGCCCACGGTGAAGGCGAGCAGGCCCCAGGCCAGGACGCCGATGACCGCCTCGGCGTCGGAGTAGTGGATGTAGCCGGCTCCCGTGAGCTTCATGAGGATGGGTGTGCCCGGGGCGCGGGCCCCGCCCACAGGCCCTTGCTCAGCCAGCCGCTGTCGGCCACGGCCCGGTAGCCCTCGCTGTCCTGCCACACGGCGGGGATGGTGGCGACCGCCTCCCCGATGCGGTAGCCGGCGAAGGCAAGCCACCCGAGCAGCTCGAGGCCGAGCCACAGCGCCCCGTGGCGTCGCACGACGCGCCACGCCCTACCGACCGGCCCGGTGCGCGGTCCCATCGTCCATGCAGGCTAACGAAGACGCGGCGTGCGCGGCCGCCCGCACACCCGGCCCCCGTGGGCGGGGAATGGGGAGGTGCGGTGAGGCAGTGGCTCAGGGCTGCGACACCGATTCCTCGAGGTCGGCCACGTCCGCCTCGAGCAGTGGCTGGTAGCGGGCGTCCGGGGCACGCCCCGGACGCCACCACACCGGATCGGCGCAGTTCCAGCGCTCGGCCCGCAGCGCCCGGACGAGCACCTTGGACGTCGCCGTCACCGGCACCTCGGGGCACACCCGCACGAAGCGCGGCGTCCACTTGGTCCCGAGATCGGGCTGCTCGGCCAGGAAGCCGGCGAACTCCTCGGCGTCGAACACCGCCCCCGGGCGCAGTTGCACCGCCGACATGACCTGGTCGCCCACCACGGGGTCGGGAACGGCGTAGACAGCGGCGAGCACCACGTCGGGATGGCGCTCGAGGATGCGGGCCACGGGGGCGGCGGCGAAGTTCTCTCCGTCCACCCGGAACCAGTCGTCGGCCCGGCCCACGAAGTAGAAGAAGCCCTGCTCGTCCTGGTAGGCGAGATCGCCCGTCCAGTACCAGCCGTTGCGCAGGCGCGCCCGCTCGGCGTCGTCGTTGCGCCAGTAGCCCTCGAAACCCGCCGCCCCGCCCGAGGACACGAGCTCGCCGATGGACTCCTCGGCGTTGACGAGGCCGCCGTGGAGGTCGAAGCGCGCCGGTGGGCACTGCCTGGCTGTCTCGGGGTCGACGACCATGGTGCCCTCGGGGGCCCGCCCGAGCACGCCCCGCGGCGTGTCGGGTGTGCGCTGCACCGTGGCACCGCCCTCGGTGGACCCGTAGCTGTCCACCACCACGCATCCGAACCGCTGGCCGAAGCGCACGACGTCGTGTTCGGCGCCCTCGTTGCCGAACACCCGCACCAACGTGTTGTCGGCGTCGTCGGGTCGTTCGGGTGTGGCGAGCACGTAGGACAGGGGCTTGCCCACGTAGTTGAAGTACGTGACGCCGTGTCGCCGGACATCGGGGAGGAAGCCCGAGGCGGAGAAGCGTCCGCTCGTGGGGAGCGCCACCGTGGCGCCGCCGGCCACGGCGGGCGAGAGCCCGGCCATGAGGGCGTTGGAGTGGAACAGGGGCATGGCCACGTAGCACACGTCCTCGGGGGTGAGGGAGAACATCTGGGCCACGATTGTGCCGATGCGGGCCAGGCGACCGTGCGTGCAACGGCACGCCTTGGGGGCGCCCGAGGTCCCCGACGTGAAGATCAGGTAGCCGAGGCTCTCCTCCTCCACGTTCGTCCGGGCCGGATCGGGGACGGGGGCCCCGGCATGGACGGCGAGGGTGTCGTCGTAGCCGGGACCGTCGACGACGAGGACACGGTGGTTGGCGCCCGACACCGTCCCGATGGCGGGACCCAGGTCGAGACCGTCCACGAGGGGGAGGTGGGCGCGGTCGGTGACCAGGAGCTGGCACTCGGTGTGGGCCAGGTCGCGGGCCAGGTCGGCACCCCGGTGCGTCGGGTTGCCGCCCACGAGCACGGCTCCGGCGAAGGCCGTCGCCCCCAGCCACAGGACGTGCTCGGGCACGTTGTCGAGCAGGGTGGCCACGTGGAACGGTCCCGGGGCGCGCCGCTCGGCCAGGAGCGAGGCCCGCTGGGCGGCCCCGGCCACCACCTCCGACCAGGTCCAGGAGGCGTCACCTGCCACCAGTCCCGTGTGGTCGTCGTGGGCGCGGGCCCCGAACAGCTCTGCCATGGTGTCCATGGCAGATAATTGGAACACGTTGCATTTTCAATGGCAAGGTGGTACCGTCGCCGACCGAGCGAGGGGAGCTGTCCGCCATGGAGTTCGGGATCTTCAACGCCGTCAGCCTTCTGCCCCAGTACCGGCAGGAGCACGGCGCCTCCGCCGAGCACGACCGCATCATGGACGAGCTGGCCTATATCCGGGCCGCCGACACGGCCGGCTTCAAGTACTCGTGGTCGTCCGAGCACCACTTCCTGACCGACTACTCGCACCTGTCGGCCAACGAGTCCTTCATGGCCTTCTCCGCCGCCCAGACCAAGAACATCCACCTCGGATCGGGCATCTTCAACCTCACCCCGCCTGCCAACCACCCGGCCCGGGTGGCCGAGCGCGTGGCCATGCTCGACCACCTCTCCGAGGGCCGGTTCGAGTTCGGCACCGGCCGCGGGTCGTCGACGACCGAGCAGAAGGGCTTCGGCATCGAGGACCAGGAGCTGACCCGCGAGATGGTGGCCGAGACGCTGCCCCAGATCGTGCGCATGTGGAAGGAGGAGGACTACTCCTACGACGGCCGGTTCTTCTCCATGCCGACGCGCAACGTCCTCCCCAAGCCCTACACCAACCCGCATCCGCCCCTGTGGGTGGCGGCGGGCAGCCCGGGCACGTTCGAGCTCGCCGCCCGCCAGGGACTGGGCGTGCTGTGCTTCGCCTTCGGCAAGCCCGAGGGCTTCGCCCCGCTCATCGAGAAGTACAAGAAGGAGATCGAGAACGCCGAGCCGGTCGGTGGGTATGTCAACAACAACGTCATGATCACGACGCAGATGCTGTGCCTCGAGGACGGCGGCCGGGCCCGGGAGATCTTCGCCGACATCGACAGCCACGTCCACCTGAGCCTGGTGTTCCGCTACCTCGACACCTTCCCGCGCCCGCCGGGCCTGCCGGAGTGGCCGAACCTCCTGCCCGCCTCGACGCCCGAGCAGATCGACAAGAACATCGACAGCGGTCTGATCGCCGTGGGCGACCCCGAGGAGGTGGCGCGCTCGATCCAGCGCTTCGCCGACACCGGTGCGGACCAGCTGAGCTTCGGCATGCTGTCGTCGTCGATGCCCATCGAGGTGTGCGAGGAGGCGGTGGCCACCTTCGGGCGCCACGTCCTTCCCCAGTTCGACAAGGATCCGGTGCACAGCACCACCCGCCAGCGCCTGGCCCAGGTCGGCGCCTGAGCCGACCGCGCCGGGGTCAGCTTCCCAGGCCGCGCTCAGGGAAGAACAGCTCGAAGGGCCCCGTGAAGTTGCGCAGGAAGCTGGGGTGCAGGCCCTCGGGATCGCCGTCGCCCGCCGCCAGCTGCGAGGCGTAGGCGGCCACGGCGGCGCCCTTGCGCTCCAGGTACCCCTCGGTGCTCACCAGCTCCGGGCGTCCCGAGTGCAACATCTGGCCCAGCAGCCGGATGGGCCGCTCGAACTGCCACACGGGGTAGGTGAGCAGGCGGGTACGGGTGCCGGCCACGGCCCGGCGCGCCGCCACACCGAGGGCGGCGTGATCGCCGTGGGGATCGTTCGACCCCGTGACCAGGATTTCCTCCGGGGAGACGGCGGCCACCACCTCGGCGATGGCGCCCACCAGCGTGTCGTCGGCCGGATCGAGCTCGGCATCGGGATAGCCCAGCTCGGTGACGTCGCCGGCGGTCAGGCCCAGCGCGGCGCGGGCCGCGGCCAGCTCGGCGGACCGCAGCGCCGCCACCTCGATGGGGTCCCCCACGGGTGATTTGGACCCGTCGGTCACCACGAGGACATGGACCGGGGTGCCGGCGTCGACCTTGCGCATGATGGTGGCGCCGGCACCGAGCGTCTCGTCGTCGGGGTGGGGCGCCATCACCAGTGCGGACCGTCGGGAACTGACATCGGTGACGTCGGTGGCGAGGTGGTGAAGCGCATGGCGCACGACCACTGCCAGTGCGGGGTTGAACGGTTCGAGCGCGTTCTCGACGAAGGATCGGCCCTCCTCGTCCTCCACGACGCCAGACACTACCAAGGGCGCGGCCACGGGCTCCCAACTAAGTGCGAACTCCGCAGGTCAACTAGCCTCGTGCCCGGCCGTCCTGTGCGTCATGTGCGGGGGGCTCTGGTGTCGTCGCCTTGAGGCGGGTCCTCGGTGGTGTCGGCGCTTGGTCGGGCTGCCGCTGCAGTGTCACCCTCGGCCCCCCCGGGGTCGGCACCGCGGCGGCGGTCCCGACGCACCGCACATGGGGTGGCCGCACCGGCACCCGCGCCGCCCGCACGCTCAGCCGAACGCGGCGGCGACCTCGTCGACGGTGGCGAGCGTGGCCACGAGCGACAGGGTGTGGCGCATCATGGCCTCCGCGTAGTCGCCGGGGACCCCCGCCACCGCATCGGTGGCGACCACCACCTTGTACCCGAGGTCGACGCCTTCGATGGCGAGGCCGGGGATGCCGAGGTTGAGCGACACGCCTGTGGCGATCACGGTCGTGACGCCGAGGGCGCGCAACGTGGGGTCGAGCGTCGTGCCCACGAAGGGGGACACCCCGTGGCGGCGGTGCGAGACAAGGTCACCGAGCGTCGGTCCGATCTCGGGGACGATCTCGACCGCGGCCGTGCCCTCCACCAGGTGCTCGGGCCGGCGCAGCATGACCGTGATGAGCGGCGAGTTGGCCGGCGAGCCGCGGCGGTCGGGCCGGAACCCGGCCGTGCAGTGCACCACCGGGACACCTGCGGCGGGCCCGGGACAGCAGGCGCTCGGCGTTGCCAAGGACGCCGCCGTCGCGCACCGCCGCGGTCAGCTCGGGAAAGCTCGACAGGTCCCCGACCACACCCCGTTGGAGCTCCATGGTGAGCACGGCGGCGCGACCGCCGCCCACGAGCTCGCGCAGGTCGACCGGGCTCAACCCACTGCTGGTTGTGTCGTCACGATGGCGTTCGCCCAGGGGTAGTCGGGCTTGCCGCTCGGGGAGCGCTCGATCTTGTCCACCACGTGCAGCTGGCGCGGCACCTTGTAGCCGGCCACGTGCTTGCGGCAGTGCTCCTGGACCGCCTCGAGCGAGGGTGCGGCCCGGCCCGGCCTGGGTTCGAGGATGGCGGCGACCCGCTGGCCGAACCGCTCGTCGGGGGCGCCCACCACGATGGCGTCCATCACGTCCGGGTGTGAGCGCACGACGGCCTCGACCTCCTCGGGGAAGATCTTCTCGCCCCCCGAGTTGATGCAGATCGAGCCGCGGCCGAGCAGTGTCACCGAGCCGTCGGCCTCGACCGTGGCGAAGTCTCCGGGCATGACAAAGCAGCGTGCCGTCCACCGTGATGAAGACCTCGGCGCTCTTGACGGGGTCGTTGTAGTAGCCGATGGGGATGTCGCCTGAACGGGCGATCTTCCCGATGACGCCCGGACCCCGGCTTCACGAGCTCGAGGTTCTCGTCGAAGACCACGGTCCCACCGGTGGAGGACACGGTGGGCCCGCTCTTCATGGCGGTGGCCCCCCGCTGGACCATGGAGATCCCGTTGTTGCCACCCTCCGACGACCCGATGGCGTCGGTCATGATGAGATTCGGGAAGCGGGCGAAGAAGGCGTCCTTCACCGACGGCGAGAAAAGGGCGGCTGTCGAGGTGATGCCGATGAGCGAGGACAGGTCGTAGTCGACGTCGGGCTCGTCGAGCGCCTCGATGAGCGGCTTGCCCATGGCGTCGCCGGTGATCATGATCATGTTGACCTTCTCGCGGCCCACGATGGTCCACACCTCGTGCGGGTCGAAGCGCGGCACGAGCACGATCCGGTTCCCCACGAAGCTCTGTCCCATGACCGCCCACTGCGTGGCGCCGTGCATGAGGGGGGCGATGGGGAGGAAGGTGAGCTGGCCGCCGGCGGCGACCCCTTTCTCGACCATGTGCTGGGGGCGCTCGGCGCGACGCCGGTCAGCGCGTCGATGCCACCGCCCAGCGCGTAGAAGACGTTGCGCTGGGGCCACACCACGCCCTTGGGCATGCCCGTGGTCCCACCCGTGTAGAGGATGTAGAGGTCGTCACCAGACCGGGGGGCGAAGTCACGATCCGGTGCGCCGCCGGCCATGGCCGTCTCGAAGTCCACCGCGTCGTGGCAGGGGTCGGGCTCCTGGCTGTCGTCGTCGATCACCACCACGTGGCGGAGCGTCGGCAGCTCGGGGAGCAACGTCGCCACCCGCGGTGCAATTGGCGTTGGTGGACGAGGGCGACCAGATCGGCGTTGGAGAACAGGTAGCGGAGCTCGTCCTCGACGTAGCGGTAGTTGATGTTGATCCACACCGCCCGCAGCTTGAACACGGCCCACGCCGTCTCCACCCACTCGGCGCTGTTGTAGGCGTAGATGCCGACGTGGTCCCCGGTCCCCACGCCGGCGGCGGCGAGGTGGTGCGCCAGGCGGTTGGCGCGCTCGTCCATGTGGGCGTAGGTGAGGCGTCGCCCATCGGCCACGAGGTACTCGCGATCGGGGAAGGCGTCGACCGCCGCCTCGAACAGGTCGGCCAGGTTGAACTCCACGGGGGACAAACTAGAACAAGTTTCTGTGTGGTTCCCAGCCGGGCCGGTGCGGGGGTCCCGCCGGACGCCGTCGGCGCCCGATCCGGCGTCAGGGGAGGCGCAAGCGGTCCCGCTCGGTGGCGAGGGCCTCGGTCACCGCCGTGGCCACCCCCGGCCCGTCGAGGCCCAGGGAGGCGAGGATCCCGTCCGGCTTGCCCTGGGGGATGTAGGTGCGGGGCACCCCCAGCGTGCGCACGGGGGGCAGGGGGCGGTCCAGGTCGGGCAGGCCGCGCATGGCGTCGAGGAGGAAGCTCCCGGCGCCGCCCACCCGGATGCCGTCCTCCACCGTCACCACCAGCCCGTGGGCGGCGGCGTCGCTCAGCATGGCGGGGTCGGGGGGCGACACCACCCGCACGTCCCACACCGTGGCGTCGACCCCGTCGGCGGCCAGCTTGCCCGCCGCCTCCTCGGCCGCCTCGAGCATCTTGCCCACGGCCAGGATGCACACCGTGCCATCTCCCGGCGGACCAGGCGTGCCCGCAGGCCGCTGCCCACCGAGCCCGGGCCGGCCTGGCGCGCCGGGGTCTTCGGGAAGCGGATGGTCGAGGGCCCGGCCAGCGACAGGGCCTCGTCCAGCATGACGTCGACCTCCTGGGCCGACGAAGGGGCGAACACCGTCATCCCCGGCACCGACAGGCTGAGGGACAGGTCGAGGATGCCGTGGTGGCTGGGCCCGTCGTCGCCAGTGATGCCGGCCCGGTCGAGGGCGAAGACCAGGGGGCTGCCGGTGGAGGCCCACGTCCAGGTTGGCTTGGTCGAAGGCGCGGGGGAAGAGGTCGAGTACACGGCCACCACGGGCGTAGCCCGACCATGGCCATGCCCGCCGCGGCGGTGACGGCGTGCTGCTCGCTGATCCCCACGTCGAGGAAGCGGTCGGGGAACTCGGCCTGGAAGGGGAGCAGCCCCGTCGGCCCGGGCATCGCCGCGGTGATCGCCACCACCTCGGGCCGGGTCCGCGCCGCCCGCAGCACGGCCCGGGTGAAGGCGTCGGTGTACGCACGCGGGGGCGATGCTCGTGTCAGATGTGCCGCGCGCTCGGCTGGACCTTGAAGTCGTGGAGGCGCTGGATGTCGTCCTCCTCGGCGGGGGCGTAACCGTGGCCCTTCTGGGTATAACGTGACGACGATGGGGCCGTCCCACTCCGCCGCGTGGGCGAGGGCCAGCTCCATGCCGGCGATGTCGTGCCCGTCGATGGGCCCGGCGTAGCGGACGCCGAGCGTCTCGAAGAAGCGGTGCGGGGTGACGATCTCGCGGACGGCGCTTGTGAGGCCGTGCAGGCTGGAGTAGGCCACCCCGCCGGCGCCCGGGGATGCGCCGCAGCGCCCGGCGGGTGCGCTCCCGGACATGGACGTAGGAGGGCTCCAGGCGCAAATGCGTCAGCCCCGAGGACAGGCGCGACACCGTGGGGGCGTAGGAGCGCCCGTTGTCGTTGAGGACGATGACGACCGTCCCGGCGTGGCCCAGGTTGTTGAGCGCCTCGTAGGCCATGCCGCCGGTGAGCGACCCGTCGCCGAGGACGGCGACCACCCGGCGGTCGTGCTCGCCCCGGCGGTGCAGCCCCACGGCCATGCCGTGGGCGTAGCTGAGCGTGGTCGACGTGTGGCTGTTCTCGATCCAGTCATGGGGCGACTCGGCACGCGACGGGTAGCCCGACATGCCGCCGGGCTGCCGCAGGGTGGCAAAGGCGTCCTTGCGACCGTGACGAGCTTGTTGATAGGTCTGGTGCCCGGTGTCCCACAGCACGATGTCGCGGGGGAGTCAAAGACACGGTGCACGGCCAGGGTGAGCTCGACCACGCCCAGGTTGGACCCCAGATGGCCGCCGTTGGCGGTGACCCGGT
>CAWIWK010000018.1:0-19375 GCA_963839605.1 uncultured Acidimicrobiales bacterium | reverse complement strand
CCCCGGCCACGGTGTGGTCGTTCATCGTCACCGGCACCTGGTCGAGGCCGACCGTGACGTGCTCCCTTGCCTGCCACGAGCGGCGGCGTGTGCTTCGTCCCCGGCGCCCCGCCCGGTGCAGCGGCAGCGGCACCGCACGACGCCACCGTCACGCACACAACCAGGAGAGCGCCGACCGTGCGGGCGCAGCGCCCGCCCCCTCCCCGTCGGCCGGCCGCACCGGCCGTCACTGCACGCGGAGCGCCAGGATGACGGTGGTGAAGGCGAAATTCACCGCGACGGTGATCGTGATGCGGTCGAGGTTCTTTTCGACCACCGTGGAACCGGCGGCCGCCTGGCCGACCGATCCGCCGAACATGTCCGACAGGCCGCCGCCCTTGCCCGAGTGCATGAGGATCAGGAAGACGAGGGCCAGGACACCAGGATGTCGACGACCAGGATTGCGATCGTCAGCACGGGGCGCTCCGCGAGCTTCGGGACCGGTCGACGCTACCAGAGGCGCTCCCTCAACGGCCCTTGGCCACCACCCGCGCCGCCCCCGGACGATGGCGGCGAACTCGGCGGCGTCGAGGCTTGCCCCGCCCACGAGGCTCCGTCGACGTCCGGCTGACACAGGAGCTCGGCGGTGTTGTCTGGCCGCACCGACCCCCCGTACTGGATGCGCAGTGGCTCCGGCCGCCTCCTCCCCGGCCACCCCGGCCACCACCGACCGGACGTGGGCACAGGCCGCTTGGGCGTCCTCGGCCGTGGCCGTCCGGCCCGTGCCGATGGCCCAGATCGGCTCGTAGGCCACCACCATGCCGGCCACGGCGTCGGGGGCCAGCCCTTCAAACGCTGCGGTCACCTGGGCCGTGAGCCGCGCCTCGGTCGCGCCGGCCTCACGCTCCTCCTCGGTCTCCCCCACGCAGACCAGCGGGGTCATCCCGTGGCGCAGCACGGCCCGGAGTATCGAGGCCACGATCGTGTCGGTCTCCCGAAGAACCGCCGGCGCTCGGAGTGCCCGACGATCACGAAGCTCACCCCCAGCCGGCCAGCATGGCCGGGACACCTCACCGGTGAAGGCACCCTGGTCCTCGTCGTGGCAGTGCTGGGCACCGAGGGCCACAGGGATGGCGCGGTCCTCGATGACGGTCTGCACCGAGCGCAGGCTGGTAAGGCGGGGTCACCGACACGTCGAGCGATGCCACATCGGCGGCTTCAGGCGCAGCCCGAGGTCCTGCACCGTACGGATCGACTGCAGGTGGTCATGGTCATCTTCCAGTTGCCGCTCACGAGCGGCCGTCGGTGCGCCGTCCGCCGCGGCCATTCGCTCACCGCCGGGGCGTTGGAGGCGTGGCGCAGCGCCTCGAGCCCGGGCAGATCCCCGTGCTCGAGGAGCTCGAGCGATGCACCGCCCCCGGTTGACACGTAGTCGATGTCGTTGCCGAGGCTCATGTGGTCGAGGGCCGCCACCGTGTCGCCGCCCCCCACCACGGTGAAGGCCCGGGTGGCGGCCATGGCCGTGGCCAGCGCGCCGTCCCCGCCGCGAAGCGGTCGTCCTCGAAGCCCCCATGGGCCCGTTCCAGAACACCGTCCCCGCCTCCGTGACGACGTCGGCGAAGATCCCCGCGCTCTCGGGCCCGATGTCGAGGCCGCGCCACCCGTCGGGGATCTCCAACCCGAAGAGGTGCGTCTCGCCCCGCCCGGCGGTGTCCTCGCCCAGCGTGCCGCCGGGGGCGAGCGCCACCACGTCGCGCGGCAGCAGTATGCGGCCGCCGGACTCCTCGAGCAGCGCCCGGCAGTCCTCGACGTGGCCGGCGTCGACGAGCGACGCCCCCACCCGATGTCCCTGGGCGGCGAGGAAGGAGAAGGCCATGCCCCCGCCCACCACCAGCGTGTCCACCCTGGTGAGCAGGGCCCGAGCACGCCGAGCTTGTCGGCCACCTTGGCCCCACCCACCACGGCCACGAAGGGCCGGGCCGGCGCCACGAGCAGGCCGCCGAGCACCTCCACCTCGCGGGCGAGGAGGCGCCCGGCGGCCGACGGCAGGCGGGCGGGCGGGCCCACCACCGAGGCATGGGCCCGGTGCGAGGAGCCGAAGGCGTCGTTCACGTAGGCGCTGAAGCCCTCCACCAGGCGGTCCACGAAGGCCGGGTCGTTGCCCTCCTCGCCGGGGTCGAAGCGCAGGTTGTCGAGCAGCGCCACCCCGGGGACGAGCTCGTCCAGGCGGGTGCGGACCGGGGCCACGTCGTAGCGGGGGTCGACCCTGCCCTTGGGCCGCCCCAGGTGCGAGCAGGCGGTCACCGCCGCGCCCCGCTCCAGCAGCCACGTCAGGGTGGGGAGGGCGGAGCGGATGCGGAAGTCGTCGGACACGAAGGGCTCGCCGCTCGGGAGGTGGCCGATGGGGACGTTGAAGTCCACCCGCACGAGGACGCGCCGTCCGTCGAGCTCGGGAAGGTCTTCGAGCAGCGGGAGCCCGGCGAGTGGTCCGGCGGCGGGGGTGCGCGACGGCACGAGGGGAGAGGTCCCGCCCGCTCAGGCCGCGGGCCGGCCGGCGGACCCCACCAGGGCCACCAGATCGACGAGACGGTTGGCGTAGCCCCACTCGTTGTCGTACCACCCCTGCACCTTCACCAGGGTGCTGGCCTCGTCCACGGGCATGACCATGGTCAGCCCGGCGTCGAAGGTGCACGACGCCGGGCTGCCCACGATGTCGGAGGACACGATGGGGTCCTCGGTGTAGACGAGCACGCGGGCGAGCGGCCCGGCCTCGGCCGCGGCCCGGAAGGCGGCGTTCACCTCGTCGACGGTGACGGCGCGGGGCACGAGCACGGTGTAGTCGGTGATCGACCCGTCGGCCACCGGCACCCGCAGCGCCGTGCCGTCGAGGCGTCCCTGCATGGCGGGAAGCACGAGCCCCGTGGCCCGCGCCGCACGGTGGAGGCGGGCACGATGTTCTGCGCCGCGGCCCGCGCCCGGCGCAGGTCGGCGTGGGGCAGGTCGAGGAGGTTCTGGTCGTTGGTGTAGCCGTGCACCGTCATCATGAGACCGCTCGTCGTGCCGAAGGCGTCGTCGACCACCTTCACCATGGGGACGAAGCAGTTGGTGGTGCACGACGCGTTCGACACCACCACGTCGGTGTCGGGGTCGAAGGTGTCGTCGTTGACGCCCATGACGAAGGTGGCGTCGGCACCTTTCGCCGGTGCGGAGATGACCACCGCCACGCCCCGCCCTCGAGGTGGGCGGCGGCGTCGGCCCGGGCCGTGAAGCGCCCCGTCGACTCCACCACCACCTCCACGCCGAGCTCGCCCCAGGGAAGCGCCTTGGGCTCGCGCTCGGCCAGGACGCGGATGGGCCGGCCGTCCACCACGATGGTGTCGCCCACGGCCCGCACCTCGCCGTCGAAGCGCCCGTGGGTGGTGTCGTAGCGAAGCAGGTGGGCGTTGGTGGCGGCGTCGGTCAGGTCGTTGACCGCCACCACCTCGACGTCGGCCCCCTGCTTCTTGGCGGCGCGCAGGAAGTTGCGCCCGATCCGTCCGAACCCGTTGATCCCCACCCGTACCGTCATCGGCCCTATCCGACCAGACCGGCGAGGGCGACCGCCAGTCTTTCCGGGTCATGGGCCAATCCGTTGGCCTTGGCCAGAGCGGCGCGCACCACCGGCACCCCCACGTCCCCGAGGTCGATGGCGGCCGGATCGGCCAGCACCACGTCCACGGTGACCCCGTGGGCCTCGAGGGCGGCCACGTGGGCGGCCACGTCGAAGCCCAGGGTCTCCTCCCCCTCGGGACGGAGGTTGGCCACGTACACCCGCCGCCCCGGGAGCGCCGGACGGCCTCGGCGATGCCGGGCACGGCCACGGCGGCCAGGACGCTCGTGAACAGGGATCCGGGCCCGATGACGACCTGGTCGGCCCGGGCCAGGGCGGCCACCGCCGCGGGCGAGGCGGGCGGATCGGTGGGCACGAGCGACACCCGGTGGATGTGCGCCGTGCGCATGATCGCCGTCTGCCCCTCGATCTCGCCCCCGTCGGCCACGGCCTTGAGCACCACGGGCTCGGTGGCGGCGGGCACCACCCTGCCCACGGCCCCGAGGAGGCGCCCGGCCTCGTCCAGGCCGGCCTGGGGGTCGCCGCACGAGGCCAGCAGGCCCACGATGACCAGGTTGCCGAGGGCGTGGCCGCCCAGCTCGTCGCCGTCGAAGCGGTGGTCGAAGGCGGCCGCCAGGGCCGACCCCGGCTCGGCCAGCGCCACCAGGCACACCCGCAGGTCCCCGGGGGGACGATGCCGAGCTGGCGCCGCAGGCGCCCCGACGACCCGCCGTCGTCGGCCACCGACACCACGGCGGTCAGCTCGCCGGCGTAGGCGCGCGACCGCCCGCAGCGTGGCCGCCAGCCCGTGGCCGCCGCCCACCGCCACCACCGCGGTCCGGTGGCGTTCATCGTCCGATGTCCCGGTGGATGACGATGGGATGGGTGCCGCGCGACCCCAGGCGCCGGGCCAGCTCCTCGGCCAGGACCACCGAGCGGTGATGCCCGCCGGTGCAGCCCAGGGCGATGGTCAGGTAGGACTTGCCCTCCTCCACGAAGGCGGGCAGCAGGGTGCCCACCAGGTCGTCCACCCGGTCGAGGAAGGCGTGGGTGGCGGGCTCGGCCATGACGTAGTCGCGCACCGGCGCGTCGAGGCCCGACAGGGGACGGAGCTTCTCCACCCAGTGGGGGTTGGGGAGGAAGCGGCAGTCGAAGACCAGGTCGGCGTCGAGGGGCAGGCCGTGCTTGTACCCGAAGGACACCACCGACGTGCGCATGCCGGGCTCGGACTCGTCGCCGAAGAGGTCGAGGACCCGCTGGCGCAGCTGGTTCACGTTGAGCTCGGCCGTGTCCACCACCACGTCGGCCCGCTCCCTGATCCCCTCGAGCAGCCGCCGCTCGTCGGCGATGGCCTCGGCCACCTGCCGCTCGGCGATGGGATGGCGGCGGCGGGTCCCCTCGAAGCGCCGCACCAGGACGTCATTGGGGGCGTCGAGGTACAGCAGGCGCACCCGGTGGCCCCGGGCCTGCAGGGCGTCGACGGCGGGCAGGGCCTCGTCCACCCGGGCTCCCCCCCCCGCCCGATGACGAGCGCCACCCGCTGGTGCACCGACCCGGGCCGGCCGACCACCTCGGCCACCTCCGACAGCAGCGAGGGCGGCATGTTGTCGATGACGTACCAGCCGGCGTCCTCCAGGGCGGCGGCGGCGGTGGAACGGCCGGCGCCGGACATTCCCGTGATGAGGAGGTAGTCGCTCACCGCCCGCGCCCTCTTCACCGACCCGTGTCCCATGGGTCCATCCTCCCCCACCCCGCCGACCTAGCGTGGCGCCGGCTTGGAGCCCGAGCGCTCCTCGGGCCGGGGCCCCGGCCGGGGGGCGGCGGGGGTCTCAGGGGCAGCGGGGGTGGCCGGGGTGGCCGGGGCCGGGGGCACGGGATCACGGACGGGGTCGAGGTCGGGGGCGCGGTTCCACCCGGGCCCGGGGCGGCGGCCGGTGCAGGTGGGCGTGGAGCGCCTCGGCCACGGGGGCGGGGAGCCAGGGTAGGGCCCGCAGCTCGTCGAGCGAGGCGGCCCGCACCGCCCGCACGCTCCCGAGCTCGCGCACGAGCCGGGTCCGGCGGGCGGGACCGAGGCCCGGAACGCCCTCGAGGGCGCTGCCCGTCATGCGCTTGCCCCGCAGCTGGCGGTGGTACGACACGGCGAAGCGGTGCGCCTCGTCGCGCACCCGCTGCAGCAGGAACAGGGCTTCGGATCCCCGGGGGATCGACACCGGGTCGGGCCGGCCGGGCACGAAGACCTCCTCGAAGGTCTTGGCCAGCGCGGCGACGGGGATCTCCCGGCGCAGGCCCAGGCGTTCGAGGACGCGCACGCCCACCCCCAGCTGGCCCTTGCCCCCGTCGAGGAGGAGGAGCTGGGGCGGGTAGGCGAAGCGCCGCGCCCGTGTGCTGCCGGCCGTGGCCTCGTCGCCGCGGGTCTGGGCCCTCGCCTCGAGCAGCGCCGTCAGGCGGCGCGTGAGGACCTCCTCCATGGCCGCGTAGTCGTCGTTGCCCGGCACGTGGCGCAGCCGGAAGCGGCGGTACTCGGACTTGCGGGGCAGCCCGTCCTCGAGCACGACCATGGACCCCACGTAGTCGGTGCCCTGCAGGTGGCTCATGTCGTAGCACTCGATGCGCAGCGGGGCCTGCTCCAGGCCGAGCACCTGGCGCAGCGACTCCAGGGCGCGGGCCCGGCTGTCGTGGTCCGAGGCCCGGCGCAGGCGGTGCCGGGCCAGCTCCTCGCCGGCGTTGCGGGTGACGGTGTCGAGAAGGGCCCGCTTGCCGCCGCGCTGGGGCACGCGGAGGGCCACCGCCCCGCCCCGCCGGCCGCCCAGGAAGGCCTCGTACACGTCGGGCTCGTCGGGCAGCTCGGGTACGAGCACCTGGCGGGGCACGCCGGGGGCCGCCGCGCCCTCGGTCCCCCACGAGCGGGGGTCGCCCGCCCCCGACGTCCAGCCCGAGCGGTCCCGGCCCCGCACCCGCGCCCCGTCGTGCTCGGGGGCCGCCTCGGGCTCGGCGTCGGCGTAGAGCTCCTCGAGGACGCGCCCCACGAGCTGGGGCGGCGTCAGGTCCTCCACCTTGTCCACCACGAAGGCCCGCCGGCCCACCACCCTGCCCCGGCGCACGTGGAAGACGCACACCGCCGCCTCGAGGGCGTCCTGGTCGATCCCCACCACGTCGAGGTCCTCGGGACGCTCGGTGACCACCTGCTGGCGCTCGCACGCCATGCGCAGCGTGTGCAGGCGGTCGCGCACCCGGGCGGCGCGCTCGAAGTCGAGCTCCGCCGCGGCCTGCTCCATCTCGGCGGTCAGGCGGCGCTCGACGTCGTCGGTGTCCCCGGCCAGGAAGGCCATGAGGTCCTCGACCATCTCGTCGTAGCGGGCCCGGTCGACCGCCCCGATGCACGGACCCGAGCACCGCTCGATGTGGTACAGCAAGCAGGGCTTGCCCAGCTTGGTGTGACGCTCCAGCTTGCTGTCGGAGCACGTGCGCACCTGGAAGGTGCGCAGGAGCAGGTCGAGGGTGTCGCGGATGGCCCCCACGTGGGCATAGGGCCCGAAGTAGCGCACTCCCGGCCGGCGCCGGCCCCGCACCACCGCCGCCCGGGGCCACTCGTCGGCCAGGGTGACGGCCATGGACGGGTAGGACTTGTCGTCGGCCAGGCGGATGTTGAAGCGGGGCCGGTGCCGCTTGATGAGGGCGTACTCGAGGAGAATGGCCTCCACCTCGTTGGCCACCTGGATCCATTCCACCTGGTCGGCCAGGGCCACCATCTGCGCCGTGCGCGGCGCCAGGGTGGCGGGGTCGGCGAAGTAGTTCGACAGCCGGCTGCGCAGCGACTTGGCCTTGCCCACGTACAGGACGCGGCCCTGGGTGTCGAGGAACTGGTACGAGCCGGGGGTGTCGGGGATCGATCCCGGGGCCGGACGGTTGCGCACCCTCCTACTGTGCCGTGCCGGGGCACCCGACCGGGTCGGCACCCCGGACCGGGCCCGGAGCAGCCGGGCCCGCCTCCACACCCACCTCGTCGCACGGGGATGTCTCGGGGTGGGTCGAGCGAAGCGGAGGGCCCGGCGCGTAGACTCGCTGGTGAGCGCCGGCCTGGTATCCCGGCGTGCATACCGCTCCGAGGCCGACAACCCCGCGGATGGGCGACCAGGCTGTCCCCGCCGGTCTCAATCGGAGTGCTCCCCGAAGGGGGTTCGACCATGTTCCGGTTGCAACGAGCGCTCCCCGAGCGCTACAGCGGCGCGACACCCGACCAGCTGGCCGGGTGGATCGGCGAAGCCAAGGCGGCCCTCGGGCCCCGGCTGCTCGTCCTCGGCCACCACTACCAACGCGACGAGGTCATGCGCTGGGCCGACGCCCGCGGCGACTCCTTCGGCCTGTCGCGGACCGCCGCCGACCGCCACGATGCCGACTACGTGGTGTTCTGCGGCGTCCACTTCATGGCCGAGTCGGCTGACATCCTCACCGCCCCGCACCAGCAGGTGATCCTCCCCGACCTGAACGCCGGGTGCTCCATGGCCGACATGGCCGACATCGAGTCGGTGGAGGAGGCGTGGGAGGCCCTGGCCGAGGTGACCGACACCGAGCGGGTGGTGCCCGTCACCTACATGAACTCGTCGGCGGCGCTGAAGGCGTTCGTGGGGCACCACGGGGGGGCGGTGTGCACCTCGTCCAACGCCCGCGCCGTGCTGCGCTGGGCGCTCGACCCCGAGGGCACGGGGCGGGCCCAGGGCGACAAGGTGCTCTTCTTCCCCGACCAGCACCTGGGCCGCAACACCGGCTACCAGCTCGGGTGGGGCGAGCCCGACATGCGGGTGTGGGATCCCCGCCAGGAGATGGGCGGCCTCGCCGACGCCGACGTCAAGGAGGCCACGCTGCTGCTGTGGAAGGGCCACTGCTCGGTGCACCAGCGCTTCCGGCCCGAGCACGTCACCGCCTTCCGGGCCGAGCACCCCGACGGCATGGTGGTGGTGCACCCCGAGTGCGCGCACGACGTGGTGGAGATGGCCGACAGCGTGGGCTCGACGGACTTCATCATCCGCGCCGTGGACGAGGCGCCGGACGGGGCGGTGATCGGGGTGGCCACGCGAGATCCACCTCGTCAGCCGGCTCGACCACGAGCACCCCACCAAGACGGTGGTGTCGCTCGACCCCATCGTGTGCCCGTGCTCGACCATGTTCCGCATCGACGCCGCCCACCTGGCCTGGGTGCTCGACGGCCTCGTGGACGGGGTGGTGCACAACCGCATCACCGTCGACCCCGACACCGCGTGGTCGGGCCCGGGTGGCACTGGAGCGGATGCTCGAGATCACCTGATCAGGCGCCGGTGCCGTGCCCGTCCTCGGTGTCGGGGGCGAAGGGCCACTCCTCGAAGGAGCGGCACCGCCCGCCGGAGGAGAAACGCAGCACCCACAGGTCACGCCACGGCCGGCCCCCGCCCTCGTGGTACTCGACCCCGACGCGCACCACGGCGGTGTCGGAGTCCACCGCCAGCACCTCGCTCGCCATGGTGAACGACTCGTCGGGACCGGAGCGCTCCGCCTCCCAGAAGCGGGCCAGCTCGGCCAGGCCCTGCACGGGCTCGGCCCAGGGCGACGGCGCGTAGACGACGTCGGGGGTGAACAGCTCGGCCAGGCGCCCGGTGCCGGGCGAGCGCCACTGCTCCTCGTAGGCCCGGAGGAAGCGCAGGACGTGGTCGCGACGGACGACGGCCATCAGCCCGCCCGGCGCGGTCGGGCCACACGCCCCGCACCGCCGGCGGGGCGACCCCGCACCGCCTTCGTGCCCGGCAGCGCCTTCGCCGCCTTGGCCGGTGCCGCCTTCGTGCGCGGCGCCGCCTTGGTGCGCACGGCCTTTGCCGGCGCGGCGCCCCTGGTGCGCGACACGCCCTTGGTGGGTGGCACGGCCTTGGTGGGTGGCACGGCCTTGGTGGGTGGCACGGCCTTGGTGGGTGGCACGGCCTTGGTGGGTGGCACGGCCTTGGCCCGGATCGCCGTGCGCCGCTCGCCCCCCGCCAGGCGGCGGCTCTCGCGGGCGAGCACGGGGGCGAGCACGGCCCCGGTGTAGCTGGCGGCCACGTCGGCCACCTCCTCGGGCGTGCCCTCGGCCACCACCCGTCCGCCGCGCTCGCCGCCCTCGGGCCCGAGGTCGACGATCCAGTCGGCGGTCTTCACCACGTCGAGGTTGTGCTCGATGACGATGACGGTGTTGCCCTGGTCCACGAGGCGCGACAGCACCTCGAGGAGCTTGCGCACGTCGTCGAAGTGCAGGCCCGTGGTGGGCTCGTCGAGGACGTACAGGGTGTGGCCGGTCGAGCGTCGCGACAGTTCCGATGACAACTTCACCCGCTGGGCCTCGCCGCCCGACAAGGTGGGAGCGGGCTGCCCGAGCCGGATGTAGCCGAGGCCCACGTCCACCAGGGTCTGCAGGTGCCGGGCGATGGTGGGCTGGTTGGCGAAGAACACCAGCGCCTCCTCGCACGACATGTCGAGGACGTCGCCGATGTTCTTGCCCTTGAACGTCACCTCGAGCGTCTCGCGGTTGTAGCGGGCCCCCCCGCACACCTCGCACGGGCACGTACACGTCGGGCAGGAAGTGCATCTCGATCTTGATGGTGCCGTCCCCCGCACACGCCTCGCAGCGGCCGCCGCGCACGTTGAACGAGAACCGCCCGGGCTGGTATCCCCGGACCTTGGCCTCGGGCGCCTGGGCGAAGAGCTTGCGCACGTGGTCGAACAGCCCGGTGTAGGTGGCCGGGTTGGACCGCGGGGTGCGGCCGATGGGCGACTGGTCGATGTCGACCACCTTGTCCACGTACTGCACGCCGTCGATGCTCCGGTGCTGGCCCGGTGTGGTGCGGGCCCGGTGCACCTGGCCCAGCATCGACGGCAGGAGGATGTCGTTCACGAGGGTGGACTTGCCCGAGCCGGACACGCCGGTCACCGCCACCAGGCACCCGAGGGGGAAGGCGACGTCGATGCCGCTGCAGGTTGTGCTCGCGCGCGCCCGCGCACCACCAGCCGGTCACCGGACCCGGGGCGGCGCTTCTCGGGGACGGGCACGGTCCGCTCCCCCGCCAGGTAGCGGCCCGTCACCGAGGCCGCCGTGGTCAACAGTCCCGGCGACCTGGCCGCTGTAGACGACCGCGCCGCCGTGCTCGCCGGCGCCGGGCCCGATGTCCACCACGTGGTCGGCGGCCCGGATGGTCTCCTCGTCGTGCTCCACCACGATGACGGTGTTGCCCAGGTCGCGCAGGCGCACGAGCGTGTCGAGCAGGCGGCGGTTGTCGCGCTGGTGCAGGCCGATGGAGGGCTCGTCCAGCACGTACAGCACGCCCACCAGGCCAGAGCCGATCTGGCTGGCCAGCCGGATGCGCTGGGCCTCGCCCCCCGACAAGGTGGCGGTGCCGCGGGCAGCGACAGGTAGTCGAGCCCGACGTCGAGGAGGAAGCGTGAGCCGGGCCCGGACCTCGCGCAGCACCCGGTCGGCGATGAGGTGCTCGCGCTCGGTCAGGTCGAGGGCGGCGACCTCCTCCGAGGCACGGGCGATCGACAGGCTGCACAGCTCGTAGATGTTGCGCCCCCCCACGGTCACCGCCAGCGACTCGCGGCTTCAGCCGGGCCCCCTCGCACGCCGGGCAGGGCACCTCGCGCATGAAGCCCTCCGCCCACTGGCGCACCAGTCGGAGTCCGACTCGCGAGTGGCGGCGCTGCAGCCACGGGACGACCCCCTCGAATGGGCGACGTGAACGAGCGCTGGCGGCCCTAGCGGTTGCGGTAGCGCACGCTGCACGTGGCGCTGGCCCGAGCCGTACAGCAGGATCTTCTGCGGTCCTTGGCCGACAGCCGCACCACCGGGTGGTGGTGGAGAACCCGTACTCGTCGGCCACGGCCTCGACGATGCGGTCGAACCACCGGCTGTGCGCCGCCCGCCCACGGCGAGATGGCCCCGTCGGCGAGCGACAGGATGGGATCGGGCACGACCAGCTCGGGATCGACCTCGAACTGCGTCCCGAGCCCGTCGCAGGCCGCGCACGCCCCGTAGGGCGAGTTGAAGGAGAAGTTGCGGGGTGCGGGCTCCTCGAAGGACAGCCCGCAGTACGTGCACGCCAGGTGCTCGGAGAAGGTGATGAGCTCCTCGCTGCCGTCCTCGCCCAGCACCCCGATCTCGGCGATGCCGTCGGTCAGGCGCAGCGCCGTCTCCATGGACTCGGTCAGGCGCTGGCGGATGTCGTCGCGGCGCACCAGCCGGTCCACGACCACCTCGATGGTGTGCTGCTCGTAGCGGGCCAGGTCGCACGCGCCGCGGTCGGACAGCTCCACCACCTCGCCGTCCACCCGGGCCCGGGCGAAGCCCTGCTTGGCCAGGTCGTCGAGCAGCGCCTCGTACTCCCCCTTGCGGCCACGCACCACCGGGGCGAGCACCTGGAAGCGCGTCCCCTCGGCCAGGTCGAGGATGCGGTCCACGATCTGCTGGGGGGTCTGGCGCGCCACCGGCCGCCCGCACGTGGGGCAGTGGGGCCGGCCCACCCGGGCGTAGAGCAGCCGCAGGTAGTCGTAGATCTCGGTGACGGTCCCCACCGTCGAGCGGGGGTTGCGGCTGGCCGACTTCTGGTCGATGGAGATGGCCGGTGACAGGCCCTCGATGAAGTCGACGTCGGGCTTGTCCATCTGGCCCAGGAACTGCCGGGCGTAGGAGGAGAGGGACTCCACGTAGCGGCGCTGGCCCTCGGCGTAGATGGTGTCGAAGGCGAGCGACGACTTGCCCGACCCCGACAGGCCCGTGAACACGATGAGCTGGTCACGCGGCAGGTCGAGCGACACGTCGCGCAGGTTGTGCTCGCGTGCCCCGCGGATCACCAGGCGGTCGGCCATCGGGGCGAGGATACCGGCGGTGCGCCGGGCGGCGGACAGGGTCTGTCCTGTCTCAGGCCGTGGGCACGGGGACGGTGAGCGCCCCCGGCGTGGCCGTCTCCTCCGCCTCGGCCAGGGCCAGGCGGAGCTCGGCGATGTCGTCGCGCAGCAGCGCCGCCTCCTCGTAGCGCAGCTCCGCCGCGGCCAGGCGCATCTCCTGCTCGAGGCGCACCACCAGGCGCTGCAGCTCGTCCACGGGGAGCTCGGTCAGGTCGGCCAGCTCGTCCGCCGCGCTCGCGCCGGCGGGGAGCCTGACCGGGGTCCGGGACCGCCCACCGCGTCCGGGGCGCTTCGTGGCGCCGGGACGGTTCCGCCCGCCCCGGCTGCCCGGGCCCGACCCCGAGGCGGCGCTGCCGGCCGGCCGGATGCGGGCCAGGATGTCGGTCACGGCCTTGCGCACGGTGGTGGGGTTGATGCCGTGCTCGGCGTTGTAGGCTCTGCTGCAGCGCCCGCCGGCGCTGGGTCTCGGCGATGGCCTGGCGCATGGCGTCGGTGATGGTGTCGGCGTAGAGCACCACGTAGACCGTCGACGTTGCGCGCGGCGCGCCCCATGGTCTGGATGAGCGACGAGGCCGAGCGCAAGAAACCCGTCTTGTCGGCGTCGAGGATGGCCACGAGCTGCACCTCGGGGAGGTCGAGGCCCTCGCGCAGGAGGTTGATGCCCACCAGGACGTCGTACTCACCGAGGCGCAGGTCGCGCAGGAGCTCGATGCGGGTGATGGTGTCGATGTCGGAGTGCAGGTAGCGCACCCGCACGCCGAGCTCGAGGAGGTAGTCGGTCAGGTCCTCGGCCATCTTCTTGGTGAGCGTCGTCACCAGGGTGCGGCCCCCCGCCTCGGAGGCCTTGTGGATCCGCTCCACCAGGTCGTCGATCTGCCCAGTGGTGGGTTGCACCACCACCTCGGGGTCGACCAGGCCGGTGGGGCGGATGACCTGGTCCACCACCTGGCTCGACACGCCGATCTCGTAGGAGCCGGGGGTGGCCGACAGGAACACCACCTGGCCCACGGTCGCGTCGAACTCCTCGAAGGTGAGCGGCCGGTTGTCGAGGGCGGAGGGCAGGCGGAAGCCGTGCTCGACCAGCGTCGCCTTGCGGGACCGGTCCCCTTCGTACTGGCCGTGGATCTGGGGCACGGCCACGTGGCTCTCGTCGACGACGGTGAGGAAGTCCTTGGGGAAGAAGTCGAGAAGCGTGTGGGGCGGCTCCCCGGCGCGCCGCCCGTCGAGATGGCGGCTGTAGTTCTCGATGCCGTTCACCACCCCCACCTCGGCCAGCATCTCGAGGTCGTGCTCGGTGCGCAGCCGGAGGCGCTGGGCCTCGAGCAGCTTGCCCGCCCCCTGCAGCTCGGCCAGGCGGGTCTGGAGCTCGGCCTCGATCGACGCGATGGCCCGCTGCATGGCCTCGTCCCCCGCCACGTAGTGGGTGGCGGCGAACACCACCAGCTCGTCGAGGTCCTCGCCCGCCTCCCCGGTGAGCGCGTCGAACGGGCGGATGCGCTCCACCGTGTCGCCGAAGAGCTCGATGCGCACCGCCTGCTGCTCGTAGGCCGGGTGCAGCTCGACGGTGTCACCCCGCGACCCGGAAGTGCCCCGGCCGAGCACGGCGTCGTTGCGGTCGTAGTGCAGGTCCACCAGGCGCCGCAGCAGGGCCCGCTGGTCGACGGTGTCGCCGGGTTGCAGCGACCAGGATGCGCTCGCTGTACTCGTCGGGCGACCCCAGGCCGTAGATGCACGAGACCGAGGCCACCACGATGA
This sequence comes from uncultured Acidimicrobiales bacterium, assembly GCA_963839605.1. GTDB lineage: Bacteria > Actinomycetota > Acidimicrobiia > Acidimicrobiales > UBA8190 > JBEKVE01. The sequence continues at coordinate 5,154 of CAWIWK010000018.1, read as the reverse complement.
CGTCGCGCCGCAGCAGCAGGCTCGAGGTGGTGGCGTGGCGGAGCCGGTCGATCTCGTCGTTGATGGACGAGTCCTTCTCGATGTAGGTGTCCGAGGTGGGGAGATAGGCCTCGGGCTGGTAGTAGTCGTAGTAGGAGACGAAGTACTCGACCCGGTTGTCGGGGAAGAGCTCCCGCATCTCGGCCGACAGCTGGGCGGCCAGGGACTTGTTGGGCTCGATGATGAGGGTGGGCCGCTGGACGGCCTCGATGGTCCAGGCCATGGTGGCCGTCTTCCGCTCCCGGTGATCCCGAGCAGGGTCTGGTAGCGGTCCCCCCGGCTGATGCCCTCGGCCAGCGAGGCGATGGCCCCGGGCTGGTCCCCGGCCGGGCGCATGGGCGTCACGACCTCGAGACGGGGCACCTCCCGATGGTACCGGGGGGGTGTGTCGCCTCCCCCCGCCGGGCCGGCCGCCGCTCAGGCCGGCCCCCGGCGCCGGCCAGGGCCTCCAGCGCGGCCCACACCCGGTCCACCTCGGCCCGGAGGTGGGCGAGGTCGGCGCAGTTGTCGATGACGTAGTCGGCCCCCTCCAGGCGCTCCTCCCGGCTCGCTGGGCCGCCATCCGGGCCTCGGCGTCGGCCCGGGCGAAAGCCCCGGTGGCCACCAGCCGGCTCGAGGGCCATCTCCACCGGGCAGTCCACCACCACCACGGCGGCCAGGCCCAGCAGCTCGCGGTGGGCGGGGCGCAGCAGCGGGATGTCCAGGACCACGACGTTGTCGGTCCCCTCCGCGGCGCCCGGCGCTCGGCCATGACGGCCCCGATGGCGGGGTGGGTGATGGCGTTGAGCGCGGCCAGGGCCTCGGGGTCGGGGAAGGCCAGGGCGGCCAGCGCCGCCCGGTCGAGGGTCCCGTCGGCGGCCAGGATCCCGGGACCGAACCGCTCCACCAGCGGGTCGGTAGGCGGGGCCGTCGGGGGCCACCACCTCACGGGCGATCCGGTCGGCGTCGATCAGCACCGCACCCCGTCGACCAGGAGGTCGGCCACCGTCGACTTGCCCGACCCGATCCCCCCCGTCAGCCCGACGGCGAGCACGGCCCTACCGGTACCGCACCGGCACGCGCCGGGCCAGGACCTCCTCCGCCAGCGGCTCGAGCGCCCCGGTGGCGGTGGCCTCCCACGTGAGGGCGAGGGCCCGGCGACGGGCGGCACGCCCCAGCCGGGAGCGCAGGGACCCGTCGATGAGCACGGCGCCAGGCCCGCCGCCAAGGCGGCGGCGAGGGGGACACCTGCCCCCACCACGAGCCCGCTCACCCCGTCCTCCACGGCGTCGAGGTGGCCGGCGATGCGCGACACCACGGCCGGGGTGGCGCACGCCCCCGCCTCGCTGATGGTCATCCCCCACCCTTCGCGCTGCGAGGTGCTGGCGAGCGCCCAGGCGCTGCGGTAGATCTCGACCAGCGACGCCTGGTCCATGAAGCCGGGCATGTCGATCCACCCCTCGGCCCCGAGGGACCGGCGGTGCGCCTCGAGGCGGGCCCGCTCGTAGCCCTCGCCCACGATCACGGCGCGCAAACCGGGGATGTGGCGCTTCACCTGCACCAGGGCGTCCATGAGCACGTCGAAGCGCTTGACCGGGACCACCGCCCCACCGCCACCACCGTGGGCTCCGGCACGGGCCGTGCCCGGCGTGAACACCGGGTCGATGCCAGGGGGCACGACCCGGACGCGACCGGGCCGCAGGCCGAGCATCGACACGATCTCGGCTCGCGACGATCTGAAAAGTGACGACGGAGGTGTTCGCGCAGCGGGCGAGGCGCCGTTCCATGAGCTCACCCAGCCGGGCCCGACCGGGACGCAGCACCATCTGCCACATCTCGGCGTGGACATGGTGGAGGAACACCACCCGCGGACAACGGGCCCACACCGGAGACAGGAAGGGCATGCCGTTCCAGATCTCCACCAACCCGTCCGGTCGCGGTCCCGCCCCGCCAGCCCGGCCAGGGCACTGCGGGGAAACACGGAGTAGCGCCGCCCCGCCCGGTGCACGTGGTACCCGTCGCGCTCCACTCGGGCCGGATGCCCGACGGCGGTGGATGTGCGCACGGTGACGTCGAGGCCGGCTCCCGCCCACAGCGACGCCACGTGGTGGGCGTGGCGCTCGGACCCGCCCGCCTCAGGATCGTCGAGGTCACGCCAGGCCAGGAGCTGCACCCGGCGCAGGCCGGCGTCGAGGGCACGGGCCGCCACCTCGTCGAGGCGGACGGCGGGCGCGGGGAGCAGGACCAGTCGGGCCGCATCGGCCACCGTCGGACGGGCCGTCCCCGGTCGGTCCTGCGCCCGGTGCTGCACCTCGCTCACGAACCGTTCCTTCCCCGTCGCGGCCCACCGCAGAGGTGGAGGAGGGGGCACGGCCCTCCGCGGCGCCTAGGCGGTCACGGCGCCACTTCTCACGCTACCGATCCTGCGGCCTCTTCCGGTGCATCACCCAGGACGGGTCGGCGACACGCGGTGCGCCGGTACACCACCACGAAGCACACCACCATGACCGCCAACAGGCCGGCCTGGGCCACGAGGTCGCCACGCGCCGTCCGCACGTACTGCCCGTCGCCCAGCCACGTGAGCGCGACCACGGCGCCCGCACCCAACGCCAGCACAACGACCACACCACGCCACCCGATGCCGAGGAGGTAGATGGCGAGGACCAGCGTCGCCGACAAGAGGACCATGGCCAGCACCAGCTCGGCGAACGCAGGGGCGGCGGCGGTGAGCTTGTGGCCGAACACGAGGCTCAGCAGGCGGTGGGGCGAGAACACCGACAACAGGAGGAGGAGGGCGCACGGCAGCGACAGCACGCCGAAGGTGTACCCGAGCTGGCGCAGACGCGTGTCGACCTTGCTGATGGCGATGGCTCGCTCCGGCAGGAGGTAGTTGATGAGGACCAGGGCTCCGTAGACGAGGGCCTTGGACGGCACCGAGACCGCCGCGTAGGACCCGGCGTGATGGGGCTCGCGGCTGCCGAGCAGCACCACGTCGGCGTTCTGCAGGACGGTCAGCAGGAGCAGGCTGCCGAGGGCCGTGAGCACGTCGGCGGCCAGGTCCCGCCCGCCGTGCACGGACAGGGCCACCACGCCGCCCGTACGCCTCCACCCCGATCTCGGGGATCTCCTCGGGCGGCTCGGGAGCCACCGCCGCGCCGAGCGAGCGCCGCAGGGCGCGGGTCGAGGTGTACCGGGCGTGGGCGGCGGTGAGGACCTCGGAGAACAGGACCCCGAGCGCCGCTCCCTCCACGCCGAGCTCGGCCGCCATGGCCAGCGGTGAGGACGGTGCGCAGGCCGCCCTCGAGCACGAGGTTCACCGACAGGTCGATGTGGGACCGCGACACCTTGGAGCAGTCCCCGGTCGATGGACACGAGGACCCACACCCCGCCGGCGGTGAGGATCTCGGTCACCCCGGCCGGCCCGGGCAGCGACAGGGCGTGGGCGATGGGCACCCGCAGCAGGAACATGGCCACGGCCAGCACCACCACCGCCGACTGGCCGATGCGGTGCCGCGCCACCCACGGGCTGACCTTGGATCCGAGGCCCACGCTCTCCCACGACGAGGTGCGGCGCACCACCCCCACGAGCAGCGCCGATCCGGTGGGCATGGACACCACCAGGAACAGGCTGAGCAGCACGATGAGCGTGCCGTAGCCCCGGGTGGTGAGGACGTGGGCGACGAAGACCGTGGTGAGCAGGCTGGTGAGCCCGACGAGGGCGGCGGCCACCGCCAGCGTCACGGCATGGCGGAATTCGGGACCCGGCCCCCCGGCTGCCGTCTCGGCACCGGCTCCCCGACGCGGGGTCTGGCACCGGCCCGGCCTCGGGCACCGTCGCGTCGTCCCCCGAGGGGACGGGGATCGGGCGCGTCCAGACCGTCGGCCCCCCGGGCCACTAGGAGCGCCGCTCCCGACACCGCCGCCACCCGCCGGGGCACGACGGGGGCGTCGCGCCCCGACCTGAGCCTGAGCCGGCGCCGGTGCCTCCCCGCCTTCTCCTCGTGGTACTCCTCGTCCACGTTGACCGCCCCAGATGTCGTGATCGGCGCCGTTGACGATGTTGTCGACGGTGAGCATGGCGGTGTACATGGAGTGGTCCTGGTTGTTGTACTTGTGCATCCCGTTGCGCCCCACGGGGTGGACGTTCGGGCGCCTCGGCCGCCCAGCCAGTGGCGGATCGTCTCGACGGCCTGGCGGTAGGTGGTCGTCGTAGACGGGATAGGCCTTGGGCATGCGCACCACGTCACCAGCGCAGCACCCTTGGCCGCGTCGACCAGCCCGATGGTGGCGAGCCCCACCGCCGCCGGCCCACGAGCTCCTCGTCGGGCGCGTCCCACGCGCATCGCCCTCGAACACGAAGTATCGAGGCCCAGGCAGGTGGTGCCCCTCGCCACCATGTACGGCGACCAAGACCGAAGTTCTGGATGCGCCCCACCTTCACCGTCGGCGAGTGGATGTAGAGCCAGTTGTCGGGGAATCCCCGCTCGGCCGGCACCACCAGGGCCACGGTGAGGAAGTCGCGGTAGTGCAGGTCGTCGGCGGCGGCCAGGACCTCGGGGGGTGGTGGGGGTCCAGGGCCCGAGCCAGGGCCGAGAAGGGCATGGAGCTCACCACGGCGTGGCGCTCGACCCGGTGCTCCTCTCCGCCGTGCTCGTAGCCCACCGCCGTCACACCGCCGGGCCCCCGTTCGAGGCGGGTGACGGCGGCGCCGGTGCGCACGGCCACGCCCGCCTGCTCCACCGGACGCGGCACGCCTCCCACATCATGCCCGGGCCGAAGCGCGGGTACTGGAACTCCTCGATCAGGCTGGTCACCTGGTCGGCCCGGTTGCTGCGGGTGCGGGCCGGCCGGGCCCGCATCGGCTCCCACACCGCCTTGAACAACGAGCATCCCTTTGATGCGCTGGGCGCCCCAGTCGGCCGACAGCTCGGAGGCGGGGACGCCCCATACCTTTTCGTTGTAGGTCTTGAAGAAGTGGTCGTAGAGCCGCCACCCGTAGTTGGCGACGATGTAGCCCTCGAGCGTGGTGCGGTCGCGCCGCGGCCGGAGGCGGACCATGAGGAACGACGCGGCGCAGCGCACCGCCTCGAGCGCCCCCAGGTTGCGCAGGGCGTTGAGGGGCTTGATAGGGATGCC
>CAWIWK010000017.1:0-11984 GCA_963839605.1 uncultured Acidimicrobiales bacterium | reverse complement strand
GGTAGGTTTACGCGTTCTCCGGGCCGTCAGGCCCCGGCCATGCTCCGTAAATGCGGTGCTGGTTGATTAAGCAGAGTAGTTCGGCGGTGCTTCATTGTTGGTGCAGCCGGCCTGGGTTCGGCCCGCTGGGTTCAGATTCGAAAAGTGCATACACGAGCCGGAGAGATATACATGCTCAATGCGACTGGTGTTGTTGCGCGGGCCGGTAATGGCCCCGCGCGGTTGTCGTTGTTGGTCGCCCTCGCCGGCGCCGCCATGATGGCGCTGCCCTCTACGGGCATCGCGGTCACCTACACCCCCGCCCAGGTCCGCACGGCCTACGGCTTCAATAACGCAAGCTTCGGCGGCAACGCGGCCACCGGCGCCGCAAGACCATCGCCATCATTGACTGGTACAACGACCCCAACATCCAGTCCGAAGTCGCGAACTTCAACTCGCGATACGGCCTCCAGACTTTCAACTCCGGCGGCCCACGCTCACCGTGGTAAACGGCTCCGGCGGGACATCGCTCCCCACCACCAACACCACCAGCGCCGAAACCGCCCTCGACGTCCAGTGGGCCCACGTCATCGCTCCCCAGGCCAACATCCTCCTGGCCGCAGCCCTCCGGCGCAGCTTCTCCGCCACCGACGCCGCCGTGAACTACGCCAAGAGCGTCCCCGGCGTTTCCGTCATCTCAATGAGCTACGGCGCCGCCGATTTCTCCGGCGAAACCACCTACGACTCCACCTTCACCCAGCCCTCGGGACACGCCGGCGTCAGCTTCGTCGCCAGCTCCGGCGACTCCAGCTCCCCCAGCTACCCCGCCGCCTCTCCCCACGTCATCGGCGTCGGCGGCACCAACCTCACCGTCAACACCAACGGCACCCGCAACGCCGAAACCGTCTGGAACAACGGCGTCAGCACCAGCGCCACCGGCACCGGCCTGTGCGTGGGCGAGACCGAGCCCGCCTTCCAGCAGGGCGTTCAGTCGAGCGGCCAGCGCTCCGTCCCCGACGTCCACCGACGCCGACCCCAACTCCGGCGTCTACGTCGTCTTCGCGCCAGCAACACCCTTTACTCCAACGTCGGCGGCACCAGCATCGGCGCCCCCAGTGGGCCGGCCTCCTCGCCGTTGCCAACCAGGGCCGCGTCCTCAACGGCCTCGCCCCCCTCACCAGCGATCAGGCCCTGACCATGCTCTACGCCCTGTACGCCGTTCCCTCGGCTTACGCCCAGGCGTTCTACGATGTCACCGCGGGCAACTCAAACGGCTACTCCGCGGGCGTTGGCTTCGATACCGCCGCGGCTTGGGTACCCCCAACGCCGCGTATCTCGAGGAATACCTCGCCGGTTACATCACGATCCCCGCCCTGTCCTCCGCGTTCCTGTTCGCCGCCGGCTCGGTCGTCCTGGTCCGTCGCAACCGCCGCAGCGGCCGCGACCTCGCCTGAGCACGCCCGACTGGTTCAGTTGAGTTTCTGCGGCGTCGGCAAGAGCGTCGGATCGGCCGGCGCCGCATTGATCCGGCGGAGTTGTTCACCTGCTCCCACTGGTACGTCCCGGCACGATCGACATCGTGCCAGACGTGTTCGCGTACCCGATCGGCGGGTTCGCGATCAGGGTCGGATCCGCGTGAAGTGGGGGGTCGCCGTGATCGTCACCGCCCCCTCGCACACCAGGCACCCCACCAGCCCGGCCCCGCCCGACCACCGTGGTCGTCAGCGACCCCATGACGTGATACACGCCGTTGAGCACCGGCGAATACGTGTCCGTCTTGGTGGTGTTCGACACCCCGTTGTACGGCGTGCCCGCCGGGTTCGTTCACGTTTTGTGCCGCCTCCGACAGAACCGACGTTCCAGGGTCGATCGTGATCGTTCCCCCCAGCGGTGCCGAAACCACCAGCGCGCATCGTCGGGCTTGCCGGGTCCCACACCACAGACGCTCCCGATCTCCAGGCTCGACATGCCACCATCGTCACGTACAGCGACCCCTTGATCCGGCAGTTGCTGATCGTGAGTTTCCCGCAACCGGCACCGCGACCCGGTACAGCCCGGAGGCGTTCGGCGTCCCGTAAGGCTTTGTGGTGGCGGTGAGCCCGCCTTCACTCCCTGGGCCCGGTCGACGTGCACCGACCGCATCCCGGCGGCGATCGGGCCGAGGACATCGGGCTCCCACGAGTCGCCCACGAAAATCGCCTCGGCGGCGGCCACACCCAGCGCGCTCAGCATGGAGTCGTACATGGCGCCATGCGGTTTGCGGTACCCGACGCGGGCCGACGTCAGCGCGACGTCGATCAACGCCGCGACGCCCGTGGCGCGGAGCGCCGCCTCCAGGTCCCAGCCCCAGTTGGAGCACACCCCGATGGTCAGCCCCCGCCGTCGCAGTTCCCCCAGCACGGGGCGGACTTCGGGATAGAGCACCATCGACGTCCGGCGGTCGGCGGCGACCAGCGCGTCCACCAGGGCGTCCCTCTCGCCATCGGTGACGCCGCACTCGGCGGCCAGGTCCATCAACCGCTGGCGGGACCACGCCAGATACGTGTCGCGGCTGGTCGAGTGCTCACGGTGGTCGACCCCGTCCCACCGGGCGTGGTAGCGATCGAACACGTCCGGGTCGACACGGTGCCCGTGGTCGGAGAACACCGATGCGTAGCTCGAGGTCGGGCCGTGCGGCCACTCCGCCAGGGTGCCGAACCAGTCGAAAATGACCGCCCGCACCACGCGTGCACACTACGGCGTCGACACCGGGCAATCGGATCTGCCGGCCCGGCCTACAATTCCCGCTATGCGCGTCGAGTTCTACAAGCGTGAGAACAAGGGTCGCGTCGTGGTGGGCTGGGATGCCACCCGTAACAAGCGCACCCGGGTTCCGGGGACCTGCATGGCGGCGGGAAAGGGCATCCCCCACGACCTGGCGCAGTACGTCATCGAAGCGTCGGTGGGTTACCACAACGGCTTCTGGGATCTCGTGGCCCGCGGGGCCACCTTCAAGAGCACCGGCCGGCGCCGCACCAAGCCGGGCCGGGCCGTGATCGCGGCGCACCGCGACGAGCTGGCGGGGGCGGAGAAGCTGGCGGGTCTCCACATGGCTCTTTGGAGGGCGCACCGCCGGTCACCGGTCACCGACGACCTGGACCGGGCGTTGGCCCAGTGGAACGAGCTGCTCCCGGGCCAGCGGCTGGTCTTCACCTGGCCGGCGGCGCAGGGCTCGATCACCGCTGGCGCACTCGCGGCCGGCGCACCGCCGCGCCGCGCCGCGGCGGCCGCGGCATGGTCGGGCTAACCCCACCCTGCTGCGGGCGTTAACACTCGACCTGCTTGAGGTAGCACCCTTGTCGACCGTCGGGTCGCGCTCCATCATCGGAACAAGATGGAGGAAGATCGCCTGCTCATCGTCGACGACGCGCGCCGCGGACTGAACTGAGATGGCCGCGGCCTTCTACTGGTGGCGAGCCTCACGGCGCGCGGCCTGGCGTCAGACCCTGATCGTCGTCCTCATCTGCGGCGCCCTCGGCGCCGTGTCACTCGCCGCCCTCGCCGGGGCGCGACGGACCGAGTCGGCCTACGGGCGCTACCTCGCCTCCATCAACGCCAGCACGGTCAATGTCAACATCCCCGAGGGAGGGGCCCCGGGAGCGGCGCTCATCGCCAAGGTCAGCCACCTCCGGGGCATCCGATCGAGCGCCGAGTGGTTGGGGCTCGATGCCAATCCGGTCGTGCACGGGCATGTCGACGACTCCTTCGTGACCGATGCCGTGCTCGGGAGTCTCGACGGCGAGTACATCACGCAGGACAAGGTGACGGTGCTACGCGGGCGGCGGCCCGACCCCGACGCCACCGATGAGATCGCCCTCACCGCGGGTGTGGCCAAGTTGTTCGGGGTGGGTGTGGGGGGCAGGGTCACCTACCAGTACGAGGACGCCGAAGCAGAAGAGCCCGTCGTCGACGGCTACGCCACCTACCGGGTCGTCGGCATTGTGGAGCAGCCGCCCGTACTCGTCGACCAGTTCGACCAGACCCAGGGCGCCCTCCTCCCCCAGGCGGCGGCGGAGGCGGCAATGGCCCGTTTCAAAGACACCGTCGCCTTCTCGTGGGTGGGGATGCGGTTGACCAAGGGGGATGCAGGTATCCCGGCCCTGCAGGCGCAGCTGACCCACCTGGCCACCCAACTGGGCCACGGTATCCATTTCGCCCTGCGCCGCCTCGACACCATCCACGGTCAGGTCCAACAAGCGATCGAGCCCCAGGCGGTCGCGCTCGGGGTGTTCGGTGGGCTCGTTGCCCTGGCGATGCTGGCGTTGGTCGGACAGGGGCTCGCCGAGCTGCTGCACCGCTCCACCCCCCAGCTCGAAGTGCTCGGCGCTCTGGGCATGACCCGGTTCGAGACCGCGGTGTCGGGCGGAATTGGTGGCGGTGTGGCCGTCCTGGTGGGGATGGTCCTCGCCGTGGGAGGCGCGGTGGCCTTGTCACCCCTCGCCCCCGTCGGACCGGTGCGCCAGTTCGACCCGGCGCGCGGGATCAGTTTCGACACCACCGTGCTCCTCGGTGGAGGCCTCGTCCTTACGGTGGTGCTGGTGGCCCTGGCGGGCCTGCTGGCCTGGCGTGCCCTCCGCCCCGCCACGGGCGGCCGAGGGCCGCGGACTTCCGCCCTCGCCAACGCGGCGGTGTCCGTCGGCCTGCCCACCACGGTCGCCCTGGGGGTCCGCTATGCCCTGCAACCGGCGCCGGGTCGACAACGGGGCAGTGTCCGGGCCAACCTGATCGGGTCGATCGTGGCCGTGACGGCGGTGATCACGGCCGCTGTGTTCGGTGCCAGCCTCAACGGCCTGGTATCCCACCCGGTCCGCTACGGCTGGAACTGGAACGTGCTCATCCAGTCCCAGGGCGGCTACGGGGACTGGTACGGCTACAACATGGACAAGCTCATGGCGGCCCAACCGGGCGTCCGGGGCTGGTCGACCTTCAGCTTCACGCAGTTGGCGATTGACGGGCAGTCCGTACCCGTGCTCGGCGTCGCCACCCACGGTGACGTGGTCGAACCACCGACGGTGCGCGGTCGGCGCCTCGACGGTCCCGACGAAATCGAGCTCGGGGAGACCAGCCTCCGGCAGCTCGGCAAGGAGGTCGGCGACACGGTGCTGGTCGGGACGGGCGCCACGGCCCGGCATCTGAAGATCGTCGGCGCCGTCACCCTTCCGTCCATCGGGGTGTCGTTGGCGGACCACGTGTCCCTCGGCCGCGGTGCGATGCTCCCCGAGTCCACGCTCTTGTCAATCGAGAACTTCTTCGTCGGCCACGTGAGCCAAGCCGCCTTCACCGCCCTGCCCTCGACTCTGGCCATCGATCTGCAACCGGGTACGCCAACGCACCCGATAGTGCAGCGGATCCTGGCCGCCGAGCCTGACGGCACCCCGGGTGGCATGTACCAGATCCACCCTGTCCTGGCGGCTGCACTGGTCAACGACGCCCAGATGGGCGATCAACCGCTGACCTTGGCCGTTGTGCTGGCGGTGGCCATGATCCTGTCGGTATGGGCCACGGTCCAGGCGAGCACGCGCCGGCGGCGACGGGACCTGGCCATGATGAAGGCACTCGGCATGACCCGGCGACAGCTGCGGGCCATCGTCCTGTGGCAATCGAGCACCATTTTGGTCATTTCGGCCGTCACGGGACTGGTGCTCGGGTGGGCCGCAGGTCACCTGGTCTGGTCGGCCTACACCTCGTCGCTCGGGGTGCCGGCGGTCACGGCCCTTCCCCTGACGGTGGTACTGATCGGACTGCTCATACTCGTCGTGGCTGGCGACGCCCTGACCGCACTCCCGGCCGAACTGGCGGCGCGCACCCCCAGCGGATCGCTGCTGCGCCGCGAGTAGCGGAGCGGGTCCCGGCCCGCTGCAGCCTGCTTGTCTAAAGGGTACGACAGTGTTGTCTAAAGGTCACGACAACACTGTCGTAGCAGGTAGACTGCGGTGATGACACCGACCGTGCGCACCGAGGACCTGGCCGACGCGCAGGAATTGGCCAAACTGTTGGGGCTCGGGCACTCCAACAGCGTCAGCACCTACCAGCGACGGTATCCCGATATGCCGCGACCCGTCGTCGACCTGGGGCCGGGACGGCCGAAACTGTGGCTGCGCCCCCACATCCGGGCCTGGGTCGCGGCACGGCGGCAACGGTGACGACGCCGCTCAAGTCGAACGACCCCTGCTGGTGCGGCAGTGGGCGCAAGTACAAGCGCTGCCACCAGGCCCGCCAGGAGCGGGTCCTTCCCGGCCTGGTCTCGCCCCTACGCCCGGTGCCGGTCGAGATCGCCCGTCCGGACTACGCCCTCTCGGGGCGCCCCGTCAAGGTGGGCGAGTCCATGGTCAAGAGCCCCGAGGTCATCCGGCGGATGCGGGTGGCCGGTCAGATAGCGGCCGAGGTGCTGCGCGTCACCGGCGACGCGGTGAGGGTCGGGATCACCACCGACGAGCTCGACGCCATCTGCCACGCCGCCACGGTCGAGCGGGGCGCCTACCCGAGCCCGCTCAACTACCACGGCTATCCCAAGTCCGTCTGTACCTCCGTCAACGAGGTCATCTGCCACGGGATCCCGGACTCTCGCCCCCTCGCCGACGGTGACATCGTCAACCTCGACGTGACCGTCTACGTCGACGGCGTGCACGGCGACACGAACGCCACGTTCGCCGTAGGGAATGTCGACGCCGAGTCCCGGAGGCTCATCTCGGGTCACCCGGGAGTGCCTCGAGCGCGGCATTGAGGCGGTCGCGCCGGGGCACAAGATCAACGACATCGGCCGGGCGATCCAGCGCCACGCCGACGCCGCCGGGTTCGGCGTCGTCCGCGCCTACTGCGGCCACGGCATCGGCGAGGTCTTCCACTCCGCCCCGCAGATCCCGCACTACTACGAGCCGTCGGCCGGCACGATCATCGAGCCCGGCATGACCTTCACCATTGAGCCGATGATCACGCTCGGCACGTGGCGCCACGTGGCGTGGGATGACGGCTGGACCGCCGTCACGGCCGACGGGCGCCGCACCGCGCAGTTCGAACACACCCTTTTGGTAACGCCTGACGGCGCCGAGGTGCTCACCCGCTCGGCATAGTCCGCCCGTGCCAAACTCGGCCCGGAGGTGAGCGTGACGCGTCCGGGTTCCGGGTCCGAAGCGAACGGGGCGGTCGAAGGCGACGGGCAGCTCTCGTTCGCCAGCAGTCGGGGACGCTGGGTCATCGCGGCCACCGTGCTCGGGTCCGGCCTCGCCGCCATCGACGCCACGGTGGTGGGCATCGCCCTGCCGAGCATCGGGCGCGCCTTTCACAGCGGCGTGGGCACCTTGCAATGGGTCGTCTCGGGCTACTCGCTCACGCTGGCCGCCTTCCTCCTTCTCGGTGGTTCGCTCGGCGACCGCCTGGGGCGCAAACGCATCTTCTTCATCGGCGTCGTCTGGTTCGCCCTCGCGTCCGTCTGCTGCGGGCTGGCCCCGAATGCCGGCCTGCTCATCGGGGCCCGGGTGCTCCAGGGCGTCGGCGGTGCCCTCGTGGCCCCGGCCAGCCTGGCCATCCTCCAGGCGTCATTTCGCCAACAGGACCGCGCGCGGGCCATCGGCGCCTGGTCCGGGCTCGGGGGCCTGGCCACCGCGGCCGGTCCCCTCCTGGGTGGGTACCTGATCGCGGCGGGGTCGTGGCGATGGGTCTTCTTCATCAATGTCCCGTTGACCGGACTGGTGCTGGCCGTGACCCGGCGCCACGTGCCCGAATCGCACGATCCGTCGACCGCGGGCCACGTCGACGCGGTGGGGGCGGGCCTGGCGGTGCTGTTCTTGGCCGGGCTCACCTACGGGCTCATCGAAGCGCCGAGCCACGGCTGGACCGATCCGGTCGTGCTCGCCGGATTGGTCCTGGCCGCGGTCACCGGACCGGCGTTCCTCCTCGTCGAGCACGCCATTGCCCACCCGATGCTCCCGCTCGGGCTGTTCCGGACCCGCCAGTTCAGCGGGGCCAACGCGGTCACCTTCATCGTCTACGGGGCCCTGGGTGGTGCGCTGTTCCTTCTTCCCGTCGAGCTCCAGCTGGTGGTGCACTACAGCCCGCTCGCCTCGGGGCTGGCCCTGCTCCCGGTCACCGGGATCATGCTCGTCTTCTCCGCCCGGTCCGGCCAGCTGGCGGCGCACATCGGCCCCCGGCTGCAGATGACGGTGGGTCCCCTCGTGGTGGGGGCCGGTCTTTTGCTGTTGACCCGGGCCACGCACAGCGGGAGCTACGGGGTACGGGTACTGCCGGCCGTCATCGTGTTCGGGCTGGGGTTGGCCATGACCGTGGCCCCGCTCACCGCCGCCGCCATGGGCGCGGCCCCGGCCGAGCACGCCGGGGTGGCTTCCGCCGTGAACAACGTGGTGGCCCGTGCGGCCGGGCTCTTAGCCGTGGCTGTCCTCCCCCTGCTGGCCGGGATCACGGGGGCCGCTGCGCTCGAGCCGCACCGGTTGGCCGTCGGGTTCCGGGAGGCCATGATCATCGCCGGGTTCACCTGCGCGGCCGGCGGCATCCTCGCCGCGGCGACCATCCGCAACCCGCCGGACTCGTCACGGCTCCGCCTGCCGCGCCTCCGGGGCTTCCACTGCGCCCTCGACGGTCCACCGCTGCGGCCCGCTGACGCGGCCACAGCCGCTGACGCGGGCCCGGCGGCGAGCGCGCCGCCCGGCTGAGCACCCCGGCCGTGCCGGCCGGGGGCCGGTTCAGTCGCGGGACCCCGGTGTGGTCGGGAGCCCGGCCCGTTTCCAGGCCACGAAGCCCCCCTCGAGGTCGGTGACCGCGGTGCGGCCCACTCCGAGCACGCTGGCCGCGGCGAGGCTCGAGGCGTAGCCCTCCTGGCAGATGATCACCACCGGTCGATCGGGATTCTCGGCCTCGGGAAGGCGGTGGGAGCCGCCGGGGTCGAGGCGCCACTCCAGGTTGTTGCGCTCGACGACGAGGGCGCCGGGAACCTCGCCGAACTCGGCCCTCTGGGCCGCCGGGCGGATGTCGATGAGCAGGCCGCCCTCGTCGCCGATCTGCTTGGCCCGGTGCGGGTCCACCCGGCGCAAGCCGAGGCGAGCCTGCGCGAGCAGGCGGTCGACTCCGCTCAAGGGGCCCACGTCGGATCGGCGCGGTACTCGGCGCGCTCTACCACCAGCCCGCGGGGCTCCTGGCGGTAGAAGGTCATGGATTCCATGGGGGGAGAGTAGGCGTGCACGCTGGTCGCCGGGGCGGCCTGCGCGTTCACCACGTCGTGGACGTAGTGAGGGCCGAAGGCCGCGCCACCACCGGTCACGATGCTCCGGCGCCCGAGAGTCTGTTCCGGACGGACGTAATGCTCTTCCAAGGTTCCCTCGACGACCCAGAGCGCGCCCACCGACCCACCGTGGTCGTGCAGCTCGAGGCCCTTCCCCCGCGGCCAGTGGATGGCCCAGATCTCCAGCTCGTCGGTCAGCTCGAGCAGCTCGTAGGAGCGCTCGGCCAGGTCCGGGGCGGCCCGCGGCAGCAGCGCGGCGGTCTCGGCGACGTAGCTCTGCAAAAGGTCGAGCAGCGCCAGCGGCGCGTGCGACCGTGGGTACGCACCGGACCCCGCGGGCGCCGCAGGGGTTGCGTACGTGATCGTCATTGTGGATCCTTCCCCTACACCGGGCATTCTGCCCTAGTCCCTTATATCTGATGAGTTTAGTCGGGTTTCGGGGGCTGCGCCAGGCCGCGACAGTCCGACGCACTCCCGACGCGCCGTACCGAGCGGCCGACGGCGGTCGCCCGGACCCGGCGCAACGGTGGTTCAGGCGCGAGTCGAGGGGCGCCGGTCCGCCCACGGCGCCGCCCTCTCCAGCTGCCCGGCCAGGGACAACAGCGTCTCCTCGTCGCCGAAGCGGCCCACGAACTGCACCCCGATCGGCAGTCCATCCGCGTTCTCGTGCAGGGGCAACGAAATCCCCGGTTGACCCGTGACGTTGAACGGCGGCGTGAACGGGACGTAGGCGGCGGCACGGAACAGTCCGGTGAGGGGTTCACCCGGGGGAGAGTCGAAGGTGCCCAACAGGGCGGGAGGCTCCCCGAGGGTGGGGGTGAGGAGGACGTCGATCCCCTCGAAGTACTCGGCGATCTTCCGGGAGATCTTCTGGAGCTCCTGCACGGAGCGGAGGTAGCGCCCCGAATCGAGGGAGCGTCCGATCTGCACGAGCGCCCAGGTGAGCGGCTCGAGATCGTCCTCGGCGGCAGGACGGCCGACCCTGTGCTCCCAGTCCACGAGGGTCCAGGCGTTCCCCGCCGCCCACACGTTGATGAAGTGCTCCGTAAAGGCGTCCCCGTCGACGTCCAAGGCGGCCGGCTCAAGGTGGTGGCCCAGCGTCTCGCACAGGGCCGCCGCCTGTTCCGTGGCCCGGACGCAGTCGGGGTGCACGGCGCTCCCCGTCGGCGACGCAGTCAGGACGGCGATCCGCAGGGACGTGGGTTCGGCGGGGACGGCGGCGGCGAACGAGGGGCCCCGCCGAGGCGGGGCCCAGTAGGGATCGCCCGGCGCCGGGCCGGCGATGGCGTCGAGTACCGCGGCCGAATCGCGTACCGAGCGCGTGACCACGTGCTCGGCCACCAGCCCACCCATCAAGTCCCCGTACTGCGGCGCGGTCGAGACGCGGGCCCGGGTCGGTTTGAGTCCGACCAGACCGCAACACGAGGCGGGGATCCGTATGGACCCGCCGCCGTCGTTGGCGTGGGCCACGGCGACCATGCCAGACGCCACCGCGGCGGCCGAGCCGCCAGAAGACCCGCCGGTGGAGTGCGCCGTGTTCCACGGGTTGCGCGAGGCCCCGAACCGTTTCGGCTCGGTCGTCGGCAGGATCCCGAACTCGGGGGTGTTGGTCTTGCCGCACACCACGAAGCCGGCGGCGAGGAAGCGCCTCGTCAGCTCCTGGTCGACCGTGGAGTGGTACCCGCCGGCGAACGCGGTGCCCTCGCAGAACGGCGTGCCGGCGAGCTCGGCCCCGAGGTCCTTGAGCAGCAGGGGCACACCCGTGAACGGACCGTCGGGCAGTGCGCCCGCCGCGGCCGCCCGGGCCCGGTCGAACAGCTCGAAGATGACGGCGTTCAACGCGGGGTTCAGACGCTCGATGCGGGCGATGGCCTCTTCGACCAGTTCGGAAGGGGACGCCGCCCCGCTCCGGACCAGCGCGGCCTGGTCCGTGGCGTCCATCCATGTCGTGTCCTCGCTCATCGCGCTCACCGTAGCGGCGCGTCCGCAGGCCTGCTCAGGTCGGTACGGGGGCCTCCGCTGGGCGGCGTTGCGCGCCCGTGCGGACCGCCAGCGCCTCGGTGACCGACACGTCGACCCCGCAACGGAGGCACCGGCGGCGGTCGTCGAGCTCTCCTCCACACCCTTTGTGCTCGACGATCACGGGCCGTTCCCCGTCGATGGCGTACCGGTCGCCCCACTGCAACAGCGCCATCAACACGGGCCACAGGTCGGCCCCCTTGGTGGTGAGCCGGTACTCGTAGCGGACCGGGTGCTGCTGGTAGGCCTTCTTGCCCACGATCCCCTGCTCGACCAGTCGCTCGAGGCGGGTCTGGAGGATGTTGCGTGCCACGCCCAGGCTCCGTTGCAGATCGTCGAAGCGACGGATGCCCAAGAAGATGTCGCGCACGATGAGGATGGTCCAGCGCTCGCCGATGACCTCGAGTGCCGCCGCCATGGAGCAGTACTGGGTCGGATAGTCCCGTTTCAGCATGCGGCCAGTATACCGCCGAATCCCTGAGAGCGTTGCATGGAGCAACTCGGTCCATTACAGTGCATTGCATGACACAACTTACTTCCCTCTCCGGGAGCCGAACGAACCGTTCAACGTGTTCACATACGAAACGGTCTTGCCGTCGGCCGAGCGGAACCGCGCGTTCATCCTCCGCGCCTAAAGTCACGCGTGTTGGAGCAGGAACTGATCTCGCGCCACGCCTGTTGGCCGGGCATCCAGACCTCAAGGTCGTAGGTTTTC
>CAWIWK010000016.1:0-34799 GCA_963839605.1 uncultured Acidimicrobiales bacterium | reverse complement strand
GATGGCCACCACGGGATAGCCACCCACCGTGGCGTGGTCGCACAGCATCACCACCGGAGATCCGTCCGGGGTGACTTGGACGGCACCGGTGACGAGGCCCCGCGAGGCGACGGCTCCGGTAGGTGCTCGACCCCCGCCCCGTCGGCACGCGCCAGCCGGACACCCATCCGGTCGCTCGCCGCCCCGACCTGCCACGGCCCCGACACGAGGTCCTCCACGCGGCGGTTGCCGTGTCGTCGGGTCCGGCAACCACGCGCACCCGGGAGCGGTCGTCGTGTGGACGGGCCAGGCGGCCCCTGGGCCTGCCGGGAAGCCGGATGCCGAGCGCGTCCCCCCGCTGCAGCGCCCCGGCACCGAGCCCGGTGAGCATGTCGGAGGAGCGGCTGCCGAGGACGGGTTCGATGTCCACGCCACCGGCCACGGCGACATAGGCCCGAAGGTCGGCGTGCGTCGTCCCCACCGACAGGACCTGGCCGGGCGACACCGGGATCACCGTGCCGGCGGGGACGGGCCGCCCATCAAGGGACGCGTCGACGCCACCCACCACCGCCACGTGGGTTGCGCAGTCAAAGCCCACGGTCGGGCCCCGCGCCGTGATCTCGATCGCCGCCGCGCCGTCGTCGTTCCCCACCAGCCGGTTGGCCGCCCGCAACGCGAAGGGTCGGCGCCCCCCGCCCGGGGACGCCCACGGCGCCCACTCCACGCGGCCCAGGTCCTGCCGTCGTCAACAGGCCGCTGTCGTCCACGGGGGCGCGCCCCCGCCGCCGACGACGGGGCGCGCAGCGGGCGCGGGGGTGGCGGACCGGGGTCACGGCGTGGTCGACGGCCCGCAGGCGCACGACGTCCCCGGGGCCGAGGGTGGCGAAGGGGGGCGTGCCGGGGTCGAAGACGTCACGCCCGTGCGTCCCACGATCTGCCATCCCCCCGGCGAGGCCTGGGGGTACGCGCCGGCAAGCCACCCCCGATGGCGACGGACCCGGCCGGCACCGAGGGGCGCGGCGTCACCCGGCGCGCCACGCCGGCCAGCTCCGGCGGGAGCCCGTGGAGGTAGGCGAACCCGGGCAGGGAGCCGAGGAAGGCCACCTCGAGGTGGGCCGACTCGAGGTGGCGCACAACGCCGGCGCCGACAGGCGGGCCAGCCGGGCGACCTCGTCGAGGTCGGGACCGTGAACACGACCGGCATGTCCACGACCCGGCGCGCCTCGGGCTCCTGCTGACCTCGTGCGGCCGGCATCCGGGCCAGCTCCGGCTCGAGGGCGCCGGGGTCGGCGGTGGTGGGATCCACCACCACGGTGACCGAGCGATAGCCCACGATCACCTCTTCCACACCCGTCCACCGTTGCGCCGACACGGCACGTGCCAACCGGTATCATCGGCCACAGACGGCGTGTCCGCCACCAGGGCGCCGTCGCCGAAGAGGCGCACACGCCGGGCCGGCGCGGCCACGGTGGCTGCCACGGGGCGAAGGGGGCGAGCGTGACCCCGGCGGACTCGAGCGTCCGTCGAACCGCCCGGGCGATCTCGACCGATCCCGGCGTGTCGCCGTGCACGCAGATCGACGACGCCTCGAGGACGAGCATCGTGCCGTCGGCGCTGCGCACCCGCCTGTCGACCACGAGCGCCAGGGCACGCCGGGCCACCTCCTCGGGGTCGGTGAGCACCGCACCGGGGACCGAACGCGCCACCAGCGTGCCGTCGCCCCGAGTAGGCGCGGTAGGCGAAGGCCTCGGTGGCCGTGGGGACGCCGAGCGACGCCGCCACGTCGAGCACGACGGCGGCCGGAGGGGCGAGCAGCACGAGTGGTCCGGCGCTGCGCACCGCCTGCACGACGGCACGGGCACACGCCTCGTCGATCGGCCATCCGGTGGTACAGCGCACCGTGGGGTTTCACGTCGCGGATCTCTGCGTCCCACGCGTCGTGCCAGGGCCTGGAGGCGCCCACCTGGGACAGCACGTCGCGGCGACCCGGTCCGGGGTGAGGTCCAGGTCGGCCGGCCGAAGCCTGGGCGGTCGGGATACGACGGATGGGCTCCACGGCGACGCCGCGCCGCACCGCTCTTGCACGGTCCGGCGCATCGTGTCGAGGTCCCCGGCGTGGACGCCGCACGCGACGCTGGCACTCGTCACACTGGTCGAGGATGGCGCCGTCGAGCAGGGCGCTCTCGAGCAGGGAGCCGTCGGAGCCCGGGCCTTCGCCCACATCGGCGTTCAGGTCGACCGACGGCACAGTCCCCAGTATCGCCCTGGACCAGACGCGTCGACCGGGAGACGCCGCCTCGGCCAGCACCGCCTCGATCAGTGCCGGACCGGGGTGGCGAAGGACCGTTCGAGCTGCAGCGTGGGAACTCCTCGGCGGTGGTCGCGCGGGTGGCGGGCACGCCCGTCCCGTGGCGAGCGCCACGAAGTCGAGGTCGGGGTCGCCGATGTCGAGCATGCGCCGGCGCCGCGTGCGCCGCGCCGGCACGCCGACCCGGCTGAGCTCCAGCTTCGAGAATGGCGTAGGAGCCGTTGTCGAAGATGACGGTGGTCACGTCGAGTGCCTTCGCGCCTGGGTCCACAGCGCCTGGATCGTGTACATGGCGCTGCCGTCGGCCTCGAGGCCGAGGACGCGCCGTCCCGGGCAGGCGATGGCGGCCCCCGTGGCGACGGGCAGGCCCTGGCCGATGGCGCCCCCGTAGGGACAGCCAGTCGTGCGGCGCGCGCCCGCCGTCGCGCCCGGCACGAAGAGCCCGGCGGTGTTGCCCTCGTCGCCCACGATCGCGTCCTCGGGGAGCAGCGCGCCGACGCCGCGGCCGCCACCTCCGGCCGTCGAGGGCTCCCGTCGGCCGCTCCGGGCGGGACGTCGCGCCAGCGTGGCGCCGCGGGGGCGCGCCCAGGGCGTCGGCCAGGTGCCTCGAGCGCGCCCACCAGCGTCGTCGCGCCGCCGGCCAGGAGTGTGGACCGTGCAGCCTTCGGGCACGAGCGTCGCGGGCTGGCCCGGGATAGGCGAAGAACGACACCGGCGCCGGGCGTCGGCCAGGACCAGGTGGCCGGAGCCCCTGCAGCTGCGCCATGGTGAACTCGGCCAGGTAGCCGAGCCGTTCCACGGCAGGCAGGCCCGCTCCGCGCTCGAGCCGGGCCGGGGAAGGTCTCGGCGCAGCAGCTTGGCGCCGGTGGCGCGCGGCCGG
The DNA here is from genome assembly GCA_963839605.1 of uncultured Acidimicrobiales bacterium. GTDB lineage: Bacteria > Actinomycetota > Acidimicrobiia > Acidimicrobiales > UBA8190 > JBEKVE01. The sequence continues at coordinate 31,632 of CAWIWK010000016.1, read as the reverse complement.
CGCGCCGCCGCAGGCCGCGGCCGGCGCGCGGCGGCGCCGCCACCCAGGAGCAGCACCGCGGGCTCCCCGGCGCAGCAGGGCCTTGGCTGCCGCCGATCGACGCACGTCGCCGTCTCCACCGTGGCGCCGCCGAGGCCGGGGCGGCGCGGGCGGGCGGGTCCCCGGCCTCCCCCCACGACACGTCGGCCGGGCACCACCAGCGTGGCCACCCCCCCGGGGGCCCGAACGCCGCCGCCACGGCGTCGGCGGCGTCACCGGCGAGGTCCTCGGGGCGGCGCGCCGACCGGCACCAGCGCGGACACCGGGCGGGCCAGGCTCTCGATGTCGGACGTCGAGCGGCGGGTCGTGCGAGTGGTGGTGGCGTGGTCGCCGACGATGTTCACGACCGGTCGTGCGGCCCGCCGGGCGTTGTGCAGGTTGGCGATGCCGTTGCCGAGGCCCGGCCGAGGTGCAGCAGGGTGGCGGCCGGGCGTGCCCGCCATCCGGCCGTAGCCGTCGGCGGCCCCGGTGACCACGCCTTCGAACAGGCCGAGGACCGCCCGCATCTCCGGCACGTCGTCGAGGGCGGCGACGAAGTGCATCTCGGAGGTGCCCGGGTTGGCGAAGCACACGTCGACGCCGCGGCCGACCAGGGTCTGCGATGAGGCCTGGGCGCCGTTCATGCCGCTAGCGTACGCGTTCCGTGCGCTCGGGCCGAGGAGGTTGCCGGGGCCGAGGATCCCGTGGGGGTCGAAGGCCGCCTTGATCCTGCGCATGAGCGCGAGCTTGCCGGGTCCTCGAGCTCGAGGAAGTACCTCTTCTTCTCCGTGCCGATGCCGTGCTCGCCCGAGATGGCCCCGCCGAGGCCCATGCCGGCCCGGAACAGCCGAGGCAGGCAGGCCTCGGCCGGACCTCGGGGTCGGGCTGGAAGACCGACAGGTGGACGTTGCCGTCGCCGGCGTGCCCGCACCCGGTGAGAAGCAGCCGTGCTCCGCCGCCAGCTTCGGCCACCTGCCGCCAGGTACACGGCGATGGCGGCGCGGGGCACCACCACGTCCAGATGTCGTCGGCGCCGGCCGCCTTGGCGACGAAGAACGCCTTCTCCCGGGCGCTGATGAGCTCGGCGGCGGCATGGTGGGCAGGACGTAGACCTCCATGGCGCCCGAGCCGACCAGGCAGCTGGCCCAGCGCCGCCACGTCCTCGTCGAGGCGCGTCGTCGTCGGTGCTCTCGAGCACGATGACCAGATAGGCGAGGGCGTCCTGGCGGACAGCGTCCGGGATGCCGAGGTCCAGCCCCACGTTGGCGGTGATGGCGGCCATGGTGATCATGTCGACGTACTCGAGGATGACGCGGGCCGATGCCGGCGCCACGACGGGGGACAGCCGCGGTCACCGCCTCGAGGGTGGTCGAAGGGGGCGAGCACGGTGGCGGCGTGGGCAGGCGGGGCTGGAGCTTGACCGTCGCCTCGGTCACGAGGGCGAGTGTGCCCTCCGACCCCACGAGCAACTGCGTGAGGTCGTAGCCGGTGGAGGTCTTCACGAACTTGCCGCCGGTGCGGATGACCTCGCCTGTGGCGAGCACCGCTTCGAGCCCGAGGACGTGGTGGCGCGTCACGCCGTACTTGACGGCCCGCATGCCGCCCGCGTTGGTGGCCACGTTGCCGCCCGAGCGACGCGCTCGTCTCGCCCGGGGCCACGGGGTAGACGAGCCCGTGCCCGGCGGGGGCCGCATTGAGCTCGTCGAGGGTCACCCCGGGCTGGACCACGGCCACGTGGTTGTCGACGTCGATCTCGAGGATCCGGTTCATCCGCTCGAAGGACACGAGGATGCCGTCGGGGGGCGAGATGGCCGCTCCCGACAGCCCGTGCCGCTGCCGCGCGCCGTGACCGGGACGTGCAGCTCGTCGCGATGCGCAGGACCTCCGCCACCTCGCTGGTGCTGCCCGGCTTGACCACGGCCAGCGGGGGGCACGCAGTGGCCGTCAGGGCCTCGTCGTGGGCGTAGTCGGGGGGGACGGCGTCGCCGGCGAGGACGTTGCGGGTCCCGACGACATCGGCCGACAATTCGACGAGCTCAGCCATGGGCGACGCCTCCTGCCGGTCTCCCTCGCCACCATAGGGCCCGGTCCCGGGCGGGTGCGATCCGACCCGGGGGACGGTCCGGACGGCGTCGATCGCGGCCCGGCCCGGGGTGGTCACGCGGGGGCGACGGAGTGGGGAAGGATCTCCACAGTGAACTGGGTCGACTGGGTGCTGCTCCTCATCGTCGCCGTGTCCGCCATCCACGGCCTGCGCCTCGGTGCCGCCACCCAGGTGCTGTCGTTCGGAGGCTTCTGGCTGGGGCTCTTCCTGGGCGCGCTGCTCGCCCCCTCGCTCGCCGGTCTGACCAAGAACAGCACGGCCAAGGCCGCCATCGCCCTGGCCGTGCTCATCGGGGTGGCCACCGTGCTGGGCGGCATCGGCCGCATGCTCGGGGTGCGGTTCAGCCAGGTCCTGCACCGTCTGCGGCTGGGGTCTGTGGACTCGATCTTCGGGGTGGCGGTGGCGGTGGTGGCGACGCTCGTGGCCACGTGGCTGGTGGCGAGCCTGCTGTCTGACAGCCGGTACACGAGCCTCGACCGGGCCCTGCAGCAGTCGCGCATCGTCCGGGCCCTCGACGATGCGCTCCCCCCCATCCCCACCGTCTTCTCCGGGGTGGAGCGCTTCCTCTCCCAGAGCGGTTTCCCGGTCGTGTTCGCCGGCCTCCCCCCACAGGTGGCCGCGCCCGTGACGCTGCCCACCGACGCGGCCGAGCGGGCCGCGGTGGTGGCCGCCGAGCAGTCGACCGTGCAGATCGCGGGGGCGGGATGCGGGGTCATCCAGGAAGGCTCGGGATTCGTGGTGGCACCGGGGTTCGTGGTGACCAACGCCCACGTGGTGGCGGGCATCGCCGACCCCGTCGTCATCGACACCCACGGCCGGCACTCCGCCACCGCCGCCCTCTTCGATCCCAGCCTCGACCTGGCCGTGCTGCGGGTGCCGGGTCTCGTCGATCCGCCCCTGGCCGTCGACCGCACCCTCGTGGGCCGGGGCACGACCGGGGTGGTCCTCGGCTATCCCGAGGGTGGTCCCTTCACGTACCGCAAGGCGGGCGTCGCCGCCGCCTTCAAGGCGGTGGGGCTCGACATCTACGGCAAGAACGAGACGACACGCGAGATCTATCAGCTCGACGCCGTGGTCCAACCCGGCAATTCCGGGGGCCCGCTCGTGGCGTCGGGCGACCGGGGCATCGCCCCGGGCACCGTCATCGGGGTGGTGTTCGCCCGCAGCACCACGAACCCCGACGTGGGCTACTCGCTCGCCATGCCCGCCGTCTCGGCCGACATCGCCCGGGCCGAGGCGGCGACGGGGTCGGTCGGCACGGGTGGCTGTGCCTCGTAGGTGGCCCGGGGCTAAGAATGGCGCTGTGGCGGCGATCGAGGACTACGGGCTCATCGGGGACACCCATACCGCCGCCCTGGTCGGACGCGACGGATCATCGACTGGCTGTGCCTGCCGCGCTTCGACTCCGACGCCTGCTTCGCCCGCATCCTCGGGGACGGCAACCACGGCTACTGGCGCATCGCCCCGGTCGCCGACTCGTACCAGGTCCGACGGCGCTACCGCGGCGACACGCTCGTGCTCGAGACCGAGTTCGAGACCGACGACGGGGTGGTCCGCCTCGTCGACTGCATGCCCATCCGCGAGTCCCACCCCCAGGTGGTGCGCATGGTGACGTGCGTGTCGGGCAACGTCCCCATGCGCATGGAGCTCGTCATCCGCCTCGGCTACGGCAAGGTCGTGCCCTGGGTGCGCCGGATCGACGGCCTGCTCGTCGGGGTGGCAGGCCCCGACGCCGCTGTCGCTGTGGACGCCGGTGGAGACCCACGGCGAGGACATGACCACGGTGGCCGAGTTCTCCATGGCCGGCTTCGAGCACGTCCCCTTCGTGCTGTCGTGGTACCCGTCGCACGAGGCCCCTCCCCGCCCCGTCGACGCCCACTTCGCCCTCGACGACACCCAGCAGTGGTGGCAGGAGTGGTCCGACCAGTGCGTCTTCGAGGGGGAGTACCGCGAGGCGGTGCTGCGCTCGCTCATCACCTTGAAGGCGCTCACATACCAGCCCACCGGGGGGATCGTGGCGGCGGCGACCACGTCGCTCCCCGAGACGCTCGGGGGCGGGCGCAACTGGGACTACCGCTACTGCTGGCTCCGCGACGCCACCCTCACCCTCGAGTCGCTCATGCGGGGCGGGTTCCACGACGAGGCGCTCGCCTGGCGCGACTGGTTGCTGCGGGCGGTGGCCGGCGACGTGTCGGAGCTGCAGATCATGTACGGGCCCGCGGGCGAGCGCCAGCTCGACGAGCGGGACCTCGACTGGCTCCCGGGTTACGAGGGCTCGAAGCCGGTGCGCGTCGGCAACGCCGCCGCGGGCAGTTCCAGCTCGACGTCTACGGCGAGGTCATCTCCGCGCTGTACGACGCCTGTGTGGCGGGCAGCCCTGCGAGCGCATCGGCCTGGGACCTGCAGACTGCGCTGGTGGATTTCGTGGAGGCCATTGGCAGGAGCCCGACGACGGCATCTGGGAGGTACGCGGCCCCCGCCGGCACTTCACCCACTCCAAGGTCATGGCGTGGGTGGCCGTCGACCGGGCCGTGCGCGAGTCGAGGAGTTCGGCTCGACGGGCCGCTCGAGGACTGGCGCGCCTCCGTGACAGATCCACGAGGAGGTCTGCACCAAGGGCTACGACGCCGAGGCGGGCGCCTTCACGCAGTACTTCGGCGCCACCGCCTCGACGCCAGCCTCCTCATGATCCCCCTTGTGGACTTCCTGCCCGCCACCGACGACCGGGTCGGTCCACCATCGAGGCCATCGACGCGAGCTCACCGAGGACGGCTTCGTGCTCCGCTACCGGACCGAGGACGACGGTGGTGTGGACGGGCTCACCGGGCACGAGGGGGCGTTCCTGGCCTGCTCGTTCTGGCTTGCGGACTGCCTGCACCTGATCGGGCGCCACGACGACGCCACGCGTTGTTCGAGCGGCTGATCGGTTCTGCGAAACGACCTGGGCCTGTTGGCCGAGGAGTACGACCCCGGGCCGGCCGCCAGGTGGGCAACTTCCCGCAGGCCTTCTCGCACGTCTCGCTCGTGAACACCGCCTACAACCTGACCGGCCATCGCCGCCATGGACGCCACCCGACGGTGCGGTCGGCGGTGCACGCGCTGGCGCCGGCGTGCGTCGCACGGACACGCGGCTCGGCTCGGAGCCGGCGACCGCAGCCACAAGATCCCGGGTGTGCACCGGCGGCACGACCCCGCAAGGGGGTAGAACCCATGAAGGCACTCACCGTCGTGCCCATGAAGGCGGGCTCGGCCCGCCTCGACGACGTGGACGAGCCGCCCGCCGTCGACGGGCCCGTGCTGGTCCAGACGCTGGCCGTCGGGGTGTGCGGCACCGACATGGAGATCGTGTCGGGCGCCTACGGCTGGGCGCCCCCCGGCGGGACCGCCTGGTGCTCGGTCACGAGTCGCTGGGCCGCGTGCTCGAGGCCCCCGCCGGGGCACCCGTGGCGGAGGGCGACCTGTCGTGGGCATCGTGCGCCGACCCGACCCGTGCCCTGCGACAACTGCGCCGTGGGCGAGTGGGACTTCTGTCGCAACGGGCAGTACACCGAGCGCGGCATCAAAGCGCACGACGGCTACTGCTCGAGCGGTACCGCATCCACCCCGGACTTCGCCGTGAAGGTCGACCCGGGCCTCGGGTCCTCGGGGTGCTCATGGAGCCCACCACCGTCGTGGCCAAGGCGTGGGAGCAGGTCGACCGCATCGGGGGCCGGGCCCGCTGGGACCCGCACCACGTGGTCGTCACCGGGGCCGGCCCCATCGGGCTTCTGGCGGCGCTGCTCGGTGTGCAGCGCGGGCTCGAGGTCCACGTCTTCGACCAGATGACGAGCGGGCGCCAAGCCCGACCTGGTGCGCGACTCGGCGCGAGCTACCACACGGGCACGATCGAGCGACGCCTGCTCGGGGCCCGACGTGGTCATCGAGTGCACCGGGGTGGCGTCCCTCGTCTTCGACGCCATGGAGCACATGGGGCCCAACGGGGTGGTCTGCCTGACCGGCGTGTCGTCGGGGGGCCGTTCCTTCGAGCGTCGACGCCGGGGTGCTCAACCGTTCCATGGTCCTCGAGAACCAGACCGTGGTCGGATCCGTGAACGCCAACCGCCGCCACTACGAGGCCGCCGCCGCCGCCCTGACCGCCGCCGACCACGGCTGGCTCCCGCGGGTCGTGAGCCGCCGCGTCCCCTGGAGCAGTGGCAGAGGCGCTCGACCGCCAGCCCGACGACGTGAAGGTCGTGGTGGAGGCTGGCACACGTGACACGCCACGGCGGGCCCGTGACCACCACGGAGATCGCCCCCGGCGTCGTGCAGATCGACACCCTCCTCGGCGGGTGGGAGCGCGTCACCGCCGGATACCTCGTGCACGGGGACGCCCCCGTGCTGGTCGAGACGGGGAGCCAGAGCTCGGTGCCCTCCCTCCTGGCCGCGTTGGACGAGCTCGGGGTGGGTCCCGGCGAGCTGGCCGGTGTGGCGGTGACCCACATCCACCTCGACCATGCCGGCGGGGTGGGCGACGTGGCCCGTGCCTTTCCCTCTGCCACCGTCTACGTGCACGAGAAAGGTGCCCGGCACCTCGTGGACCCGGACGCCTGTCAACTCGGCGGCCCTTGTGTACGGCCCGCTGCTCGACTCGCTCTACGGCCGCCTCGACGCCACCCCGGCGCAGCGCATCCACGTGCTGGCCGACGGCGAGGAGATCCGGTGGCACCCGGGCGCGTCCTCACCACCGTCGACTCGCCGGGACACGCCAAGCACCATCTCGCCCTGCACGACTCGGAGAGCGGCATCCTGTTCGCCGGCGACGCCGTCGGGGTCCGGCTCCCCGACGCCGGGGTGCTGCGGCCGTCCACGCCGCCGCCTGACTTCGATCTCGACCAGGCCGTGCACTCGCTGCACCGCTTCGCCGCCCGTCGACCGTCGGGTCTCGCCCTTGCCCACTACGGCCTGTTGGCCGAGCCCGACGCCGTGCTGGCCGAAGCGGAGGAGACGCTGCGGCGGTGGGCGAGCGTGGCCGAGCAGGCGTGGCGGGCGGGTGCGGACATCGCCGCCGCCCTCGACGAGGCCTTCGCCGCCGATCTGTCGGACGTGGATCCGGCCGAGCGGGCCAAGCTCGACACGCTGAACGGCGTGCACTCCAACACGGCCGGGTTCCGGCGCTGGCTCGACCACCGGGCCGATCCCGTACCCCCGTCCTAGACGGTCCGGCGCCGGACTCCCGACGGCCGTCGTCTGGAAGACTGCGGTCGTATGAGGAGCGTGGGGGCTTCGGTCGGCGAGGTCGTGGCCGCCCTGGAGCGCGACGGCTACGCCCTGGTGGAGGGGCTCATGCCGGTCCCGGAGCGGTTGGCCGCCCGACACGACCTGCAACGCGTCCTCGAGGGCACGCCGGGGGGGCGCAACCCCTTCGAGGGGGCGCGCACCCGCCGGGTCTACGCCCTGTTCGCAAAGACGCGCACCTTCGACGCGCCGGCGCTTCATCCGCTCGTGCTGGGGGTGCTCGAGCAGGTCCTCGGCCACTGCCAGCTGAGCGCCCCCACCGGCATCGAGATCGGCCCGGGCGAGGAGGCCCAGGTTCTCCATCACGACGACGCCATCTATCCCCTGCCGCGCCCGCACGCCGAGGTGGTGCTCAACACCATGTGGGCCCTCGACGACTTCACCGAAGCCAACGGGGCGACGCGCCTCGTCACCGGCTCCCACCGCTGGGCCGACGAGCGGCCCACAGACGACACCCCCACGGTGGCGGCCACCATGGCGGGCGGCTCGGTGCTCTTCTACCTGGGCAGCCTGTGGCACGGCGGCGGCGCCAACACCACCGACCGGGCGCGGCTCGGCGTGGTGCTCGAGTACGTGGCGTCGTGGCTCCGCCCCCAGGAGAACCACGTGCTGGCCGTGCCGGCGGGAACGGTGCGGGAGCTGCCCGAGCGGCTCCAGGAGCTCCTCGGGTACAACATCCGGCCGCCGTTCATGGGCTACGTCGACGGAAGGCACCCGCGCCGGGTGCTCGAGCATCGGGACCCGTGAGGCCGGTGCCCGGCGAGCCGGTGCCGCCGCAGCGCCCCGGGGCGCTGTCGCGCCGCGGGTTCCTGCGGGGGGCGGCCGCGCTCGGCGGCGCCGGTGCCGTGCTGGGGGCGTGCGGAGGACCGGCACCTGTGACCCACGCCGCCCGCCCGGGCGCGGCGGGGCCGACGCGGCGCTTCAAGGCGGGCCACCGCCCCTTTCCGCACCTGGCGGCGGGCACCGACATGCTCCCGCAGATCCGGAACATCGTCGTGCTCATGATGGAAAACCACTCCTACGACAACTACTTCGGCATGTTGGAGCGCGGCGACGGCTTCCACCTCGATGCCGGGGGCAGGCCCACGAACGCCAACCCCGGCCCCGACGGCACGCCCGTCGTGGCCTACCGTGCCCCGTCGGTGTGCCAGGCCGGGGTCCAGATCTCCCAGGACTGGCCGGTCAGCCACGAGTCGTGGGACCACGGCCGCAACGACGGCTTCGTGCGGGCCAAGGGCATCGACCCCATGGCCTACTTCACCGGCGACGACATCCCCTTCTATTACTCGCTCGGCCGCACCTTCCCTCTGTGCGACCGCTGGTTCTCCTCGGTGATGGCCCAGACCTATCCGAACCGCCGTTTCCTCATCGCCGGATCGGCCTTCGGGTTGGTGAACGACTCCTACCCCCAGGCCACGTCGTACCGGCCCGGCGGGTTCGGCACCGTGTTCGAGATGCTCGACCACTACGCCGTCACCTGGCGCGACTACCACACCACGTTGGCATCGGGCCTGCTGTTCCCCTACCTGGCGACGACCAACGAGGCGAACTTCGCGCTCATCGACCGCTTCTTCGACGACGCCTCGGCGGGCACGCTTCCGGACTTCAGCCTGGTGGAGCCCAACTACCAGACCGGGTCGGAGGAGAACCCGCAGGACATCCAGAGCGGCGAGGCCTTCGCCGCCTCGGTCGTCGACGCCGTGATGCACGGACCGCAGTGGCGCCACACCGTGCTCGTCTGGGTCTACGACGAGCACGGCGGGTACTACGACCACGTCCCGCCCGTGCCCGCCGTCCCCCCCGACGACATCCTGCCGGCCGTGCCGACATCGGAGCTCGACGGCGACCACTACAGCTGGACCGGGTTCCGGGTGCCGGCCGTGGTGGTGTCGCCCTGGGCCCGCAGGGACTACGTATCCCACGTCGTGAACGACCACACGTCGATCCTCAAGCTGGTCGAGACCAAGTGGAACCTGCCCGCCCTCTCCAACCGCGACGCCAACGCCAGCAACCTGCTCGACACCCTCGACCTGTCCGCCGACCACCCTCCCTTCCTCGAGCCGCCGACACTCACGGCACCGGCCCGGGTGACGCCGCTCGACGTCAGCGTGTGCTCGGCCCTGGGTGGCCCGTCGGACTGACCCGGGTGGCCCCTCGGACGGGGCGGTACCGTTCCGACGCATGGGAGACACCGTCCGCTACGAGCGACACGGCCACGTGGCCACCATCACCTACAACCGTCCCGAGGTCCTGAACGCCGTCAACGGCGCACTGCGCCGCGACCTAAACGACGCCTTCTCCCGCCTCCGGGACGAGGAGGAGGCGTGGGTGGCCATCGTCACCGGCGCGGGCCGGGCGTTCTGCGCCGGGGCGGACCTGCGCGACGGGGCGGGCGCCACGGGCAGCTTCGCCGGGACGTTCTGGGAGAAGCCCACCCTCAACTCCTTCGAGAGCGGGTGGGAGATCCACAAACCCGTCATCGCCGCGGTGAACGGCCACTGCCTCGGGTACGGGCTCACGCTCGTGACGTGGTGCGATTTCGTCCTGGCCAGCGAGCGCGCCACGTTCGGCTACCCCGAGGTGCGCCTGGGCGTCCCGGCCATGGTGGGGGCCATCCGGCTCCCCCAGCGTGTGGCCTGGGCCGACGCCATGGAGCTGCTCCTCACGGGTGAGCCGGTGGACGCCGAGCGGGCCCTCGCCATCGGGCTCGTATGGCGCGTGGTCCCCCACGCATCGCTCTTGGACGAGGCCCGGGCCCTGGCCCACCGCCTGGTGGCGGGGGCGCCGCTGGCCCAGCGGGCCACCAAGGAGATGGCCGCCCGGGCCCGCTCCCTGGCGCCGCTCGAGGCCGTCCGCTTCGCCGAGACCATGCGTCTGGTGGTGGGGACGAGCGCCGACGCGGCCGAGGGGATGCGGGCTGCGGCCGAGGGCCGGACCCCCCGGTGGGAGGGCCGCTGACCTGGGAGCCGGCCCCAGGGGAGCGGGGAGGACCCGGTGACCGGGTCGAGACGGGCCACACCTGGGGGCGACCTGGATCGGACCTTGGCGACACCTGGGTTTTGTCCCCGGCCGGCAAGACGTGGGCCCTGGTGACATGCGAGAATGGCGGGGAGGGGCGAACGGGGGGGTCCGGGGCAGGTGCGACGGGTGTACCGGTGCGCGAGCGTGCTGCTCGGCGTGGCCGTGGTGGCAGCAGCATGCTCGAGCCCTCCGCCGAGCGGCTCGGTGGGCACGACCCTGCCCGCCATGAACGGCACGGTCTCGCTCGTAAAGGTCATCTCGCCCGCCAACGTCGTCTACGGGTGGCCCTTCACCGCCGGCCCGGGTCACGTGCTCGTGGCCGTCGTCCTCACCGTCCACAGCTCGGCCACGGGGTCGGCGCCGTTCCAGCGGATCTACAGCCAGTCCAAGCTCGTCGACTCGACCGGGAAGGCCCACCCGGCCAAGGCCACGGCGCGCTTCAAGGTCACCGACTGCGTCTCCTATCCGGCTTTCGCCCAGCTGAGCGCGGGACAGTCGTCGACGGGGTGCGAGGTGTTCCAGATCGCGGCGGGGGCGGAGCCCACCGAGCTCAAGGTGGCCGGTCCGCAGCCCGCCGACTGGCAGATCGCCAAGAGCGCCATCGCCGAGTCGGCGCTGCCCGTGGTGCCCCTCGCCCTGCCCCACACGTCGGCCTTGGCTCCCAAGAAGAGCACCACCGTGCCGCTGGCGACGTCGGGGAGCGGGTCGACCTCGACCACCACCTCGGTGGCGGGAGCGGGCGGTGCCACCACCACCACCACGGGGGGCAAGTCCGGGCCGCACGCCCATCACCCGGGAGCGCCGTCCAAGCACACCGCACCCAAGATCCAGCGCTTCGAGCCGGTGTCGGCCTCGGTGGGATCGGGCGTGGTGATCGTGGGCAAGAAGCTCGACGCTGCCACGGTGGTCAGCATCAACGGCATCCCGGCCCGCATCATCAAGGACAAGCCCGGCCGGCTCCAGTTCGTCGTGCCCGACGGCGCCACCACCGGCCCGGTGTCGGTCACCACTCCGGGGGGCACGACCGTCAGCGTGAAGACGCTGAGCATCTTCTGATTCCCGAGGAGCCGCGTCCGTCCTCCCTGACGCGCAGCACGACGATTCCCTAGGCTGCGGGCGTTCGAGCGATGAGCACCGGGAGAGCACGATGGCAGACGGGGCGGCGTCAACAGGATCGGCCGGCACGGGCGGGGACGGGCCGGGGTCGCTGCGGATGGGGGTGTTCGTCCCTCAGGGCTGGAAGCTCGAGTACTCGGGGTGGAAGGGACCCGAGGCGTGGGAGCGAAGCGTCGAGCTGGCCCGGTCGGCGGAGCAGCTCGGCTACGACCACGTCTGGGTCTACGACCATGTGGAGACCGTGCCGCGCCGCGAGCCCACGCACGTGTTCGAGGCCTTCACCATGCTCGCCGCCCTGTCGCAGTGCACGCAGCGGGTCGGCCTCGGGCAGCTCGTCACCTGCTCCTCCTACCGGAACGCCGGCCTGCTGGCCAAGGAGGCGGCCTGTATCGACGTGTACTCCGGTGGACGCCTCATCCTGGGCCTCGGGGCGGGCTGGTTCCACGAGGAGTACGCGTCCTACGGCTACGCCTATCTGCCGGCGCCGGAGCGCCTGACGGCGCTGGAGGAGACGGTGTCCTGCATCCGCAGGCTGTGGAGCGAGCAGACGGTGACCTTCGAGGGAGAGCACGTCCGCCTGCGCGGGGCCTACTGTGACCCGAAGCCCGTCCAGAGCCTCCCCGCCATATGGATCGGGGGCGGCGGGGAGAAGGTGAACCTGCGCATCGCCGCCCGGCATGCGGACGCCACCAACTGGCAGGTGAGCCTGGAGGCCTTCCGGCGCAAGTCGGGACTGCTCGAGCGCTACTGCGACGAGATCGGCCGGCCCTTCGCCGAGATCACCCGCACGCACGGACCGGACTGCCGCATCTTCGACAGCGAGGCGGAGCTGCGCCAGTGGTGCGACGAGCCCGACGGCGGCCACCTCTGGGGCAACCAGCCCGCCGAGCAGTACATCGCCGAGAACCTGGTGGGGACGGTGGACCAGGTGGCGGAGAAGACACAGGCGTTCGTCGACGCCGGAGCCCGTGACTTCGTCCTGTGGATGCGCGACTTCCCCTCCGACGAGTCGATGCGCCGCTTCATGACCGAGGTCGTGCCGCAGCTCAGCGTGTAAGGCGCCTGGTCGTGGGCGGCCAAGCCGCCATGACGCGGCGGCCCGCCATGCGCGGGCCGCGGTTGGCGGAGGAGGTGGGATTCGAACCCACGGTGGCCTTGCGACCACAACGGTTTTCGAGACCGTCCGATTCGTCCGCTCTCGCACTCCTCCGGACATCCCGCGTCCCCACACCGGCGTGGTCGCACGGACCGACAATGGTACAGGCACCGGGAGGAGGCGCCGGCTGTCCACCTCGGGGTACCGAGGAGCCTCGGGCACCCGGAACGACATCAGGGCCGGGACCTCGCGGCCCCGGCCCTGATGACGACGACATGGTCTGCGCATATCCGAAGTGCAGACTCATGTGCCCAAACGACGACGCCGAGTTACAGCGTGGCGGTGCTCACGCTCGAATCGATGTCGATGTGCGTCACCGGTCCGTGCGGGCACCCGTCGATCAGGTTGCTGTTGTTTGTGGAGTTGGTGAGCCCGGCACTCAGCGTGGCACCGTGACTCGCCGTCGGGTACGTGCCACCCTTGACGGTTCCGTTGGTGACGTTGAAGCCAACACCACCTCCGACGACCCCCTCCGTCGCCTTGGCGCCCTTGAGGGTGCCGCCGGCGAACGAGAAGTTCTTGAGGGCCTTGCCGAGCGCCTTCGTCGTGCTGCTCTGCGCGAAGTTCTCGCACAGGCCGAGGTAGTAGCTCTTCTTGCTGTCACTGGCAGCGATCGCATTCGGGTCCTTCGTCGGCGACGGCTTGGCTGCCGCGGTCTGGACATTGATCGTCAGCGTCGTGCCGTTGACAGCGGGAATGCTGCAGCCGCTCAAGGTGGCTGCCACCGTGGTGGTCTGTATGACGCCCTTGGACGACAAGGTGCCCTTCACCGACAGTCCCGCTCCCGAGATGTCGGCGGTGGCCGCCAACTTGCAGCTCACGGGGTTGGGCGGAGCTTTCGTGGCAGATGCCGCGCTTTGAAAGACTGCGAGGCTCGCCACCGGCATCACCAGCGCGGCCGCCCCCAGCAGAATCTTTCGACGTAGATGCATGAATCCCCCTTGTGACCCAGGCTGGTCCACCCTGTTCGGAGAACGCTCCACGCCGTACGTAACGTGCGGCCGGGTGACGAGACTTGGGTCTGGACACCCACCGTCGCGCCGGTTCCGTTGACTCGATAGTGCCGTAGGTCACCTCTCCTACGCCCCGGACGGTCACAGCGTTCGCGTCGACGCCCAACGGGAGATCCGACGTCCAAAGCCCTCCCGCGTCGTCACGGTCCGCGGTTAGCGTGTCGGCGTGATCGAGATCATGCGCTTCTCCCTGGCCGGGGGATCGGGCCCGGCGGCGGAGACGGCGTTCCTGCAAGCCGATCGGACTCTCCAGGAGGAGTTCGCCTACCGCCAGCCGGGGCTGCTCCGGCGGACGACGGCACGGGCCGAGGACGGCACGTGGATCGTCATCGATGTGTGGCGGTCGACCGAGGACGCCGATGCCTGCGCGCGGCGATGGGACCACGACCCGGTGGCGCAGCACTTCATGTCGTTCATCGAGCGCGCGACCCTGAGCACCGAGCGGTTCACACCACTTCCCTGACGGGGGCCTACTGCTGGACGAGGACGACGGCGTTTCCTTCCGGATCCTCCATCCCGGCGATGGTCGGGCCACCGGGGACATCGAAGGGCTCGGTCGTCACCGTGCCGCCGAGCGCCGGGACGCGCGCCAATGTCGCCTGCAGGTCGCGCACCTGGATGTAGAGGACGACGGCGGGGTCCTCACCGGCACGGATGTGGCCGCCCGGACCGGGATCGGGACCACCCAGGCCGGCGGGAATCTGCGCCAGGGGGGCGTCACCGATGTCCAGTTGCACAGGGCGCGGTAGAAGGTGGCCTGACCGGCGGGGTCGCGCGCCACGATCTCCCAGTGCACCACCGGCCTCGCCCAGTCGTCGTCCACGTCGCTGTCCGTTCTCGTCGCCAAGGGGCCCCGCCCGCGCCTGCGGCCGAGGCTAGCGGTGGAGGGTCACGTCGTTGCGACGTCATGCGGCACCACCGGGCTGCCCTTCAATGAGGTTGCCCGCCGACGAGGGCGGCCCGTGGCGGCCGGTCAGCGCTTCGTGGCGAAGAACGCCGCCAGCGCGGCCCCGCACTCGGGGGCGAGCACGCCGGCGGTGACGGGCAGCTCGTGGTTGAGGCGGGGGTCGGCGCACAGCTGGTAGAGCGAACCGCACGCCCCGGCCTTCGGATCGGTCGCCCCGAACACGAGGCGGCCCAGGCGGGCGGCCACGAGCGCTCCGGCGCACATGGCGCACGGCTCGAGCGTCACCACCAGCGTCACGTCGCTCAGGCGCCACGACCCGAGGACCTGCGCAGCGTCGCGCAGGGCGAGGAGCTCGGCGTGGGCGGTGGGGTCCTGGTGCAGCTCCCGCTCGTTGTGGCGGGCGGACACGATGCGCCCTCCCACGACCGCCACCGCCCCCACGGGGACGTCGCCGTGCTCGACCGCCCGTCCCGCCTCGGCCAGGGCGGCGCGCATGGCGGCCGCGTCGGACACCGAGTCATCGGTCACGGGGCCGTCGGGCACGCCCCAGACGGTAGGGCAGGCGGCAGGCGGGTATCGCGCAGCAGTGCACGGACCCGCCTCGCCGCCGCCCGCGCTGCGGAGGAGGTGGGATTTGAACCCACGGTGAGTTTCCCCACACACGATTTCCAGTCGTGCCGATTCGGCCGCTCTCGCACTCCTCCGGAGGCTGCTCGTGTGCAGCAGCAGGGAGGCTATCGTTTCGTCGCGTTGTCCGGTGTTCCGTGCGGCGGCCGGGTCCTGCGCAACGGTCGCCCGTGAATCGAGTCAGGGCCGGAAGGCAGCAGCTCTCAGCGGGTCCGATCGTGTGCCGTAGCAAACCTGGCCGTCGCACCGACCACCGGGCGGCGCGCCGGAGGGGCATCGGGCCCCTGACCTGGCGTCCGGCACCGTCAGGGCCCCCCGGTAGGCTGCGGCCAGTGTCCGATCCCGCCGGCACCGAGCCCGCTCCGTACCAGTCCCTCTACCGGCGCTTCCGGCCCCAGCGCTTCGACGAGGTCCTGGGGCAGGAGCACGTCAGCCTGGCCTTGCGCAACGCCGTGCGCGACGGCCGGGTGGGTCACGCCTACCTCTTCAGCGGCCCCCGCGGGACGGGCAAGACCTCGACGGCCCGGATCCTGGCCAAGGCGCTCAACTGCGCCGCCCCCGAAGAGGGCGAGCCCTGCGGCACGTGCGATTCCTGCATCGACATCGCCCGGGGGGCGTCGCTCGACGTGCACGAGCTCGACGCCGCCTCCAACAACGGCGTGGACGCCATGCGCGACCTTGTGTCGCACGCCGCCCTGGGCACGCCCGGCCGCTGGAAGGTCTACATCGTGGACGAGGTCCACATGCTTTCCACGGCGGCGTCGAACGCGCTGCTGAAGACCCTCGAGGAGCCGCCCGGGCACGTGGTGTTCGTCCTGGCCACCACCGACGCCCAGAAGGTGCTGCCCACCATCCGCAGCCGCACCCAGCACTACGAGTTCCGCCTCCTCGGCTCGGACACCTTGTCGGGGCTGCTCCGCTCGGTGCGCCAGGCCACGGGGATGGCGCTTCCCGACGCCGCCCTCGAGTCCGCCGTGCGCCGGGGCCGGGGGTCGGCGCGCGACGCGCTGTCGGCGCTCGACCAGGTGGCCGCCGGCGGCACCGTCGACGACGACATCGAGGTGCTGGCCGAGCTGGCCGAGGCGTTGGCCGAGCACGACCCGACCCGCTCGCTCGTGGCCGTGGCCCATGCCTGTGAGGCAGGGCGCGACCCGCCCCGTCTTGCCGCCGACCTGGCCGAGTACCTGCGCCAGGGATTCCTGTCCATGGTGGCGGGCGACCTCGTGAGCCTGTCGGGGGCGGAGCGGGCCCGGGTGGAGGACACCGCCCGGCGCATGGGCCTCCCCGCCCTGGTGCGTTGCCTGGAGGAGCTGGGCCGGGCCCAGGTGGACATGCGCGACATCCCCGACACCCGCGTCCACCTCGAGGTGGCCCTCATCAAGCTCACCCACCCCCAGGCCGACGACTCGACCTCAGCGCTGCTGGAGCGGATCGAGCGGCTCGAGCGCGCCCTCGCCGACGGCGGGCGCGCCACCGGGCCGGCACCGGCCGCACCGGCGGCACCGGCCGCACCGGCCGCACCGGCGGCACCGGCTGCTCCATCGGCGCCGCGGGGCGGCGTCACGCCCCTCGTCACGGTCCGCACCGTCCCCCGGTCCCGAAGCCGCCCCATCCGGTGGCGCCGCCCCTGCGCAGTCAGACGACGATTCCTCGGCACCGCCTGGCGGCGAGGCGGTCGGCGGCCCCGATCTCGCCCGCCGCAGCCTGGGCGCCCTCCGGCGCCAGTCCGGTGGCCCCGGTGGGTCGCGCGCCACGGCGCGACGGCAGTCGCCCGACGCTCCTGCGTCCGCCCCATCAGCGGCAGCGGGCGCGACCACCGCCACGCCCGCCCCTGAGCCCGCCCCCCCGGCCACAGGGGAGGCGCCCACCTCCCGGCCCGACCCGACGGGTGGTCCCGGCGGTGGCACGGCCGCGCTCCCGTCGCGCGACCAGCTCGTGCAGGCGTGGGGCGACGGCCTGCTGGCCTCGCTGCCCAGCCGGGCCCGGGCCCGGTTCCGGGTGGGGCGGTTCCTCGACGTCACAGACGGGTCGGCGGTCTTCGCCCTGCCCAACGAGACGCACCGTTCCTACTGCGAGGAGGTGCGCCTCGACGTCGAATCCACCTTGCGCTCGCACTTCGGCACGCAGGTGCCCGTCCGCCTGGTGGTGGACGAGGAGGAGGGTGAGCCCGATGCACCCGCCCCCGCCCCCGCCCCCGCCCGGGCCAGAGGCGCGCCGGCGGCGCGCCCGACCCCGGCCCCGGCCACCACCGCCGCGGTCGACGACGAACGCGACTTCCTCGACCCCGATGTGCTCGAGGCCGAGACCGAGCCGGCCGGTGCGGGCCTCAGTCCCGAGGATCGGCTGAAGCAGGCCTTTCCCGGGGCCCACGAGGTCTGACGATGTACACCGGACCGCTCCAGAGCCTGGTCGACGAGTTGGGCCGCCTCCCTGGCATCGGGCCCAAGTCGGCCCAGCGCATCGCCTTCCACATGCTGAAGGTCGCGCCAGAGGACGCCATGCGGCTGGCGGAGGCCATCGTGGCGGTGAAGGAGCGGATCACGCTGTGCCCCCGGTGCTTCAACGTGGCCGAAGGCGACCTGTGCACCATCTGCGCCGATGCCCGGCGCGACGCCACGGTGCTGTGCGTGGTCGAGGATCCCCGCGACATCGTGGCGGTGGAGAAGACCCAGGAGTTCCGCGGCCGCTATCACGTCCTGCACGGCGCCCTCAATCCCATCGAGGGTGTCGGGCCCGACCAGTTGCGCGTGCGCGAGCTGCTGGCGCGCCTCGAGGACGAGACGGTCACCGAGATCATCCTCTGCACCAACCCCAACCTCGAGGGGGAGGCCACCGCCATGTACCTGGCGCGCCTGTTGAAGCCCTTGGGCTTGAACGTCACCCGCATCGCCAGTGGCCTGCCCGTGGGCGGGGACCTCGAGTACGCCGACGAGCTCACCCTGGGCCGCGCCCTCGAGGGTCGCCGTCAGGTGGACGCCTGAACGAGACCTGGCGCCGCCGGAGTGCGTCCGGCGCGCCTACTCCCACAGAGCGGGCTGGCTCGCACCGCGCTCGAGTGGGAAGTACCCGGGGAGCTCGTCGGTCGGGGTGTCGAGGTAGACCTTGGCCTCGGGGGGCTGGGCGAAGCGGCCGTGGCTCCAGCGCACCTCGACGTGGCCCCGCACCTCGTGGCGCTGCCCACCGTCGCGCTCGGTGTAGGCGACGCTGAAGTCGACCTGGGGTTGGCCCGACTTCGCCGCCGCGATGTCGAGCCCCACCAGGCGATAGGTCTGGCGCCAGTCCCACGGGCTCGCCACCCGCAGGCGCAGCGACCGGCGGGGGTCGGCGCCCAGCAGGAAGTAGGTGGCGTTCCCGATGCGCAGCAACCGCCACACCATGCGCTCGGCTGTGCCCCGGCCCGCCACGTTGGCGCGCCAGCGCTCGGCCGACGCCGTGCTCACCGTGGTGCACAGGGCCCGGTACGCATCCTGTGCCCCGGCTGGGTACGCCCGTCCCGGGAGCGCCCGTCGCAGCTGCTGGCGCTGCTCGGTGTCGAGCGCGCCCGGGTCGTCGGGCAGGGCGTCGAGCCCGGTGGCCCGCCGGCACGCGTCGTACAGGGCGCGCAGCTCAGCCGGCGCCACCACCTCGTACCAGTCCGTCTGCTCCCAGTCCCCGGTGGTGGCGAGCAATCCGTCGAAGAGCCGGGCGGGGGAGGGGTTGGCGATGGTGCGCGACAGGTATTTGCAGCTGACCAGGTAGACGTGGTCGACGCGCAGGTCCACCGGCGCCACCTCGTCACCCGGGGGACGCCGGCCGCCGGTCCACTCGATGAGGCGCGGCACCCGGCCCCGCAGCGCGTCCTGCGCCTCGAGAAAGGCGCGGCCGTTGGCGAAGGCGGTGGCGAACTCCGACGCGAAGCGCCCTGAGGCGTGCAGCTCCTCGAGCTGGCGCCACGTGGCGTCGGTTATGGCGAGGGCGTCGGGGCGGCCGGCGAAGGAGCGGGGCACGTCGGCGAAGCCGAGCATGCCGAGGGCCGTGGCGAGCTCGGTGACCGTGGTGCGGTCATCGGGCACGGTGACCGTCGCGCCGGGGCCCGGGGCGCTTCTGGGGGCGGGCGGCTGCTGTGGCCGCCGTGACCGGCGCCACCTGCACCACGCCCTCCGAGGCGTAGCGGCGCAGGCGCGCCTCGGCTTCGGGCGAGCCCAGCTCAATGACGTCGTGCACGGTGGCCGGTGTGTCCCCGCCCGCGACGGCGAGCGCCCGCCAGGCGCGGTCCCCGGGGCTGCCGGGTTCGGGGGCGGCCGTGGTGAGCAGGACGAGCGGGATCTCGGGCAGCTCGGCGTGCAGGACGGCGGCCTTGCCGAGCGCCCGCCACAATGTGTCGGCACGCCGCAGGCCGCCCCGTGTGGTGCTGAAGGCGCCGCAGAAGTCGAACAGCCACTTGCGACCCGTGCGGTCCCGGCCCGTCAGGGCGATGTCGACCCCGGCCACGGGACGGGCGTTGTCGGCGACGTCGCCGAACCCGCAGCGGCGCAGGGTCTCGGCCGCGTACTCGCGCGCCGAGACGCCACCCCGACGGGCGACGTCGAGCACGGGCACCACCCCTGCGTGGCCCGCCTCCTGTGCCGCCAGCCGGTCACGCTCCTCGCTGGCACGCTGCTCGGCCACACGTACGTACTCGGGGTCGGTGTCATAGCCGACGAAATGCCGGCCGCTGCGCAGCGCGGCCACGGCGGTGGACCCCGATCCCATGAAGGGGTCGAGGACGAGGTCGCCCTCGTAGGTGTAGAGCTCCATGAGGCGCAGCGGTAGCTCGACCGGGAACGGGGCGGGATGCCCGACGCGCGTGGCGCTCTCGCTCGGGAGCTCCCACACGTCGGTGGTGGCCTCGATGAACTCGTCCTTCGTGACCGAGATCTCCGACGGCAGCCCCCGCCGCCGGCGCTCGGGCCGCGTGAGAGCCCGGTCGAAGCGGCCCTTGCTGGCGATGACGACCCGCTCGGTCAGGTCGCGCAGCACCGGATTGGCTGGGCTGCGGAACGATCCCCAGGCGCACGACCCGCTCGCCCCCCGGGCCTTGAGCCAGATCACCTCGCCGCGCAGCAGCAGGCCGAGGCGGTCCTGCAGGATGGCGATGACGTCCGCCGAGAGCGAGCGGTAGGGCTTGCGGCCCAGGTTGGCGACGTTGACGGCGATGCGCCCGCCGGGCTCGAGGGTGCGCACGCACTCGGCGAAGACGTCCGACAGCATCCCCAGGTAGTCGAGGTAGCTGGCCGGGATGTGTCCCTCGCCCAGCGCCTCCTCGTACTCCTTGCCGGCGAAGTAGGGAGGCGACGTCACCACGAGCGCCACCGAGGCGTCCTCCACCTCCTGCATGTGCCGGGCGTCGGCGGTGAGGATCTTGTCCTTGAGCGAGGACAGCCGCACCGTGTCGTCGGTGGACACCACGGGGGTGGCGAAGCGGTCGTAGAAGCCGCTGGCGTCGTGGTTCTCGCGCCGGCCGACGCCGAACGCCGACGTCGACGTGGGCCGCCGGGGACGGCTCACCCCGACGTCTCCGGGGCCGGCGTGGTGGCGATGCGGGGGCTGGTCATGCTCTGGATTGATAGTACCGAGGTGTCACGACGCCACCGCGGAACGCGGCGAAGTGAGCCGCCGAGCGCGCAAAGAAGCGGTCCACCGGCCCCCGCCGGGAGGCGCGGGTCAGTCGACGCGCAGCACGAGAGCGTCACCCTGGCCGCCGCCGCCGCACAGGCTGGCCACGCCCAGGCCGCCGCCGCGCCGGCGCAGCTCGTGGAGCATGGTCAGCGCCAGGCGCGTACCAGACATCCCGACGGGGTGCCCGAGGGCGACGGCGCCGCCGTTCACGTTGGTGACGTCCTCGCCGATGCCGAGCTCGGTCATCGAGGCCAGGCCCACCACGGCGAAGGCCTCGTTGATCTCGAACAGCGACACGTCCTTGACCGTCTTGCCCGCCTTGGCCAGCGCCTTGGTGGTGGCGTTGGCGGGCTGGAGCAGGAGCGAGGCGTCAGGCCCCGCCACCTGGCCGTAGCTCACGACCTCGCCGAGGGGGGTGAGTCCCAGGGCCTCGGCCCGGGCCCGCGACATGACCACCACGGCCGCGCCGCCGTCGGAGATCTGGCTGGCGTTGCCGGCGGTGACGGTGCCCTCCTTGTCGAAGGCGGGGCGCAGCCCGGAAAGGGACTCGGCGGTCGTCCCCGGACGCACGCCCTCGTCGGTGTCCACCACCAGGGGGTCGCCCTTGCGCTGCGGGACCGACACCGAGATGATCTCGTCGCTGAAGCGACCGTCCTTGATGGCCGCCGCGGCCCGCTCGTGCGACAGGGCGGCGAAGGCGTCCTGGGCCTGGCGGGAGATCTGGGCCGTCTTGTTGTACTGCTCGGTGCTGAGGCCCATGGCGCAGTGGTCGAACTGGCAGTAGAGGCCGTCGTACATCATCGAGTCGACGAGCGTGCCGTCCCCCAGGCGGTAGCCGGCCCGGGCCCCGGGCAGAAGGTAAGGGGCCTGGGTCATCGACTCCATGCCCCCGGCCACCACCACCTCGGCCTCGCCCGAGGCGATGAGGAGGTCAGCCAGGTAGATCGTGTTCAGGCCCGACAGGCACACCTTGTTGATGGTGGTGGCGGGCACCGACATCGGGATCCCGGCCCGGGTGGCGGCCTGGCGGGCCGTGATCTGGCCCTGGCCGGCCTGGAGGACCTGGCCCATGAAGACGTAGTCCACGTCGCCGGGCTGCACCCCGGCCCGCTCCAGGGCGGCGGCGATGGCGAAGCCGCCCAGGTCCATGGCGCTGAACCCCGCCAGGGCGCCCGACAGCTTGCCGATGGGCGTGCGGGCCCCAGCGATGACGACGGAACCGGGCATGGACGTACCTCCGGGTGGACGGGCCCCGCTCGGGGCGCACGGGCGCGAATCGGGCCGGAGCGCCATTCTACGGCCGGGGCGGGTGTCGCTCCACGGGGGACCGTCCGGACCGGGCCTTCGGTGTACCCCCCAATGGGTTGTACCGCGAGAGGCCGTCGAGGGAGGTTCCGGAGCTGGCCAGCCGGCTGTGGCGCCGGGGTAGGGTGCCACCCCATGGAGGCAATCCGAGACGCCATCCTCGCCGGTGCCGGCGGGGACGAATTGGCCGCACTGGCCCTGCCCGACTCCTACCGGGCCGCCTACGTGCGCCGCGACGAGGCCGACATGTTCGCCGGCGTCGAGTCGAACGAGAAGGACCCGCGCAAGTCGCTCCACGTGGCCGAGGTGCCCGTCCCCGAGCTCGCCCCCGACGAGGCCTACGTGGCCGTCATGGCCTCGGCCATCAACTTCAACACCGTGTGGACCTCGATCTTCGAGCCCCTGCCCACCTTCGGGTTCCTCGACCGCCTGGGCAAGGAGAGCGCCTGGGGGGCCCGCCACGCCCTCGACTACCACGTGGTGGGCTCCGACGCCTCGGGGGTCGTGCTCCGGGTCGGCTCCGCCGTGCGCAACTGGCGGCCCGGGGACCGGGTCGTCATCCACTGCAACTACGTCGACGACCAGGACCCCTCGGCCCACGACGACTCCATGCTGGCCGCCAACCAGCGCATCTGGGGCTTCGAGACCAACTTCGGGGGCCTGGCCGACCTGACGGTGGTGAAGGCCAACCAGCTCATGCCCAAGGCCCGCCACCTGAGCTGGGAGGAGGCGGCCATCAATGCCCTGTGCAACTCGACCGCCTACCGCATGCTCGTGTCCCGCAACGGCGCGGCCATGAAGCAGGGTGACCGGGTCCTCGTGTGGGGGGCGACGGGGGGCCTCGGCGGCTACGCCGTGCAGCACGTGCTGAACGGGGGAGGCGTGCCGGTGGGCGTGGTGTCGTCCCCCGACAAGGTCGAGCTCCTGCACGGCATGGGGGTGGAGGCGGTCATCGACCGCCGAGCGGCCGACTACCGGTTCTGGCGCGACGAGCACACCCAGGACGAATCGGAGTGGCGCCGCTTCGGCAAGGACGTGCGGGCCCTCGTGGGGGTCGACCCCGACATCGTCTTCGAGCACCCCGGCCGCCAGACCATGGGGGCGTCGGTGTTCGTGTGCAAGCGGGCGGGCACCATCGTCACCTGCGCGGCGACGTCGGGTTACATGATCGAGTACGACAACCGCCACCTGTGGATGAAGCTCAAGACCATCAAGGGTTCGCACTTCGCCAACTACCGCGAGGCCTGGGACGCCAACCAGCTCATCTGCGACGGCCGGGTCGTACCCCCGTTGTCGGCCCTCTACCCCCTCGACGAGGTGGGGGAGGCCGCATACCAGGTGCACCACAACCTGCACGAGGGCAAGATCGGCGTGCTGTGCCTGGCGCCGCAGGCCGGCCTGGGCGTCGACGACCCCGCCATGCGCGAGCGGGTGGGCGAGGCGCGCATCACCCACTTCCGGAGGCACGGGGCGTGAGCGCGGGCGCCGCTGCGAGGCATCCGCTGCTCACCGAGCTCGACCACATCGGGATCGCCGTGCGCGACCTCGAGGCCGCCATCGACTACTACCGCGACACCTTCGGGGCGGTTGTGAGCCACCGCGAGCGCATCGAGTCGGACGGGGTGGAGGAGGCCCTCATCCCCGTGGCCGACTCCTTCGTCCAGCTGCTGTGCCCGACCCGCCCCGACTCGCCCGTGGCCAAGTACCTCGAGCGCAGGGGGGAGGGCGTGCACCACGTCGGCTACCGGGTGAAGAGCTGCGCCGAGGCCCTCGAGGCGGTGCGGCACTCGGGCGGCACGCTCATCGACGAGGCGCCGCGGCCGGGCTCCAGGGGCACGACGGTCGCCTTCGTCCACCCCAAGGGGGCGTTCGGCACGCTCATCGAGCTGGTGGAGGAACCCGTCTCCTGACCCCGGGGGATCAGGAGAAGTGGAGCACCGTGCCCGGGTTGGCGGTGGTGCCCCAAAGGGTGCCGGTGCCGTCCAGCACCAGCTGGCGGATGACGCCCGGTAGCTGCAGGGCCGAGCCCACCTGGGTGCCCGTGGTGGGGTCGAGGGCGACGACGGTCCCCTCCTGACCGTCGGCGACCCATACGCGGTTCTGCCACACGGCCACCGATTCCGGATCGGACTGCGCACCCCCGCCCGATCCGCCCACGTGGAATGTGGCCGTGACCCGCATGGTGCCCGGGTCGACGCGTGACACCGTGCCGGACTGGACGTTGGCCACCCACACCGAGCCGTCCCCCACGGCCAGGCCGAGCGGACCCTGGCCCACGTCGACGGTGCGGGAGCGCAGCGACACACCGGCCGGACGGGCCGATACCAGCGTGAGGGTGTGGGTCTGCCCCGTCACCCACACCCCACCCGGTCCGAGCGTCAGGCGCACGGCGCCGTCGGGCAGCGCCGAGGAGGCCTGCACCTGCCCGGTGTGGGGGTCGATGAGGCTCACCGTGCCGGCCAGGAGGCTCGCCACCCATACCCCGCCGTCGCCGGCCGCCATCGACACCGGGCCCTGGGCCACGGGGATGGGGCTGCCCACGATCTTGTCGGTGGCGGGGTCGATCGCCCACACCCGGCTGCCCGAGATGTCGGCTACCCAGATCCGCCCGAAGCCCGACGCCGCGGCGATGGGACGCCCGCCGATGTGCAGGGCGTGACCGATGAACCGGCCCGTAGCGGGGTCGAAGTGCCGGACCGTGCCGTCGTGGTCGTCGGCGATCCATCCCCCCTTGGCGTCGAAGGCCACCGACGCCGCGTCGGTGCGCGCCGTCACGTGCACGGCGGCCGGAGGCGTACCCGGTCCGGGGGACCCCGAGGGGAGCAGGAAGCCGGTGAGCAGCGCCAGCCCGGCCACGAGGACCACCGCCGCCGTGACGGCCACGACCACCCCGAGGCGGGTGAGCTTGAGAGGCCGGTGGGCGGGATCGCCCTGTCGGGCCGGGTCGCCCTGTCGGGCTGAATCGCCCTTTCGGGACGGGTCCCCTTGCCGGGCGGGCCGTGGACTCGGACCGGGCCGTGCACCGGGCGTGCGGCCGAGATCGGTGGTGGCGGTGGCGGGGGGGCGGGGGCGGGGGCGGTGGCGGGGGCGGGGGGCTCTGCCGTGGCGGTGCGGGTCGACGACCCCGCCACGGTGGAGGGGTGCCGACCGGAGCGGGAATCGTCCTTGGCCGCGGGGCCGCCGCTGCGCTCCCCCCGGAGCCCGTCGTCCGCCCGGATCACCCCTCCATCCTGGCGTTCCACCGCCCGCCGCGGTGTGATCGTGGCCGTGGCCGAGGCGTGGCGGGCACCGGGGCGCCTCGCCCGGTGCTGGGACCGGGCCATCGAGCGCGCCGCCACCAGGGTGGGCTGCCGGCTCGCCGCATCTGGAGCGGCTGGTGGCCCCGGCGGCGCCTGGGTGCTGCCGGGGAGGCCGGGGCCGGGCGCCAGCGCGTCCTCGTCACGCCCCCGCACCCGGTGGAGCCGCTCGGCCACACCGGGCACGAGCCCGTCGGGATAGGCGCCCAGGGTGATGCCCGCCAGGCCGGTGGCGAGGAACTCGAGGCTCGTCGACAGGGACGGGAAGCGTGTCGCCAGCATCTGGATGACGCCCAGGCTCAGCCCGCCGACCAGCGCGCCGCTCGTGGTGGTGACCCCGTACACGACGACGAGCAGGAGCACGGGCAGGCTCTGCTCCATCTGGAAGTCGAGCGTGCCGGCCACGGTGTGCATGGCCCCGAGCAGCGCGCCGGCCACGCCGGCCAGCCCCGCCGACAGGGCGAACACCGCCAGCTTGGTGGTGGTGAGGTTGAGGCCGAGGGTCACGCACGCCGCTTGGGAGTCCTTCGACGCCAGCAGCACCCGCCCGAACGGGCCACGACGCAGGGCGAGCAGCGCCACCGACACCAGCGCGAACACCACGGCCAGGAAGATCACGAAGGCGTGCGGCCCGCCCACGCGCAGTCCGAACAGCGTGGGTCTCGGGATGGGCACCGACCCGTCGTAGGTGAACACCGCCGGGGCGGGGAAGAACATGTTGTCCATGGCCACGGCGAAGGCCATGGTGGCGAGCGCCAGGTACAGGCCGCGGAAGCGGAGGGTGAACATGCCGATGATGCCCCCCACGCCGCCGGCCAGCACGAGCGCCGCCACCAGCCCGAGGACCGAGCCGCCGTGGCCCAGCTTGTTCATGGCGAAGGCGCCCAGCCCGGCGAACGTCATCTGGCACAGAGACACCTGGCCCCCCCACCCCGTGAGAGGGACGAGCGACAGCAGTACGAGCCCCGAGGCCAGTCCCACCCCCAGGTCCTGCACGTCGGTGGAGGACAGGACGCCGGTGGCCACGACGGTGGCGCCCACGAGCACCGCACCTCCCACCAGTGAGCGTCGCAGGCCGGGGACGGTGAGCGGCCCGCGACGCATCGACAGCCGTCCGTGCTCGATGGTGTCCGACGGCAAGAGGCACAGCACCGCGAAGAGGGCGATGACGGGGATCGACAGGCGCAGCCCCTGCAGCGGCGTGGACCCCCACAACCCGCTGGTGGGCAGATACCCCACGGCGTAGGACCCGAGCAGGCCCAGGCCGAGCGACCCGGCGAATGTGCGGGGCAGGTTGCGCAGGCGGCCGAACATGGCCGCGGCGTAGGCGTTCACGACGAGCAGCGTCAGGGTGAACGCGTTCAGCTGGAGCTGGGGGGCGATGAGAATTCCGGCCAGGGCGGCGAGCGACGAGCCGAGCGCCCAGCTGAAGGTGCCGATCCACGCCGGGCGCGCCCCGTTGAGCGCCACCAGATCGCGGTTGTCCACCACGGCGCGCATGGCCGTCCCTATCCGCGTGCGGTAGAGCAGGAGGCGCAGGGCCACGGCCAGCGCCACGGCGGCCAGCACGGTGATGACCTCGTGCCAGGTCACGGCCACGCCGAGCAGCTCGAAGCCGTGTCCCCGGAAGAACACGGGGGCGACGGCGGTCTTCTGCGCCCACAGGTACAGCGCCACGCCGATGAGCAGCACCATGAGGCCCACCGTCACCACCAGCGTCACGGCGAGCGAGTTGCCGCGCGTGCGCCGGATGAGCACCAGCTCGACGAGCGCCCCGAAGGCGGGGGCGATGACGAGGACCACGACGGGCAGGGCGATCGGTTGGGGCACGTGCCAGGGCACGACGAGCTGCCAGTAGGTGAAGGCCATGACCATGCCGATGGCGCCATGGCCGATGTTGAAGATGCCCGACGTCGAGTACGTCACCACCAGCCCACTGGCCGCTACGGCGTAGGCCGCGCCCGTGAACACACCGATGATGGTGAAGGTCAGGAACTCGTGCACGGTGCTCTGCGGTCGGTGCGCATCAGTACTTGAACATCCCTGCCGAGCTGCAGTCGAAGGTGTTGGGCTGCGACGGGTAGAGGCGCACGAATGCGTTGTTCTGGATCTTGTCGTAGGAGAAGCACGGGCTCGGGATCTTCTGGCCGAAGCTCGTTATGGGTGGCGTCACCCCGCCGCCGTTCCACGACCCGATCTGCTGGAGGGCGGCGATCAGCGCGGCGCGGGTGAGATGGGGACCGACGGCCTTGGCCGCCTGCAGGAAGGCGAGGCCGGCCGACCACGCCAGCTCGCCGAAGATGTCGTGGTGCGCGCCCGGTGCCACGCGGTTGAGCCACGACAGGAACAGCTGCATGCCCGGGTCGGGAGGGTCCTCGTAGGGCGTGGTGGCCATGAGCACGAGGTCGCCGTCGGCGTCGCCTTGTGACTCGGACAGGAACTGCTGGCTGTATTCCTCGGAGAACCAGTCGACCACCTGCGGCTGGTAGTTGGCCTGTGCCATGGCCTGGAGCAGGCGCGCCGCCGAGTTGTCGTCGGAGTACTCGGTGACGTACTGCACGCCGTCGGACTGCATCTTGGCGACGTGCGGCGCGTAGTTGGGTTCGGTGGGCGACACCGCCACCTGGTAGACGTAGTCGAAGCCCACCGACTGGTACGCCTGCATCTCGGACGCGGCCTGCTCCTGGGTGGCGGGCACGTTCAGGTAGATCATCGCCGCATGCGTCACGGCGTTCGGGTACTGCGACTTGAGCCACACGGCTGGTCCGGTGGGCCAGTAGTGGGCGTTGCCGGGGCTGGCGCCGAAGGCGTTGGGGACGTCACCCATCTCGTGGGTCGACAGCTCGGCGCCCACGTAGGGGATGCCGCACGACTGGATGGTGGACGCCCCGCCGTTGTCGAAGCCCGTGGCGCTCCCCACCAGGGCGAAGGTGGACTGGCACGCTTCGGAGGCGTCCGCCGCGTTCTGATCGGCGTCGTTCTGGTCGTCGTAGGTGGTGACCTTCAGCTGCCGGCCGCAGATGCCGCCCGTGCTGTTGACGTAGGCGGCGAAGGCCTCGGTGGCCTGCTGGGCGCTCTGGGTCAGGCCGGGGGCCACGCCCGAGATGCTGGCGATGTTGCCGATGGTGATGGTGTTCGCCGTCACGCCGGTGGCCGTGGCGCCACCGTTGCTCGACGCGTTGCACACGCTCGCCGACGCCGGCGTCGCCCCCGCCGATCCGGTGGCGGTGGCCGACGCCGCCGTGGCGTGGCCGCCGGCGCTGCCCGGTGTGCTCGGCGTGCCGGCGACGGCCCCCGTTCCCGCTGTCCCCGCCGCGGCGGTGCCCGCCGGGACGGTGCCCGCCGGGACGGTGCCGGAGGAGCCCACCGTGCCGGCGGAACCGAGAGACGACGCGTCGGAGCCCCCGTGCTGTCCGGCGCCCTCGGCCACCTGCAGTGCCCCGCCTGCCAGGCGCGAGCCGCATGCCGTGGCGCTCACCACGAGCACGCACAGGGCCACGGCCACCCCGGCCCGGCCCGTGGCGGGTCTCACGCGTCGTCCCCGAGGCGGGGTGCGGCGCCGGAGTGGGCGGACCCGCCGGGCCCCGACGCGGCGGCGCCGGTCCCCGAGCCGTTGGTGGCGTGGCGGGGGAAGGGGGGTGTCGCGTCCGCCGCCGCTGCCATCAGGGCGGCGTCGAGGTGGGCGAGGGTGCGCTCCACCCGCTCGGCGAACTGGCGGTTCTCCTCGATGGCGCGCACGACGAAGGCCCCGAAGAACAGGAAGCCGCCGCCCGCCACGAGAGCCACCCCGAGCAGGCCGCCGGAGATGAGGTAGGGGATCTCCTGGAACAGATAGGCGCTGTGGGCCGCCCCGTACCACCCGAGGACGATGGCGACCATGCCCAGGCCCATGGCCGTGGACCCCGACACGAGCAGCGCCTGGCGCACGTCGATGCGGGGCCGGCGCCGCACGCCCTCGACGGCGTGCGACAGGGCGGCGAGGCGCACCGGCAGCGGCGCCCGCGTGGCGCGGGCAGGGCGCGTGGGCGTGGACAGGGTGACGTCGCTCATCGTTCTCCTCCCAACCCCGCCGCCGGGGTCTCGCCCGCGCACGCCACCACGTTCGACGCCCCCACCGCCGCGTCCGCCCGCAACAACGCCAGGGCGAGCAGTCCCGCCAACACGAGACCGAGCACGACGAGGCCGGCACCGATCCCCTTGAACAGTCCCACCGGCGCCGTGGCCAGCACAGGGGTGGACCCCGGTACACCGGTCCCCCGCGCCGCCGGGCCACCGGTGCCACCCGTGCCGGGTGTGCCCGACGTCCCCGCCGTGGCCACGGACCCGGCCGTGCCGGGCGACCCGGGGCCGGCTCCGAGGTCGGTGGGACCGGCGGTGGACGACGGCAGGGGGGAACCGTCGTCTGCCCCACCCCCGACGTCGGCGTCGTAGGGCGGCGAGGCGGCCGAGTTCACGTTGACCCATCCCAGGTCGATGGTGAGGGTCTGGGCGTCGGGGAGGGGCAGGGGGAGCTGGTCGAGGGCGCTCGTCATCTGGGCCGGGAGCATGGTGGCGAGCGTGGCCAGACCCTTGTCCAGGGTGCTGAGGTCGACGACGATCTGCAGCCCGTCGAGCTGGCGCTCACCCGAGGCCCCGTTCACCGTGTCGGTGGGGTTGGTCACCGTCATGGTGATGCCGGCCGTCGACAGCACCTGGGCCACCGACGGCGTGAGCGACCCGAGGACGGGGACGGTGCTCGTCGACCCGCCCGGGACGTGCACACCCGAGGCGTCGACGGTGACGGCCTGTCCCGCCACCGCCACCTGCGACACGGTGCTCGAGCCGTTCACCACCGCCTGGTTGCCGTCACTGGAGGCGGTGGCGGTGGACGTCACCTCTCCCACGGTGATGAGCCCGCCCGCCACCGACACCCCGTGCACCGACGAGGTGGCCTGGGCCACGGCCTGGCCGGCGCCGTCGACGGTGCTCTGCACGCTCGAGCCCGTGGTCTGGGCGCTCAGCATGCCGGCGGGGACGGCACTCGAGCCGCCCACGGCGCCGAGGGCGGCGTCGGCCGTGCTGGCGGCGGACGTCGAGCTGGCGTCCATCGACACCGGGCCGTTGTCGTTGCTCTGGGCCTCGGGGCCCTGGGGATAGGACGTGGTCGCCTGGGCCGGCCACGGCCCGGCGTCGGGGAGCTGCGGGGGGTCGGAACCGAAGTAGGGCTCGAGGTAGCCGTCGAGGAGCAGGTTGAGCTGGCTGGCGCCGTTGGCCACCACCGACCCGGGCCACAGCACCGAGGCGAGGGACTGCCCGATGGGGCCGGCGTCGAACGTCGCCTGCGAGTAGCCGATGTCGGCCTCGAGCGACGGTGTGGCGGGTACGGGCAGGTTGGGCTGTTCGTAGTAGACGCTCACCCCCGCCCCCGTGGCCGAGAGGGTGTAGCCGCCCAGCGCGCTCTGCCCGGCGGTCGTGGTCGTGCCCGTGTCGCCGAACGCCGGGCCTAGCCCGGCCCCGAGCGCCAGGGCGTCGACGAAGCCGGCGACGAGGAGGGCGAGGAGGAGGGCGCGAGCCCGGGCCGCGCCGCTCACGCCGGAACCGCCGAGACGTCGGCGGGAACGCCGGTGGCGGCGGGGGCGTCGACGACCGCCGCCCTGATCCCGCCCAGGTAGGCGGCGGCCAGATCGGCGGGCAGCTCTCGGGGCACGCCGCTCGCCACCACGTTCCCCTGGGTCATGAGGGCCACGCTGGTGGCCACGGCCAGCGCCGCCCGGGCGAACTGCTCGGTGAGGAGGATGGCCACGCCCTGGGCCGCGATCTGCGCCACCAGTTCGTACAGCTCGTCGACCACGAGGGGGGCGAGCCCCATGGAGATCTCGTCCAGGAGCAGCACGGCGGGATCGGCGCTGAGGGCACGGGCCATGGCCAGCATCTGCTGCTCGCCCCCCGACAGCGTGCCCGCCAGCTGGCGTCGCCGCTCGGCCAGCCTCGGGAACTGCCCGTAGGCGCGCTCCTCGACGGTGCGCCGACGGGCGCCGGTGTAGGTCATCATGCGCAGGTTCTCCGCCACCGTGAGGTTGGGGAACACGGCGCGGCCCTCGGGGATGGTGCACACCCCGGCGCGCGCCAGGGTCTCGGGGGCCACGCCGTTCACGTGGCGGCCGAGGACGTGGACACTC
>CAWIWK010000015.1:0-9973 GCA_963839605.1 uncultured Acidimicrobiales bacterium | reverse complement strand
GATCTCTCTCTCTCTCTCTCTCTCTCACGTGGGGGTGAGCGGTCTGGTCGCCCTGCTCGCCCATCGCCGGCTGCTCGACGCGCTGCGGATGGGCGAGGACGAGGCCGACAGCCTGGGGTGCGCACCGGCACGCGTGCGCCTGGTGGTGGTGGTGGCGGCCACCCTCGGGCATGGCGGCGGCGGTGTCGGTGAGCGGCCTCATCGGCTTCGTCGGCATCATCGTTCCCCACACCGTGCGTCTGCGCACCAGGTCCAGCTACCGGGTGGTGCTTCCGGTGTCGATGATCGGCGGGGCGGCGTTCCTGGTGCTGGCCGACGTGCCGCCCGGACCGTCCAGGCGCCGGCCGAGATCCCCATCGGCGTGGTGACCGCCATCGTGGGGGCGCCGTTCTTCCTGTTCGTGCTGCGCTCCACCGGGCGTGCCGGGCGGCTCGGTGTCAGTGAGCGCTGCGCCGGCCTGATCGAGCTCATGCGTGCCGTCTCGCCATGGCCAGCCGCCGGACTCCGCCGTCGCCCTGCATTGGCCTGGACGAGCACCTCGGCGCGGCGAGTGGCTCGGGATCATCGGCCCCAACGGCGCGGGCAAGACCTGCTGCTGCGGGCCGTCGGCCGGCCTGGTGCGCCTACGACGGGGCCGTCGCGCATGGCGGTCCGTCGCCGAGCACGCTCTCCCGAAGCCGCCTGGCCCGGCTGGTGGCCTACGTGCCCCAGCAGCCCGAGTTCCCGCCGGACATGACGGGCCGCACTACGTCGCCGCTCGGGCGCATGCCCCACCTCGGGTACTTCGGGGTCGAGACGGCGACCGACCGCGCGGCACTGCGCCGAGCTGCTCGAGTTCCTCGACCTGCTGGCCCATGGCCGACCGCCCCCTCGGCGACCTTGTCGGGGGGCGAGCTCCAGCGGCTCGTGCTGGCCCGGGCCCTGGCCCAAGAGGCGCCGGTCCTGGTGCTCGACGAGCCGACCAGCGCCGCTCGACCTCGGTCGCCGGGTCGACGCCCTCGAACTGGTCGACGACCTGCGCCGACGAGCACGGGCTCACCGTGCTCAGCGCCATGCACGACCTGACCCTGGCGCGCAGTTCGCCGACCGCCTGCTCCTCCTCGCCGACGGCGCGCGGTGGGGGACGGAAACCCCGCGAGGTCCTCGACGAGGCACGTCCGAACGCCACTTCGGGACCGGGTCCGGGTCGTGCGGACCCAAGACGGCGAGCTGATCGTCGTGCCCCGACCCGCCACGACGCCCCCATGCCAGAACGACGACCAGCACCGGCGACCGACCGAGACGGCGCGCCCGCAGCCGACGGCACCGGCGCCCGGGCCTCCCGGGCGGTCGCTCGGTCCTGGTCAACACCGGGGACGGCAAGGGCAAGTCGTCGGCCGGCCTTCGGCGTCATGGGCAGGGCCTGGGCCCGCGGCTGGACGGTGGGCGTCGTGCAGTTCATGAAGAGCGGCAAGTGGAAGGTGGGCGAGCGCAAGCTCGCCGAGCACCTGGGCATCGAGTGGCACACCCTGGGCGACGGCTTCACCTGGGAGTCGACCGACCTCGACGAGACGGCGGCCAAGGGTCGCCACGCCTGGGAGGTGGCCCGGGCCAAGCTGGCCATCGGGCGACTACGACCTGCTGATCCTCGACGAGCTCACCTACGCCGTGACCTTCGGCTGGGTGCCGGTGGCCGACGTGGTCGCGGGCATCACGGCCGGGCGCCGAAGACCAACGTCGTCATCACCGGGCGCGACGCCGCGCCCGAGCTCATCGCCGTCGCCGACACCGTGACCGAGATGCGCAAGGTCAAGCACGCCTACGACCGCGGGCATCATGGCCAGCAAGGGGATCGAGTACTGACGTGTCGTCGCGCCGGGCGCGCGACGCCGCCGACGGCGGCCCGAGTCGCCTCCCCGCGGACCAGGACTCGACGCCGTGGTGTGGCGCTTCCCGCGGGCGATGCTGTCCGTCTCCTCGGCGCCGCTCGGTGGTGGGATCGGGCCTGCGCCGCTGGGTGCGTCAACGCCCAGGTGCCCCACGCCTACGGCCGCATCGACCCGACGTGCACCTGACCGAGCTGGCCGCCGCCTTCGGCCTCGACGGCCCGGGGGTCGGGATGCTCACGGCGGCGGACGTCGCCGTGCGTCGAGCGCGCCGCCGAGGGCGGGTCGCCGCGCCGATGCGCACGGTCGGGCGCACCCGTCCGACCTGGGCCGCCGGCGCCGCACGAGCCGGCACCGACGCACCGGCACCGACGACGGCGCCGGCGCCCGGTGCCGGGCACGGTCAACATCGTCGGTACGGCTGCCGGCGCGCCTGTTGCCGGCCGCCCTCGTGAACGCGCTGGTGACCGCCACCGAGGCCAAGACCCAGGCCCTGTGGGACCTCGGCATCGCCGCCACGGGCACGGCGTCGGACGCGCTGTGCGCGTCCTCTGCCCGAGCCGACGGCCGCCGAGCAGCCTTCGGCGGTCCGCGTCTCGCCGTGGGCTGCCCGCCTGGCCCGGGCCGTCCACCGTGCCGTGCTGGCCGGCGCCGCGTGGCACTGCTCGGCCACGGCGCGGGGCGCCGTGATCACGCTCGTGCTCGGCGGGGCCCGCTCGGGCAAGTCGGCGGTGGCCGAGCGCATGGTACAGCGTCTTGCCCTCCCGTCACCTACGTCGCCACCCTGCGCGTGGGTGACGACGCCGACCTGGTCGCCCGGGTGGAGCGGCACCGCGCCCGGCGCCCGGCGGCGTGGCGCACCGTGCAGCTCGGCGCCCCGGACTTCCCGGCCGGGGACCTGCCCGCGCGCTGCGGAGGGTGGAGGCGACGGTGCTCCTCGACTCCCTCGGACCGTGGGTGAGCGCCGACGCGGGCATGGCCGTCGACGCCCCGGCGCTGTGCCGCGGCGTTGCACGAGCGCACCGGTGACACCGTGGTGGTGTCGGAGGAGGTCGGGCTGTCGGTCCATCCCGCCACCGGGGACGGTCGCCTCTTTCGCGACGCCCTGGGGTCGCTCAACCAGGCCGTCGCCGCCTGCGCCGACGAGGTCCTGCTCGTGGTGGCGGGCCGCACCCTTCGCCTCGACGGCCCGGACGGGGGCTGATGCGCGGCGCCCTGTCCTTCCTGACGCCCTTCGGCCCCGCCACGGTGCCGTCGCCACGCGCCCTCGACTGGTTCCCCGTCGTGGGGGCGGCGATCGGGCTCGCCGTGGGCGGCACGTGGTGGCTGGCGGGTCGGGCCTGGCCCCCCGGGGTGGCGGCGGGCCTGGTGGTGGCGGTGGACGTCGCCCTGCACCGGGTCCCTCCACCTCGACGGCCTGGCCGACGCCGCCGACGGCCTGCTTCCCCCGATGCCCGCCGCCCGGCGCCTCGAGGTCATGGCCGACCCGGCCGTTCGGGGTGTTCGGCGCCGTGACCGTGATCGTGGTCCTGCTCCTGCGCTACGGCGCCTTCGCCGCCGTGCCCGCCGCGCCCTGGTGGTCGGGGCCCTGTGGTGCGGCGTCGTGCACCGTCCATGGCCGTGGTGGCGCGGACCGCTGCCCTACGCCCGGCCCGGCGGGCTGGCCGCGGCCTTCGTGGGCCGGACCGGCCGGGCGCCGCCGCGAGGGCGTGCCGTCGCCGGGCACGGTGGGGCGGGTGCTGACGGTGGGCATGGCCGTGTCGGACGCGGCGCCCACGGAGCGGTGGCGGTGGGCGCCGAGCTCCTCGGCGTGGCAGCGGTGGTGGCGCTGTGCCCAGCGGCGCATCGGCGGGTTCACCGGCGACGTGCTGGGCGCCGCCGGGGTGGTGGGGGAGACCCTCGGTCTGCTGGCCCTGGTGGCGAAGTGGTGACGGCACGGGCGCGGCCACGCCTCGCGTGCCGTGTCCGCTGGCGGCCGCCGCCGGCATGCTGCTCGACGCCGTGGTGGGCGAGCCCCCCGACGCCGTGCACCCCGTGCGCCTCTTCGGCCGGGCCATGCAGCGCCTCGAGGCCTACGACCACCGCGACAGCACAGTGGCGGGGACGGTCCACCTCGTGGCGGGCACCGCCCTGGGGGTGGGTGCGGGGCGTGTGCTCGGCTCCACCGCCGCTGGCCACCACCCTGGCCGTGGCCGGCCGGTCGTTGCGGAGGCTGGCGCGCGTCGGTGGCCGTCGCCCTCGAGGGCGGTGACCTCGAGCACGCCCGCCGCTGCTGCCCGGGTTGGTGGGACGTGACGTCACCGCGCTCGACGCCAAGGAGATGGCGCGTGCCGTGGTCGAGTCGGTGGCCGAGAACACCGTCGACGCCGTGGTGGCGCCCGCCCTGTGGGCGGCGGTGGGCGGGGCACCCGGCGTCCTCGGCTACCGGGCCGTGAACACCCTCGACGCCATGGTCGGGAACCGCAGCCCCGCGCTACGCCCGCTTCGGATGGGCGAGCGCCCGCACTCGACGACGTGGCCGCCTTCGTCCCGGCCCGCGTGCACCGCCGGCCTGGTGGCCGGGGTGCGCCCCGCCTCGGCGGGCCGGGTGTGGACGGCGGTTCGGACGCAGGCACCGGGCCATCCGTCGCCCAACGCGGGCGTGGCCGAAGCCGCCTTCGCCGCTGCGCTCGGGGTGTGCCTGGGGGGCACCGAGCACTACGGGGGACGCAGCGAGGTCCGGCCCGCGCTCGGGACGGGGCGACGACCCGAGCCGCACGACATCGCACGGGCCGTGAGCCTGTCGCGTCACGTGGAGCTGGCCCTCGTCGCTCTCCTCGCCGTCGCCGGCGTGGCGGGGAGCGGCGGCGGTGAGTGGCGTGCCTTCGCCCGGTGCGCACGGCGGCGACGCCATGGCGGTGGCGGCGGCCCTGGGCCTCGCGCCCGGGACGGTGCTCGATCTGTCGCAGTCGCTCAACCCGGTGGCCCCCGACCCGGTGCCCGTGCTCGCCCGGCACCTCGATGCGGCCCGGCGCTATCCCGACCCGACCACCGCCACCGCCGCGTTGGCGCGCGCCATGGGAACGGGCGAGGAGCGCCTCCTGCTCACCAACGGGGGCGCCGAGGCCATCTCGCTCGTGGCCGACGTGCTCGGCGGTGGGCACGTGGTCGAGCCCGAGTTCTCGCTCCACCCCGCCGCGGCGGCCCCCGCTGGCGCTCGAACCCCCACAACCCGAGCGGTCTGCTGGCGCCTCCCGGCGAACGGGCCGAGGTCTGGGACGAGGCGTTCTATCCCGATGGCCGCCGGCCGATGGACGCGTGGCGACGAGGGGGCGGTGGTGGTGGGTTCGCTCACCAAGCTCCTGGCCTGTCCCGGTCTGCGTCTGGGCTACGTGCTGTCGCCCCCCGGGGACACCGCGGTCGTCGCCGCCTGCCGGGCCCGCCAGCCGGCGTGGTCCGTCAACGGGCTGGCGTGCGCGGCGCTGCCCGAGCTCCTCGACGCCGTCGACCTGGCCCGCTGGCCGGGCGAGGTGGCGGCGCTGCGCGCCGAGCTCGTGGCCGTGCTGGTCGGGCACGGGCTGTCGCCCCGGCCCTCCGACGCCGGCTGGGTCCTGGTCGACGCACCCGGGTTGCGCCCGCGCCTGGCCCCGCTGGGCGTGGTGGTGCGGGACTGCGCCAGCTTCGGGCTGCCCGGTGTGGTCCGCATCGCCGTCCCCTCGCCCCGTGGGCTCGAGCGCCTCGACGCCGCGGTTGGCCCGCACGGCCGGGGGCATCCGACGTACAGACGGTCGCAGCGACGACCGGAAAGGAACGGTCATGGACAGCGCAGGCTCAGGCACCGCCCATTTCGACACCGCCCGCAACGCCGTGCGGCCCGTGGACCCGACGGCGGCATCGGCCGCGGCCGAGCACCACGACCGGTTGACCAAGCCGCGCGGCTTCTCGGCCGTCTGGAGGAGCTGGGCGTGCAGCTGAGCGCCATTGCCCGGACGTGCCCCCCTCCGGTGCCCGAACCCGCGGCCGTGGCGGTGTTCGCCGGGGACCACGGCGTCGTGGCCGAGGGCGTCACCCCCTGGCCCCAGGAGGTCACGGCGCAGATGGTGGCCAACTTCTGCGGCGGTGGCGCCGCCATCAACGTGCTCGCCCGCCACGTCGGGGCGTCGGTCCTCGTGGTCGACGTGGGGGTGGCGACCCCCGTGCCCGGCGACGGCGCGCCCGGCACCCTGCTGCGCCGGGCCGTGCGCCCCGGGCACGCGCAACCTGGCCCACGAGCCCGCCATGACGCCGCAGGCAGGCCACGCCGCTCTCGACATCGGGGCCGAGGTGGCTGCTGCCGTCGTGGCCGGGCGGCGCCCGACTGCTCGTCACCGGGGACATGGGCATCGGGAACACCACCGCCTCGGCCGCCCTCATCGCCGCCTTCACCGGCCGCGAGCGCGGCGCAGGTGACCGGGCGCGGCACGGGGATCGACGACGCCACCTGGCCCGGAAGGTGTCGTGGTCGAGCGCGCCCTCGCCCGGGTGCCGGCCGACGCCGGCCCGCTCGCCGTGCTGGCCGAGCTGGGTGGTCTCGAGATCGCCGCCCTGGCCGGGTTCATGGTGGGCGGGGCCGCGGCCGGCGTGCCGGTGGTGGTGGACGGTGTCATCGCCGGCGCCGCCGCCCTGGTGGCGAGGGCCTTCGCCCCCGACGTGGCGGGCTACCTCGTCGCCGGGCACCGCTCCAGCGAGCCCGGCGCGTCCGTGGCGCTCGAGGTGCTCGGGCTCGAGCCCGTCCTGGACCTGGGCATGCGACTGGGGGAGGGCAGCGGTGCGGCGCCTGGCCGTGTCGGCCGTGCAGGCGGCGGCCAAGATCATCGGGGAGATGGCCACCTTCGACTCTGCCGGGGTCACCGACAAGGGCGATCCCCGCCCCTGACCGTCAGCGGCCACCGCCGGCGCGCTCGACGGCCCGGCTCACCGCCTCGATGAGGCGCTGGGGCGCCACCGGCTTGCGCAGGTGGGTCAGCACCGAGGGTGCGCTGTCGGTGGCGACGGCGTCGGGCCCGTAGGCGGAGAGGACGACGACCGGTGGCGGTCGGGGCACGGCGCCGAGCATCGACATGCCGTCGAGGCCCGGCATGCACAGGTCGAGCACCACGGCGTCGAAGCGCATGGTGCGCAGCAGACGCAGGGCGTCGTGCCCGTCACCGGACTCGATGACGGTGAAGCCGACGAAGCGCAGCACCTCGGCCACCGAGATCCGCACCGCCTCGCTGTCGTCGACCACGAGGACGCTGGCGGCGTTGCGGCGGCCGTTCGCCTCCCGCGTGGCGGCGCGAGCCGCGCCCAGGCAGGGGGTTCCCAGTCGTCACGCTCGATCCCGGTGAGCACTCCTCCCCGTTGCATCCTCCGGTGGGAACGGAGCACGGTGCGCCGTCGTGCGCCCCGGGCCACCGGAGCGGGGAAAATCGTCCCCGGGCTGCGGTGACGGAGGGCGCGGCGTCAGAAGTTCTCCTCCTTGGTGCCGCTCACCGCCACCGGGAGCCCGAGGGCGGGGTCGGGGGTGAGGACCGCCACGCTGGCCGCCGCCTGCAGGGGTTGGGTGGTGGCGTCCTGGCCCAAGGTGATCGTCAGGGTTCGCACGCCGTCCCACTGGATGCTGCTGCACCCGGTCAGGTTGAGCAGGCCGTTGCACAGCAACGACGCCCCACCGAAGGAGGTGCTGCCCGTGATGTAGCCCCGCTGTCCCAGGTCGATCGTCCCCAGGTGGAAACCCCCGCTGCAGTCGGCGGTGTCGGTCACCGTCATGGTGTCGTCCCCCGAGGAGGGCTGGTTCTCGCTCACCACCACGTTGGGGCCGAGCAGCTCGGGGTGTGACGACGAGGTCCAACCCGCGCACAGCGCGCCGGGGGCCGGGACGGGGAAGAACGACACCACGATCTGGTCCCCTTGCTGGGCCCGTCCGGCCTGCGATCCGCCGTTGCGGATGGTGAGGGTGGCGGCCAGCGGCGTCACCGCCGCCGACGGGGAGGAGGCGGGCCCCGTGCCCACGGCGTTGGTGGCGGCCACCACGAAGGTGTAGGCCGAGCCGTCGGTGAGGCCGGTGACGACCTGGGTCGTGGCCGTGGAGGGGTATGTGTGCGACGCCTGCGCCACACCCCCCACCGACGGCGTCACGGTGTAGGAGGTGATGGGGCTCCCGCCGCTGGCCGGAGCGGACCACGTCACCGTGGCCTGCCCGCTTCCCGCCGCCGCCACCACGCCACCGGGGGCCGACGGGGCGTGCGCCGAGGAGCCGCCCCCCGACCCCGAGCCGCCGCCGCCCGTTCCCGACCCGCCGCCGGTCCCACCCGTCCCCGTCCCCGATGAGCCCGTGCCGCCCGTGCCGGTGTTGCCCGTGCCGGCGTCGGCGCTGTTGCCCGGCCCCGTGTCACCCGTCGCGCCCGTGGCCCCGGTGCCTGCCCCGGACCCGCTCCCCGGCGGCCCCGACGACGAGGCGCCGGCGCCGCTCGCACCCGAGGAGCCGGTCCCCCCGCGGCCCGTCCCCGATCCGCCGTCGCGCCCGCCCGCCCCCGTCGCGCCCTGGCCCTGGTGGGAAGAGGGCCCCGTGCCCGACGGCGTGGCGCCGGGGACCGAGCCCACAGGAGTCTCCGACAGCGCCACGCTGCGGGGGGTCGGGGAGCCGGCGCCGGCGGCGTGTGCCGCGCCCACGGTGACCGCTCCGGCCACGGTCAGGGCGGCGGCGCCGACCCGGGCCAGCGACGCCACGGCCTGGCCCAGCCCGGGCACCCCGCTCACGAAGGGGAGCGAGCCGACCGACGCCAGCGGGCCGGCCACGACGCGCATGCGCCCCACCGACACGTCCAGGAAGGCGCGCACGCACCGGGGGTCGAATGCGCACCGGCGCACGCCGCGGCTCGGCCCGGGCCGCCTCGGGGCTCATGGGCCGCTTGTAGGAGCGGGTGGCGGTCATGGTGTCGTAGCAGTCGGCCACGGCCACAATCCGCCCCCCGAGGGAGATCTCCTCCCCCCGGAGCTGATGGGGGTAGCCGGTGCCGTCGAACTTCTCGTGGTGCTCGGCGATCGTGTCCGCCCACGCACCGAGCCACGGTGTCAGCGCGGCGGTGAGCTTCGCCCCCTCGAGGGGGTGGTTCCGCATGACCTGCCACTCGGCGTCGTCGAGCGCACCCGGTTTGTTGAGGATGTCGGGGTGCACGGCCAGCTTGCCGATGTCATGGAGGAGCGCCGACCACCGCAGGCGGTCGCGGTCGGCGGCGGGGAGGTCGAGCTCGTCGGCGATGAGATCGGTGAAGGCGCGCACCCGCTCGGCGTGCCCGCGGGTGCGCCGGTCGTGGGCGTTGAGCGCGCCGCCAGAGCGAGGATCCCCGCCGCGGCGCGCACGGGCTCGCCCTCGAGGCCCATGGTCCGGGCCTGCTCCACCCTGCGGGCCAGATCACGGGTGCTGGCGGCCCGTCTCGCCACCGCCAGGCGCTTGGGGGCGCGGTCGGGGAAGACCATCGTCATCTTCAGCAGGACCGCCAACGGCAGGGCGCGGCGGGCGAGACGCTCGGTCACGACCAGGACCGCCGTCGGCACGGCGAGCACAGCCACCCACCAACCGAGGGTGGCGCCCGCGCCGTGCGGTCGGGGAAGGAGGTGGGCGGTGGCGGTGGCCGAGGCGATGGCCGCGCACACCGGCACCACGAACGCGGTCACGCTCACGGCGGCAGAGAGCGGGTCGGCTCCGCCAGCGATCGTCGGGCGGCTCCCCGAACCCCTTGTTGATCCTCACCGTCGGGCCGTTCAACCTCGCATCCGGGTCGCCGTCCTCGCCGGTGTCGGGGCCCGTCGACAGGCGGCGCAGGGCCACGAGCCACGGCGGGGCTCGATTGACTATCGGCCTGCCGCCACGTCGGATTGAATCCGCCCCACATCACCTGCCCCGATGTCCCGAGCCGCACGACGGCCGGTGCCCTGGCACGGGGGGGGGACCGGCGGGCGCAGCACCCATCCGGGACAGGGCGCCGACGTGCCCGTTCCCGGCCGGGCGGTAAGCTGACCCGCTTCCGGTCAGGCGCCTCGCAGGCTCACCCCGAGAGGACTCCCCGGATCGGAGCAGGGGCGCATAGCTCAGTTGGTTAGAGCGCAGC
>CAWIWK010000014.1:0-7974 GCA_963839605.1 uncultured Acidimicrobiales bacterium | reverse complement strand
GATGTCGAGGCGGCGCCCGTCGGCGGTCACGAGCGTGTCGCCCTCGAGCGACGCGTGGGGACGGGGACGGCGCAACCCGCAGGGGCAGTGCCAGTCGTCGCCCGGGCCGAAGGTGATGTGGCCCTCGCACGCCGGGCACCCCACGGCGTCGTGGCGCCAGAGCTGACCGGCCGCCACCCACACCACGCCGGGCGACTCCTGTGCCCCCCACACCACGAGCGGATCGTCGGCGTTGGCCACCACCACCGTGCCCGTGGCCGACGCCAGGCCCCGGCGCCAGCGCCCGCCACCATGCGGACCTCGCTCACCCGGTCAGCTGGTCACGCGACAGGTTGAGCAGCGCCACCACCCGGGGGTGCACGGCCGCCACCACCGTGGCCAGGTAGCCCTCGTCCACCTCGAGCAGCGGCCGGGACCCCCGGGGGGGACGCGGCCAGGGCGGCGGCCGGCCGGCGGGGAGATTGGCGCCGGCGGCCGACGTCGCCACCGCCCCGGGCCCTCCCAGGGCGGCGGCCAGCAGCCGGGTGGTGGTGGTCTTGCCGTTGGTGCCGGTGACGAGGCCCACGGGCGCGCCCCGCCGCCAGCGTGGCCAGCAGGTCGGGGGCGATGGCGAGCCCGAGCCGCCCGCCGATCACAGAACCGCCCCCCAGGCCGAGGCGCGCGAGGCGGCGTCGAGCGCCACCGACGCCCGGGCTGCCCGGCGCGCCCCGGCGCCAGCGTGGCGAGAGGTGGCGGGCCCTCGGGCCGCGCTGTCACGTGGTGGGGTGGGACGCGCCGCCGTGGTCGGGAGGGAAGGTGCGGGCCAGCTCTTCGGCGGTGGGCGTGTGGGGACGCTGGGACTCCGCCGGCAGCTGGTCGGCGATGGCGGCCATGATGGCCTCGGTGTCGGCGGTGACGTCGGACAGCCCGAGGTGCACCGGCCGTCCCACCCGCACCCGCACCGGTGGTGGGCGCAGCACGTTGGTGATGTCGGGAAGGCGCGACGAGCGCGGCCACACCGCCTCGGTGCCCCACAGCCCCACCGGGATCACCGCCGCCCCTGTCATGGCGGCCAGGCGGGCCGTGCCGGACTTGCCCTTCAGGACGGGGTCGAAGAAGGCACGTCCACGCGGGATCGTCCCCTGCGGCAGGACCAGGACCACTTCGCCCGCCTCGAGGGCACGCCGCGCCTCGCGCAGCGGCGCATCGGAGCGCGAGCCGCGGTCCACGGGGATGCCGCCCAAGGCGCGCGCCAC
This sequence comes from uncultured Acidimicrobiales bacterium, assembly GCA_963839605.1. GTDB lineage: Bacteria > Actinomycetota > Acidimicrobiia > Acidimicrobiales > UBA8190 > JBEKVE01. Next base: position 6,739 of record CAWIWK010000014.1, on the reverse strand, counting down.
GGAGCCGATCACCGGCGCGTCGAACAGCTCGCGCTTGCCCAGGAAGCGCACCGGTCGGCGCAGCCGGGCGGCCACGATGGCGAGGGCGACGACGTCGAAATAGCTGCGGTGGTTGGCGGCCAGGATGACCGGCCCGCGGGCGGGGATACGCGACACGCCGTCGACGTCGAAGCGGGCGTAGGGGAAAAGCGCGGGCCGCACGACGGGGCGCAACACGTCGTAGGGCTCCAGGCCCGCCCACCTTGGGCACGCCCCGGGGCTTGTCCCAGTGCTCGACGGGCCAGCGCCGCACGCGGGCCACGGCGTTCAGGCGGCGGTCGGGATTGACGGCGTGGGGGCGGCCCACGGCGTTCAACAGGGGCAGGTCGAACACGCTGTCGGAGTAGGCGTGGCTGCGCGCCAGGTCGACGCGCGTCTGGCCCGCCCAACGGCGCACGGAGGCCAGCTTTCCCGTGGACCACACGAAGTCGCCGTCGATGCCGCCGGTGTAGCGGCCGTCGGCCCGGGCGTAGCGCGTGGCGAGGACGTGGTCGAAGCCGAGCAGGGTGGCGAAGGGCGTGATGAGGTCCACGGGGGTGGTGGTGGTGAGCACGAGCACGTGGCCCTCGTCGCGGTGGGCGGCGAGCACCCCGGGGGCATAGGGCTGCACCAGCTCGGCCAGCTCGGGAGCGGCCAGCTCTCCGGCCCGGCACACCGACTCGACGTCCCAGCCGCGCACGAAGTGCGGTGCCAGGCGGACCATGGCCATGAAGGCGAGGCTCTCGCCCATGAGGTCGTACAGGCCGTAGAAGAGGCGCTCACCGGGAAGCGACCGTCGCCCGTCGAACAGGCCCTCGGCGTGCATGGCCGCGCTCAGGACGAGCCCGCTGGCGCCGCGCAGCAGGGTGCGGTCGAGGTCGACGAACACCGCCACCCGGGAGGGTTCGACCGTCTCGACGCCCGAGCCGTTGGTGGTGTGGCTCTTCGGGGACCGGGTCACCATGATCGGGACGGGGTCACGACCGCCGACAGCGACGTCGCCATGGGCCAGACGATACCGCCGCCCACCGCGCCCCGTCCGACACCGGAGGAAACAGGGCCCGGACGCGGCAAAGGGACCGGAGGGGGACCGGTCCCTTTGCACCGACTCGACAGGAACGGAGGGGGGGCGTCCGGTTCCTGTGGTCTCTGCGACCATTGTGAAGCATCGAACGTGATCAGTCAAACAGCTATTACAGATCCGTAGTATCATCAAAAGCGATGGAGATCCGCCACCTCCAGGCGCTCGTGGCCGTGTCCGAGCAGGGGTCGTTCTCCTCGGCCGCCGATCAGCTGGGCACCGTGCAGTCCAACATCTCCGCCCACGTGGCCCGCCTGGAGCGGGAGCTCGGGAGCAGCCTCTTCGACCGGTCGGCCGGCCGCCTCACCCCCGAGGGCGAGGTCGTGGTGGCCCGGGCCTACCGGGTCATGGGCGAGCTCGACGCGCTGCGTGCCGACGTCGGCGCCCTCCGCGAGGCCGTGGCCGGCAACGTGCGGGTGGGGATGATCGGCACCACGGCACGCTGGCTCGTCCCGCTGCTCTTGGCCGAGCTGGGCGAGCGCCACCCCCGCCTCCACCTGGTGGTGGCGGACGGCACCACGCTCGGCCTGGAGCCGCAGCTGGCGGCGGGGCGCTTCGACCTGGCCGTCCTCACCTTCCCCGTGCCGGGACGCGACCTCGTGTTCGAGCTGCTGTTCGAGGAGGACCTGGTGGTGGTGGTGCCCGTCGACGACGACCCCCTGGCCGGCGACGAGCGCCTGGAGCTCGCCGACCTGGAGCGACTGGAGCTGCTCCTGCCCGCCCCCGGTACCCCGTTCCGGGCCGAGATCGACGCGGCGGTGAAGCCCGCCGGGGTGCGCCTGCGGCCCCGGGCCGAGCTCGACGGCGTGCGCCTGCTCGCCTCGCTCACCTTCGAGGGCTACGGCCCGGCCATCCTCCCTGCCTCGGCCGTTCCTCCCCACCTCCGGCCCCGCTTCCGCCTGGTGGCGCTGGACGGGCTGCCGCCGCGCCGGGTGGGTGTGGCCCAGCGCAGCCGGGGTCTGCCCTCGGCCCCGGCCCGGGCCGTGCTCGACACCCTCCGCGACCTGGTGAGCGTGCCCGGGCGTCTGCCGCCCGGGCTGCGGGCCGTGGTCGGGGTGCAAAGCGGCCGGGCCGAGGGGTCACTCCGCGCCGTGGGCATGCCCAACGGCTGAGGCCCTCACACAGAGGGCGGGCGCGGCTCGCGCCACATGAGCCACAGGGTCGGCCCTCCCCCCGGGGCGCGGACCTGCCCCGTCACCTCGAAGCCGTGGCGCCCGTAGAACGCCAGGTTGCTCTCCTTGGACGACTCCAGGTAGGCCGGGAGCCCCTCGGCGTCGACGTGGGCCAGCACCGTCTGCACGAGCGTCGACCCCACCCCGCTGCGCTGGTGATCGGGATCGGTGCCGAGCGTGGCCAGGTACCAGTGGCGCTGGCGGGGCCGGGCGTTGTCGACGGCGGCGAGCAGGCGCGCCGCGTCGGGCACGTCGCGGCCCAGGCCCAGCAGGTAGGGCACCACGGGAAGAAGATGCAGCAGGTCGCACGGCCCGGGGCACGTCCCGTCGGGGGGTGCCCACAGCGCCGCCCCGGCACGGTCCTCGGTGGTCCACACCTCGCCCCGGGGCAGGTAGACGCGGCGCAGCTGGATGCGGAAGAACGCGCAGGGCGCGGCGGCGGCGGCGCTCCCCGCGAAACAGCCAGCGGGGAACGGGATCGTCGTCGAAGGCGCGCGCCAGCACCTCCACCAACGCGTCGACGTCGGGTGGCCCGGCGTGGCGGGCGCGGTGGACGGGACGGGCCACGCTCAATTGAGCGTGGGGTGTCGGGGATAGGTGGCGAGCATCGACAGGCGCCCGCCCTGGCGCCGAAGGACGTCGTGCCACAGACGCTCGGCGTCGGTGCAGAACACGTCGGCCTCGAGGGCGGGCAGGACGAACCACGCCCGCTCCTCGAGCTCGGTCTCGAGCTGGCCCGGGGACCATCCCGAATACCCCGAGAACAGCCCGCGCCCCGGCCAGCGGGCGGGGCTGGTCGTCGGGTGCCACCGACAGGTCGACGGTGCCCACCGCCGCTGTCACCGGGCGCCATCCCTCGCCGGCCGGCGCCTCGGGGCCGTCGTCACCCGACGTGCGGGCCACACACGCCAACCCGATGACGGCATCGGGGGAGACGGGCCCGCCCCTGTGCACGACGCCGGGCGCGGCCAGATCGGCCTGGGCCTGCCACGCCCCGAGGATCTCGGACACCGGCACGTGGGTGGGCTGGTTGAGCACCACGCCCAAGGCCCCCTCTTCGCCGTGGTCGAGCACGATGATGACCCCGCCCTCGAAGTTGGGATCGCCGAGACGGGTGGAGGCGACGAGGAGACGCCCGGCCAGGCTGGCGCCCGGCTCCCCCGGACCCACCGGCTCCTCGGGACCCACCGGCTCCTCGGGGCCCACCGGCTCCTCGGGGCCCTGGGCGGGATCGTGTGCCACCACCCGATCATGGCAGCGCCGACCGCGGCGCCGTCGGGACCGCCAGCCGGGGCTTCGTCAGGACGTGGGCTTCCACCCTGGGGGGAACGGGTCCTTCACCGCCGCCAGCAGCTCCCACGCCGCCCGCGCCCGCTGGTAGGAGGCGGCGCGGTAGCGCAAGGTGCCGTCGGGGGCGAGGACCCACAGCGCGGGCGTGTCGAACCAGAAGGCGCTGCGGTCGTCCTCGTAGGTGGTGCGGTACACGCCGTAGCCGGTGGTGAGCGCCCCGGCCACGAGGTCGTGGCGTCCCGTCGCCTTGCCCACGCTGTACATGACCGCGGCGGTGAGGTACGTGCCGCCGGGCCACACCGCCGCGCCCTGGGGCGTGTCGATGGGCCCGCCCGGCACGAGCACGGCGTTGGCTGCGCCCAGCTCGCCGCCCCCCACGGCCAGCACGTTGTGCTGGTACGCCTGGGCCAGATGCGACGCCATGCGCTGCGGATCGAGGACGTCGCCCAAGCCGTCGCAGCGCCGCGTACCGCGCCCCGCACAGGGCGTCGGCCAGGAGCGCCGGTCCGTACGGCCCGGACGAATCGAGCCGGTAGTAGCCCGGGTCCGACACCCACAGCTTCGATTCGGCGCTGGTCCGGGCCCGCTCCGCCGCCGCCGTCCACTGCTCTTGGGCCGCTGCGCCGTCGAGGACCGAGGCGAAATGAGCCATGGCCAGGCAGGCCCCGATGGTGAGGGCGGCCACGTAGCTCGCCGCCCCGCTCATGGGGATGGCGTCGTAGGTGGTGCAGAACCCCGCCGCGTCGGGGATGCCGTCCCCGTCGCTGTCGCGCCCCATGAGGTGGGCCATGGTGCGCTCGAGGGCGGGGTACACCTCGGTGGCGAACTGGTCGTCGCCGGTGTAGGTCCAGTAGGCGTGGGCCTGCTGGACGAACTTGGCCGGCAGGTCCAGCCAGTCGACGTCGAGCGGAGCCTCGCCCGGACGGGTGGCGGCGTACTGGTTCACCACGAACCACGGGTCGTCGACCGGTGAGGTCCGGCGTCGTGCGGCGTGGCCCTCGGGGTTCGACGTGACCATGTCGGCCCACCCGAGCAGCACGTCGCGCTCGACCGAGGGAAACAGCTCGAGCAGATCGGCGCGTCTCGTAGTGGCGCACGTCGAAGGACTCGCAGTCACGAAAGACGTCGGTCTCGAGCGTGAAGTACAGGTGCTGGCCGGGACGGTTGCCGTAGATCTTGGGCTTGGTGATGCAGCCGTTCTCCCAGAACACGCCGCCGAAGATGTCGTAGTACAGCTCGTTCGCACGGCGCAGCGCAGGCCAGATCGGGGTAGTCGTCGTCCTCGGCCACCACCGACCACCAGGCGTCGAACGGCGCGCTCGATGGCCCCCGCCTCGTTGACGAGGTCGCGGGCGATGTCCCATCCGCGGTACGGGCCACGGTACCACTGCGTGTAGCGCTTCCACCATCTCGTGCCGTCGACGGGATTGCGGAACTGCACCACGGGGAAGTCCCACGCCAGCGCGAAGGTGGTGACGCGGCGCTCGCCGGGCCCGAGGGTGAAGGTCGAGCACACCGCGCCACCGAGGCCCAGGCGCCGCGGGTCGATGGGACGGTCGGGCAGGCGCCCCGACCCGAAGGCGGCGAGCAGGTCCGACCCGTCGCCGTCGGTGGCCCAGTCGTCGGTGGTGCTCAAGGTGGCGCCCGACGGGCCGCGCACGGCGATGACCCACTCGGTGGTCTCGGTCTCGGCCACGTTGGCGGGGTCCTCGGCTTGGAGCCGGACGCCGGCCACGCCCGGGGGCGCACGGACGAGGAGCGCAGTCCCTGGCAGCCGTGTGAGATGCCTCGCACGTCGGAGTCGCGGTAGGGGGCGTTGGGGAAGCTGAACATGCCACGACACCTGGGCCGGGGCGTTGGTGGGATTGCCCACCGCCAGCTGGAAGATCCCACCCGGCAGCGACGAGCGACGCTCGTCCGCGCCGCGAACGGCGTGATCTCTTGACGCCACGGGCGGGGGAGGTCGTTGTACACGAACAGCGCCTTCGGAAGCGCGCGGCGTAGAGCCCTCGCCACGTCGACGAGCGGCAGGCGGGGAACAGTCCTGGGTCGCGAGGTCTGACGCGGCGCCGCCCTCGTGTCCAGGCGGACATGGAACCCGGCCTGGGGCAGGAAGCGTTGCTCGACTCGCTGTCGACCGGAGAGCCCCAGTGGGCCCCGGCCGAGTCGTCCCGCCGATGTCGGAGGTGCCACGGCCCGAACGGGCCGGCCAGGTTGAACATGACCGACCCGGTGCCGATACGCCGACGGGGATCCCCTCTTGGTCCGGCTGACGGATAGGCGTGGGTGCGATGGGCGCCGCGATCGCGGTGGCCCCCGGGGAAGCTCCGAGCAGAGCGCAGCCGGGCGGCGTCGGGTAGCCTCCGGCGGTCGGGCCGCCGGCCGGGGCCGGGGCGGATTATCGTCGCCACCCGGCGCACGAGGCCAGGGCGACAGCGGCAGCGGTGAGCGGGGCGGCGGCCGGAGCAGCGGCACGAGATCCTCACCGGCCCGGACGCATCAGGCAGCGCCCGACGAAGCAGGTGGCGGCGCACGCCGCAAGTAGTGAGAACGGCGACGGCCGGCGACGTTGTCGTTCCCCGTCTCCGGCCATCTTTCCCGACCACGCCCCGTGGGGGCATGCGCCCCGGCCGTGCCCTCGCCGAACGAGCGTTCCGATCACATGTTTCGGATGCGGCGCGGCAGGGTTGGTCATGGGCTGGGATCGATGCGCCCGACCCCGCGCCCGTGGCGCCGGGCCAGCGGCTGCGGAGGACAGACAGTCCGGTGGCAACCCCGCCGGCTACCGATGCTCTTCTCTGGCCACCTACTCGGCCCGCGACGCTGTTTCAGCCCGGCGGCGGTGTGGATTCAGGCCGGGACTCGACCAGCGCGGTGATTCTACCCGCCGCGTCGAGGTCGGCGGAGGCGTTGTCCTGGGCGTAGGCCCGAGACCCTGCACGTTGAAGAGGAGCACGGGCTGGCCAAGAACGGGAAGGACCCCGTCCGGTGCCGCGGTTACAGCGCCACGGCGTCGAAGGGTTGTTCGAGGCGGAAGGCCCGGATGGTGGCGATTCGGCGACCCACCGGAGGTGGTGATGGTCGACGTTGGCGGGGGCAACAGGGCGTCGACCGACGGCCGGTTGAGCGCCAGCAGGACCTGGGTGTGGGTGTCGTGGCGATACATGCGGTCGCACAC
>CAWIWK010000013.1:0-48669 GCA_963839605.1 uncultured Acidimicrobiales bacterium | reverse complement strand
ATACTATTCGATGTTCCACGAGAAACCCCAAAATTGTAAGCTCGACTTCGTCGTCTGGCCGAGCAAATATCTCTATAATCGCCATCCATTTGTAAAACGTCCTCAGGCTCGGACTGTATGTCAGTAATTGTGCGCGAAAGAGACCGTCGACATCCCTAGGGGAGAATCCGTGGGCGACTCGTTAGTTCCATTCTGCTACACCATCCGCGTACTCGTACTGCTCGGCTCTCATCAATGTAAAAAGATACCCCGATAGATACTCCGCCAGGTCGCTTCCGGTGAGCAACGGCGCCGAAACCACAGGATCCTCTCGAACCGGCTTGAGAATGAGCTTTTTCTCTCATATCTCCCGACGCTCGGCATCCACGTCTGGAGCGATCACAAGCCCTTCGGCTCTTAGCCCGGCTGATGCCTTTCGCTCTTTCGGTGATCTGTTACGGTCCCAGGGAAATAGACCGACATGACGCCATCGGATCGATGTCCTAAACCGTCCTCGAACCGAGTGTAAGGACACCTTTCTCCTTGTACGGGCGTGGGGCTTCGATCGCTGGCCGCCCCACAAACACAGCGGGCTCTCCGTCGCCCTGCCGCTTCGTGTAAGCGGGCGCATATGAGCGAGGCTGCCTGTGGATGTGTAAGACAGCGACTGGCGGCGGAACATGGTTCGTAGAACTCGAACGGGCCAAAGTAGGCGGGATCATCTGTTGACTCTGGATACATGCCGTACATCCAAAGCCCTTCACCCACTACAGCATCGTAGGCGTTGCCATCTGGGCATTTCGTACGTCGCCAAGCGAGACTCACGGGTACCTGACTCGGTGTCATCGGGGAAACCTCCACCGTAACGTGTTGTATTAAGTTCGGATAGCATCCCATCGGTCTTTTGCGACGCGACTCCCCGAAGATGCGATGTGGGTGAATTCAGAAATAGTCCTCGATAGGCACTGCCGCCTCGTCGCGCAGCAGCCTGACGAGGGCGTTGACCGCCGGGCGATCTTCGAGCTCGCTGTCGAGCCGGCGCAGCTCGTCGACCGTCCAGTTGCACCGAGCGTAGGCGATTTCAGAAGTGATTGTCGTGGCGACGAAGAAGCGCGGCGAGCAACGAGGAAGCCGGAGGACTCCTAACCCCCGGCCGCGAACAGGCCGTGAATCAGAAAGATCAGAATCTGACGTATGTAGGTTGCTCCGATAGAAGGAAAACCAGAGCTGCGATCGCCCATTCAAGCCAGTTTCTTTCACGAACGTAGTATCTGGGCATGCCGAGCAACCTCCGTGTTTTATTCGTGACCTCGATGACGACGCGCCTGTCGAGCGCTGCGATAGTGCTCGAATCGAGGCCGGAGGTTGCAGCGGCGGGATGGTGTCGGCCCAACCTTGAATTTGGAAGAGCGCTACTTCGGCACACCGCTCGCTTCGAGCACTGCGACGGCCGCCTCGGCTCGACTCGATCCGACAGCGCGATGTTGTACGGCGAGTCGATGCCGCCGACCCTGTCGGTGCAGCCAGCAACGAGAACGGGGATCCTGGCTGCTCCACGCAGTTTTGGGCGCTAGGGCTCGAAGAACTGATTGCCCAGCAGCGTCGATCTCTGCCGAATTGAATGCGAATAAGACATCGGCCGGCACCGTGTAACTCGTGACTCCTGCCGACCTTTTCTATAGCCGACGGCCGTCCACCATGGTGGTTCCAGCCCCCGGCCTGATAGTGCACCTAATGCGACTGGGACGGGACCTTCGTATTGGGCAGGAGCACCGAGTCCCGCGACGCCAAGGCTCATGGCCAGAACCGCGACGAGGCCGACTTCGATGCCGTGATGTGTGGGTCTCCCACTTCCCCTCCTCATGAGGCAACGGCCACCGCAGAGGCCGCGGTCAATGATGTGATTGGCGAACTCCCCCGGAGTGTTGGCCGCCGTAATCTGCGCTGTATGCACTCGCGTACCCACGCAATGTGTCGGAGGAGGATTGTTCAGTGAAATAGCCACGACCTTGCTTGCGGAGCTGTCGATCATGGCAGTCAGTGTCCGATCAGGATTTGGGTCGACAATTTCGAAATCAGTACATACGGTGAGTATTGATGGTCCGCCGAACGCCGCCGATGATCTCCTCGCCCTCTTGAGGGCGGAGCCCAGGATCGAACTTCCACCAGCTGTCTGGCTCCGCACGGGCATGACGAGCATCACTGAGGCCCTTCTTGTCCAGAAGAGTCAATGGCATGTCTATCGGTGAGGTGCCGTCGAAGGTTAGGAGCGTCACAAACCAACGCCCTCGTCCTCGCACGGCGTGCAGGTGCTCTGGCGCCATCAACAATACTCGTGGCGGAGCCCGACGACGTCGTTGCCGCCAGTCACGGACCCTGACTCGTCGAAGATGACAGCCAGGAGAGCGTCCGCCGCCAATCTGGGGGCCGTCGTAAGAGCGTCGGACTTCCCTCGCAACGAGGCTACGTTCGGCGCAGCTGGGACGGACAGGTAACGGTCCGGGTATTGCCTCACGAAGCCTTTCCCAGCACGAATCCATCGGGTACCCGAGAATTCCGTCGCCCGCCATGTGGTGACGGATCGTGGGACCGTGAGACTTGGCCTGTCGACGATGCCTCCGACCCGTTGGTGCTCTCCGAGCCACGGACCTGCTGGCCAGATGCGGCCCGACCTTGCTTTCTGATGCGTCCGTTTCTTCGACGCCCGCCTTGTCATGGCTGTCACCGTCATCCTCTTCCCTCCCGTGGTGGACGATGAGATCGGCGCCTAGGTCATATGTGGGCCGAGTCCGACGGCGCTCCACGATCCGGGAGGAACCGATCCAGAGTGCTCGACTGGTGCCGGGGGAGCTTCGGTAACCGGGACATGTCCGCCATCGACATATCCCGCTACCTCCGGTGTTTCGGGCAGTCGGTTGGCGATAGAAGTTACCGTGGTAGCTGTAGCCAGGGCCCGGTGACGGGCGGCCTGCTCACTCAGGTCGGCATGAACTCGAGCTGCCTTGGCAGAACGGGTCTCTGCCGCCTCGAACTCGCCGAGTTTGCTGGCACTTCGCTCCCAGCGGGCTTCGGTCTGTGTCAGCTGTTAGGCCGCCTCGTTGGTGGCGTACCAGCCCCTCGCAAGCACAGCTTCCGGCGACGGTCAGACTACCGAGCAGACCGTAACCAAGCGCCAGGGCCCCAGGATCGCCACTACCTCTTCCCAGGAGAAACAAGCTGACAAGCATCACGGAGCCAGCCAGAATCGCTACTTCAAGCCAGAAGCGGTAGGTTCTCTCGACATTCCCACTGTCGTAAAGGTGGCGAACAGCCACCGGACAGTTCGACGGAATAGTGCCCTGCTCCTGCCGCTGGTGGGAGATCGTAATCCGGTGTCCACATATTTCCCACCGCGATCACCGTGCCGGCGAGCGAAAGTGCCACCAGGAGAGCGAGCCAGCAACGGTGTGCCGCTCCTCCATAATTTGAGCGGCGAGCACTGCGAGATCTCCACCACCGAGCACGAGTTTGCCGATATTCGCCAATGCTTTGTGTCGTGGGTCGATCGTTGTTGTTCGGCACTGCCTTCAGCGCAACGACGATCTTGCCATCGGTGGCGAGCTGCTGTTCGACATTGTCACGTCGAGGCTCACTCGGCACTGAGAAGGCTTCCTGTCCGGCATGTTCGGTTGCCGACGGCCGTACCGGTTCTAGAAGATCGCTGGCCACAAATGAGGTATGCCCAGAGGCATTGCCGAGGTTGACGGGCGGTGCTTCCCAAGTTGCGGTAGTGAGCGTCATCGGGAATACGCCGCTCACCCTTTTCGTCCGTCACCAGGTGGTCGACATGTTCGGGCAGCGGTTGGTTCCGAATTTCCTCTGCGAAAGCTACCGGGTTGACAACCGAAGCATCGGGGGGTTAAATTCTTCTTCGTCGATATTCCTTTCACGAGGCGTGCTCGCGGCACAGAGGTGCAGTTCAAACATCCGGCATTGGGTAATGCCAGAAGCCCGACACAGAGCAACGTTGAAGGCCAGGACCTGACTTGGCCAGACTGCACTTGGTGGGGGAAGCGACGAATCAACCTGGGCGATTCGATGGCAGTGGGCTTTCCCGGGCGTGGATGTGGGACGGACACTGCCCGTGCGAGGATCGAGCCTTCACCGACCACCAGCGGCTGGTTTAGGTTCACTACGCTGTCCTGGTTGACCCCGACGTTGCGAGCAACACCTCTGTCAGTCCGTTCGCCTGCTCCGGCGCCACTTGGTAGAGGGGCAGCAATCGAGGTAGTTCTCGGATCACCGACTCGGTACGCTTCATCCAGCCGGGTCGTGATCAGCTCGTTCAGGCGGGTCTGATCGGCTGCACTAAACCGGCTAGCCCGATCGGGCGTTGGGACCGATCGGAGTGAACTGGTCGAGGTTGTCCGACGTGATGATTGGCGTCACACTCCCACCTCCTGAGACGCCGTACGCTGCGAACTGCGTACCGCAGACGACGCCGGACTGAGCTGCGGGTCGCCTCAACGAGGTGCTGGGTAAAAGCGCTGAGCCGTGGACCGCGGCCGGCAGGTACGTGGTGTCCACCGGCACAACGCGGGTGCGCACGGTCTCCGACGTCCGCGGTTGTGCTCCCGGTATTCCCCTGAAACCGAACACGATTACCGCAGCACCGGCAAGGGTCGTGGCCGGTGATTCCCGCTACGCTGCGCAGACCGCGCTCTGGTCTTGGAGGGGGGGCGTACTCTGGTGGTTTGCATGGGTCCCTCCTGTTCTTGCAGTAGGACGGGCGGGCTTTCGTGTGTCGCCGTGGCGAGGGGTTGGGCCCCTGGCCGCGGACATCCTGTACAGAACGTTTAGGCAGCATCTCCTTCTGAGGCACCGTTGATGAGGGCGAGAACGGCTTCCAACCTCGGAGACATCAGGTGGACGGCACTCCTCCCAGAATTCCATGGTGGCTGCGAACGTCGAGCCGAGGAATGACCGATGTGTTCCTGATCACCGGACTCACCGACTACATGTGGGGGCGTCAGTGCAGACCAAGTCTGCCCGTCGTGGCCAGGCCGAACCATGAGCCTTGGCCAGCGGTGCTCCATCATCCAGGCGTTGGTCATGAGCATGCCACAAGGAAATTCGTCGCCTGCACAGGTGTCTGTCGGTTCTACTCTGGAATCCAGATCACTTGGCCGGAGCTGTCGGTTCCGGCTGTGAAGTGAAGGAATCGATTGTCGAGTTCGACGATGAAGGAGAGCTCCCGTCATCGTCGGTGAAGAAGTTGACGCCCTGTGCACGGAAGTGCACTCTCATCGCCTCTCGCCGTGCGGGCAGCGAGTTCTGCCCGCACTCATCAATTCTCCTCTCTGCTTCTCGCTCGGTTTGAAGGGACTGGTTGTGGTGGTGCGGGTTCCCGGCCAGAGCCAGGTCGCTGGCCGGGAACCGAAGCATGGCTTCCAGGTGGGTTCAGGCTGCCGTCGGCGATTCCGCCGATGAGATTTGCCTTGGCCTGGGCATCGGGCCGTCCACTCCTCCTTGAAGGCGAAGAGGGTCTGCCCCGGGCGCCTCCCGAAGTACACGATGCTGACGGCCTTGATGCCCGCTCCTTGGTCTCCGGCTGTTCCAGCACCTGTGGTCATTCCTTGCTCTCCTTAATCGGTTTTCGACAAAGCTCTAGGCGGATTTCGACGGAGGTCAAGGCCCGATTCCGAGGACCCAATCCCAATGGAGGTGTCACGACAACCGGGCTGGGAGTTCAAACGGAGCCGTCCGTGTTGAACCAACGAAGGCATGCCTGGTCGCAGGGAGCGAGGTCTACTCTCGAGCCAAGATCGGAGACGGGCTGACCTTGCGCTTTACCGTCTACGTGCGGCGACATGATCCGGGGCAGTATGACTCACGCTCTCATTGTCCCCTACGGTGGCCACGGTGTCTTCCCGCTCGGCCTTCCCGCCGCATCGGTGTGCCCGCTATGTGCCCACGACGACGCAGTCAGCACGGCGCCGTTGGGGCCTGGGCTGTGGGAGTTCACCTGCACTGGCAGACCAGGGCAGATCGAGCTGTTCCGCTGGCAGACGACGTACAGCCAAAGAAATGATGGAACCAGGCCCTGATAGGCGGCAAATCGGAGGGTCGGCTTATACGACGACCTTCCTCGATGCCTGAGAGCGGGGGCTGCCCGGTCGCATAGGCGTAGTGGAGTACCGCTACAGCATCCTCATCCCAAGGTCTACTCGCAGCTGCTCGCCGACTACGGGCACACTCGGATCGAGCGAAAGTCCTACACCGCGTCTGCATCGACATCGCCGCCGCGCTCCGGGCCGACTCGCCGATGCTGGAGTCTTGGCCCTGATGTCGCGTCCGCGACGGGTTACTGGCTGCAGACGGGATCATTTCCTATGCGCTGCCACCAGCCCCAGACCAGCAGCGCCGGGTGACGTGGTCGAGGGCTACTGGGGAGGGGATCGACTCCGAGTCCTAGGGCACCTCGTCCGCCGAAGAGTGGCTACAAAGTGTTGTTACGGTCCCTCTGGTGCCCACTTTGTCCCGTCTCTGGACACCCCTGTACGGACTGCCAAGACGACGCCCTGCGATGCGTGCCGCCTTTCGCCACAACTCCACGTCCTGGACAATATCCATCCTGTGAGTGATGCCCCGGTTCCCCTTAAGCTGTACCGTCGACCGCCCTGACCAAGAGATCCAGGCGTTGTTGACCAAGTTCGTCGTTGGTCTACGCGAGGGTCCGAGAGCGTGGTGAACTACGAAATGATGACAAGTTCACCACATTTGCCACGTTTCCACGTCCTCCCTGCCCGTCCGATTCCAGCCGACCAAGACCCACGCTGAACAGGGGTTCCCACAAGACTGGCGGGGGGAGGATTTGAACCTCCGACCTTCGGGTTATGAGCCCGACGAGCTACCAGACTGCTCCACCCCGCGGCGTGCCAGGAAGTTTACCACCCGGGCCGGGCGCCCGTCTCGGCCCCGGTCAGCGGGATCAGGGGGTCCGGCCCCCCGAGAACCCGGGGCCGAGCGCCACCCCACTCGGCATCGTGCTCGTGGTGGAGGCGGTGTTCGCCGTGCTCGTCGAGGTTGCGGTCTTCGATGTGGTGGACTTCGACGTCGACGAGGACGAGGCGGACTGCGAAGCCGCCGTGAGCTGCTGCAGGACACCCGACAAGGTCTGGATGTCGTTGCCGTAGGCGGCGAAGTTGCCCGCCTTGAGGTCGGTCTGCGCCTGCTGGAAGTCCTGGTTGGCCTGGGTGATGAGGGTCTGCACCTTCTGGCTCACCGACGGTGAGGTGGGCGACGTCGGGGAGGTGGGTGCCGTGGGGGAGGTGGGTGCCGAGCCCGACTGGCCCGGCACGGTCACCTGGAACAGGTCGTTGAGCGCCGCCGACAGGCTGGTGTCGAAGGCCACCTGGCTCTGTCCCTGGGCACCGGCGTAGACGACGATGTAGTAGTTGAGCTGCGGGAACGGGTTGCGCGACGACTCCACATAGAAGGGCCGGAAGTACAGCATCGAACTGCCCACGGGGACGAACTGCAGGGTGCCCAGCTGCACGCTCGAGCCGTTCTGGTTGAGCAGGCTGATCTGTGACGAGATCTGATGGGTGGCGGCGATGTCGGCGTCGACGAGCGCCGGCCCGTCGATGGGCGTGGGCGTGCTGAACACCGTCAACCGGCCGTAGTGTCCCGGATCGGACCCGGCCACGATGAACCCCGACATGGTCTGGATGACGTCACCCTTCGACACGGGGCTGAAGGCGTCCACCAGGTTGTAGGACTGACCGGTCTCCCCCGGCACCTGGAACACCTCGTACTCCGGCGCCATGCGGATGACCTGCCCGGTGTTGACGATGTTGCCCTGGGCGTTGGTCGTGATGGTGTTCGGCAGCGCCTCGCTGGGGGACCCGGCGCCTGCGCTCTGCGACACGTTCCAGCCGTTGGTGGCGTTGTAGAAGGCGAGCGGCTGGGTGATGTGGTAGCGCCCGTAGGTGGCAGCCTGCACGGTGAGCAGGTCCTCGGGGTAGCGCAGGTGGGCCCGGAGGGCGGCGGGCATGGTCGACACGGGGTGGAACATGCCGGGGAACACGCGCTCCCAGGTCTGAAGGATGGGGTCGGGGGCCCTCGTCAGTGCGGTCACGTCGTAGAAGGTCATCTGGCCCGTGTAGGCGTTCACGACGAGCTTGACCGAGTTGCGCACGTAGTTGAAGTTCTGCTGCAGACCGCTGTTGAGCGGCAGCGCCGAGGTGTCGACGTTCTGGGCGTACGGATAGTTGTCCGTCGTCGTGTACCCGTCCAGGATCCAGTAGATCTTCCCCCCCGACACCACGGGATACGGGTCGGAGTCGAAGCTCAGGAAGGGAGCCGCCTTCTGGGCCATCTGCGTCACGTCGCGCACGAACATGAGGCGCGAGTTGCGCGTGACGAGGTCGGAGACGAAGAGGTTGAAGTCGCTGAAGCGGATGGCGAACGCCAGCTTGATGAGCGAATTCCTGAGCTGGACGCCGCCCGTGCCGTGGTACGTGCTTGTGACCGGGGTCCCCGACGAAGTCGAGTAGTCGATCTCGGGCTGGCGGGTGTTGGCCAGGACGTAGTTGGCGTCACCCCCGTTGGGGTTCTGCAGGCCGAAGTAGACGCGTGGCTGGGCGATCTTGGGCGCCCCGGGGCTGGTCTGCACCGGGATCTGCGAGACGTCGAAGGCGGGGTTGGTGCCGTTGGCCGTGTTGGAGGGCGACAGGATGCCGGCGTACCCGTGGGTGTACTGCAGGTGGGTGTTCACCCATCCCTGGGACGGCAGGTCGTTGTCGTTGACCTGCCTGACCCCGACCACCATGGGCTCGAGCTTCCCGTTGATGGTGTAGCGGTCGACCGCCAGGGTGTTGAAGGAGTAGTACGACTTGGTCTGCTGCAGCTTGGTGTAGGTCTGGCCCGTCTCGGTCGGGTCCCACAGCTGCACGTTGTCCAGGGTGGGGGCGTTGGCCACCACCTGGGCCGGGGTGAGGGACTGCCCGGCGTTGAAAGTCTGCTGCTTGACGTCGTTGAGCCCGATGGCGTCGCGCGTGGCGTCGATGTTGCGGCCGATGAAGGGCCGCTCGAGGGCGTTCTGGGCCGGATTGACCTTGAAGGTCTGGACGATGGCGGGATAGATGGCGCCGACGACGATGGCGACGAAGAGCCACAGCCCCAGGCCCAGGACGGGAAGCGCCCACCCCCGGCGCCTGATGTTCACCAGGAAGATGAGGGCCGACAGCACCGAGATCCAGATGAGCAGCGTCAGCGCCGGGAGCCGGGCGTGCACGTCGGTGTAGCCCGCGCCCTGGACGTAGCCGTTCTGCGACAGGTCGAGGTTGTAGCGGGCGAGGACGTAGCCGAACGCCTTCACCACGGCCATGGCGGCGAGCAGGACCGACAGGTGCACCTTGACCTGGGGGGCGACGCTCGGCGACCCCGACTGAACCCGGATGCCGCCGTTCAGGTAGTGGGCGATCAGCGTGAACACCGCCACCACCACCAACGTGACGAACGACCAGCTCGACGAGGAACGACAGGAACGGCAGCTTGAACACGAAGAAGCCGATGTTCATGTGGAACTGCGGATCTGAGGCAGAGAACGACCCGCCCTTGGTGAACAACAGGTAGTTGCGCCACTGCCCGATGACACCCGACGCCGCGATCAGGGCGACGACGACGGCGACGACGGTACGGACGATCCGGGCACGGGGCGCCACGTGCTGCTGGTAGCGCCGCACCAACTCGTCCTCGGGGCCGAGGGCGAGCTCGCCGGGGGCCAAGCGGTCCACGACGGCGAGATTGACCCACAGAAGGACGAAGAAGATGGCCGCGAATCCGAAGAACAGCTCGAGCTTGACCTCGAACGTACGGCGCCACACCTGGCCTAGCTGCACGGAGCCGAACCACAGGTAGTCGGTGTAGAAGGTGGCGATCGTCCGCAGGGAGGCGATCAGCACCACCAGGACGATGACCGCCACGACCAGCCACAGCCGCCCGCGCCGCACGGCGTGCCGCGGTCGGCGCGGCAAATCCTGCGGGGTGCGCACGGGGCGGCAGCCTAGGCGCTGGCGGGAGCGAGCAAGCAGCGGCACCCGGCGTGAGCCGGGGGATGCCGATGCCCGGTGGGAAACTCCTCGCCGGCGGGAACCGGTCCCGCCAGCGTGTTGTCGTCGCAGTCGGGGCACTCCGCGCCGTCGTCGTCCACGATCCAGCGCAAGGCCGTGCCGTCAGGCACAGCCGCCAACACGGCCGCGGCGAAGGCGAACACAGCGTGATCGCCCGCCAGACGCTCCACCCGTGTCCCCTTCCACTCCCGGAAGGCCGCCCCCACCAGCTCGACCAGCGCTCCCTCGTCCCCCACCTCCGTGGCCTGGCCCTCTCCGTCGAGCCTGCGGCGGAGCGGGCCCGACGATGTCCGTCGCCAGCGCAGTGGCGATCTCCTCGACGCCCGTCGTCTCGTCGGGCTTGCCGCCGGCGAAGGTGGCGCCGGCCGCGCGCCACCTCGAGCAGCTGGTCGAGCGAGGCCCGGACGTAGCGCTGGGCGTGATCGTCCGCAGGCAGCAGGACGTTCGGTCCCCAGCCGCCCTTGGCCCGGAGGCGGTCGAGGATGTCGTTCTGGTCGTCCTGCAGCGCTCGCTTGAGGCGGCGGGCGAGCGTGGTGACGAGCGGCACGAGCACCTCGTCGCGCTGCACCACGAGGGGGTCGTCCTCGTCCTCGCTGTGACCTCCCCGGCGCCGGAGGGCGGCTCCTCGGTGGCCGGCGGCGTCGGGGCGGACGCATCGGTCGGGCGTCGCCCCCGGTCGCTCCACCCCTTCCCGGTGCTGGCGCCGGTTCGGAGGTCCTCACCGCTGTGGCGTCCGACGCGGTGCGGTCCTCCGCCTCGACCGCAGCCGTCCGCCCCGACGGCGCACCGGCCGGTACGGTCCCCCGGCCCGGCGCCGGCGCCGGCTGGGCCTCGGGGGCGCCGGACGGCGCTGGCCCTGCCGGGCCGACCGTCGATGCGTCGTCGGCCCGGCGGGCTCGCCTGCCTCGGCGTGCAGCCGGGCGAAGAGCTCGTCCACCGACTGCCGGCGCTCGAGCCCCTCCACCACGGCGTCGGGGGAGCTGCCCGCGCCGTCGTCGGGGGACCCGCCGTCGGCGGTCGTGGCGAGCTCGGCCAGCTCTCCGCTCGCCGCCTGTCGGCCCGCTTCCTCGGCCGCCAGACGGGCCTCGTCCTCGGCCCGGAACAACTCGTCGGTGATGTGGTCGACGGCCGTGCGCACGTCACCGATCGTCTCGGCCAGTCGCTCGCGCCCGGCCCGCAGCTGCTCGATCTGACTGTGCAGCACGCGCCGGCGCCGTGCGCAGGTCGGCCAGGACACGGGCACGGAGCTCCTGGGCCTCCTGCACCATCGACCGGCACTCGGCGCGCGTCTGGGTGAGCAGGGCTTCGGCTTCGAGCGTGGCCACCTCGAGCTTGGACGCGGCGTCCTCCTGGGCGCGCCGGAACACCTCGGCCGCAGCCGCCTCGGACTGCGCCGTGCGCTCGGCCGCCGCCTCTTCGGTGCGCTGCTGGAGCTTGGCCGCCTCTTCGTCGGCCTGGGTCAGGAGCTGGGCGGCGTCGTGCTCGGCCCGGGCGGTGAGCTCGGCCGCGGCGTCGTGGGCCGATCCGCAGGACGCGGGCCGTCTCCTGGCCCGACGCCGCCGTCAGCGTGGCGTCGTCGAGCACAGGGTGCGCGGCCCGATGCTCGGCCTCGGCCACGGCGCGGCGCAGCTCCTGCTCGCGGTCGGCGGCCGCCATGAGCTCGCGCGCGACGTGCTCGAGGAAGGAGCGCACCTCGGCCGGGTCGAAGCCGCGCCGGGTCGTCCCGAACGTGTGGCGGGCCACCTCGTCCGGGTGCGTGCGGGCGGTCGAGGAGATCGTGAGCCGGTCCTCAGGCATGGCCGGAAGCCTACGACGCCACGCGCGGGCGCGGGCGAGTTGGACCGCTCGCGCCGATCGGGCGCCTCAGGTCCAGGGCGAGTCCTGCCAGTCGGCGGGCACGCTGTTGCCCCCGGGCCCGGGCACCGGGCCCTTCGCCGCGGCGCCGAGGTGACCGCCGAGGCGCTGCAGGTCCTGCAGCGCCTGACCGAGGGACGACACGGCGAAGATCTTGAGGCTGGAGGTCTGCATGGAGCGGGCCGTGGCCAGCTCCGGGTCGGGGACGAAGAACACGCTGGCGCCCGCCTGCTCCACGGCGACGGTCTTCTGCTTCACACCCCCCACGTCCCCCACCGACCGTCGGGCCGGATCGTCCCGGTGGCGGCGATCGTGCGTCCACCGGTCAGCTCGCCGCCGGTCAGGGTGTTGAGGATCCCCAAGGTGAAGGCCAGTCCGGCCGAGGGCCCTCCGATGTTGTCGCTGTTGATGCTGACCGGGAACGGGAAGTCGTAGGCACCCTGGGTCCCCATGGACGGAATGTCCGGAGCCTGGGGGTCGCCGATGCCGAGCAGTGCCACCTTCTTGTGGTCGACCACCGTCGACGCCAGGCGCACGGTGACGTTGTGGCCGGGCGTGGGCGCCATGATCGACCCGACACGCAGCGTCACCACCTCGACCGGGTCGGTGCGAGCGGATGGCGCTCTGGAGCGCCTTGGGGTTGGTGGTGGGGGTGCCGTCGATGGAGGTGACCACGTCGCCGACGTGCAGGGCCCGCCACGCCGGCGAGCCCGGCGCGATCACGTAGACGGTCACACCGGCGTCGTGCTCGGGCACGGAGTAGCCCGAGCTGGCGCAGGGCCACGGCGTGCGCCGTCAGCTCCGACTCCGACATGTCGACGGTCCCCTCGGCGTAGTACTCGCTCACGGGGACGTCGCCGGTGAGGGCGGCGGTCTTCACCACCGTGGCGTCGCGGTCGAGGTAGGCGGGGATGAGACCGATCAGCTTGAGGTTCATGACCCCGACGTCGGTGAGCAGGATCTGCCCCTTCACGGGGTGGTGCCGGCCGGCGGCACGGTGATCAGCTGGGACACGGGCTGGGCGTCGCCGGGCACGAGCGAGTAGTAGGGGACGCTGATGATCGACGAGGCGATGACGATCGCCGCCACGAGCACGAGCACGATCACGAGCACCACGGGCCAGCGTCGGTGACGTCGCGGGATCGGCTCGGTGGCCGGTAGCGTGGATTGGGAGGTCGACATGGCGAGGGAGCGTGGTGCGGAACCCCAGCCTGCCACGGTTCGTGCCACGCGGGCAGCCGCGCCCGTGTGCGCCGTGCGGTCCTGGCCGGTCACGGGGGCGACCTCGTCACCGCCCGCCAGCCTCGCCCAGGACGACGATCCCGCCGTCGCGCGCCGCCGCCCTGGGAGCGCTCGGGCGGCTGCGGCGGCTCGGACCGTCGGAGCTCGGTCCGGCGTTCGAGGATGGCGACCCGGGCTGCGTCGCCGCGCTTGCGCCCTGACCGGTCGCATGCTGGGCGCCGATCGGAGCCCCGCCGGGGCAGGGAGGCAACGGGTCCCCGCACGCGCCGGCACCGATGTGCGGCGGAGCCTCATGGCCCTGCTCGTGGCGCGCCTCACCGACAGCGACCCGTCCGTCGTCGAGGTGGCGGCGTGGGCCGTGGGCGAGGGTGGCAGCGCCGACGACCGGGCCGTGGCCGCACTGGTGGCGGTGGCGTCGGGCCATGGCGACGCGCTGTGCCGCGAGGCGGCGGTGGCCGCGCTGGGGGCGGTCGCCGCGCCCGGGGTCCTCGACACGGCCGCGCTCGACGCCGTGCTGCAGGCACTCGACGACAAGCCCGCCGTGCGCCGCCGGGCCGCCATCGCCCTGGCCGCCTTCGACGATCCCCGGGCCGAAGAAGGGCTGCGCCGTTGCCTGGCCGATCGCGACTGGCAGGTGCGCCAGGCGGCGGAGGACCTGCTCGAGGAGTCCTGAGCCGGTCCGGGACCGGCCCCCGATCAGGCCTCGGCGGCGACGAAGAGCTGGCGCAGGGTGTCGAACGACTCCAGGCAGTGGCCGGCACCGAGTGCCACGCATTCGAGGGGCGTGTCCACGAGATGCACGGGGACCGCCGTCTCGTTGGCGAGGCGACCGCGCCAGGCCCCGCAGCAGTGCGCCCCCTCCCACCAGATGGATGCCCTGAAAGATGATGTCCTGGGCGAGCTCGGCGGCGCGGCGCCGAGGCACTCCACGGCGGCGGCGATGATCTGGCGGATCTGGTCCTCCACCGCGCCGCGCAGCTCGGCCGGCGACAGCACGACCGTCTTGGGCATGCCCGTCATGAGCTCGCGCCCGCGCACCTCGGCCCGCACCTCGCCGCTGTAGGGCGCGGCGGAGCCGATGGCCAGCTTGATCTCCTCCGCCGTGCGCTCTCCGATGGCGACGCCGTGCTCGCGCCGGACGTAGGTCTGGATGGCGGTGTCGATGTCGAACCCGCCGCAGCGGATGGCCTCCGACGCCACCACGCCACCGAGGGAGATGACCGCCGTCTCCGACGTGCCCCCCCTACGTCGACCACCATGTTGCCGATGGGCTCGTGGATGGCGAGCCCGGCGCCGATGGCGGCCGCCATGGGCTGCTCGATGAGATAGGCGGCCGACGCCCCGGCGCGGTGCGTCGCCTCCTTCACCGCACGGCGCTCCACCGACGTGATGGCGGAAGGCACGCAGATGAGCACGCGTGGGCGGTTCAGCCGCGACACGCCGCAGCGGTGCAGCAGCAGGCGGATCATGCGCTCGGTGATGTCGAAGTCGGTGATGGCCCCCTGGCGCAGCGGGCGCACGGCCACGATGTAGCCCGGCGTGCGCCCGATCATCTGCCAGGCGTCCTGGCCCATGGCCAGGACCTCGTGGGTCCTCGTGTTGAGGGCGATGACGGTGGGCTCGTTGAGCACGATGCCCTTGCCGCGCGCGTAGACGAGAGTGTTGGCCGTGCCGAGATCGATGGCCAGGTCCCTAGCCACGTGGCCCCACTCGCACGTCGGCCATCGTACGGCCTATCTGCGCACGCCCGTCGGGGAGCCGCGCCGCGGCCCCGCGACGTCCCTTCACCAGGGCTCCACTGTAACCTCGGACACGATGGAAAACGGGGGCTCGGACAGCCACGGGGACCTCCCGGAGGACCCCGAGGGCCAGGAAGAAGGGCTCGACGGCCTGCTGCGCGGCTGGGTCCCTCCGGAGGACCGCCTGTGGCGGCACCCGTCCGAGATGGCCCGGGCGGGTGGTCCCTCGCTCGGGCCCTCCTTCTTCGACGGTGGCGACAGCGCTCCACTGCGGCGCCGGGCACGGGCGCGGCACCATGACCGCCGGTGTGGTGGGGGTCGCCGCCGTGGCGGCCACGGTGGCGGTGATGCTGTCGCTGCTCGACACGCCGGCCCCGACGGCGGCACTGCGCACGACCGCCAAGGGCGGGGTCGTCACGACGACCTCCATGACCACCACCGTGCTCGGACACGACGTCACGGCGTTGGTGGCGTCGGTCCGCCCCTCGTTGGTCACCCTGGAGCCGATGAACGCGCCGACGAGTCAGCGCGCCACGGGCGTCGTGCTGCCCGGCGGGAACCTGGTGCTGACGGCGGCCTCGGCGGTGGCCGGGGCATCGCAGCTCGAGGTGCTCACCGCCGACGGCCGGCGACACCGTGGGAAGGTCATCGGTGCCGACCAGCATTCGGGCGTGGCCGTCATCAGCACGGGGGGCGGCGGCATGGTCCCGGCCACGTTCGCCGACGAGGACGTCGAACCGAGCGACCTCGCCGTGGTGGCCTGCGAATGCACCGCAGCGTCCTCGGCGGGTCGGCCCGCAGCCGGCGTCGGCATGGTCACCCAGGTCGGCAGCGGCGTGGCGCTCGACGGCGGTCCGGATCTGGTGAACGCCATCGAGGCGGAGATGCCGCTCGGCCCTGCCTCGTGGGGCGGCGTCATGCTCGACGGTCACGGACGCGTCATCGGCATCCTCGACGGACAGACCTCGACCGACGGGGACACCATGGGCGTGTTCGTGCCCGCACCCCTGGCCGAGAGCGTGGCCCTCGAGCTGGCGCAGTCGCACCGCGTCGAGCACGGCTGGCTCGGCATCGTCTGCACCAATGCGGGCACGTCCGGTGCCACGGTGACGGGCTTCCTGCCCGGCAGCCCCGCGGCGGCGGCGGGGCTGCGGGTGGGCGACGTCGTGGTGGCGATCGACACCCACCCCGTGTCGTCGGTGGCCGACGTCCAGGAGCGCCTGTACGCCATCCCGCCGGGGACGACCGTCGAGCTGTCGGTGCACCGGGCCGGGGCGACCGCGGCCGTGGTGCCGGTGCGGTTGTCGAACGAGCCGGCGAGCTGACCGAGCGGGCGGGCTGACCGAGCGGGCGGGCTGACCGAGCGGGCGGGCTGACCGCATCCGGCCGGGCTCCCCGTCGCCGGGTCGGGTGGCGGCGCAACGGCGCCTACGATCCGAAGAGTGGTGTTCCCCGGATCCGGCGCTGGAGGAGACGACCCCTTCGGGCGGGTCCTGCGTGACCTGCTGAACGTCATGGGCGGCTCCGCCGCCGGCGGTGCCGGCATCGAGCTCGCCCGGGCCCTCTCCCAGGGCGTGGCCACGGGGGGCGAGGCCGAGGGGAACGTCGACCCCGTCGAGCGGATCCAGTTCGAGCAGCTCTCCCACGTGGCCGAGCTCCACGTGACGGAGCTCACCGGACTGGGCATCACCGCCACCGGGACCCTCGACGTGGCCACCGTGGGACCCGGGGCGTGGGCGTGGCACACCGTCGAGGACTGGCGCTTCCTCCTCGACGCCATGGCCGGGCCCGCTCCCGCCCCGGCCGGGACGGGGCCCGCAGCACGCGACACGGGACAGACCCCCCCGGCCGATGCGACAGGGCTCGGGCTGGCGGACCTCGACGACGAGGGCGGGGCCGACGGGCCCACGACGGAGCTCCTGGCCCGGTGGATGGCGACCCTGGGTCCGATGATGGCGGCCATGCAGTTGGGCTCGGCCGTGGGGCATCTCGCCCGCAGCACCCTCGGCCCCTACGAGCTGCCCATCCCCCGCCCCACGGCGCGCCTGCTGGTCGTGCCGGCCAACGTGCTGCGCTTCGCGGAGGATTGGAGCCTCGCCCCCGACGAGGTCCGGCTGTGGGTGTGCCTGCGCGAGATCACCACCCAGGCCGTCCTGTCGCGCCCCCATGTGGCGGCGCGGATCCGCGACCTGCTTCTGGCCGTGGTGGCGGGCATGGCGGAGCAGGCCGGCGGCGTCATGGAGCGCATCCAGGAGCTCGACCTCACCCGGCCCGAGACGTTGCAGGGTCTCATGGGCGATCCGTCCTCGCTCATGAGCATCGAACCGTCCCCGGCGCGCCGAGCGCGTGGCCGACGAGCTCATGGCCGTGGTGGCCGCCCTCCTCGGCTACGTCGAGCACGTGCTCGACCTGGCCGCGGCCCGCCTCCTCGGAGGCCGGAGCCAGATCGCCGAGGCGTGGCGCCGGCGCCAGATGGAGCGTGACGGCGCAGAGCGGGCGGCGGAGCAGATGTTCGGGCTGGACCTGGGGCCGACGCAGATCGACCGGGGCACGGACTTCGTCCGCGGCGTGCACGAGCGGGCCGGCGACGCGGGCCTGGCCCGCTTGTGGTCCGATGCCCGGACGCTGCCCACGCCGGCGGAGGTGGACGCGCCCGGACTATGGCTCGAGCGCATCGCCCTCGACGAGACCTGAGCCCCGCCCCCGCTGTCTCAGACGGCGGGGGTGGCTTCCTCCTCGGGCACGCCGAGGTCCCACTCCAGCTCGAGCAGCTCCCGCTCGGCGTCGCGCAGGACACGCTCGCCGGTTGCGACGGAATTGCGGGTCGTGCGGGGGCAAGAGGGTGAGCCGGGCGAGCGTCCGGTCGCGGAAGGGCCCGATCACCGACTCGTCGCCGTAGGTCGACTGCACGTCCCAGTGGGGCGCCACCGGGCCCAGGTAGACCACGCGCACCGCGCCCCGGGGCGGTTGCGGCTCCTCTGACTCCTCTATCTCGTCGACCACGACACCTCCTCGGCCAGCCAGCCTAACGGGTGCGCCACCGTGCCCCGGTGGCGCCGGGCCGGGACCCACGTCGGTGGGTCGCCGGCCGCCGTCCGCCGACGAGGAGGGTGGGTGCCGTGAGCGATGGCGGCGCCCCGCCCGTACTACCCCGTACGGAACGGGGTGCGAGGTGTGTGGCCGACTCCGTCCCCCGGGGCGCGCCCCCGCCATCCGGACCGGCGCCAAGCGACGAATAACCAGGTCCCGCTGGTAAGGTGACCTGGTCATCGGAGGTGACATGGAGACCGACTGGATGGGCGAGGGCCGGTGCAGGGACTTGGACCCTGCGGTGTTCTTCCCGAGCGACGGGATCGGTGTCCAGGCCGCCCAGCGCATCTGCGCGGAGTGCCCGGTGAAGAGTCGATGCCTCGAATACGCGCTCGACAACCGAGTGGACCACGGCGTGTGGGGCGGCACCTCCGAGCGCGAGCGCCGCCGCATTCTGCGCCGGCGACGCCTCTCGCGCCTGCAGGCCAGCCGCAACTGAGGTCGCCGCGCCCTCGGGCGCAGGCGTGAGGACGAGCCGTGCTGGAGTGCGTCGTCAACGTCAGCGAGGGTCGGGACCACGCCGTGGTGGCGGGCCTCGTCCACGCCGCGGGCACCAGCCTCCTCGACGTGCACAGCGATGCCCATCATCATCGGTCGGTGCTCACCCTGGCCGGTCCCACCACGGAGGACGCCGTGCGGGCCGTGGCCCGGGCCACGGTGGAGGGCGTCGACATCGGGCGCCACGCGGGGGTCCATCCCCGCTTCGGCGCGCTCGACGTGGTCCCCTTCGTCCCCCTCGACGCCCACGGGCACGCCCCGGCGTCGGCCGATCTCGAACCCGCGCTCGCCGCCCGGGACCGCTTCGCCGCCTGGGCCGGTGACGAGCTGAACCTGCCCTGCTTCCTCTACGGGCCCGAGCGCACCCTCCCCGACGTGCGTCGACGCGCCTTTCGGGATCTGGCGCCCGACACCGGCCCGTCGGCCCCGCACCCCTCGGCGGGGGCGTGCGCCGTGGGGGCACGGCCCGTCCTGATCGCCTACAACCTGTGGTTGGCGACGGGGGACGTGGCGGTGGCGAAGGCGGTGGCGGCCGAGGCGCGCCGACCGTCGCTGCGCACGCTCGGCCTGGACGTGGGTGACGTCACCCAGGTGTCGTGCAATCTGATCGACCCCGGCACGCTCGGACCGGACGAGGCCTACGACATCGTCGGCCGCCTCGCCCGCCGCCTCGGCACCGACGTCACGCGTGCCGAGCTGGTCGGCCTCGCTCCGGCATCGGTGGTCGAGCGCGTGCCGCCGGATCGACGCTCGACACTCGATCTCGACCTCGAGCGCACCATCGAGGCCCGACTGGCGCGGCCCGTGCGGCGCGACAGCGCGCCGCTCGACTGAGCGCCCCCGCCCCGGGACCGTCTCGCGGACCTGCGTCCGGGGCGGGGTCGGTCGGTCTAGGAGGCCGACGCCGCCGCGGTGGCGGTGGCCGCCGCCCGACGGCTGAGTGCCCGTGCACGACGCAGACGGCGCCGCTCACGCTCGGACAACCCGCCCCAGATCCCGAACTTCTCGCCGTTGGCCAACGCGTACTCGAGGCAGTCCTCTCGCACGACGCACCCCCGGCACACCTCCTTGGCCTCGCGCGTCGACGCACCGCGCTCCGGGAAGAAGAGGTCGGGGTCGACCCCCATGCAGTTGGCCCTCGACTGCCAGTCGCGGTCCTGTCGGCCGTACAACAGTGAAACGACGTCCACCGGTACGCCTCCCCTCACCATTTCGTGTCACCATTTAGTGGCACCTGTGTAATTACAGCTGTGTCATCATGGTCGATGACCTCCGGGGGTGCAAGGGGAAATATCAGCAGCAACACACGCCTCTCCCCGCGCGTAGCGTGACCACGCCGTGCTCACGTAACGGTGTCGGAAGGCACACAGGGTGGCGGCGTGCCCGCCGCGCCATGGTCACGTGGGACGGCCGACACCCGCTCGGGTCGGATCGCCGCCAACCCCGGGACGGTGCGTGGCGAGGCAGTCAGGCGCCGCGACGCGTGGCCGAGCGCGTCGTGCGCCGGTGCTCGAGGAAGTCCACGAGCACGTAGTCGCCGAGCGTCTCGGGCGTGGTGAAGAAGGCCCGCCCGCGGTTGAGCTTCGTCATCTGCTCGACGAAGCCCTGCAGCGAGCGGTTGGCGTCGAGCATGAAGGTGTTGATGGTGATCCCCGCACGCGTGCAGCGCAGCACCTCGGCCAGGGTCACCCGCACCGTCTCGGCCGTCGGGGGATAGCTGAAGGACACGTCGTAGCTGCCGGCGCCGTCGGGCACGATGTGGGCGGTGGGCTCCCCGTCGGTGATCATGATGATCTGCTTGGTCCCCGGCCGGTGGGCGAGCATGCGCCGGGCCAGGATCAGCCCGTGCTGCATGTTGGTGCCGTACACGTAGTCCCACGACACCTCGGGGAGCTCCTGCGGCTTGATCTCGCGTGCCACCTCGGAGAAGCCCACGAGGCCCAGGAAGTCGCGGGGAAAGCGCGTGGAGATGAGGGTGTGCAGCGCCATGGCCACCTTCTTGGCGGCCAAAAAGTTGTCGCGCATCGGCATGGACAGCGACAGGTCGACCATGAGGACGGTGGAGGCCCGCGTCAGGTGCTCGGTCCGGGCGATCTCGAAGTCGTCGGGATCGAGGTGGACCGGCGTGCCCGCGCCCGACCGGGTGACGGCGTTGTGCACCGTCCGCTGGATGTCCAAGGTGAAGGGGTCGCCGAACTCGTAGCGCTTGGTCTGGCCCTCGGGTTCGTGCCCGGTCCCGACGTAGGTGTTGCGGTGGCCGCCTAGGCGGTCCTTGGCCAACTTGGAGAAGAGGTCGGACAGTGCCCGCTGGCCGATGCGCCTGATGCCGAGCGCGGTCAACTCGTAGCGACCCTCGCGCTGCTCGATGAGCCCCGCCTCCTCGAGCTGGCGCGCCAACTGGGCCAACCGGTCGAGCGAGCGGGCGCCGTCCTCACCGAGGTACTTGGCCACCTGGTCGAGGTCGACCTCGGCCAGCGCCCCCGGTGACGTGGCCGAGCGCAGGAACTGCTCGAGCTGGTCCATCTCCCCCAGACGCCGCGCCGCGGCGGCGGCGTCGGCCAGGCCCATGGGGTCCGAGCCCGTGAACTTGTAGCGCCGGCCCCATCCGCGTCGGGCACGGCACGGCGCAGGTTGTCGGCCAGGCGGTCGATCTGCCACCGCATGTCGAGGTCCTCGAACACCGACTCCGCCAGCGCCTGGAGCTGGGCGCGCTGGTCGGGCGACATGGAGTCGAGCACGGCCTGGACCGCCGCCATCTGCGCCGCGAACTGCTCCAGCAGCTCGTCGAGGGTCTGGGGGTTGCCGGGGAAGTACTCGCCGTAGTCCTGCATGAAGGACTCGAAACTCGGATCGAGCGGCTCCCCCCGGTCGCGCTGCTCGATCATCCGGTTCAGGGCGTCGAGCATCTGGCGGACGCGCTCGAGCTGGGCCGGGTCCGGATTGGTCATGGCCTCGGACATCTGGTCGAACCAGCTCTTGGTGATCTCCTGGCGCAGCTTGTCGAGCAGCTCCTCGAAGTGCTCGCGGGCGTCGGAGGAGACGAAGTCGTACTGCTGCAGGCCGCGCACCCGGCCGGCCAGATCGTTGGGCAGCAGCTCGAGCTCCATGCTGCGCTCCGCCACGACCTCGTCGGTGACCTGGCGGCGGCGCTCGTCGTCGGACGCGGCCGCTTCGGACCGAAGCGACTCGAGCCCGCTGCGCTCCTGCGACACCACCTCTTCGAGCTCGCGGGCGATGTCCTCGAAGGCGCCACCGAGCTCGCCGCGGTCGAGCTCCTCCTGGCGCTGCTGGCGCAACCGCTCCATGAGCTCGCGCAGGCCCTGCACCCGCTCCCCGTCGGCTCCGTCGAACCCCGACGTGAGGAGTCGGCGAAGCGCCGCGTCGGGATCGCCGTGGTAGAGAAGGTCGTCGGTCAGCTCCGAGAACAGGGCGTCCACCTCGTCCTCGAAGCCGCGCTGGGTGCCGTCCCAGCGCCGGTACTCCCAGTGGCTCGTCACCCCCGGCCCCGGTACGTCGCCTTGGTGCCCGCCGCCTCCTTGTTGAGGCGCTTGGTCAGGTGGAGCCCCTCGAGCACGAGCTCGGTGGCGGCGGCCACCTCGCCGGGGGTCTCACCCCCGGCCACGGCCATGACGGGCCCGACGAGGGCGGGCACCTGGGTCAGGATGGCGGCATAGGCCGATGCGGGCAGATCGTCGCCGGCGTGCACGACGTCGGTCTCGTCGAAGGCGCTCACCACGGCCGAGAGCTGGTCGGTGGGGCAGCGGCGGCGGAACACGGCCAGCACCGCAGCCGAGACGAGACCTTGCAGGATGCGCTCCTCGCGCCCCTCCTCGAGCGCCTCGATCTCGATCTTCCCCTGCGTCGAGGTGATGAGCGCGGCCAGGTCGCTGATGCGCGGGACGGCGTCGGCCTCCCCCAGGCGAAGCGCACGCCGCACGGCATTGGCCGCCATGGTCTCGTAGTTGGAGATGCTGAGGCGCACCGACACGCCGGAGCGCTGGTTGACGTGCGGGCTCTGGCGGGCGAGCTGCGACAGCTCGGCCACGATCTCGGCCATGAACGCCGGCACCTCGACGCGTGGCCCTCCGGCCGTGCTGACCGGCGGCCTCGCCTCCTGGAGCACGATGGCGAGCTCGGTGTCGGTGTCGGCGGGGTAGTGCGTCCGGATCTGCGCCCCGAAGCGGTCCTTCAACGGGGTGATGATCCGGCCCCGGTTGGTGTAGTCCTCGGGGTTGGCCGTGGCCACGAGCACCACGTCGAGCGGCAGGCGCACGGTGAAGCCCCGGATCTGCACGTCGCGCTCCTCCAGCACGTTGAGCAGGCCCACCTGGATGCGCTCGGCCAGGTCGGGGAGCTCGTTCACGGCGAACAGCCCGCGGTTGGCCCGGGGGACGAGCCCGTAGTGCAGCGTCATCTCGTCCGACAGGTACCGGCCCTCGGCCACCTTGATCGGGTCCACCTCGCCGATGAGATCGGAGATGGAGGTGTCGGGCGTGGCCAGCTTCTCGGAGAAGCGGAGATCACGGTGGACCCACGACAGGGGCGTGTCCTCGCCTTCCTCGGCCACGAGGTCGCGGGCGTGGCGGGACACGGGGGCGAAGGGGTCGTCGCGGATCTCCGACCCGGCCACGACGGGCAGCCATTCGTCGAGGAGGTTCGTGAGCGAGCGCACGATGCGGGTCTTGGCCTGGCCCCGCTCTCCCAGGAGGATGATGTCGTGACCGGCCAGCAGCGCGTTCTCGAGCTGCGGCAGCACCGATTCGTCGAACCCCAGGATCCCCTCGACCAGGGGTCGTCCCGCCGCGATGCGGGCCGCGGCGTTGCGCCGGATCTCCTCGTGGACCGGACGGGGCTCCCAGCCCGAGGCGCGCAGGGCGCCGAGGGTGGAGGGGAGGTCGCTCGGGGGATGGGGGGATGGTGGTGCGCATGGCGGCGAGCCTACGCCCGGTCACCCGTGGCCCGTCCCCGGCGCCGCCGGTCGTCTCCCCCGCCGGCTCGACCCCCACGCTTCCGAAGACCCCGGCCATTCCTGAGAACTACCTGGGTCGACGGGCAGTAGTCTGGGACTCCGCTGGGACGGACCCTGCACCCGTCTCACGTGGGCGGGCAGCGGGGTGCGGGATCCTCCGGGCGCCCGTGCCCCGCTGCCACCACTCCCCCCTTCGGGGTCCGGTGCTCTCGCCCCTCGATGGGCACGCACAGTTGCTATGGCACCACGTGCTGTGCTCATCGAGGTCCCCGCCCCCGAGCGCCGCGGTGCGATCGACCCGGTACGACCTGGTCGCGGTTCTGGTGCGCACCGGGCGGGGGTGGAAAGATGATCCACCGTCAGACCCCTGGCGACGTCGCCCCCGGCCGATCAGGCCACGACGAGGGCCGGGGCCGGTGCGGAGTGGGAGGGTTGGCCGCCGCGCGCGCCGACGGTTGGGAACGGAGGACGACGAGGGCGTGAGCACCACACTCCAGGACATCGAGCCGGTCCCGGTACCGGTCCGGCTGGGCGGCGTTCGGGGGGACCCGACGTCACCACGCTGCGGCGCGACCGCTGGTGGCGCAACCCGCTGGCCACGGCGGCGTTCCTCATCGTGATCGTCGTGTACGCCACCTGGGCGGTCTTCCAGAACGCCTACTACTACGTGGGGGCGGCCGCCCACCGGGACCTCATCTCACCGCTCTACTCGCCCTGCATCACCGGCAGCTGCGTGGCCGGGGCCCACGGGACGTTCCTCGTGCTCCACTGGTGGCAGATCTCACCCGGCCTGCTGGCCCTGGCCGTGCCGGGGGGCTTCCGGCTCACCTGCTACTACTACCGCAAGGCCTACTACCGGGCCTTCTGGCAGTCACCACCGGCGTGCGGGGTCACCGACGGGCACCGCCGCTACACGGGCGAGACCCGCTTCCCCCTGATCCTGCAGAACCTGCACCGCTACTTCTTCTTCCTGGCGCTCGGCTTCAACGTCATCCTCACCATCGACGCCGTCATGGCGTTCCGGATGCCGGGCGGCGGCGGCATCGGCGTCAGCGTGGGGACGCTCGTGCTGTGCGCCAACGCCACGCTGCTGTGGCTGTACTCGGCCTCGTGCCACGCCTGCCGCCACTTCTGCGGCGGCCACGTCGACCAGTTCTCCAAGCACCCCATCCGCTACCGGCTGTGGAAGATCACCACACCGCTCAACGCCCGGCACATGCAGATCGCCTGGGCCAGCCTGGCGGTGGTCGCCTTCGCCGATCTCTATGTCCGCCTGGTGGCGAGCGGCGTGTTCAACGATCCGAAGATCTTCTGAGCGCCGGCACCGAGAACCGACCGATGACCGAATACGAGACCCACGACTACGACGTCGTCATCATCGGCGCCGGAGGCGCCGGCCTGCGGGCCGCCATCGAGGCCAAGGAGATGGGCCAGCGCACCGCGCTCGTGTGCAAGTCGCTGCTCGGCAAGGCCCACACCGTCATGGCCGAGGGTGGGGCGGCGGCGGCGATGGGCAATGTGTGGCCCGAGGACAACTGGCAGGTGCACTTCCGCGACACCATCCGCGGCGGCAAGATGCTCAACAACTGGCGCATGGCCCAGATCCACGCCCAGGAGGCCCCCGACCGCATCTACGAGCTCGAGCGCTGGGGGGCGCTGTTCGACAGGACGTCGGACGGCCGCATCCTGCAACGTGACTTCGGCGGCCACCGCTACGCCCGCCTGGCGCACGTCGGCGACCGCACCGGGCTCGAGCTGATCCGGACGCTGCAGCAGCGGGCCGTGCAGCTCGGCATCGATGTCTTCATGGAGTGCAAGATCCTGCGCCTCTTGAAGGACGGCGACGGCGCCGTCAGCACCGCCGTCGGGTACTGGCGCCCCTCGGGCGACATCGTGTCGTTCACGGCCAAGGCGTTCGTGCTGGCCACGGGGAGCATCGGCAAGTCGTGGCTCTACACCTCCAACTCCTGGGAGTCCACCGGGGACGGGCACGCCATGGCCGCCTGGGCCGGTGCCGACATGATCGACATGGAGGCCGTGCAGTTCCACCCCACGGGGATGGTGTGGCCCCTGTCGGTGCGCGGCATCCTCGTGACCGAGGGCGTGCGCGGCGACGGCGGCGTCCTGCGCAATTCCGAGGGACGTCGCTTCATGTTCGACTACATCCCCGAGATGTTCGCGGCCGAGACCGCCGACACCGAGGAGGAGGCGGACCGGTGGTACGACGACCACATCAACAACCGCCGCCCCCGGAGCTCCTGCCGCGTGACGAGGTGGCGCGCTCGATCAACTCCGAGGTGAAGGCGGGACGGGGCGGCCCCCATGGCGGCGTGCTGCTCGACATCGCCACCCGCCGCAGCGCCGAGGACATCCGCCGCCGGCTCCCCTCGATGTACCACCAGTTCATGGAGCTGGCCGGGGTGGACATCACGGCGCAGCCCATGGAGGTCGGTCCCACCTGCCACTACATGATGGGCGGGGTGCGGGTCGAGGCCGACACCGAGGCCACCACGGTGCCCGGGCTCTTCGCCGCCGGGGAGGTGGCCGGGGGCATGCACGGCGCCAACCGCCTGGGAGGCAACTCGCTGTCGGACCTCCTCGTGTTCGGTCGCCGGGCGGGCATGGCGGCGGCCGAGTTCGCCCGGAGCAGGTCCAAGGCACCGGCCGCCGACCGGGCCGAGATCGACAGCGTCGTGGCCGAGGCCGAGGCGCCGCTTCGCGCGCCAGGGGGGCGAGAGCCCCTACGAGGTGCACCAGGCCCTCCAGCAGACCATGCAGGAGCTGGTCGGCATCATCCGGGTGGAGGCCGAGCTGCGCCAGGCGCTCGACGAGCTCGACGTCCTGGAGGAGCGGACCGAGAAGCGTCGGTGCCGGGAGGACGGGCGTACAACCCGGGATGGAACCTGGCCACCGATCTGCCGTCGATGCTCACGGTGTCCCGCCTGGTGGCCAAGGGCGCCCTGGAGCGGCAAGCGAGAGCCGTGGCGGGCACACCCGCGAGGATTACCCCAACCCGGATCCCGAGCTGGGCAAGGTCAACCTCGTCGATATGCAGCGCATCGAGCGCCCGAAGCGGGCGTACTCGCTCGACGCCCGAGCCGCTCCCCGAGATGCCACGCCGGAGCTGACCGGCCCTTCTCGAGGAGGCGCCGCACTGATGGCTCGACCGTGACGACTGCGTGTGTGGCGGGGCGACGACGGCGGTGGGGAGTTCACCGAGTACGTCATGCCCGAGGTGGAGGGCGAGGTCGTCCTGGACGCCATCCACCGCATCCAGGCCGGGCCCGCCCCCGACCTGGCCTGCCGGTGGAACTGTAAGGCGGGCAAATGCGGGTCGTGCTCGGCGGAGATCAACGGGCTTCCCCGCCTGATGTGCATGACGCGGATGGACCAGCTGCCCGAAGACGAGCCGGTCGTGGTCGCCCCCATGCGGACCTTCCCCATCATCCGCGACCTGGTGACCGACGTGTCGTTCAACTACGCCATGGCCCGCAGGTCCCACCTTCACCCCGCGCCCCCGAGGCCGACGGCACGCTACCGCATGATGCAGATCGACATCGAGCGCGGCCAGGAATTCCGCAAGTGCATCGAGTGCTTCATGTGCCAGAACGTGTGCCACGTGATCCGGGACCACGAGGACAACAAGGCGCACTACGCCGGTCCCCGGCTGTTCATCCGGTTCATGGAGCTCGAGTCCCATCCCCTCGACACGGGCGACCGTCGCGAGCTCCTGCGCCAGGACATGGGGCTCGGCATGTGCAACATCACCAAGTGCTGCACCGAGGTGTGCCCCGAGCACATCAAGATCACCGACAACGGGATCATCCCCCTCAAGGAGCGGGTGGTCGACGCCTCCTACGACCCCGTGGCGTGGCTGGGGCGCAAGATCCTGCGGCGGACCAAGCGCTCCGCGCTCGACG
This sequence comes from uncultured Acidimicrobiales bacterium, assembly GCA_963839605.1. Classification (GTDB taxonomy): domain Bacteria; phylum Actinomycetota; class Acidimicrobiia; order Acidimicrobiales; family UBA8190; genus JBEKVE01. Next base: position 21,263 of record CAWIWK010000013.1, on the reverse strand, counting down.
CCGCCCGCCAGGCACCCGCCCGGCGGGCCCCCACCCTGGCCGACAGGCTCGGCGATCAGGCCGTGTCGGGTGGATCGGGCACCGACACCTGAGGCACTGCACCCGGTGGTGTCGCAGGCCGGGCACCACCCCCCGGAGACCGGCGCGTCGTCCCAGGTCGTCGTGGACACCCCCCGACCGGCGCGCCGTGGGACCGGTGATCAGGGGTTGCGGCAAGACGTTCACGGGTCGGCGGGGGTAATGTCGAAAGCGAGGACGGCCCCATCAGGGAGCCGATGAGGGGAGGGTTCCATGACCGTGCCCGGTGTGCTGGACGACCAGGCCCTTCGTCGCTACCGCGAGCTTCTCGACGCTGAGGACGCGGCGTTCGACGAGTTGGAGCACGCCTACGAGGAGGGTGACCGGACCCACTTCGAGGCCGACCTCTCGGCCTGGCGCGAGTCACTGGCACGGAAGCTCGCCTTCCTGCAGCGCATGGGCATCGACGTGCCCCAAGGCGCCGTCGTCTAGCCCGGCGCCGGTCCCGCCCCCGAGCCGGGGGCCGACGCTCAGCTGAGCAGACCGCGCACCGCGGCGCGTTCGGACTCGAGCTCCTCGGTGGTCACCGCCATGCGGTCGTGGGCGAAGTCGCTGTGCCCGAGCCCTTCCACCACCTGCCACGAGGCCCCGTCGGTACGCACCGGGAAGCCGAAGACGAGCCCCTCGGGGGCGCCGTACTGGCCGTGGGACACCACGGCCAACGACACGCAGTCGCCGGCGGGCGTGGCGGTGCGGATGCTCGTCACGGAGTCGATCACGGCGTTGGCGGCCGAGGCCGCCGATGACGCACCCCTGGCCTCGATGATCTGGCCCGCCGCGCTGCTGCACGGTGGTGATGAACTCGCCCTGGAGCCACGCCTGGTCCTCGATGACCTCGGGCACGGGGGTGCCGGCGATCCGGGCGTTCTCGAAGTCGGGGAACTGGGTGGAGGAGTGGTTGCCCAGGATGGCGAGCCCCGTCACCGCGTCCACGGGGACGCCGGCTTTGTGCGCGAGCAGGCTCTGGGCACGGTTCTGGTCGAGGCGGGTCATGGCGAACCACCGGTCGTCGGGGACGTCGGGGGCATGCGCCCGGGCGATGAGGCAGTTGGTGTTGCACGGGTTCCCGACCACGAGCACCCGCACGTCGGCGGCGGCGTGGGCGGCGATGGCCTCACCCTGGGGACCGAAGATGCCGCCGTTGATGGTCAGGAGGTCGTTTCGCTCCATGCCCGCCTTGCGCGGGATCGACCCCACGAGCAGCGCCCACGACGTGCCGTCGAACGCCGTCTTCGTGTCGGCGGTGGGCTCGATGCCGGCCAGGAGCGGAAAGGCGCAGTCGTCGAGCTCCATGACCACGCCCTGCAGCGCCCCCATGGCCGGCTCGATCTCGAGGAGGCGCAGCACCACGGGCTGGTCGGGGCCGAGGAGCTGGCCCGAGGCGATGCGGAAGAGCAGCGAATAGCCGATCTGGCCGGCGGCGCCGGTGACGGTGACGTGGACGGGGGTCTTCGCGGTGGCCATGGTCCCGAGGCTACCGGCCCTCAGAGGCGGTCCACGATGGCGGCCGCGAATTCCGAGCACTTGACCTCGGTGGCGCCCTCCATGAGGCGGGCGAAGTCGTAGGTGACGATCTTGTCCGCGATGGTCGCCTCGAGGGCCCGCACGATGTCGGCGGCCGCTTCGGCCCACCCCAGGTGCTCGAACATCAGCACGCCCGACAGGATCAGCGAGCCCGGGTTCACCTTGTCCAGCCCGGCGTACTTGGGGGCGGTGCCGTGGGTGGCCTCGAACACGCCGTGGCCGGTGACGTAGTTGATGTTGCCGCCCGGCGCGATGCCGATCCCGCCCACCTGGGCCGCCAGGGCGTCGGACAGGTAGTCGCCGTTCAGGTTGGTGGTGGCGATCACGTCGAACTCGTCGGGCCGGGTCAGCACTTGCTGCAGGGTGATGTCGGCGATCGTGTCCTTCACCAGGAGCTTGCCCCCCGGGTCGCCGTCGCAGTCGTCCCAGCCCACGGCCTGGTCGGCGAACTCCTCCCGGACGAGGTCGTAGCCCCAGTTCCGGAAGGCCCCTTCGGTGAACTTCTGGATGTTGCCCTTGTGCACCAGGGTGACGCTGCGGCGGTCGTGGCGCAGGGCGTAGCGGAGCGCGGCGCGCACCAGGCGCTTGGAGCCCTCCTCCGAGATGGGCTTGATGCCGATGCCCGACTGGGCTTCAGCTGCCACCCGAAGGCCTCGTGCAGGAAGGCGGCGAGGCGCTCGGCCTCGGGCGTGCCCGCCTGCACCTCGAGACCGGCGTAGACGTCCTCGGTGTTCTCCCGGAAGATCACCATGTCGACCTTTTCGGGGTGGCGCACCGGGGAGGGCACACCGGTGAACCAGCGCACGGGGCGCAGGCACACGTAGAGGTCGAGGATCTGGCGCAGCGCCACGTTGAGCGAGCGGATCCCCCCGCCCACCGGCGTGGTGAGCGGGCCCTTGATGCCGATCAGGTGGTCGCGGAAGGCCTGGACCGTGGCGTCGGGCAACCAGTCACCGGTCTCCTTGTAGGCCTTCTCCCCCGCCAGCACCTCCTTCCAGGCGATGCTGCGGCCGTGCTTGGCGGCAGCGGCGTCGAAGACAGCGCGTGCCGGCCAGATGTCGACCCCGGTGCCGTCACCCTCGATGAAGGGGATGATGGGCTCCTCGGGGACCTGCAGGGTGCCGTCGGGCCCCATGGTGATGTCGCTGCTGCCATATGCAGCTGGAGCCTAACGGGGTCTTCAGCCCGCGTTGGCCGACAAGCCGAGCGCCCCGTAGATCTCACGGGTCGCGCTCGAGCGGTTGAGCGTGTAGAAGTGCAGCCCCGGCGCTCCCGCCGACAGCAGCCGCTCGCACAGCTCGGTGGCGAGGCCCACACCGGTGCGGCGCACCTCGTCGTCTCCCCCCCGGCCGCCGCCTCCTCCAGGCGGGCCACGGCCCAGTCCGGGACGGCCGCCCCCATCTGGGCCATGCGGGGGACCGAGCGCAGCGTGGTGACGGGCATGATGCCGGGGAGCACGGGGCGGTCCACCCCCCGGGCGGCGAGGTCGTCCATCAAAGCGGTGTACTCGTCGGCCTCGAAGAAGAACTGGGTCACGCCGAAGTCGGCCAGGAGGAGCTTCTCAGCCAGGAAGGCCCGGTCCGACGCCATGTCGGGCGAGGCCGGGTGCCCGGCGGGCTGGGCCGCCACCCCGATGGAGAAGCCCCCCACCGCCCGGGCCAGCTCCACCAGCTCGATGGCGTGCTCCAGCTCGCCCTCTCCGGCGTCGGGGTGCGTCGGCGGGTCGCCGCCCAGGGCCATCAGGTTCTCCACGCCCGCCTTGCGCAACGACACCAGGATCTCGGCCAGCTCGAGGCGGGTGTGGGCCACGCAGATGAGGTGGGCCATGGGCGTGAGGGTGGTGGTGCGGAGCATGCCCGCCACGAGGTCGTGGGTGCGCTGGCGCGGACTCGCGGCCCCCGCGGTAGGTGACCGACACGAAGGACGGCGCCAGGGGCTCGAGGTCGCGCAAGGTGCGCACCAGGGTGGCCTGCTCCTGGTCGTTCTTGGGGGGGAAGAACTCGAACGAGTAGGTGGGACCGGCGGCGAGCAGGTCCGAGATCAAGGCCATGACCAGGCGATTCTACCGGAGCCCGCCCGCCTCGGCCTGAGCGGTGTCGGGGACGGTGTCGGTGCCGGGGGCGGGGTCGGGGGAGTCGCCCGCCACCCGCCACGGGAGGGCGGCGAGGACGACGACGACGGCACCCAGGGCCACGGCGGCGCCGACGGCCAGCGACACCTTGTTGCCGCTCATGAACGCGCCGCGGGCGGCACCGGCCAGGAGGGCACCGGACGCGCCGCCCACGCGGCCGGCCACCGCCAGCGCCCCTCCGAGCGAGCCCAGGATGGAGGGCAGCACGCTCGCCGGCACGTGCCGGCCGGCGAGGGCGGCGCGCATGTGGTCCTGGTACCGGGTGGACAGCACGCTGCCGATCACGGCCACGCCCAGCGCCCCACCGACCTGCAGGGCGACGGTGTTGGTGGCCGATCCGATCCCGGCCTCGCCCCGGGGGACCGATCCCACCACGGCGTTGGTGGCCGTCGGCAGCAGGAGCCCGGCCCCGGTGCCGATCAGTACGAGCCCGAGGACCACGCCCCCGTACGTCGTCGACGACGTCGAGTGGGCCGAGATCTGCCCCAGGCCGGCGGCGATGGCTCCGAGGGCGGCGGCCACGGTGCCCTTGACCCCGACGAGGCGGGCGAGCAACGGGGAGACCGTCGCGCTCGAGCACGATCGTGGCTGCGATGGGCACGATGCGAACTCCGGCTTGCAGAGGTGAGTAGCCCAGGTCGAACTGAAGGAATTGCGTCTGGACGAACAGGGCCCCCATGAGCCCGAACACGCCGAGGCACTCGGCGGCGAGCGCCACGGAGAACGGGCGGGCGCGGAAGAACGCGAGCGGCAGCATGGGGTGGGCGCTGCGCGCCTCCCAGACGACGAAGCTCGCCAGGGTCACCACGCTGACCGACCCCACCGCCACCACGACGCCCGAGGTCCATCCCCGGCTCGGAGCTTCGATGATCGCCCACAGGAGGAGTCCGAGGCCGGCGACGGACAGGCCGGCCCCGACGGGGTCGGGCCGCGTCGCCGCCGGGTTCCTCGAGTCGGGCACGAGGACCAGGGCGCCGACGAATCCAAAAACCGCGATCGGGACGTTGACCAGAAAGATCGATCCCCACCAGAACCTCGAGAGCAGCAGGCCGCCGGCGATGGGGCCGATGGCGATGCCCAGCCCGATGGTCCCGGCCCAGGTCCCGATGGCTCGGGCCCGCTCCTGGGGCTCCCGGAAGATGTCGTTGATGATCGACAGCGACGCCGGGATGGTGAAGGCGGCGCCGACACCCATGATTCCCCGCCATGCGATGAGCGGGTGCACGGAACCGGACAGGGCGGCGCCGATCGATCCCGCAGCGAACAGGGTCAGTCCGAAGAGGAAGAACCTCCTGCGCCCGAACCGGTCGGCCAGGCTCCCGCCCACGAGCAGCAGGCCGGCGAAGACCATGGCGTACGCATCGACGATCCACTGCAGCTGGCTCGAGCTGGCGTGCAGGTCCCGGACCAGGGTGGGCAGGGCCACGTTGAGGATGGTGTTGTCCACGTTCACGATCAGTGCCGCCAGGCACACCACCACCAACGCCGCCCAGCGCTGGCCGTGACGCGCGCCGCGCCTATCGGAGACGGGGCCCCGTCCCACGGACGCAGCGTTCACGACGGCACCACCACCTCTCTCGGCGGCGGCGGGGTCAGGGGCGTCGGCGATGCCGTCCTCGACGAGGACGGGCGCTGGCCACGCTACTCACCGACGACCCCCGCCGCCGACGAGGTGTCGGCGGCCGACCCCGCCGTCGACCCGCCGTCGACCCGCCGTCAACCTCGCTGTCGACCGGCCACGTCGGCCACGAGGTCGATCACGAGCTCGGGACGGCTCAGGAACGGGGAGTGCCCGGTGGGCCACTCCACCACGTGGTCGGCGCGCCGGGCCAGGACGCGCTGCAGATCGGGGTGGACGATGTTGTCGAGAGCGCACACGGCGTAGGTCGACGGCCGCTCACGCCAGGCGACCGCCAGCGGTGCCTGCGACAGGGTGTCGAGCCGGTGCGGCCCGAGCCGGGCCACGGCCCAGTCCGCCACCTCGGGCGGGCAGTCGTCGTAGAACAGCACCCGGGCCGCATCGGGGTCGATGCGGCTCGTGCCGTCGTCGGCCAGCTGCATGGCGCCCAGCACGTCGGGACGGCCCGAGTGGTCGATTGCGGCCGCCTGGGTCTCCGCCGTGGCCGCCCCCACGGCCGACTCGTCGCGGTCGAGGTTGAACGACGCGATGTAGACGAGACGGTCGACGGCCGGGTGTGCCCCGGCCTCGGTTATGACGACGCCACCGTAGGAGTGCCCCACCAGGACCACCGGCTCGTCGAACCCGTCGAGCACCGACCGCACCCGCTCGGCGTCGCCGTGGAGGTCGGTCATGGGGCCGGTGTCGGCGCCATGACCGGGAAGGTCGACCGCCACGGCCGGTGTCCCCGTGCCCTCGAGCCCCGCCATCACGGGTTCCCAGCACCACGCCCCGTGCCAGGCGCCGTGGACCAGGACCACGGGTCGGGGCGGCACCGGCCCATTGTGCCAGGAGGTCCGCCACGGGACCGACGGCCCTGGTGCAGGCCACCCCGGTCGTCCATGATCGGCCCATGGCCCCCAGTCGCCGCCGCGTCCTGCCCGCCACCATCGGCGCCCTCGTGGCCGGGACGGTCGTGGCCCGGCTGCTCGGCTACAAGGTGGGGGGCAACGTGGTGGTGCGCTGCCGCCAGGGCCACCTCTTCACCACCATCTGGGTCCCCGGCGCGTCGGTCAAAGCCGTCCGCCTGGGCTGGTACCGGCTGCAGCGCTGCCCGGTGGGGGCGCACTTCACCCTGGTCCACCCGGTGAAGGAGTCGACCTTGAGCGCCGACGAGCTGCGCCTGGCCCGCCAGCGCCGCGACGTGCGCATCCCCTGAGCGACGCTCCCCGGCGCCACGCTCCTGTGGGCGTCAGTCGAGGTGGCGCTCGGCGGCGCCCACGGCGTTGCGCAGGAGCATGGCCCGCGTCATGGGCCCCACCCCGCCCAGACGGGGCGTGATCCACCCCGCCACCTCGGCCACGGCCTCGTCCACGTCGGGCACGAGCCGGCGGCCCTCGAAGGACGTGCCCGCGCTCACGACGGCCGCGCCGGGCTTCACCATGTCGGCCGTGACGATCCCCGGTGACCCGGCCGCCGCCACCACGATGTCGGCCCGCCGGACGTGCTCGGCCAGGTCGGGCACGCCGGTGTGCACGACGGTCACAGCCGCGTTGCACCCGGGTCGCTTGAGGGCGAGCAGCAGGGCGAGGGGGCGGCCGATGGTGATGCCCCTGCCGATGACCACCACGTGGCGGCCCTCGACGGGGACGTCATAGGCGTGCAGCAGCTCGAGGATGCCGGCCGGCGTGCACGGCAAGGGGCCGGGAGCCCCCATGACGAGGCGGCCCAGGTTCACCGGGTGCAGGCCGTCGGCGTCCTTCGTGCTGTCCACCGCCAGGAGCGCCGCCTCCTCGTCGAGACCCTTGGGCAGCGGGAGCTGGACCAGGTAGGCGTCCACGGCGGGATCGGCGTTGAAGCGGGCGATGGTCGACTCGAGCTCGGCCTGGCTGGTCTCGGCCGCCAGATGGGCGTGCACCGACGCCATGCCGACCTTGGCGCAGTCCTCGTGCTTGAGCGCCACGTAGCGCGCACTCGACGGGTCGTCACCCACGAGGACGGTGCCCAGTCCGGGGTGCACCCCCTGGGCCACGAGCTCGGCCACCCGGGTGGTGAGCTCGGCCCGGATGCGCGCCGCCAGCGCCTCGCCGTCGAGGAGGATGGCCGTCACGGGGCGCTCAGTGGCGGAAGTGGCGCTCGCCGGTGAGCACCATGGCGATACCGTGCTCGTCCGCCGCCGCCACCACCTCGTCGTCGCGCACCGACCCGCCCGGCTGGACCACCGCCGCGATGCCCGCCGCGGCCAGCACGTCGAGGCCGTCGCGGAAGGGGAAGAAGGCGTCGCTCGCGGCCGCACCGCCCCGGGCCCGGCCCGCCGCCTTGGACACCGCGATGTGGGCCGCCTCCACCCTGCTCTGCTGGCCCGCGCCCACCCCGAGGGCCTGGCCGCCCGCCGCCACCACGATGGCGTTGGAGGACGTCCGGGCGCACACCCGCCAGGCCAGCTCGACGTCGGGCCACTGCTCGTCGGTCGGCGCCACCTTCGTCGGCACCTGCCAGTCCGAGCGCGACGACACGAGACGGTCGGGCTCCTGTACCAGGAACCCCCCGCCCAGGCTGCGCAGCTCGAGGGCGGCGCCGGTGTGGGGCGGGGCCTCGAGAATGCCGCGTGGCCTTGCGCCGCGCCACCAGGACCTCGACCGCACCGGGGGCGAAGCTCGGGGCCACCACCACGTCGGCCTGGGGCCCGTCGGCCAGGGCGCGGGCCACCTCCAGGGTGCATGCACCGCCCAGGGCCACCACCCCGCCGAAGGCCGACACGGGGTCGCACTCGAGCGCCCGGCGGTAGGCCTCCTCGAGCGACGCGGCCAGCGCCACGCCGCACGGGTTGGCGTGCTTCATGATGGCCACGGCCGCGTCGGGGCCCGTGGCGAGCTCGCCCACCAGGCGCCAGCCCGCGTCGGCGTCGAACAGGTTGAGGTACGACAGGGCGCTGCCGCCGTGCTGGACCACGCCGTCCCACCACGTGTGGGTGCCCCGCACGCGGTAGCGGGCCCCGGCCTGATGGGGGTTCTCGCCGTAGCGCAGCTCCTGGGCCCGGTCGAGCGCCAGGTGCAGCGTGGGGGCGAGCGACGGCGCGGGCTCGCCGCCGGCGCCGCCGCTGTCGAACCACGCCACGATGGCGGCGTCGTAGGCGGCGACGTGGGCGAAGGCGGCGCGCGCCAGGCGGCGGCGGGTGTCGTCGGACAGCGACCCCGAGGAGCGCAGCTCCCCGAGCACGCCGTCGTAGTCCCCGGGGTCGACCACCACGCCCACGTGGGCGTGGTTCTTGGCCGCGGCCCGCACCATGGTGGGCCCGCCCACGTCGATGAGCTCGATGGAGGGGTCGGAGGAGAAGGGGTAGAGGTTGCACACCACCAGGTCGATCGGTGCCACGTCCTGGGCCTCGAGGTCGGCCAGGTGGGCGGGGTCGGACCGGTCGGCCAGGATGCCGCCGTGGATGCGGGGGTGCAGCGTCTTCACCCTGCCGCCGAGCATCTCCGGCGCGCCGGTGTAGGCGGCCACCTCGACGTGGTCGATGCCGGCCTCGGCCAGTGCGGCGGCCGTCTTGCCGCTCGCCACCAGCTCCCATCCCATGGAGCCGAGGCCCGAGGCCAGGTCCACCAGGCCCGCCTTGTCGTACACCGAAAGCAGCGCTCTCAACGCTCCGCCTCCCCTCGGGCCCGGACGGCACCGGCCGTGCCGAGCTCTTCGACCAACCGCTTCACGGTGGCCGGATAGAGCCGCCGCTCGCATGCCTTGATGCGCTCGTGGAGGGTGTCGACGGTGTCGCCGGCGAGGACGGGGACCTCCTCCTGGGCGAGCACGGGCCCGGCGTCGACCTCGAGCGTGGCCAGGTGCACCGTGCACCCCGTCACCGCCACCCCGGCGTCCAGGGCGTCCTCTACGGCGTGCCACCCCGGAAAGGCGGGGAGCAGCGCCGGATGGGTGTTCACGATCCTGCCCGGGAAGGCGTCGTGGACGGCCTGGCCCAGCACCGTCCCGAACCCGGCCATGGCCACGAGGTCGACGGCGTGGGCCTCGAGCACCTCGGTGCAGCGCAGGGTGTAGGCGTCACGGCGGAAACCCGGCCCGTACCCGCCGAACTCCGTGCGGTCCACGAGCTCGGCGGCGACGCCGGCGCCGGTGGCGACGTCGAGACCGCGGCACGGACGGTCGGCCACCACCACCACGACCGGCACCGCGTCCTCGAGCATGGCTTCGAGGATGCTCCCCGTACCGGAGACGAGCACCGCGACGCGCACGCCGCTCACGCTACCAGCGGCCGTCTGTCGCCCCGGCCGCCCCGGCGGCCACCAGCAGGCGCGCAAGGGTGTGGCCGGGGGCGGGGATCACCCGAGGTTCTTGACGATCTCCACCATGCGCTCGCCCGCCTCGGTGGGGTTGAGCGCCACGGTGGCGCCCGCCTCCGACAGCGCCGCCATCTTGGCCTGGGCCGTGCCCTGGGAGCCCGAGATGATGGCCCCGGCGTGTCCCATCTTGCGCCCCGGGGGAGCGGTGACACCGGCGATGTAGCACACGACCGGCTTGGACATCGACGAAGCGATGAAGGCCGCCGCCTCCTCCTCGGCCGATCCGCCGATCTCGCCGATCATCATGACGGCGCGGGTGTCGGGATCCGCCTCGAACGCGGCCAGGCAGTCGATGAAGCTCGTGCCCGGCACGGGGTCGCCGCCGATGCCCACGCAGGTGGTCTGGCCCACCTTCTGCTGGGACAGCTCGTGCAGCGCCTGGTACGTGAGCGTGCCCGAGCGGCTGACGATGCCCACCGGCCCCCCGGGCAGGGCGATGTCGCCCGACGTGATGCCGATGTTGCACTTCCCCGGGGAGATGACCCCTGGGCAGTTGGGGCCGAGCAGGCGCGTGGCGGGGAAGTCACGGCGCAGCGTGTTGTAGAAAAGCGCCTCGTCCTGGGCCGGGATGCCCTCGGTGATGCACACGATGAAGGAGATGCCCGCCGCCGCGGCGTCGAGGATGGCGGCCGGGGCGGCCTTGGGCGGCACCACCACGAACGACGCGTCGGCACCCGTGGCCGCCACCGCCTCAGCCACGGTGTCGTACACGGGCACGCCGTCCACGTCGCTGCCCCCCTTGCCGGGGGTGACGCCCGCCACCACCTGCGTGCCGTAGTCGCGGTTGCGCAGCCCGTGGAATCGGCCCTGGCTGCCGGTCAGGCCCTGCACGATCACCTTGGTGTTCTCGTCCACGAAGATGCTCATCGGTCCCCTCCTGCCAGCGCAACGGCCCGGCGGGCCGCGCCCAGCATGGTCTCGTCCACCACCAGGCGATCCGACACGTGCGGGGCCAGGATCTCGTGGCCCGCCTCGGCGTTGGTGCCGTCGAGCCGCAGCACGATGGGCGAGCGCAGGTCGACGCGGCCGAGCGCCTCCACGATGCCCTTGGCCACCTCGTCGCACCGGGTGATGCCACCGAAGATGTTCACGAAGATCGAGCGCACGGCGGCGTCGGTGTTGATGACCTCGAGGGCGGCGGCCATGACGTCGGCGTTGGCGCCACCGCCGATGTCGAGGAAGTTCGCGGCGCTGCCTCCGACCTGGTTGACCACGTCCAGCGTGCTCATGGCCAGGCCGGCGCCGTTGGCGATGATGCCCACCGAGCCCGACAGCCCGATGTAGTTGAGCCCCTTCTCCTTGGCCAGGCGCTCGCGCTCGTCCATGGTCTCGGTGCCGGCGAACTCCTCCCATTCCGGATGGCGGAAGGCGGCGTTGTCGTCCAGCGTCACCTTGGCGTCGAGCGCGTGCACCCGGCCGTCGGTGGTGAGGATGAGGGGGTTGATCTCCGCCAGGTCGCAGTCGCCCTCGACGTAGCAGCGGTACAGCGCCCCCAGGAGATCGGCGGCCTGGGCCCGGGCCTCTGCGTGCAGGCCCGCCTCGGCCACGAGGGCCGCCGCCGCCTCGAGCGACAGGCCGTCGACGGGGTCCACGTGCAGCCGGGCGATGGCGTCGGGATCGGTGGCGGCCACCTCCTCGATGTCCACGCCGCCCTTGGCCGACACCATGCACAGGTGGAGCTTGGCCGCCCGGTCGAGGGTGAAGCTGGCGTAGTACTCGTGGGCGATGTCCGAGGCGTGCTCGACCCACAGCCGCTCCACCACGTGGCCCTTGATGTCGAGCCCGAGGATGGCGGCGGCGTGGGTGCGCACCTCACCGGCGTCCGCCGCCAGCTTGATGCCGCCCGCCTTGCCGCGCCCGCCCACCTTGACCTGTGCCTTCACCACCACGGGGTACCCGGCCTGCTCGGCCTGGGCCACCGCCTCCTCGACGGTGTCCGCCACCCCGCCGCGCGAGGTGGGGATGCCGAAGCGGGCGAAGTACTGCTTGCCCTGGTACTCGTAGAGATCCACCGACGAACCTGTCCTTTCCTGCGCCCTGCGGGCGCCTGCCGCCTCCGACCGCCCCTGCCGGGCCTGCTAGCTCCCGGCGGCGGCCTCTTCCCGCTGGTCGAGCGCGTCGGACAGCCACCGCACGGTGGTGTCGAGCGATGCCCCCGGGGTGAACACCTCGGCCACGCCCATGTCCTTCAACACCGGGATGTCGCCGTCGGGGATGATGCCGCCCACCATGACCAGGACGTCCCCCAGCCCGTTGTGGCGCAGGCCGTCGAGCACCCGGGGGACGAGGGTGAGATGGGCTCCCGACAACAGCGACAGCCCCACGGCGTCGGCGTCCTCCTGGAGCACGGCCTGGACCACCTGCTCCGGCGTCTGGTGCAACCCCGTGTAGATGACCTCGAACCCCGCGTCCCGCAGGGCGCGGGCGATGACCTTGGCTCCTCGGTCATGGCCGTCGAGGCCAGGCTTGGCCACCACGACCCGGTAGGGACGGTTCATCGGCCACCGAGTGTAGGCACCTTCTCCCGTTGCGGCGCCAGACGGGCCCCCGTGGCGGGGCCGGACAGGGCCCCGTCGCGGGCCGGACGGGTCCCGGCCCGGTCCGAGCCACCCCGCGCCCCGCCGGCGGGGATCAACCGCGCCGGGCGCTCATGTTGAGCCGCAGGTAGTCGATGACCGGTTCGGGCATGGCGTCGGCCACCCGCCGCAGCAGGTCGGCCCGGTCCGCGCCCTCGAGCCCGGCCACGTGGGCCCGCAGGCACACCGTGCCCAGGTAGGTCTCGAGCTCCTCGCCCCGCTCCAGGCGGGTGGGCTCGGGATGCGTCCACACCTCGACGTGGTCGAACCCGGCGCCCTCGAGCCGGGCCCGGGTCTCCTCCGGCGTGGCGTACACCCACGTGCCCGGCGCGCTCGGCCCCCGTGGCCCGCACCGCCGCCAGCAGGCCTTCGATGTTGCCGGCCGCGCCGCACTGGGCCTGGAGCTCGGCCCCGGGCCGCATGACGCCGGCCAGGTTGCGAAAGAGCCGGTCGTGGTCGAGCACCCAGTGGAACGTCGCCGTCGACAGCACGGCGTCGACGGGCCCCCAGCCACCGAGCACGGCGGGCGACAGCTCGAGCAGGTCCGCCTCGACGATGCTGACGCGGTCACCGAAGCGCGCCAGGCGCCGGCGCGCCGAGTCGAGCATGCCCGGCGCGGCGTCGAGGGCGATGACGTGCCCGCTCTCCAACCGCTCGAGGAGCATCTCGGTGACGCGGCCGCTGCCGCAGCCCACGTCGAGCACCGTCTCGTCGCCACGCAGCGCCAGCCTGGACACGACGTCGCCGCCCCAGCGTGTCATGGGGTCGGAGATGCGGTCGTAGGTGACCGCGTCCCAGTCCCGGGGGTTGCCCACGCTGACCGCGAGGTCCCCCGCCCGTCGCGCCACTCCGCCATCTTGGGGAGCCGGCTCGTGCGCCCGGTGGAACCGGCCCGGCGCGCCGGCGCCGTCCGGCGCGTGGCCGCCGACCCCCGCGCCGCGTGTCGAGGGCCGCGGCGGCGCGCCGTGTGCCCCGTGGGCGCCACCCCCGTCGTGGGCGTCGTCCCACGGGTCGGGGTGGTGGAACTCGTCGGCCCAGCTGTCATCGGCCCCGTGCCCACCGTCGTCGGCGGCGGGCGGGTCCACACCGTCCCAGTCGTCGGCGCCCCGGCGCCCGATACCCGCCCGCCGGCGCGACCACGACGACGCGGCGCGCAGGGGGTCGGGGCGACGTTCCCCACGACGACCCCACGTCGCGCACGAGCTCGGGGGGCAGCTCGGAGAGGAACCGGCTGGGGATGGCGTGGCTGGTCGACCCCCACAGGGTGCGGCTCCAGGCGTGCGTCAGGTAGAGCTGGCGCCGAGCCCGCGTGATGCCCACGTAGCACAACCGGCGCTCCTCCTCGAGCTGGGCCGGGTCGTCGAGGGCGCGCAGGTGGGGGAAGACGCCGTCCTCCAATCCGACGAGGAAGACTGCGGGGAACTCGAGGCCCTTGGCCGTGTGCAGCGTCATGAGCGAGACGCGGCCGTCCCCGGGGTCGAGCTCATCGGCGTCGGACACGAGCGCCACCGATTCGAGGAACTCGTCGAGGCTGTCGTACTCGCCCGCCGCCCCGGCCAGCTCGGCCACGTTCTCGAGGCGCCCGTGGGCCTCGAGGCTGTTGTCCGCCTCGAGCTCGGCCCGGTACCCGGTGCGCTCGGCCACCGCGTCCACGATGGCCCCGGGGGAGGCACCGGTCTCCACCATGCGGCGGAGGTCGTCGAGCAGGACCCCGAGCTCGGCCGCCCCCCGGGCCGCCTTGCCGGTGAGGCCGGCCTCGGTGCCGCGCGCCAGGGCGTCGGCGAAGGACAGGCTGTTGGCGCGGGCAAAGCGCGCCAGCTTGTCGACCGAGGTGTCGCCCACGCCGCGGCGCGGCACGTTCACCACCCGCCGGGCCGACACCTCGTCGGACGGGTTGGCGAGCAGGCGCAAATAGGCGAGAAGGTCCTTCACCTCGCGCCGGTCGTAGAAGCGGGTCCCCCCCACCACCTTGTAGGACACCGCGGCCCGCACGAGCTCCTCCTCGAGCGCACGGCTCTGGGCGTTGGTGCGGTAGAAGACGGCGACGTCGCCGTAGTCGAGGCCTTCGAACTCCCGCAGGCGGCCGATCTCGGTGGCCACCCACACCGCCTCGTCGTACTCGTCCTCGGCCCGGTAGCGGACGATGGGGGCACCGGGCTCGCCGTCGGTCCACAGCTCCTTGGGCAGCCGGGTCAGGTTGTTGGCGATCACGGCGTTGGCGGCGTCGAGGATGGTCTTGGTCGACCGGTAGTTCTGCTCCAGGGGGATCACGGCCGCGTCGGGAAAGGCCTCTTCGAACTCGAAGATGTTGCGGATGTCCGCCCCGCGCCAGCCGAAGATGGACTGGTCGCTGTCCCCCACGACGCAGATGTTGCGGTGCTCGGCGGCCAGCAGGAGCACGATCTCGTTCTGGGCCCGGTTGGTGTCCTGGAACTCGTCCACCAGCACGTGCTTGAAGCGCTGCTGGTAGGAGGCGAGCACGTCGGGCGCCTGGCGCAGCAGCTTGACGGTGAGCAGGAGCAGGTCGTCGAAGTCCATGGCCGACGCCGACGCCAGGCGCTGCTCGTACTCCTGGTAGATGTCGGCCATGCGCCGCTCGAACACCGAGCGCGCCGAGCCGGCGAAGGCGGACGCGTCCGCCAGCTCCGACTTGGCGCCCGAGATGGCGGCCTGCACCGAGCGCGACGGCAGCTTCTTGGCGTCGATGTTGAGGTCGCGCATGACGTGCTCGACCAGGCGCCGCGAGTCGGCGTCGTCGTAGATGGTGAACGAGCGCCGGTACCCGAGGCGATCGGCGTGCGACCGCAGGATGCGCACGCAGGCGGCGTGGAAGGTCGACACCCACATGCGCTTGGCCACGGGGCCCACCAGCTTCACCAGCCGCTCGCGCATCTCGTCGGCGGCCTTGTTGGTGAAGGTGATGGCGAGGATCTCCCACGGCGTGGCGTCGCCCGTGGCGATGAGATGGGCCACCCGGTGGGTGAGGACGCGGGTCTTGCCCGAGCCCGCCCCCGCCACCACCAGCATGGGCGTGCCCCGGTGCGTCACCGCCCGGCGCTGGGGGTCGTTCAGGCCCTCGAGCAGGTCGTCGGGCCGGGGCAGGTCGTCGGTCCACCGCCCCCGGCGTCCGGCCCTGCCGGGCCGCACCCCCGGCCCTCGAGCCGCCGTCGTCGGCCGCGCTGTCGTCGGTGTCGTCTGAGGCGGTGTCGTCCGTGGTCGGGCCGACCACGCCCTCGAACTCGTCGACGCCGTCGAACAGGCCCAGGCGGGGCAGCGGATGGTCGGCCACCCTCACTCCCATTCGATGGTGCCGGGCGGCTTCGACGTGATGTCGAGGGCCACCCGGTTGACACCGGCCACCTCGTTGATGATGCGGGACGACAGGCGCTCGAGCAGGTCGTAGGGAAGCCGGGCCCAGTCCGCCGTCATGGCGTCGTCGGAGGTGACGGCGCGGATGACGACCGGATAGGCGTACGTGCGCCCGTCGCCCATGACCCCCACGGTGCGCACGGCGGGGAGCACGGCGAAGCTCTGCCACAGCGTGCGGTACAGCCCGGCCCGGCGCACCTCCTCCACCACGATGGCATCGGCGGCCCGCAGGATCTCGGCCCGCTCCGTGGTGACCTCGCCGATGATGCGCACGGCCAGGCCCGGCCCGGGGAAGGGCTGGCGCCACACGATCTCCTCGGGCAGGCCGAGCTCCTCGCCCACGGCCCGCACCTCGTCCTTGAACAGCAGGCGCAGCGGCTCCACCAAGTCGAAGGCCATGTCCTCGGGCAGACCCCCCACGTTGTGGTGCGACTTGATGACCGCCGCATCGCCGGTGCCCGACTCGATGATGTCTGGGTAGAGGGTGCCCTGCACGAGGAAGCCGGCGTCCTTCACGTCGAGGGCCACCTCCTCGAACACACGGATGAAGGTCTCGCCGATGGCCTTGCGCTTCGCCTCGGGGTCGGTGACGCCCGCCAGCACGCCGAAGAAGCGGTCGGCCGCTTTGACGTGGACCAGGTCCATGTGGAACTGGCGGCGGAAGGTCTCCTCCACCTGGTCGGCCTCCTCGGCCCGCATGAGCCCGGTGTCGACGAAGACGCATGTGAGCTGGTCGCCGATGGCCCGGTGCACGAGGGCGGCGGCCACCGCCGAGTCCACTCCGCCCGACAAGGCGCACAGCACGTGGGCGTCGCCCACCTGGGCCCGCACCGCCTCGACGGCCGACTCGATGATGTTGGTGTGCGTCCACAGGGGCCGGGCCCCGCACACGTCGAACAGGAAGCGCTCGAGCAGCTCCTGGCCGCGCTCGGTGTGCACGACCTCGGGGTGGAACTGCACGCCGTGGATGCGGCGCTCCACGTCGTCGAGGGCAGCCACCGGCGCGTCGGGGGTGGCGGCGGTGGCGACGAAGCCGGCCGGCACCTCGGTGATGGAGTCGGCGTGGCTCATCCACACGTCCGACGTGGCCTGCGGCGGCCAGTCGGCGAAGAGCGGTGACGCCGCGCCGCGGGTGAGCGGGGTGCGCCCGTACTCGCCCCGTCCGGTGCGCGACACCACGCCGCCGAGCTGCTGGGTGAGGAGCTGGGCGCCATAGCAGATGCCGAGGACGGGGACCCCGGCGTCGTAGATGGCGGGGTCGACGGCGGGCGCCCACTGGGCGTAGACGGACTCGGGACCCCCAGACAAGATGATGCCCTTCGGTCGCCGGGCCAGGAGCTCGGCCGCCGGCGTGTCGTAGCGGACGATCTCGGAGTAGACGCGCGCCTCGCGCACGCGCCGGGCGATGAGCTGCGCGTACTGGGCGCCGAAGTCGACGACGAGGACGGTGTCGGGAGCGTCGGTCACAGCACGCTGCGGAGGGGAGGGGGAAGGGGTGGGGTGCGGGGCGCTCAGCTGCCCATCCCCACACCCTGCGACCGCTGCAGCGCCTTGCCCTCGGTCTGCAGGGCGGGGGCCACCATGACCTCGGCCTTCTGGAACTCCTTGACCGTCTCGTACCCGCACGTGGCCATGGCCGTGCGCAAGGCGCCGAAGAGGTTCATGCGGCCGTCGTTCTCGTGGGCCGGGCCGAGGAGGATCTCCGACAGGGTGCCGCGCACGGTGGTGCGCACCCGCGCCCGCGCGGAAGCGTGGGATGGAACGTGGCCATGCCCCAGTGGAAGCCGCGGCACGGCGCCTCCTCCGCAGACGACAGGGGCGAACCCAGCATGACGGCGTCGGCGCCGCAGGCGATGGCCTTGGCGATGTCACCGCCGCGGCTCATGCCGCCGTCGGCGATGACATGCACGTAGACACCGGTCTCGTCCAGATGGCGCATGCGGGCCCCGGCCACATCGGCGATGGCGGTGGCCTGGGGGACGCCCAGGCCGAGCACGCCCCGCGTCGTGCAGGCGTTGCCCGGGCCCACCCCCACCAGCACCCCCACGGC
Organism: uncultured Acidimicrobiales bacterium; assembly: GCA_963839605.1. Classification (GTDB taxonomy): domain Bacteria; phylum Actinomycetota; class Acidimicrobiia; order Acidimicrobiales; family UBA8190; genus JBEKVE01. Next base: position 3,565 of record CAWIWK010000013.1, on the reverse strand, counting down.
GCCGGTGCGCATGAGGTGGAGCGCGGCCTGGTACGAGGCGCAGCCGCCCACGATGACGGGCAGATCGTAGGAGCGGATGAACTTCTTCAGGTTGAGGGGCTCGACCGTCTTCGAAACGTGCTCGGCCGAGACCACGGTGCCCTGGATGACGAGCATGTCGAGCTCGCCGGCCAGGATGGCCGACGACAGCTCGGTGGTGCGCTGGGGCGTCACCGAGGCGCACGACACCACCCCGGCGGCCTTGATCTCGCGGATGCGCTCGGTGACGAGCTCGGGCTTGATGGGCTCGAGGTACATCTGCTGCATCCGGGCCGTGGCCTTGTCGTCGTCGAGCTTGCCGATCTCCTCGAACAGCGAGTCGGGGTCCTCGTAACGGGTCCACAGCCCCTCGAGGTTGAGCACGGCCAGACCGCCGAGACGGCCGATCTCGATGGCGGTGCGCGGGCTCACCACGCCGTCCATGGCCGCCGCCATGAGGGGCAGGTCGAAGCGAAAGGCGTCGATCTCCCAGGCGATGTCGACGTCCTCGGGGTCGCGCGTGCGGCGGCTGGGGACGATGGCGATGTCGTCGAAGCCGTATGCCCGGCGGCCCGACTTGTAGATGCCGATCTCGATCTCCGCCACCTGTGCTGCCCTCCTGCCGGTCGGTCGTCGCGTGCACGCCTCGTCCGCCGGCGTGTCTCCCACGATACCGTCCGCCACCGACACCCCCGTGCCCCGGGCAAGTGCCTGGTGGGAGCGCCGCAGGCGGCGCATGGCGGACCGGGACGGTGCGCTCAGCAGTCGAGGACCAGACGGAGCAGCTCCACCAGCATGCGGGCCGTGGCGCCCCACACCGTGTCGTGGGGCAGCTCGAAGAACCACACCGGGAAGGACCCGTCGGTGCCCAGCTCGGCCACGGGCAGGGTCCGGCCCGGCACGATCCAGCGCTCCTCCCGGAACACGCCCTCGGCCACCAGCTCCGACAGCGCCACGTCGAAGACGTGCGCCACCTCGTGGGGGTTCGCCTCCAGCCGGGGAGTGCGGGCCAGGACCCCCACCACGGGGGTGATGGTCGAGCTCGAGGAGAACGTGGACAGCGATGTGAGCCGCCCCACCACCTGCACCGTGGCGGGGTCGAGCCCCACCTCCTCGCCCGCCTCACGCAGCGCACCGGCCTCGGGGGCCTCGCCCGGGTCGAGGCGGCCGCCCGGGAAGCTCACCTCGCCCGTGTGGGTGCGCAGGTGGGCGGCGCGCCGGGTGAGCACCACCCGCGTGTCACCGTCGGCCTCGAACAGGGCGACGAGCACTGCGGCAGGGGCGCCGGGGTCGGGAAACCCGTCGAAGGTGACGCGTGCGGACCCGGCCAGGGCGCGACCCTCGCGCCTCCACGGCGCGGCGCACCCGGTCCAGGGGGATCGGGCGCCGCAGCGACGCCTCGGTCCCCGACCACGGGGCCGGCGCGCCGGGATAGGCGAGGGCGGGGCGGGGGATGACCTGGCGCGGCTCTCGTGGTCCCTCCATCGGGTGCAACCTACCGTCGCCCCCGCGCCCGCCCGGCGGACGCGGCAGCGGCCGGGCCCTGTGGACCCGGCCGCCCCGTGCTGCTCGATGTGGCGTGCTGCTCGATGTGGCGTGCTGCTCGATGTCGCACCGGTCCGCCGGACCGGCTCGGTACCGGCCGCCGGTGGGCGGCCAGGACCGTTTACATCATGCCCATGCCACCCATGCCACCCATGCCGCCCATGGCACCGGCGGCGGCGGCGGCCGCAGCGGGGTCGGCCTTCTCGGGCTTGTCGGCCACCAGGGCCTCGGTGGTGAGAAGCAGGGCGGCCACCGACGCCGCGTTCTGCAGCGCCGAGCGGGTGACCTTGGCCGGGTCGATGACCCCCGCCTTGACGAGGTCCTCGAAGTTGCCGGTGGAGGCGTTGAGCCCCATCGACCCCGGCTCGGACTCGACCTCGCGCACCGTCACCGCACCTTCGAGGCCGGCGTTGATGGCGATCCACCGAGCGGCTCGTAAAGGGCGTGGGCCACGATGCGGGCCCCGGTCGCCTCGTCACCGTCCAGGGTCTTGGCCAGCTTGTCCACCGCCGCCCGGCTGCGCACCAGGGCCACCCCCCCACCGGCCACGATGCCTTCCTCGATGGCGGCACGGGTGGCGGACAGGGCGTCTTCGATGCGGTGCTTCTTCTCCTTGAGCTCGACCTCGGTGGCCGCGCCCACCTTCACCACGGCCACGCCCCCGGCCAGCTTGGCCAGGCGCTCCTGGAGCTTCTCGCGGTCCCAGTCGGAGTCGGTGTCCTCGATCTCGCGCTTGATCTGCGCGATGCGGCCCTTCACGTCGTCCTCGGCCCCGGCACCCTCGACGACGGTGGTGTTGTCCTTGTTGACGATCACCCGGCGGGCCCGGCCCAGCAGGTCGATGGTGGTGTGCTCGAGCTTGAGGCCGACCTCCTCGGAGATGACCTGGCCGCCGGTCAGGATGGCGATATCCTCCAGCATGGCCTTGCGGCGCTCACCGAAGCCAGGCGCCTTGACCGCCACGGACGTGAACGTGCCCCGGATCTTGTTCACCACCAGGGTGGCCAGGGCCTCACCCTCGACGTCCTCGGCGATGATCAGCAGCGCCTTGCCGGTCTGCATCACCTTCTCCAGCACCGGCACGAGATCGTGCACGGCGCTGATCTTCTGGTTGGCGATGAGGATGAAGGGCTCGTCGAGCACCGCTTCCTGGCGCTCGGGGTCGGTCACGAAGTACGGGGACAGGTAGCCCTTGTCGAACTGCATGCCCTCGGTGAACTCGAGCTCGAGGCCGAAGGTGTTGGACTCCTCCACCGTGACCATGCCGTCCTTGCCCACCTGGTCGATGGCGTCGGCCAGGACCTCGCCGATCGACGGCGTCGGCGGCGGAGATGGCCGCCACCTGCGCGATCTCGGTCTTGTCGTCGATCTCCTTGGCCTGGTTCTGGATGGCCTCGACCGCGGCCGCTACGCCCTTCTCGATGCCCCGCTTGAGGGACATGGGGCTGGCGCCCGCCGCCACGTTGCGCAGGCCTTCGTGGATCAGCGCCTGGGCCAGCACGGTGGCGGTGGTGGTGCCGTCACCGGCTACGTCGTTGGTCTTGGTGGCCACCTCCTTGACCAGCTGGGCGCCCATGTTCTCGAAGGGGTCCTCGAGCTCGACCTCGCGGGCGATGGTCACGCCGTCGTTGGTGATGGTGGGGGCGCCGAACTTCTTGTCGATCACCACGTTGCGGCCCTTGGGGCCGAGGGTCACCTTGACCGTGTCGGCGAGCTTGTTGACCCCAGCCTCAAGGCCGCGGCGGGCGTTCTCGTCGAACTTAGTTGCTTGGGCACTACTTCGTCGACCTTGGCCAGCACGTCACGGCCGCAGGATGAGCAGGTCCTCACCTTCGACCGTGATCTCGGTACCGCCGTACTTGGAGTAGACGACCTTGTCGCCCACGGCCACGTCGAGGGGGATCAGCTCACCGGTGTTTTCGGCCCGGCGGCCGGGTCCCACGGCCAGGACCTCGCCCTGCTGGGGCTTCTCCTTGGCGGTGTCAGGGATGACGAGACCGGA
>CAWIWK010000012.1:0-26058 GCA_963839605.1 uncultured Acidimicrobiales bacterium | reverse complement strand
ACCTACTCGTAGGCATCTTGTTCGTGGCCCGGACCATCACCGACGGTGCCGACATCCTCTCCCGGCACACACCCGTACCACGACGTCGTAGCCGCTCATCGCCAGGCCGGTTTCGCCATGCTGGCCGACCTCACCGCCGTCGACTACCTGACCCACCCGGGCCGCACCCTGCCCGACGGCGTGGCCCCCGAGCGTTTCGAGCTCGTGGCCTCGCTGCTGTCGCTGTCGGCCGCCCGGCGGGTCCGGATCCGGGTGCAGGTCCCCGAGGCCGACGCCGTGGTCGACTCGGTCTGGGACCTCTACCCCGGGGCCGAGGCCATGGAGCGCGAGGTCTTCGACATGTTCGGGATCTGCTTCACCGGCCACCCCGACGACCCGGATCCTCATGCCCGAGGACTGGGAGGGCTACCCCCTGCGCAAGGACTACGGCGTCGGCCGGGTCCCCGTGCAGTTCAAAGAATCGCCCGGGCCCCGATGACGGCCCCGACGCACACCAGGCGGCGCCGACGCGGCGGACGCGGCGGCCGACCGGTACCCGCCCCGTGGACCTGACCACCCCGGCCGGGCCTGATCGGGGGAGACCGACGAGGGCGGCCAGGAGCTGCTGCCCCGGCCGCCGACCGGCGCCGACGAGTTGGCCGGGAGGCGGGGCGGTGCTGCGGGTGCCCGAGGACACGCGGCCGGGGACCCCGACGACATCGACTTCGAGTCGCCCGACGACGAGACCATGATCATCAACTTCGGGCCCCAGCACCCGTCGACCCACGGCGTGCTGCGGCTGATGATGGAGCTCGACGGCGAGACGGTGCTGCGGACGAAGCCGGTCATCGGCTACCTGCACACGGGCATGGAGAAGACGGGGGAGGAGCTCACCTACCAGCAGGGGGCCACCAACGTCACCCGCATGGACTACCTGTCGCCGCTCACCAACGAGCTCGTCTTCTCCCTGGCCACCGAGGCGCTGCTCGGCATCGAGCTGCCGCCCCGGGCCGTCTGGATCCGCATGCTGCTGGCCGAGCTCCAGCGGGTGGCCTCGCACCTGATGTGGCTGGCCACCAACGGCATGGACCTCGGGCTCCACCACCATGATGATCTTCGGCTTCCGCGAGCGGGAGATGGTCCTCGGCTTCTTCGAGAAGACGACCGGCCTGCGCATGAACCACAACTTCATCCGCCCCGGCGGCACCGCCGCCGACCTCCCCGACGGGTGGGAGGACGACGTCACCGTCATCATCGACACCATCGACGCCCGCCTCGACGACTACGACCAGCTCCTCACCGGCCAACCCATCTTCCGGGAGCGGACCGAGGGCGTCGGGGCCCTCACGGCCGACGAGGCCCTGGCCCTGTCGGCCACCGGGCCCATCCTCCGCTCCACCGGCATCGCCTGGGACCTGCGCCGGACGATGCCCTACCTGGCAGTACGACAAGGTCGACTTCGACGTCATCGTCGGCACCTACGGCGACAACTTCGACCGCTACGCCATCCGCTTCAACGAGGTCCGGGAGTCGATCAGGATCATCCGCCAGGTCCTCGACCAGATGCCGCGCGGCGACTACCGGGTCCAGGACAAGAAGGTCACCCGCCGCCGCGGGCCCGCATCGACGAGTCGATGGAGGCCCTCATCCACCACTTCAAGATCTTCACCGAGGGCTTCAAGGTGCCCGAGGGCGAGGTCTACACGGCCGTCGAGTCGCCCCGGGGCGAGCTCGGCTGCTACATGGTGTCCGACGGGTCGGCCAAGCCCTACCGCATGCACATCCGGGGCCCGTCGCTTCGTCAACCTGCAGAGCCTTCCCGTCATGCTCCGCGGCGGCCTGGTGGCCGACGCCATCGCCACCACCTCGTCGGTCGACCCGGTCATGGGCGAGGTCGGACCGGTGAGGCGCCGCCCCGGCACGGAGTCAGCCACCTGACGCCCGAGGCGCTGGCGCGCGCCCGGGAGATCGTCGCCCTGTACCCCCACCCCGCTCGGCCCTCATCCCCCTGTGCCATCTGGCCCAGGAGCAGGACGGCTGGTTGCGGCCCGAGGCCATCGACGAGATCGCCGCGCTGGTGGGGATCACCCCGGCCGAGGTGCTCGGCACGGCCACCTTCTACGACATGCTCCACACCGAGGAGGTCGGGACCTACGTGGTGTCGGTGTGCACCAACATCGCCTGCATGCTCCGCGGCGCCTACGAGCTGCTCGAGCACGTCGAGCGACGCTGGGGACGCGGAGCCGGGGTCGACCACGGCCGACGGCATGTTCACCCTGGAGGACGCCGAGTGCCTCGCCGACTGCGGCCGGGCGCCCGTGCCTCCAGGTGAACCACCGCTTCTTCGGCGACGTCACCCCCGAGAGCTTCGACCGCCTGGTCGACGACCTGCGGGCCGGGCGCCTGGCCGACGAGGTGCCCGACCCACGGCACCCTGGTGCGGGTACGCGCGCACGGGTGGCCTGCGGGTCGACGACGACACCCTGCCGACCGAGCGGGCGGCCGGCCGCGGCCATGGCCGACGGGCGCGGCCGCGGCGGCCGGCGGCGCCGGCGGCGCCAGGGCGGCGGCTGATGGCCATCACCGAGGCCCCCCAGCATCGTGACGTCGCGCCTCGGCTACGAGGACTCCCACACCCTGGAGCGCTACCTGGCCACCGGTGGCTACGAGGGCCTGCGCAAGGCCCTCGGCATGACGCCGAAGCAGGTGGCCGCACGAGGTCGACGCCGTGAGCCTGCTCGGCCGGGGCGGGGCCGGCTTCCCGGCCGGGCGGAAGTGGTCGATGCTGCGCAAGGCGCCCGACCACCTACCTGGTGGTGAACGGCGACGAGAGCGAGCCGGCCACCTTCAAGGACCACCTGCTGGTCGAGCGCGACCCCCACCAGTTGGTCGAGGGCGTGCGTCATCGCCGCCTACGCCCTGCAGGTGACGACGGCCTTCCTCTACGTGCGCGGCGAGTTCGCCCTCGGTCTCGAGCGGGTGCACGGCCGCCGTCAACGAGGCCTACGGGCACGGCGCCCTCGGACGCGGACATCTTCGGGTCGGGCTTCTCGGTCGACGTCGTGGTCCACCCCGGGGCGGGCGCCTACATCTGCGGCGAGGAGACGGCGCTGCTCGAGAGCCTCGAGGGCAAGCGGGGCTTCCCCCGGATCAAGCCGCCCTACTTCCCGGCCGCCATCGGCCTCTACGGCGAGCCGACGGTGGTCAACAACGTCGAGACCCTGTCCAACCTGCCCTGGGTCGCTCGTCAACGGGGCCGCGGCCTTCGCCGCCCTGGGCGAGGGGCGCTCCACCGGCACGCGGCTGTTCGCCCTGGCCGGTCACGTGCGCAACCCCGGCGTGTACGAGGTGGAGATGGTGAAGACCACCTTCCGCGACCTCATCTACGCCCCCGTCCTCGGCGGCGGCATCCACGGCGGCCGGGAGCTGAAGGCCTTCATCCCCGGCGGGGCCTCGGCGCCCTGGTTCGGACCCGACCAGGTCGACCTGCCGCTCGGCCAGGACGAGGTGGGGGCGGCCGGATCGATGCTCGGGTCGGGCTCGATGGTGGTCATGGACGACGCCACCTGCGTGGTGCGGGCCGCCTGGCGGATCACCCGCTTCTTCTGGCGGGAGTCCTGCGGCCAGTGCACGCCCTGCCGGGAGGGCAGCGGCTGGCTGGAGAAGATCCTGCGCCGCATCGAGGACGGCCAGGGCCGCGAGAGCGACCTCGAGCTGCTGATGGACGTCTGCGACAACCTCGCCCCCGGGGTGAGCTGGCCCCCGCAGCAGACCACCATCTGCGTGCTCGGGCCCTCCATCCCGTCGTCCATCGCCTCGGCCATCCGCATGTTCCGTGACGAGTTCCTGGTGCACGTCAAGGACGGGGGCTGCCCCCATGGCTGATCCCGTCGTCACCTCCCACCACGCCATCGCCCCGGCGGTCGAGCGCCGGCGCCATCGTGACCATCACCATCGACGGCGCGACCGTCACCGCCGGGGCCGGCGAGTTCCTCATCGCCGCGGCCGAGCGGGCCGGGACGTTCATCCCGCGGTTCTGCTACCACCCGCGGCTGAAGCCGGTGGGCATGTGCCGGATGTGCCTGGTCGAGGTGTCGCGGGCCCCGCGGGGGCGACCCTGCAGCCGGCCTGCTACGTGGCCGTGGCCGACGGCATGGAGGTGGTCACCGACCTCGGAGAAGGTCAAGAAGGCCCAGGACGGCGTGCTCGAGATGCTGCTCGTGAACCACCCGCTCGACTGCCCCGTGTGCGACAAGGGCGGCGAGTGCCCGCTGCAGGACCAGGTGCTCGCCTACGGGCCGGGGGAGAGCCGGTTCCTGGAGGAGAAGCGGCACTGGGCCAAGCCCACCCCATCTCCGAGCTGGTCCTGCTCGACCGGGAGCGCTGCATCCAGTGCGGCCGCTGCGTCCGCTTCGCCAACGAGATCGCCGGCGAGGCCCAGATCGACTTCCTGGGCCGGGGCGACGCCGTCGAGGTGAACGTCTTCGAGGGCCACGCCTTCTCCTCCTACTTCAGCGGCAACACCGTGCAGATCTGCCCGGTGGGCGCCCTCACCGCCGTCGCCCTACCGCTTCACGGCCCGGCCCTGGGACCTCGACCAGGTCGAGTCGACCTGCACGCTGTGCGCCTTCGGTTGCCGGGCCGCCGTGCAGTCGTCGGCCAACCGGATCACCCGCCTGCTCGGCATGGACAGCGATCCGGTCAACCAGTCCTGGCTGTGCGACAAGGGCCGCTTCGCGGCGCGAGGCGCCCAACGCCGACGCCCGGCTGACCGAGCCGCTGATCGCGGCGCAACGGCTCCGCTGGAGCCGGCGTCGTGGGCGGAGGCACTGACCATGGTGGCCGACGCGGCTGGCCGAGGCCAAGGCCCGAGCGGGCGCCGAGGCCATCGGCGTGCTCGGCGGGGCCGCGGCTGTCCAACGAGGACGCCTACGCCTGGGCCAAGTTGGCCAAGGCGGTGCTCGGCACCGACTCGGTCGACGCCCAGCTCGGCGACGGGCTCCCGGCCGAGCTGGTGCTGCCCTGCCCCGGGCGACCATCGACGAGGCCTGCGCGGCCCGTGCCTGGTGGTGCTTGCCGGGCGACCTGCGCGAGGAGCTGCCGGTGCTCTTCCTGCGGGTGCGGGAGGCGGCCGTCGACAAGGGCGTCGCCCTGGTCGAGCTGGCGCCGCGGGCCGGCTCGCTCACGCGCGCTACGCCACCGCCTCGCTGCCCTACCGGCCGGGCGAGGCGGCCGGCGTGGCCCGGGCCCTGGCCGGCGCCGACGACCGGCCGGCGACGCGTCGACGAGGACGCCTGGGCCGCGGCCCGGGCCGGCGCTGACCGGGCCGGCGCCGGCGGCGACGGCGTGGTGGTGGTCTCGGCCGGCCCTCGCTGGCCGAGGACGGGGCCCTGGTGGCGGCGGCCGCCGCCGCCATGGCCGAGGCCTGGCCGGCGGCCCGCTTCCTGCCCGCCCTGCGGCGGGGCAACGTATGGGCGCCCTCGACATGGGCCTGGCCCCGGGCCTCCTGCCCGGGCGGGTCGCCGCTCGACGAGGGCCGGGCCTGGTTCGCGCGGCGCCTGGGGGACGGTGCCCGCGGTCGCGGACGCGATGCCGCCGGCATCTTGCGGCGCGCTGGCCGACGGCACCATGACGGCCGTGGTGCTGTGGGGGCCGATCCGCTCGGCGACTTCCCCGACGCGCCCTGGCCGCCGAGGCCCTGGACAAGGCCGACTTCGTGGTGGCGGTGGACGGCTTCCTGTCGGCCTCGGCCGCGCAGGCCGACGTGGTGCTCCCCGCCGCCATCGTCCACGAGCGGGCGGGGACGACCACCAACATCGAGGGACGGGTCAGCCGGCTGGGCCAGAAGCTGGTGGCGCCCGGACAGTGCTGGCCCGACTGGATGATCGCCTCCGAGATGGCCGCGCGGCTGGGCGGGGTCTCGGGTGTCGAGAGCGTCGCCGACATCTGGGACGAGATCGAGCGGCTGGCCCCCGCGCACGCCGGCATCACCCGGTCCGTGCTCGACGCCCCGGCGGCCCGCGACGGGATCGTCGCCCCCCTGGCCGCCTCGCCGGTGTCCGATCGGGCCGGCGCGCGCTCGAGCCCTTCGACCCCATGGCCACCCCGGCATCGAATCGGTCGAGCGTCCAGGGGGCCCCGCCGCGGTCCGGCGCGGCCGAGCCGCCCAGCGCGGCGAGGGAACGGCGGACCGGTCCGACGAGGCGACGGTCGCCGGCGGCGGCCGACGCGCGCCGCCCGGCCGCGGCCGCTGCGCTGGCCCCAGCCCGTGGACGGCGCCCGCGTCTGCCCCGCCCGACAGCTACTCGGTGCGGCTCGTCTCGGGCGCCGCTCTACGACGGCGGCGTCGCTGCTCGGCGCCTGCGACCCGCTCGGCCGCCCTCGTCCCCGCCGCCAGCGTGCGGGCCCATCCCTTCGACCTCGAGAAACCTGGGCGTGGGCGCCGGCGGACCGGTCCGGGTGCGCTCGGGGCGCGGCGAGGTCGTGCTCGAGGCCGTGGCCGACGACGGGTGCCCCGCGGTGTGGTGGCCGTCGACTTCAACCTCGACGGCGACCGAGGCGGACCGGCGGCCTCGGCCTGATCGACGCCGGCGCGGCCGTGGTCGACGTCCGGCATGGAGACGCCGTGACGGCGGGCCTGGCCGCCGGGGCAGCCGTGCTCGCCGCTGGGCGACCCCCTCTTCGCCCACGGCGTGGGCTGGGCCGTGCTGCTCATCGTGGTCATCAAGGTGCTGGTGGCCTTCGCCGCCCTGCATGGTGTCGGTCATGCTCATGATCTGGTTCGAGCGCAAGGTCATCTCGGACATGCAGGCCCGCATCGGGCCCAACCGGGCCGGCCCGTGGGGGCTGCTGCAGACGCTCGCCGACGGCACCAAGCTCTTCTTCAAGGAAGACCTGATCCCGGAGCAGGCCGACCGGTTCGTCTTCAAGCTGGCGCCCTACCTGGCGTCCTGCCCGCCTTCCTGGCCTTCGCCATCGTCCCCTGTGGGCGGGGACGTCACCGTCTTCGGCCACACCTTCGAGCTGCAGGTGGCCGACCCCCCCGTGGGCATCCTGTTCCTGCTGGCCATGTCCTCGGTCGTCGGTGTACGGCGTCATGCTGGCCGGCTGGTCGTCGGGGTCGAAGTACCCGCTGCTCGGATCGGTGCGGGCCTCGGCCCAGATGATCTCCTACGAGGCGGCCCTGGGCATGTCGGTGGCCATGGTGGTCCTGATGGCCGGGCTCGCTGTCCACCCGGGGCATCATCGACGCACAGGCCGCACACCTTCTCGCCAGCTGGAACATCATCCGGCCCGGCGTCGTGCCCTTCGTCCTCTTCATGATCGCCATCACCGCCGAGCTGCAGCGGCCGCCCTTCGACCTGGCCGAGGCGGACAGCGAGCTGGTGGGCGGGCTTCCACACCGAGTACGCCTCCATCCGCTTCGCCCTGTTCTTCCTGGCCGAGTTCATGAACGTGATCACCATGTCGGCCGTGGTGGTGACGCTGTTCCTGGGCGGGCCCGACGGGCCCACGCCCACGTCTTCATCCTGTCGTGGGTCGTCCCCATCCTGTGGTTCCTGGGCAAGACCCTCGTCTTCCTCTTCCTCTACGTGTGGCTGCGGGCCGCGCTGCCCCGGCTGCGCTACGACCAGCTCATGGACCTGGGCTGGAAGGTGCTCATCCCCCTGTCGCTCGGCTGGGTGCTGCTGTGGCCGCCGTCCTGGTCGGCGGCTGGTGGGGCCTCGGCGTCTTCGCCGGCCCTGATCGTCGGCTTCGGTCTCCTGCGTGCGCGCCATCGGTGGTGGGCGCCGAGCGCCCGGCCGACGCCGGCGACGGCGGCCGGCCCTCGACGTCGGCGCGGCCGGCCCGGCCAGGTCGGCGCCGCTGCCGATCGGCGGACCCTCGGCGGGACAGCTGTGGCCATCGAGCTGATCCTCAGCTTCTTCGGTGGGTTCAAGGTCACGCTCAGCAGATGGCCCGGACCCGGGTCACCTGGCAGTACCCGTTGGAGAAGAAGCCCAAGGCCATCCGCGCAGCACGGCCGCCACGTCCTCAACCGCTACGAGGACGGCATGGAGAAGTGCATCGGGTGCGAGCTGTGCGCCGGGGTGTGCCCGGCCGACTGCATCTACGTCGCGGGGCCGACAACCCCCCCGCCGACCCGGTGTCGCCCGGTGAGCGCTACGGATTCGTCTACGAGATCAACTACCTGCGCTGCATCCACTGCGACATGTGCGTGGAGGCGTGCCCCACCGAGGCCATCACCGAGTCCAAGCTCTTCGAGTTCTCCTTCACCAACCGGTCCGACGCCATCTACACCAAGAACGAGCTCGCTGGTGGGCGACGACGGCCGGCCCAAGCACATGCCCTGGGAGGACTGGCGCGAGGGCGACGACCTGCTCACCTCGGCCTGGATGCGGGCCACCTCGCCCTCGGGCGAAGCCGCCTACGAGGGCCGGGTGCAGTGGTCGGGGGAGCTCGGCTACGGCGTCCGGGCCCCCGAGGGCGGCCAGAGCGGCCGGCGCGACGACGCCGCCACCGGCATCCGGAGATCCGCGACGTCCTCGGCCCACTCTCGACGACTGTGGAGCGCCTCCCGCCGACCAGCGGCGTGCCGGAAGGGGCGTGCGCCAACCGCAGCGGGCCAAGATGGAGCAGCGCATGGCGACGCTGCCCCGGCCCAGCTGGTGCGCCGCCCCGCCGCCTCGGCGTCGAAGGCCACGGCCACCCGGTCCGCCGGCACCGACCCGGACCGGGGCGGGCCGGCCGTGATCGCGTTGCTCGCGCTGCTGCCGCGGCTGTCGGCGACGGTCTCGCTCGTCGACCGGTCACCTTCGCCATCGGCGCGGCCATCATCCTGGTAGGGGCCGTCGGGGTGGTGGTGTCGCGCAACCCCGTGCACGCCGCGCTCATGCTGGTCATGACGCTGTTCGGTGTGGCCGTGCTCTTCGTCGAGCAGCAGGCCAACTTCCTGGCCGCGGTGCAGGTGATCGTCTACGCCGGCGCCATCGTGGTGCTCTTCCTCTTCGTCATCATGTTCCTCGGCGTCGACCGGCGAGGACAACCTGGCCAAGGAGCCGCTCCGCGGCCAGCGCCCCTCGCCCTGGTGCTCGTGGCGCTGGGCCTGGCCGGGATCCTGCTGCTCGGCCATCGGCGTCCACTGGGCCCCCGGCGCCCATTCGGTGGCCGGACCGGCCCAGGGCCAGTCCGGGGGGGACGTGGCCGCCCTGGGCCGCCGGTGTTCACCACCTACCTGTTCCCCTTCGAGGTCACCTCGGCCCTGCTCGTCATCGCCGTGGTGGGCGCCGTGGTGCTCGCCCGCCGGCCCCCGCGGGCCACGCCCGAAGAGAGGTGAGCGGCCGAGGCGCGACGGGAGCGAGGCGGCCGAAGCCGACCGACGGCGGGGCCGAGGCCGAGCGGCCGGCCCGAGCCGCATCGACGGCCGAGGGACCAGGAGGTGACGCCATGACCCTGGGCGCCGGCTGGTACCTGGCGCTGGCGGCGGTGGTGTTCTCCATCGGCGCCCTCGGGCTGCTGGTGCGGCGCAACGTCCTCGTCATGTTCATGTGCATCGAGCTCATGCTCAACGCCGCCAACCTCACCTTCGTCACCTTCGCCCGCATGCTCGACGACATCGGCGGCCAGGCGCTCGTCTTCTTCGTCCTGGTGGTGGCGGCGGCCGAGGTGGTGGTGGGCCTCGGCATCGTCGTGGCCATCTTCCGCCGACGCCGGACCTCCACCGCCGACGACCTCCACATCATGAAGGGCTGACCCCGACGGACGACACCCAACGCTGATCCACGCCGCCTATCTGATGCCGCTGCTGCCGCTGGCCGGCTTCGTCGTGCTGGCCGTGGCGGGCGGCGCCTGGGCGACCCCTGGGCCGGGGTGGCTCGGCACCGCCACGGTGGCGGGGTCCTTCGTGGTGGCCTGCATCGCCTTCGCCGGCCTCCTCGACCGGACGCCCGGAGCGCCGGCAGCTTCACCCAGACCCTGTTCACCTGGATCCCGGTGGGGGGCCTGCAGGTGAAGGCGGCGCTGCTCGTCGACCCCCTGTCGATGACCATGGCCCTGTTCGTCACCGGGGTGAGCACGCTCATCCACCTCTACTCGATCGGCTACATGAAGGGGGACCCCGACTACCCGAAGTTCTTCGTGTACCTGAACCTCTTCGTGGCGTCGATGCTCATCCTCGTCCTCGGCAACAACCTCCTCCTCACCTTCGTCGGGTGGGAGGGCGTGGGGCTGTGCTCGTACTGGCTGGTGTCGTTCTGGTTCGGGCGCGACAGCGCCGCCCAGCGCGGGGAAGAAGGCGTTCCTCTACAACCGGCTGGCCGACGTGGGGTTCCTCATCGCCATCTTCCTGGTGTTCTCCAAGACCGGCACCCTCACCTACATCGGGATCTTCTCCCACCTCTCCGCCATCGGCGGCGGCACCGGCACGGCCGTGTGCCTGCTGCTGTTCGTGGCGGCGGCGGGGAAGTCGGCCCAGCTGCCGCTGTTCCCGTGGCTGGCCGACGCCATGGAGGGCCCCACGCCGGTCTCCGCCCTCATCCACGCCGCCACCATGGTCACCGCCGGTGTGTACCTGATGTGCCGGATCAGCCCGATCCTGTCGCAGTCGCACACCGCCCAGCTGGTGGTGGCCACCATCGGCGCCGTCACCGCCTTCGTGGCCGCCACCATCGGCTGCGCCCAGCAGGACATCAAGAAGGTGCTCGCCTACTCCACGGTGTCGCAGCTGGGCTACATGTTCCTGGCCGTCGGCACCGGCGCCTACGACGCGGCGATCTTCCTCATGGTGGCGCACGCCTTCTTCAAGGCGCTGCTCTTCCTGGGGGCCGGGCTCGGCCATCCACGCCCTCGACGGCGAGCAGGACCTCAAGAAGATGGGGAACCTGCGCCGCTACCTGCGCCTCACCATCCTCACCTTCGGCCTGGGGTGGCTGGCCATCGCCGGCATCCCGCCGCTGTCGGGCTTCTGGGCCAAGGGCGACGTGCTCGACAACGCCTTCGCCCGCTACAAGCCGCTGTGGGCCATCGGCCTCGTCACCGCCGCCCTCACCGCGTACTACATGACGCGCCTCGTCGTCCTCGCCTTCTCCGGCGACGACCGCTGGCGCGCCCTGCTCGGGACGGGCACGGCCACGACGGGGCGGCCACGGCCCCGGCCACGGTGCGGGGCGGGACTGCCCGCCCCCGGCCACGGCATCGCCGGCACCCCCCACGAGTCCCCGCCCGTGATGGTCCTCCCCCTCGTGGTCCTGGCCGTGCTGGCCCTCTTCGGCGGGGCGCTCAACCTGCCCTGGCACACCAGCTTCGACCCCCTCGGGTGGCTGCGGCCCGTGTTCGGCTCCGCCCTGTTCGACGCCCACCAGTCGTCGGGCACGCTGTGGACCCTCGGCATCGTCGACGCGGTGGTGGCCCTGGCGGGACTGGGCGCCGCCTTCGCCGTGTGGCCGCGCCGCACCGAGACCCCGCCCTCGAGCCCGCCTTCCTCCAGCGGGCCTAGTACATAGACGACGTCTACGACACCCTCATCGGCCGGCCCGGCCAGGCCTTCGCCACCTTCTGCGCCACGGTGATCGACGCCAAGGTGATCGACGGCGCCGTCAACGGCGTGGGACGGCTGTCCGCGGGTGGCGGGCGGCGGCCTGCGCCGGTGCAGACCGGCTTCGTGCGGCAGTACGCGCTGGGCATCGTGCTCGGCCCCGTCGTGCTGCTGGCCTGGATGTCTCGAGGGCGTGGTCATGACCCACGACACCGCCTTCCCCTTCCTGACCGTCCTCATCCTGCTCCCGGCGGGGGCGGCCGTGCGTGGCCCTGATCCCCGCGTCAGTGGGGGAGGCCGCAGCGGCGCGTCGTCATGGCCGTGGGCCTGGCCGGCCCCGTCGCCACCCTGGCCCTGGCCATCACCATCGCCCTGCGCTACCAGGCCGGCAACGGCGGGTTCCGGCTGGTGAGCCAGCACGTGTGGGCGTCCTCGCTCGGGCATCTCGTGGCACCTCGGGGTCGACGGCATCTCCGTGTTCCTCGTCCTCATGGCCGCCGTGCTGTTCCCCCTGGCCCTTCTGTCGGGGAAGATCGACCGCCACCCCCGTTCCTTCGTGGCCTGGCTGCTCCTGCTCGAGGCGGGGTGCATGGGGAGCTTCGTCTCCCTCGACCTCGTCATGTTCTTCCTCTTCTTCGAGCTCACCCTGGTCCCGGTGTACTTCATCATCGCCGGGTGGGGCTTCGCCCGGCGTGCCTACGCGGCGATCAAGTTCTTCGTGTACACGTTCCTCGGTTCCGCCTTCCTGCTCGTGGGCATCGTGGCCGTGGCCTTCGTCCACCAGAGCCAGACCGGCCACCTCACCTTCGACCTGGCCGTCCTGGAGCACACCCACCTGGGCCTGGCCTCGCAGGTGCTGTTGTTCCTCGCCTTCACCGCTGCCTTCGCCGTGAAGGCGCCGGTGTTCCCCTTCCACACCTGGTCGCCAGACGCCTACGCCGAGTCCCCCACGGCCGGGGCCGTCATCCTGGCCGGGGTCATGGCCAAGCTCGGCACCTACGGCATCATCCGCTTCGACCTGACCCTGTTCCCCCGGGCGGTGGTGGACCTCGCACCCCTGCTGCTCACCCTGGGGGTCATCGGCATCCTCTACGGCGGCATCGTGGCCTGTGCCTCGCGCGACCTCAAACGGTTGGTGGCGTACTCGTCGCTCGCCCATCTCGGCTTCGTGGTGCTGGGGACGTTCGCGCTCACCACCCAGGGGGTGACGGGCGGCGTGCTGCAGATGGTCAACCACGGCCTCGTCATCGCCGTGCTGTTCATCGTCATCGGGTGGATCTACGAGCGGCGAAAGACGTGGCAGGTGGGCGAGCTCCGGGGCCTGCAGCGCCCGGCGCCGGTGCTGGCGGCGGTGTTCACCGTGGCCATGCTGGCCGCCATCGGCCTGCCCGGGCTCAACGGCTTCGTGGGTGAATTTCTCATCCTCGCGGGCACGTTCCTCACCCACCGGTGGTGGGCGGTGGTTGCCACCGGCGGCGTGGTCCTGGCCGCCCTCTACCTGCTGTGGGCCTACCAACAGGCCTTCCACCACGAGCCCGACGAGGCCAACGCCGCGGTCAAGGACCTGTCGTGGCGCGAGATGGCGGTGGTGGCCCCGCTCGTCGCCCTCATCGTGGTGCTGGGCGTGTATCCGAAGCCCGTGCTCGACCGCATCACGCCGTCGGTGAACCTGCTCGTCCGCCACGTCGAGGGCGCCACCGGCACTCACCAGCCCAGCGTGGCCACGGGGACCGCCGCGCCGGGCTCGGCCCCGTGCATCGGCAACTGCGCCGTGGGCGCGGCGCAGGGCCTGACCGTCCACCACCGCGGCACCGTGGCCCACCTCGGTGCGCTGCCCGGCACGGGGGTGCGGCCGTGAACGTCCTCGCCACCTTGGGGGCCACCGCCCCGCTCGTGCTGCCCAAGATCGCCTACCTGTCGATCCTGCCCGAGCTCGTCCTGCTCGGCGGGGCGGTCGCCATCCTGGCCACCTCGTCGCTCCTGCGTCGCCCCCTGCGGCCCACCGTGGTCACCGCCATGACGGTGGGCGTGACGCTGGCGGCGCTGTCGCTGTCACTCGTGCAGTGGTTCGACGTGGCCAACCACGGCGGCCACGGACACGTCGCCATCGACGGGGCCATCGTGGAGGACGGGTTCAGCGCCCTGGTGGCCGTGCTCGTGTCCGTCGCCGCGTTCCTGTCGGCGCTCGTGGGTGACGGGTGGATGCGCCGCGAGGGCGAGGTCGGGCCCGAGCTCCACGTCCTCATGCTGGTGTCGGCGTCGGGGGCCATCATCATGGGCGCCGCCAACGACCTCATCGTGATCTTCCTCGGCCTCGAGATCCTCTCCATCGCCCTGTACGTGCTGGCCGCCATGAACGCCCGCCGGGCCGAGTCGGGGGAGGCGGCGCTCAAGTACTTCTTGCTGGGGGGGTTCTCGTCGGCCGTGTTCCTCTACGGCATCGCCCTCGTCTACGGGGCCACGGGCTCGACCAACCTGGGCCAGATCGCCTCGTTCCTGGCCCACAACATCCTGCTCCACAACGGTCTGCTGCTGGCGGGCATGGCCCTGCTGCTCGTGGGCTTCGGGTTCAAGGTGGCTGCCGTGCCGTTCCACCTGTGGACGCCCGACGTGTACCAGGGTGCGCCCAGCCCCGTCACCGGTTTCATGGCGGCGGTGGCCAAGACGGGCGGGTTCGCGGCGCTGCTGCGGGTCTTCGTGTCGTCGTTCGGCCTGGTGCGCACCGACTGGCAGCCGGCGGTGTGGGTCCTCGCTGCCGTCACCCTGGTGCTGGGGGCGGTGGTGGCCCTGGCCCAGCGCGACATCAAGCGGATGCTCGCCTACTCGTCGATCAACCACGCCGGGTTCGTGCTCCTCGGGCTGCAGGCGGCCACGCAGCGGGGCATCGAGAGCGCGCTCTACTACCTGTTCGTCTACACCTTCATGGTGATCGGCAGCTTCGCCGTGGTCACCGTGATCGGCGGGCGGGGCGACAAGCGCCACGACCTCGACCACTACCGCGGCCGACGGCGCGCCGCCGGTGCTGGCCGGGTGCCTGGCCGTACTGCTCATGGCCCAGGCCGGCATCCCCTTCACCACCGGCTTCCTGGCCAAGCTGGAGGTGATCTCGGCTGCCGTGGGGGCCCACTCGACGGCCCTGGCCGTGGTGGCCATGGTGTCGGCCGCCATCGCCGCCTTCTTCTACCTTCGCATCATCCTGTACATGTACTCGCCCGGCCTGGTGGCGCCCGCGGCGGAGACGGCCCCTGCCCCCGGTGCGGCGTCTGTGGCGGTGACCGAGCCGGGACCGTCCGACGGGCCGGCCGGGTCGCCGGGCAGCGAGCCGGCCCCGGCGGCGGTGGCGCTGCTGGCCCAGCCCGAGGACGACCCCGGGTCAGAGCCCGTGGCCCCGACGGTGGCCGCGGCCCTGGCCGTGTGCGTGGGGGTCACCGTCCTGTTCGGGGTGTGGCCGGCCCCCCTGGTCGACTTCGCCCACCACGCCGCCGCTCTGACCCAGCTGTTCCGCTGACCCGGGAGCGGGCCTCGGATCGCCCGCGCCCGGCCCGGGCGGGGCCCCGGGGCCCGGGCCGGGGCACGTTCCTCCTGGTGGACGGGCACGACTCAAGACCATCCCCGGCGGCGCCGATATTTCCGGTGTGACGAGCAGGACCCTCGTGGGGCCATCGTGAGGGGCGCGACCGGAGTTGGGGCTCGACGGAGAGCCCGAGCTCGTCTTCCAGCCCGCCGTGGACCTGGCCACGGGCCGCCTCCTCGGTTTCGAGGCGCTGCTGCGGTGGAACGACCCCGACCTGGGGCCGATCCCCCCGAGCGTGCTCATCCCCTGGGCCGAGGCCAACGGCCACATGGTGGCGCTCAACGCCTGGGTGCTGTCCGAGGCGTGCGGGGCGGCGGCCAAGTGGGGGTCGGACCTCCAGCTCGCCGTCAACTGCTCGGTCTTCCAGCTCCGCCGGCGTGAGGCGGCCACCGCCGCGGCGGCGGCCATCGAGGAGTCGGGCATCAACCCCGACCGCCTCACCATCGAGATCACCGAGACGAGCGTCGTCGACGACGGCGCTGCCGCCGACCTGCACGCCATGTCGCGCCTCGGGATCCAGCTCACCGTGGACGACATCGGCTCGGACTGGTCGACGCTCGAGAACCTCCAGCAATTCGCCATCAACACCATGAAGATCGACGGCACCCTCATCTCCGGCCTGGCCGACAGCGGGGGCGTCAGCCGGGCCATGGTGGAGACGATCGTGCACGTGAGCCATTCCCTCGGCATCTGCACCGTGGCCGAGAGCGTGGAGACGGCCAAGCAGGTGAAGATCCTGCGCGAGCTCAACGCCGATGTCGGCCAGGGCTACTTCTTCGCCCCGCCGCTCACGTCCGAGGACGCCTTCACCCTCACCACCATGGACCCCCTCCCCGTCTTCCCCCTCACCGGGTCGGACGAGGACGAGGAGGACGAGGAGGACGACAGCGTGGCCGGCGCCGTCCCGAGCGCCCCCGGCATGGCGGCCGAGGTGATGGACGCGGCCGGGTGTCATGGGGGCGCCCGCGGCCACCGAGGAGAGCGCCGAGGAGACCGCCAGCGACGCCGACGACGTGTCGCTCGTGAGCAAGCGTGGCCGGCTCCTCACCCGCCGGCGGGGCCGCGCCGGCTAGTCCGTCGCCCGGCTCCCGGTCGCCCGGTCGCCCGGCTCCCCGGCTCCCCGGTCGCCCGTCCCCGATCGACGCCGACATTGCCGCAGGTCGCCTTGCGGTCGGACCCCATGGTCCTACGTGGAATCACCCGCTCATGCCGGTGGTCAGCCGTGCCGATACCCATGCACGGCGACACTCCGCCCGGCGATGGGAGGCCGGATGATCTATCAACTCAGGCGGTTTCTCCCTCGTCAGTTTGCCGACTGGGAGGGGACGTACCTGGTCGAGGGCGATCCCGAGATGCGCTGGCGGGACTGTCGTGTCGTCGACATCTCGTCGGCCGGGGCCGGCGTCGAGCTGATCGACCCACCCTCCGACGTGGCCGAGGGCAACCGCATCTTCATCTCGGTGCACCTGCAGGCCGAGATCCGGCACGCTGCCGATCTCCGCGGCGACCGGCTGCGTGTCGGGGCCCAGTTCGTGGAGCTGAGCGAGGCGGAGCGTGCGTACATGGCAGAGCTCAACCAGCTCCAGGCCCGCTGGTAGCGCCGGACCCGACGCCGGGCACGAGCCCCGGGACGCCATGCGCCGTGACCGAGCGGTCCCGACGTCAGGTCGTGACCAGGATCCCGAGCAGCGCCACCGCCATCCCGGCCACGATCGCCACCCCCACCATGAGGGCCACCCAACGTGCCCGCGGGCGCTCCTGCGCCGGCGCCATGCGCCGGTCGGCGTCAGCCCGCTCTGCCGCCACATCCTGCGGCGTGGCGTCGACCGGTGCCGGGGCCACCTCGGCCGAGGTGGCGGCGACCGGCGGCACGGCCGGCCCGAGGTCGAGGGCCGACCCCAAGTCGACGGCCGGCCCGAGGTCGACGGCCGGCGTGACGACGGCCGGTGTGCGCCCGCTCGTCTGCTCGGCCCAGTGCCCCCCGTCCCAGTAGCGGAGCCACACGCCGTCGAGCGAGTCGGTGTACCAGCCCGGGGGGATCGCCACCAGCGTGGCGGTTCGGGGCGAGCCCGGCGCCCGCTTCTCGACGGGTGACAAAACCTGCGCCGCGTGTGCCATGGCGACGCCTCCTTTCCCCCGGTCCGGGTGCTGCCTCCTTGTAGCGTCTGCTCGCCGGCGGGCGGCCGAAAGGGCCCAAGGGCCCTTCGCCCACGGTGACGGGGCGACACCGCCCGGCGATCAGAGGTCGAGGACGTAGCGCACATCGGTGCGCGCG
Source organism: uncultured Acidimicrobiales bacterium (assembly GCA_963839605.1). Lineage (GTDB taxonomy): Bacteria > Actinomycetota > Acidimicrobiia > Acidimicrobiales > UBA8190 > JBEKVE01. The sequence continues at coordinate 8,697 of CAWIWK010000012.1, read as the reverse complement.
AAGGCACCCCAGTCGTTGACCTTGGTGGCGCCGTCCGCCTGCCACCCGTGGCGCTCGTAGAAGCGGCGGGCCCGACCGTTGGTGCCGAGGGCCCACAGACCGGCGCAGCGGAAGCCGGCCGATCGCAGCTCGTCCACCGCCGCGGTCAGGAGCAGCACGGCGCACCCCGTCCCGAACGCCTCGGGCTCGAGATAGAGGGTCTGGATCTCTCCCACCACCTCGGGGTCGGCGTCGGCGTCGCGGCTGGGGGAGAGGCAGACGAAGCCGCAGACCCGGCCGCCGGCCGGCTCGCCGTCGAGCAGGACGAAGACGCCGCGCCGGGGCCAGTCCGTCGACGCCAGCGTCGTCTGCCACGTGCCCACCAGGGCGTCGGGGTCAAGGGCGTTGAGGTAGGACTGGGGGACGAGGCCGACGAAGGCGGCCTGCCACGACCGCACGTACACGGTGGCGATCGCCAACGCGTCTGCCGCCACGGCGCGCCGGATCCGCACGTCGCTACTTGGTGCGGTCGGCCGGTTCCCGGAACGGCAGCAGTGAGGCGCCGCTGGCCCCCTCGAGGTCCGCCACGGCGGACTCCTCCCCGGCATGCGCCCGGCGTTCGGAGGCGGCGATCATGCGGCCGATGACGGGGACCTCGGACAGCGACTCGGCTCGCAGGATGGCGAGCACCACCGGCACGAGGTGCTCGGCGGTGTCGTACACGACATAGCGCGGCAGCCAGTCGGGGCGGTACTTGGCGTTGAAGCGCCACAACGTCTCGATCTGCAGGAAGCTCGACATCTTCTTGAGCGCCCAGCGCTCCACCCGTTGCGTGGCGCCGTCGCCGCGCTCTCCCTCGAGCACCGACCGCAGGGCGGCGAAGTTGAGGCTCAGCCCCTGGCAGCCGAGGCCGCGCAGGTGCTCGATGGTGGAGACCAGGGCGAAGTCCATGAGCCCGTTGGGGTGCTCGCCCCGGTCACGGCGCATGAGGTCGAGGGAGTAGCCGCCGATCCCGCTGGCCGGGACGAATTGGCACATCGCCGCCGGGTTCCCGTCGGGGCCCGTGACCATGCACAGCACGAGATGCTCGTCGCGGGGGTCGAAGATGCGGCCGAGCACCATGGAGAAGCCGCGCTCGAACTCGCCCCGCCGGCTCTGGGACATGAGCCCCGCCAGCTGCGCGGCGGTGGCGCGGTCGAGGCGCCCGGGATCGTGGAACGACGCCGTGTAGCCGTACTTGGCGATGCGGTTGTGGGCCTGGCGCAGGCCCTTCATGTCGCCCCCCGCCAGCGAGAAGCGCTGCACGTCGACGACGGCCTCGTCGCCGATGTAGATGTCGTGCATCCCCATGGCCCGGTACACCGGCAACCACTGCTCGCTCGCCCCCATGATGCACACCACCCAGCCGCGGTCGTCGGCGAAGCGGCGGAAGGCGGACCACACCTGCTCCCGCTCGGCGAAGGGGCCGATGGGGTCGGGCGACACCAGGCACACCCCGTTGTGGATGGCGTAGGCCACGAGGGAGTCCCGGTGGAAGAACCACTGCTTGTCGCTGCGCAGGGCGAAGTAGTCGAGCGTGCCCGCCCCGTGACGCCGCACGATGTCGCGTGCCCGGGCCTCGGCCGGCCGTCCCGCCGACCGGCGCCGGTCCACCAGGGGGCGCGTGGCGAGGAGCACCGTTGCCACCGCCAGTGCCACCCCCACGGCCAGGAGGGCCGGGGCCAGGAAGTCGTCGAGCCGGTCGGGCAGGGCGACGCCGCGCAACCCGACGAGGCGCTCGAGCACGGCCTGCCCCGCCCGCCACAGCGGCACCCGGGGCCGGTCGAGATCGAAGCGCAAGGTGACCTCGACCAGGACGGTGGTGCCCACGGTGATGGCGATCACACCCCCCACGAGGGCGATGGCGGCCGAGCGCAGGGCGGGGCGGTCCGAGGCGGCGGGGAACTCGCGGCGGTTCACCACCAGGAAGGCCACCACCGCGAGGGCGATGAGCGAGCCCGCCACGTCGCCGCCGCGCGCCAGGTGGAGCACCAGGCTGATCCCGAGGGCCCAGGCGGCGATGACGAAGGCCCGGTGCTGGCCCCGTCGCACGCCGCGGGCGAGGGCCAAGAGGCCGATCCCCACCAGCGCCACCAGGGCGCCGGCGGCCTGGGTGGCGCCGAAGGGGATGAGCTCGAGCACGAGGTGCAGATGGCCGCGCAGCGGCGGCGTGACCGCCGTCAGCAGGTCGAACACCCCGGCCACGGCGATGGCGGCCGAGGCCCAGCGCCGTACCCGCCGGGAACGCCGCCGCACCGCGCTCAGATCCGGGGCCGGCGGCCACGACGCCCCGAAGGGGTAGGCGGCCACCATCACCGGGTTGGTCTCGTGCACCTGGCGCTCGCGGGCCGCCATGCGCTCGAGCAGCGTGGCCCCGGGCAGCTCCGCCCGCGTGAGCAGGAGGCGGGCGTGGAGCTCGGCCCCGGTCTCGAGCTCGACCCACGCCAGCTGCTTGCAGGCCAGGAACACCGGCAGCATGCCGAACCGGCCGTGGTGTTCCTCCACCACCTCGCCGGCCGCGCCGGCGCAGGCGAAGAAGCCCGGACCGAGATGGGTGAGCTCGGCCTGGAGCGTCGCCCCGCTCACGAGTCCCGCATAGCCGCGTCCACACAGGGCCCGGGCCTGGTCGCGCCCGGCGTCGTTGGCGGTGGCGCCCCCCGCCCCGTGATCCTCGAACAGGCGGTCGAGGTGTCCGCCGCCGAGCGCCCGCCACGCCCGCCGGGCCACGAACCCCACCGCCACCGCCAGGGCGATGAGCTCGGCCACACTCACCACGGCCGCCACGAACAGGCGCGACGACCACGCCGCTTCGTGGGCGCGTCGGATGGCGTGAGAGGAGGCGGGCTGGCCGAGCAGGAGGTGGCTGAGCCCGCTGTAGACGAACGGGATGCGCAGGGCTACGGCCACGGCGAACGGCACGAGCAGCCACCAGGCGAAGCGGGCGAAGCGACGGTAGAGAATGCGCGACGTGAGGAAGCGGGGCGTCCCGGCCGGGTCGGCCAGGCGGTCGAGCCCGGTCTGCCACTCGGCGTCGGGATCGGGTGCCAACGTGGTGGTGACGCCTCGCTTCGACGCCCCGTGGTGCCCCAGCACACCGTGGTGCCCCGCTGCACCGTGCGCGGCCGACGCGCCGTTCGCTCCGTCCGTGTGCGGTGCGCCGTTGGTGTGCGGTGCGCCGTTGGTGTGCGGTGCGCCGTTCTCCGCATTGGCGGGCACGGGGACGCCCCCGCGTCGACGCGCACCACCCGGGTGCCGGCCGACGTCACCAGGCGGAGCTCGACGGCCGGGGCCACTTCCACGCCGAGGTCCTCCACCGCGGCGCGGGCCTGCAGCGACAGCGCCCCGTCGGTGCGCCCGGGGACGCAGACCACGCGGCGGTCCTCGCCGGCGGCGAATTCCTCGAGGGCCTCCGAGAGCCGGGGATGCGAGGCGAGGGCGCGCCGGGCTGCCGACGCGGCGTCGGCGGCCGTGGACAGGTCGAGGAGGTTGCCCGCCACCACCACCAGGCCGGGGCCCTCCCATGCGTTGAGCGCCCGGGCCAGGCCGGCCGAGGCCCAGCTCGTGGCGGGCGATGGTTCGGGGGCGAGACCGAGGTTGGCGGCGACCAGCACACGCCGACCCACGCCGACATCGATGGCGAGGGTGTCGGTACCCGCTTCCGGCACGTCGCCGGGCACGCGGGCGTGGGCCTCTGAGGCGCCGTCGACCATGTCACTTCCATCTTGGCAGGCCCCGGTGGGTTCGTCGGTCCGACGGCCGGGACGGCATGGCGCCTGTTCCCGTTCCTGGTCAGGCCCTCGCTCCCTCGTCACGGGCCCGCTGCGGCCGGGACCGCTTGGGTAGGCTCGCCCGGGCGACGCCGGGGGCCGGGTCGCAGCCGACCCCATCAGGAGGTGACCCGCCATGTCCGACGACCGCCGGGCTGCCATCGACGACTTCTACCTCGAGGAACGCCGCTTCCCTCCACCCGAGGGCTTCGCCCGCCAGGCCGTGCTGTCTGACCCTTCGGTGTTCGACCGCGCCGCCGCTGACCCCGAGGGTTTCTGGGCCGAGCAGGCGCGCCGTCTCGACTGGTTCGACGAGTGGCACACCGTGCTCGAGTGGGAGCTTCCCTTCGCCCGGTGGTTCTTGGGAGGGACGCTCAACGTGTCGCACAACTGCCTCGACCGCCACGTGGCGGCGGGGCTGGGCGATCGTGTGGCCATCCACTGGGAGGGGGAGCCGGGCGACACCCGGACGATCACCTACGCCGAGCTCCTCGCCGACGTCGCCCGATTCGCCAACGTGCTGAAGGGGCTCGGCGTGCGCCGGGGCGACCGGGTCGCCATCTACATGCCCATGATCCCCGAGCTCCCTGTGGCCATGCTGGCCTGCACCCGCGTGGGGGCGGCGCACTCCGTGGTGTTCGGCGGGTTCTCGCCCGACTCCTTGCGCGACCGCATCAACGACGCCGAGGCCAAGGTGCTCGTCACCGCCGACGGCGGGTGGCGACGCGGCGCCGTGGTGCCTCTCAAGACCAACGCCGACGCGGCGCTGGCCGAGACCCCGTCCATCGAGCATGTCGTGGTGGCCCGCCGCACGGGCGACGCCGGGGGCCCGACCTCCATGGTGCCAGGGCGCGACCACTGGTGGGACGAGTGCATGGCGGATGCCGCGTCCACGTGCCCTCCCGAGCACATGGACGCCGAGGACCTGCTCTTCCTCCTCTACACCTCGGGCACCACCGCCAAGCCCAAGGGCATCATGCACACCACGGGCGGCTACCTCACCCAGGTGGCGTTCACGCACAGCGCCGTCTTCGACCTCCACGCCGAGCGCGACGTGTACTGGTGCGCGGCGGACATCGGCTGGGTGACCGGCCACAGCTACATCCTGTACGGTCCGCTCGCCAACGGTGCCACGAGCGTCATGTACGAGGGGACGCCCGACTTCCCCGACAAGGACCGCTGGTGGGACATCGTCGAGCGATACGGCGTCACCATCCTGTACTGCGCCCCTACCGCCATTCGGACGTTCATGAAGTGGGGCACCGAGTACCCCGAGCGCCACGACATGTCCACGCTGCGCGTCCTCGGATCGGTGGGTGAGCCCATCAACCCCGAGGCGTGGATGTGGTACTGGCACAACATCGGAGGCGACCGCTGCCCCGTGGTCGACACGTGGTGGCAGACCGAGACCGGCGCCATCATGATCTCCCCGCTCCCGGGCATCACGACGTGCAAGCCCGGATCGGCGACCTTCCCCCTACCCGCCATCGGTGCCGAGGTCGTCGACGACACGGGCACGGCGGTGGCGCGCGGTGGCGGCTACCTCACCCTCACCCGGCCCTGGCCTGCCATGCTGCGCGGCCTCTACGGCGATCCCGAGCGCTACGTCCAGACGTACTGGAGCCGCTTCGAGGGCCGGTACTTCGCCGGCGACGGGGCCAAGATCGATGACGACGGCTACCTGTGGTTGCTCGGCCGCGTCGACGACGTCATGAACGTGTCGGGCCATCGCATCTCCACCGCCGAGGTGGAGTCCTCGCTCGTGAACCACCCCTCGGTGGCCGAGGCGGCGGTGGTGGGAGCCAAGGACGACACGACGGGGCAGGCCATCATCGCCTTTGTGACCCTGAAGGCGGGCCAGGATCAGACCACCCAGCGCGGCGAGGAGCTGCGCACGCACGTGGCCGGCCACATCGGCAGCATCGCCCGGCCCCGCACCGTCATCTTCACCGACGAGCTGCCCAAGACGCGCTCGGGCAAGATCATGCGCCGCCTGTTGCGTGACGTGGCCGAGGGCCGGGACCTGGGCGATACGACCACCCTTGCCGACCCCCGCGTGGTCGACGAGATCCGCCGCCTGTCGGGCGCGCAGCCGTCCGAGGACTGAGCGCCCTGCCCGCGTCGCGCCCCATTCCCGGCGGGAGCGCCGATCCCCGGCCGCTGCCCGTGCCCGACAACTGGCGCTGGCGCTCGGCACCGCCCGATCCGGGGCCGGCCGTCGTCTTCGACATCGACGGGGTCCTGTCGGACGCGGCGGGGCGCCAGCACTTCCTCGAGTGGGGGCGACGCGACTGGGACGCCTTCTTCGACGCCTGCGGCGAGGACCCGCTGGTGGGGGAGGTGGCGCGGTTGCTCGACCTGCTCGACCCCCGTCTGCACATCGTGCTCCTGACCGGACGCCCCCTGCGGGTGCAGCCCCAGACGCTTTCGTGGCTGGCGCACTACGGGCTGCGCTGGGATCTGCTCGTCATGCGCGACCGCGGGGACTACGCCCAGGCCTCGATCTTCAAGCGCGCCTCGGTGGCGGAGCTCCGGGCCCGGGGGTTCCAGCTCGAGCTGGCTTTCGAGGACGACCCCCGAAACCGCGACATGTTCCACCGTGAGGGCATCCCCTGCATCTACATCCACTCCGGCTACTACGACTGACGCCGAGGTTCCCATGGCACATCCACGCACCTTCCGCTTCGCCGCCCAGCTGTCGAAGGCTCCCGACGGAACAGCCCGGTCGTGGGCCGAGCAGGCACGCAAGGCCGAGGACCTCGGCTACGCCACCCTCCTCATGCCCGACCACTTCGGCGACCAGCTCGCGCCCGTCCCCGCCATGATGGCGGCGGCCGACGCCACCACGACGCTGCGCGTCGGGGCGCTCGTGTTCGACAACGACTACCGCCACCCCGTGGTCCTGGCCAAGGAGGCCGCCACGCTCGACCTGCTGTCCGACGGACGCCTCGAGCTCGGCCTGGGGGCGGGTTGGATGCGATCGGACTACGAGGAGTCCGGCATCGCCTACGACACTCCGGCACGGCGCGTCGACCGCTTCGCCGAAGGGGTGGCGGTGGTGGCCGGGCTTTTGGCTTCGGACGAGCCCTTCTCCTTCTCGGGGCAGTACTACACCGTGACCGAGCACACCCTGCTGCCGAGGCCCGTGCAGCGCCCACGTCCCCCTCTCATCATCGGAGGCGGCGGGCGGCGCGTGCTCGGCATCGCCGGGCGCCTCGCTGACATCGTGAGCATCAACGTCGACCTGCGAGCCGGCACCGGCGGCGTCGAGACCGCTCCCAACGCCGCCCCCGACGCCACCCGGCGCAAGATCGACTGGGTGAAGGAGGCGGCCGGGGCGCGTTTCTCCGACATCGAGCTCAACTGCCTCATCGGGTTCGCCCTCGTCACCGACGACGCCCGCACCGTGTGCGAGGCCATGGCCTCCACCTTCGGCGTCGATGCGGACGACGCCGCCCACGTACCCGTGGTGCTCATCGGCACGCTGGAGGAGATGGTGGAGGAGCTGCAGTGGCGGCGCCAGGAGTACGGCATCTCGTATTTCTCGGTCGAGGCCGATTGCTGGGAGGCGCTCGGGCCGGTGGTGTCGCGCCTGTCCGGTACCTGAGTTCGGCAAAGTGGGTGAGACCTGAGCAGGCCGGCGTGGAGGCAAAAGCCGGGGGAAGCTCATCATGGGGTTCCGTGGACCTGGCGGTGCCGCCGGGCGGCCGATGCATCCGCTCAGCACCGCTTGCCATAGGCAGCAGCGAAGGTCGTCGGACGGCATGTCAAGACCAGCGAACCGGCGGCCAGGTAACCCAGCATGATTCCCGTCCTGATGATCCGGTGCCTTCAGACCCTCTGTACTGTGGGTTGTCCGGCCGCAGGAAGCCACACGGGGAGGTTCGTCCCAATGCCGAGGTTGCTCGTGCGCAATCTCTCGATCTCGCTGGATGGGTACGTCGCTGGACCCGATCAGGATCTCGACAACCCACTCGGGGTGGGTGGCATGCAGCTGCACGATTGGGTGTTCGCTACCCGAAGTGGCAACCAGATGATTGGCAGAGAAGGCGGTAGCGAAGGGCTCGACGATGACTTCTTCTCGGGTCGGGGATCTGGCGTGGGCGCCACGATCATGGGTCGGAACATGTTCGGACCGGTACGTGGTCCCTGGGGCGACAGCGAATGGACCGGCTGGTGGGGAGAGGACCCCCCTTTCCATCACCCGGTCTTCGTTCTCACTCACCATCCACGTCCCTCCATTGAGATGCAGGGGGGAACAACCTTCTCTTTCATCGACAGTGGAATCGAAGCAGCTCTCAGCGCAGCCTTCGAGGCAGCGGGTAGCCGTGATGTCCTAGTCGGAGGTGGTGCAGCCACCATCAGGCAATACCTTCGTGTCTCGCTCATCGATGAACTACATCTGGCGATCGTGCCGGTCTTGCTCGGTGCCGGCGAACGACTCTTCGATGGTCTCGGTCCCAGCGCCGACGATTACCGGTGCGTGGAACACGTATGCTCGCCAGCCGTAACCCATGTTCGACTCGGACGGACCGGTTGAGATGTCGCCGACGGGCTGTGTCTCCGAGGGAAATCGATAGGGACAACGAAAGCTGTTGCCCGGTTGATCGTTTGACCGCTGTCCCCACGTGCCGTCATCTGATGCTCGAGCCTGCACGCACCACGCCGTCGCTCCCGGCCTCGGACCCGGGTCCGGGCGTCCCGCCTCGTGTGGTGGCCCACGGACCCGGCCGACCTGGCCGGATGGTGCGCCAACCCGGCCGACACGAACGGTACGAGCCGGCGCAACGCCAGGGCCTTGCGGCTGCGTGGCAGATCGGCTGCGGGCCCGCGAGGTCTCTGATGGGCAGCAGGGCGACCGGCCTCCTAGCATTGCGTCATGGCTCTGTTCCTCGACCGGCACCACGCCCAA
>CAWIWK010000011.1:0-7087 GCA_963839605.1 uncultured Acidimicrobiales bacterium | reverse complement strand
GGAACTACAAGAAGCAGCTCCTGCGCATCCAGGCCCGCGCGTGGCCGACGACGCCGATGCCGCCGGCACGCCTGCGGCGTCGCGGGGCGCCGCCGCCGGGGGCGGGGTGTCGTGGCCGCGACCTGGAGGAGGACATCTTCTCCGAGGAGTTCCTCCTCACCCGGCCCCTGCTCGAGGCCATCCGCTCGAGCGAGCCGGTCGTGCTGCTCGTGGACGAGGTCGACCGGGTGGAGCTCGAGACCGAGGCGCTGCTGCTCGAGGTGCTGTCGGAGTACCAGGTGTCGATCCCCGAGCTGGGCACGGTCCAGCGCCACGCAGATCCCCCTCGTGTTCCTGACGTCCAACAACACCCGCGAGCTGTCGGAGGCGCTGAAGCGCCGCTGCCTGTACCTGCACCTCGACTACCCCTCGCTCGAGCACGAGCGCGACATCGTGCTGGCCCGCGTGCCCGGGGTGAGCGAGGAGCTGGCCGACCAGGTGGCAGCGCATCGTCCGGTCGCTGCGCACCCTCGAGCTCAAGAAGTACCCCTCGGTGTCGGAGACCCTCGACTGGGCCCGCACCCTCGTGGTCCTCGGGGTGGAGTCCATCGACGCCGAGCAGGCCAAGGCCACGCTGCACATGCTGCTCAAGTACCGCAGCGACCTCGAGCGGGCGGCCAAGGAGCTGTCCGTGGCGGGGGAGCCCCGAAGCTGAGCGCCCCGGACCGGAGCGATGCGACCGTGCTCGACGTCCTGACCGGGTTCGTCGGCGAGCTCGCGCGCCGCCGGGCTGCCGGTGTCGCTCACCGAGTCGATCGACCCGGCGGAGGCCGTCCACCACATCCCCCTCGAGGACCGCCAGGCCCTCGAGTACGCGCTGGCCGCCACGCTCGTGAAGTCCTCGGCGCACTGGAAGGCCTTCGAAGCCGCCTTCGAGGTCTATTTCTCCATCCGCGGCCCGCAGTACGAGTTCGACGCCGACGCCCCTCACGGCGAGCAGGGTGCGGAGGGCGACCAGGCCCAGGGCGACGCCTCGGGGCGCGGGGGCGGGGGGGAGGCGCTGTCGCCCGAGGACCTGGCCGAGATGCTGTTCCGGGCGCTGCGCTCGGCCAACGACGCCCGGGTCGCGGCGCTCGCCCGACAGGCCGTCACCCGCTACACGGGCATGGAGCCGGGGCGGCCCGTGGGCGGCACCTATTACCTGTACCGGACACTGCGCAACCTCGATCTCGACCGGCTGCTCGAGCGGCTCATGTCCACGGCCAGGGCCGAGGCCCCCGAGGGTCGCCTCACGCCGCTCGAGGAGCGCCTGGCCCGGGACGAGTTCCAGGCCAGGCTGGGACGCCTGCGCCGCGAGCTCGAGGACGAGATCCGGCGGCGGCTCGTGGCCGACCGGGGCATCGAGGCCCTGGCCCGGTCGCTGCGCTCGCCGCTGCCCGAGGAGATCGACTTCATGCACGCCACCGCGCGACGAGCTGGCGTCGTTGCGCCGCGCCATTCATCCCCTCACCCGGAAGCTGGCCGTGCGCCTGGCCCGCAAGCGCCGCCACGGCCGCAAGGGCCCGCTCGACTTCCGCTCCACCGTGCGCCACTCGCTGTCGACGGGCGGCGTTCCCGTCGACCCCAAGTTCCGCTACCCGCGCCCGGCCAAGCCCGAGATCGTGGTCATCGCCGACATCTCCGGCTCGGTGGCGTCCTTCGCCCGCTTCACGCTGCACCTCGTGCACGCCATCGCCTCGCAGTTCTCCAAGGTGCGGAGCTTCGTGTTCATCGACGGCATCGACGAGGTGACCCGGTTCTTCGAGGGCGTGGACGACGTGGCCGAGGCCGTGCACCGCATCAACACCGAGGCCGACGTGGTGTGGGTGGACGGGCATTCGGACTACGGGCATGCCTTCACGGTGTTCTGGGAGCGCTGGGGGAGGAGATCACCCCCCGCACGAGCGTGCTCCTGCTCGGCGATGCCCGGAACAACTACCACGCCTCGCAGGCCTGGGTGGTCCAGGAGATCCGCCACCGGGCCCGCCACGTGTACTGGCTCAACCCCGAACCCCGCGCCTACTGGGGAACCGGGGACTCCATCCTGGGCGAGTACGCCGTGCACTGCGACGACGTGTTCGAGTGCCGCAACCTGCGCCAGCTCGAGCGGTTCGTGTCGGAGCTGGCGTGAGCGCCACCGCCCCGCCTCCCGCATCCGGCGCATCGGACCCCCCGCCCGGGTGCGCACCGTCCGCCCCCCGTCGGGCGAGGGCACCCGCCTCGTGCTCATCCGCCACGGCGAGGCGGCGTGCAACGTCGGCGGTGTCGTCGGGGGGCGCACCGGGTGCACGGGTCTCACGCCCCTCGGCCGCCGCCAGGCCCTCGCCCTGGCGGCGCGGCTGGTCGACACGGGCGAGCTGTCGGGTGCGGTGGCGTTGTACACGAGCGTGCTGCCACGTGCCGTCGAGACGGCCGACCTGGCCGGGCCGGGCCTCGGTGGGGGACCGCCGCGCCAGGACTGCGACCTGTGCGAGCTGCATCCCGGCGAGGCCGACGGCCTCACGTGGGACGAGTTCCGGGACCGCTTCGGCGAGCCCGACTTCGACGCCGACCCCGAGGCGCTCGTGGCCCCGGGCGGCGAGAGCTGGTCCTCGTTCGTGGCCCGCGCCTCGGGGGCGCTTCGCCGCCTGGCGGCCGCGCACCGCGGCGGCCAGGTGGTGGTGGTGTGCCACGCCGGGGTCATCGAGGCCTCGATGCTGGCCTTCCTGCCCGTGGCGCCGGACCGGGGCCGTCTCGGCCTTCCCACCGAGCACACGTCGCTCACCGAGTGGTCCATCGACGCCGGCGGCGGGCCGTGGCGCCTGGTGCGCTACAACGACGCCGCCCACCTCCGCGTCCGGGTGCTCTGAGACAGGAGTCCGGCGTGCGCCGCGGCGTCAGGGCGCGGGCTCGAAGCGGCATCCCGACATGCGCTGCATGGCCGCCAGGTCATCGGGGCTGAAGCGGTCCACCGTGGTGCCCCGGGCGATGCCCGATCCCGGCGCCGTGGAGGAACCGATGCCCTGGCTGAAGGCGATGAGCTGGCGCGTGGCGTGGCGGTCGGCAAAGGCGCTGTTGCCCAGGTTGCGGAAATAGAGCACACCTTGCAGCGACGTGATGACCTCGTGGACTCCGTCGGAGGCGGGACGGGCGTCGTAGCCGAACTCGATCCGCTCAGGCTCCCCGCCGGGGAGCGCCGGCGACGACGAGGTGTTGCCGTACACGGGCACGAACGTCACGTCGGCATCGGTGCGACCCCGAGGGTAGAGGACGCCCGGTTCCCCACACGCCGTCGCGGTCGGCCATGGCGACGTCCACGCCGTCGCTGCGCGCCTGTGACACCACCAGGCGTATCTGGGCGTAGACGTCGTCCGGGATCGACGCCATCGGGGCCAGCACGATGGGCCGGCAGGGGGCGCCCCAGGGCCGACCCGTCGCCATGGGCCTTCCGAGCGGTCCGGTGAAGGTCTCGTACCCCGACGCCCCGCCTGTTCCCGGCTGGGCGGGATGGAGGTCGTGGCCCACGGGGCGGCCCACGAAGGCGAACGCCACCGCCACCGCCACCGCCACCCCGACCAGGGCCAGCGCGCAAGACGCAGGCGCCGGCGCCGGGAGGGGCCGGCAGGGGGGTGCTGTCCTCCGGGCGCCGTCCACGGCGCCGGGGAGCCGGCCACGTCCACGGAGGCGGATGAGGAGGCGGCGGAGGCGGCGGGGGCGGCGGGGGCGAAGGCGGAGGAGGAGGCGGCGGCGGAAGATTCGAGCCGGCACCTTCGCTCGGCTCCCCGCCGGGGGGCCACCATTCGCTCACCGGCGGCGACGGGTGGGCAAGGCGCCTCGCCGCCGAGACATCAGCAGGCGTAGTCGCCGTCGAGGCTCTCGCCGTTGGCTTGGTCGGTGTACTGCGTGACCCACACCCCGCCCGTCGGCAGGAAGTCACCGTTCGACGCCGCGTAGGACACGGCGGTTGCGCAATTGGCCTGGGGGTCGCCCGTGTACCACGCCACCCACAGCGGCATCGGCGGCTGGTACTTGCCGGCGATGGCGTTCCACGTGAGCGGGCTCGTGTAGACCCCCACGTTGTTGATGCCGAGGCCCCGCAGCGCGCTCTGTGCCCCCGCGATGACCTGGTCGTTCTCCCCCGTGTCGGAGGACCAGTTGGCCGGCTCGACGTCGAGCCACCACGTCACCAGGGTGTTCACTCCCTGGGACAGGGCGTACTGATAGGCGTAGGTCCCCGCCTCGTAGCCCCAGTTGCATGCCAGGTCCCCATTGCACCCCGGCTGGGCCACGGTGTCGCTGCCGTCGGTGAGGAACACGTAGAGATTGAGCCCCGCGCCCGCCCATGCCGCCTCGTGGGCCAGGCACTGGTTGGGGAAGCCGCTCGATGCCCCGGTGACCTGCACGATGCCCACGATGTGGCCCGACGGCAGGGTGGAGGTGCACGAGGGCGGGTTGTCCTGGAAGGTCGAGATGTCGTACCCGTAGCTGCCCGACGGATAGGCGCCGTTGGCCGCCACCCCCGTCCCCGGGCCGTCGGCGATGGCCACCACCGGACGCGAGATGTGCTGGGGGGCGGACCCGAAGTACCCGGCGTCGCCGAAGGGGGTGACCGCACCGTTGCTGTCGGTCATCCAGTACCCGCCCGGGTCGGCCGCGGCCAGGCCCACGAGGGGCCGCGCCAGAGCATGGCCGCCGAGCGATCCGAAGTACCCGGCGTCGCCGAAGGCGAAGATCCCTCCGTCGGCGGCCATGAGCCAGTAGCCCCCGATGTCGGGCGCCGCCGCGCTCACCACGGGCTGGGCGAGGGGCTTTCCCCCCATCGATCCCTCATAGGGGGCGTCGCCGAAGGCGAACACCCCGCCGTCGGAGGCGAAGAGCCAGTAGCCGCGCCCGTCGGGCGTTGCCACCATGGCCACCACCGGCGCGGCCAGCGTGACCGCCCCCATGGACCCGAAGAAGGGGGCGTCGAAGGCGAACACCCCGCCGTCGGAGGCCACGGTCCAGTAGCCGCCCGTGGCGGGGTCGGTGGCGATCCCCACCATGGGCCGGTTGAGCTTGGTCCCGCCCATCGAGCCGTGGAACTGCGCGCCGCCGAAGGCGAACACCCCGCCGTCGGAGGCGACCGTGACGTACCCCTTGCCGTCTGCGCCGGCCAGGGTCTCGGTGGGGGCGATGTCGACCATGGGGGCGTTCAGGTGCGATCCGCCCATCGACCCGTAGAAGGGCAGGCCGCCGAAGGCGAACACCCCGCCGTCCGACGCCACGGTCCAGTACGCGGGCACGGCGCTGCTCGCAGCGGCAGCGGCGTGCGCCAGCGGTGGCGGTGCGGTCCTCGCCGCCGACGGCCGGGGCGCCACCACGGCCAGGCAGACGGCGACGGCCACGAGAGCGCCGAGGACGCGACCGGGGCGCGAGGAGATGTGTGCGGTGCGTGGCATGGGGTTGTGCTGCGGTCCTTGCTGCGCGTCGGGCGTCAGGGCGCTCGGCGACGGCGCCGACGTCGGGGGCGTCTGCGGCTCCCTGCCATTCTCCCGAAGCGGGTGACGCTGTGCAATCACCCCCGGTCTCTCTGCGCTCCACCTGCGCAGACGCCCGTCAACCCCGCAACAATTCTCCCACCCGGAAGGCCAGGTCGATCGATTGACGGGCGTTCAGGCGCGGATCGCAGGCCGTGGTGTAGCGCTCGTGCAGCTGGCCCTCGAGGATGTCGCCGAAGCCACCCAGGCACTCGGTGACGTCGTCGCCGGTGAGCTCGAGGTGCACACCCCCCGGCCACGTCCCCATGGCCCGGTGCGCGTCGAAGAACCCCTTCACCTCGGTGAGGATGTCGTCGAAGCGCCGCGTCTTGCGCCCGCCCTCGCTCACGAAGGTGTTGCCGTGCATGGGGTCGCACGCCCACACGACGGGGTGCCCCGAGGCGCGCACCGCCTCGAGCAGCGGCGGCAGGGCGTCGGCCACCTTGTCCGCCCCCATCCGCGAGATCAGAGTCAGGCGTCCCGGCGTGCGGTCCGGGTCGAGGGCATCGCACAGCGCCAGCACCTCGTCGGCGGTGGTCGAGGCGCTGATCTTGCAGCCCAGGGGATTGTGGATGCCCGACAGGAATTCCACGTGCGCCCCGTCGAGCTGACGGGTGCGCTCGCCCACCCACAGCATGTGCGCCGAGCAGTCGTACCAGTCACCGGTGAGCGAGTCCATGCGGGTGAGGGCCTCCTCGTAGCCGAGGATCAGCGCGTCGTGGCTGGTGAAGAAGTCGACCTCGTGCAGCGTCTCCTCGCCCAGGAGGTCGATGCCGCACGCCGCCATGAAGCGCAGGGCGCGGTCGATCTCCGCCGCGATCTGCTCGTAGCGGCGCCCCTCCTCGCTCGACGCCACGAACTGCTGGTTCCACAGGTGGACCTGGACAGGTCGGCGAAGCCTCCCTTGGTGAAGGCCCGCACCAGGTTGAGCGTCGATGCCGACTGGTGGTAGGCGTCGATGAGGCGGTGCGGGTCGGGGACCCGGGCGGTGGCGTCGGGGGCGTCGTCGTTCACCATGTGGCCCCGGAAGACGTCGAGCTCGAGATCGCCGATGCGCTCGGTGGGCGACGAACGGGGCTTGGCGAACTGCCCGGCGATCCGCCCCACCTTCACCACCGGCACGCCGGCGCCGTAGGTGAGGACCACCGCCATCTGCAGGATGACCTTGAGCTTGTCCCGGATGTTGTCGGCCGAGAAGTCCACGAAGGACTCGGCGCAGTCACCCGCCTGGAGGAGAAACGCCCGCCCCTCGGCCACCTGGGCCAGCGAAGAGGTGAGACGGCGCGCCTCTCCTGCAAAAACGAGGGGCGGCAGCGAGCCCAGGTTCTTGAGCACCCGCTCGAGCTCGTCCTCGTCGGGCCAGGTGGGCTGCTGGGCGGCCGGGGACCGACGCCAGCGTTGCGGGCTCCAGGTCTGCGTGGCCATGGGGATACAGCGTAAATGGTCGGCGCCTACGCTCAGGACATGCAGGGGCTCCTCGGCGGCGGGCACGGTGGCGGGAGCGGCGCCCCGACCAGGACGGGCATCTTCGGCGGCACCTTCGATCCCGTTCACGTGGGCCACCTGGTGGCGGC
>CAWIWK010000010.1:0-12513 GCA_963839605.1 uncultured Acidimicrobiales bacterium | reverse complement strand
CGAGACGCAGGGGCTTCCCCCCGAGGACTACCCCTACCGGGGCAGGGCGCCCGCCGACCGCTCATTCGCCGTGGCCACCCTGGCCGAGGTGCTCGACGTGCTCGATGACCATCCGGACGTGGCGCTCAACCTCGACATCAAGCAGACCGCCCCCGCCGTCGAGCCCTACGAGGGGCTCCTGGCCCGGGAGCTCGCCCGCCACGGTCACAGCGACCGGGTCATCGTGGCGTCGTTCCTCGACGTGGCCACACAACGCTTCGCCGCCGTGGCTCCCGACATCGCCGTGTCGGCCGGCACCCTAGGCGTGGCCACCTTCTGGCGTGCGCTGCAGGAGGGCGGCCGGCCTCCCGAGCCCGACTTCGTGGCCATGCAGGTACCGGCCACGAAGGGCGACGTGGTGATCGTGGACGAGCGCTTCGTCACCGCCGCCCACGCTGCGGGCGTGGCCGTGCACGTGTGGACCGTCAACGACGTCCCCGCCATGCGCCACCTGCTGGACCTGGGGGTGGACGGCATCATCTCCGACCTCCCCACGCCCCTCGTGGCCATGGTGGAGGGAATGGGGCTCACCTACCGGCCCTGAGCCGGCCGCAGCGCCGGCGTGCGTGCCTAGCCCCGGCCGGCGTTGGGCCGCTTGCCGTGGTTGGCCTTCTTCTTGCTGCGGATCTTGCGCTTCACGGTGCGTTTCGACATGGCGAAGCACCCTACCCGACGTCGGCGGGCCCGCCGACGCCCCCCGCCCCAGGCATTAGCGTCGGGGCGGTGGAACGACTGGGCCTGGTCGGACTGCCCAACTCCGGCAAGACGTCACTGTTCAATGCGTTGACCGGCGCCGCCGCGCCGGTGGCGTCGCATCCCTTCACCACCACCGAGTCCTCGATGGCGGTGGCGCCGCTCCCCGACACGCGTCTCGACGCCCTGGCGCACATGAGCGCTAGCCGCAAGGTGGTGCGGGCCGGCATGGAGGTCGTCGACATCGCCGGGTTGGTGCCCGGCGCGTCGACCGGGGAGGGACTGGGCAACCGCTTCCTGGCCGGCATCCGCGAGGTGGACGCCCTGTGCGTGGTGCTGCGGGCCTTCGTCGACCCCGAGGTGCCCGGGGACAGCGATCCGGTGGAGGCCCTGGGTTCTCTCGAGCTCGAGCTCGTGCTGGCCGACATGGCGTCGGTGGAGTCTCAGATCGACCGGCGCCGCAAAGCGGCCCGGGCCGACAAGACGCTGGCGGGCGAGGTGGCCGCCATGGAGGAGGCCCTCGAGGCCCTGTCGGACGGTGTGCCGCTGTACCGCGCCGGACTCGATGCCCGGCGCCCGGAGCGGCGCAACCTGTTCCTCCTGACCGACAAGCCCGTGCTGGCCGTCGTGAACGTGGGTGAGGACGCCGTCGTCGACGCCGGGGACGCCGCGGCCGGGGTGACCAAGGTGCTCGAGGGCCACGGCGAGGCGCTGGCCGTGTGCGTGCAGCTCGAGGCGGAGGCGGCCCGCCTGGCACCCGAGGAGCGCGCCGAGCTGGTTGCGGGCCTGGGGCTCGGGGAGGGGGCTCTCAGCCGGGTGGCGAGCAGCGCGTATCACCTGCTCGGCCGACGCGTGTTCTTCACCACTGGGGACAAGGAGTCGCGCGCCTGGAGCTTCCGGGCCGGCGCCCACACGGCGGAGTGCGCCGGTGTCATCCACTCCGATCTGCAGCGCGGCTTCATCCGGGCCGAGGTCATCCACTGGGACGAGCTCATCGGGCTGGGCTCGTGGTCGGCGGCCAAGTCCGCCGGCCGCCTGCGCCTGGAGGGCAAGGACTACGAGGTGGCCGACGGCGACGTCCTCGAGATCCGCTTCAACGTGTGACGGTCGGTGCGGCGTGACGGCGACGACGTGGTTGTTGCGCGACGGGGTGGTGCTGGCCAACGCCGAGGTGGCCGCTACCTACGCCGAGCGCCTGCGGGGCCTCATGGGCCGGACCGGCTACGAGGGAGCCTTCGTGCTGCCCCACACCCGCTCGGTGCACAGTCTGGGCATGCGCTTCCCCCTCGACGTGGCCTTCCTCGATCGCTCTCTGTGCGTGGTCGACGTGGTCCAGTTGGCGCCGTGGCGCGCCACGTTGCCCCGCCTGCGGGCGCGGTCGGTGCTCGAGGCGTCGTCGGGCGCCTTCGACCGCTGGGGCCTGCGCGTGGGGGACACTCTCGAGCTCCACACACCTTCGTGACCGGCGTGCGACGACCGACGGTGCGCACCGGCACGGGGTCGGACGCGCCGGGGGCGCCGGACGCGTCGGCGGGCACCCTGGTGCTGGTGGCCACGCCCATCGGCAACCTGGGCGACCTGTCGCCGCGGGCGGTGACACCATGGCCGCGGCCGACGTGGTGTGCTGCGAGGACACCCGGCGCACCCGCGCCCTGCTCACCCACGCCGGGGTGCGGGGCAAGACCCTGCTGTCGCTGCACGGTCACAACGAGGCGGCCCGCCTGGCAGACGTGATCGGCCGGCTGGCGCGGGGAGCCACAGTGGCGGTGGTGAGCGACGCCGGGACGCCTGCGGTGTCGGATCCCGGCGCCCGGCTGGTGGCAGCGGCGGTGGCCGCCGGTGCCACCGTGTCGGCGGTGCCCGGGCCGAGTGCGGTGATCGCCGCGCTGGTGGTGAGCGGTCTGCCCACCGCCCGCTTCGCCTTCGAGGGTTTCCTGCCCCGCAAAGGGACCGAGCGCCGCCGGCGCCTGGACGACGTGGCGGACCACACGGCCACGGTCGTGCTCTTCGAAGCACCGGCCCGACTCGCCGCCACCCTGGCCGATCTGCTCGTGCGCTGCGGCCCCGACCGGCCGGTGGTGGTGGCCCGTGAGCTCACCAAGCTCCACGAGGAGGTGTGGCGGGGCACGATGGCCGAGGCGGCAGAGGCGTTCGCCGACCGGGAGGTGCAGGGCGAGGTGGTCGTGGTGGTGGGGGGTGCGCCCGAACCCGAGGTCTCCCACGACGACGCCGACATCGAGGCGGCGCTGCGCCTGCGTCTCGAGGCGGGCGACTCCCGCCGCGACGCCGCCGCGGCGGTGGCCCGCCAGCTCGGGGTGTCGCGCCGGCGCGCCTACGAGGCGGCCGCGCTGTTGCGCCCACCACCGGAATGCGGGGGCGGGCACCGGGGTTGACCATCGCAGGCACGGCGAGGCGGCGCACAGGCGTCCGGGGGGCGAGCCGACCGAAGGAGAGCCACAGCGTGAAATTCGGACTCGACAAGACCCAGGCGCCGGCGGTGGAGCCCGGTGACGCACCCGGAGGACTGGCGCTGGCCACGTTCGCGGCGGGGTGCTTCTGGGGGGTGGAGGATCTCTTCCGCAACGTGCCCGGCGTGGTCGACGCGGTGTCGGGCTACACCGGCGGAGCGCGACACGGCCCCACCTACGAGCAGGTGTGCTCGGGGGCGACGGGGCACGCCGAGGCCGTGCTCGTCACCTACGACCCCAGCCGGGTCTCCTACGAGCAGCTCCTGGCCGAGTTCTGGCGGCACCACGACCCCACCACGCCCGACCGCCAAGGACCGACGTCGGCACGCAGTACCGATCGGCGGTCTTCGTCCACGACGCCGAGCAGGAGCGCGCCGCCCGGCAGTCGCTGGCGGACCACCAGGCCCGGTTCGGCCGGCCCATCGTCACCGAGGTCGTCCCCGCCACGACGTTCTGGCCGGCCGAGGCCTACCACCAGCACTACGTGGAGCGCACCGGTCACGGGGCCTGCCACGTGGCCAACTGGTGAGGGGGCGGGCGCCCCGAGCCGGCGCACCGCCGGGACCGCCCGGTCCGTGACGCCGCGTCGGGTCGGTACGCTACGGCGGTGCCCCCCTTCTATGTGACGACGCCGATCTACTACGTGAACGACGTGCCCCACATCGGGCACGCCTACACGATGGTGATCGCCGACGCCCTGGCCCGCTGGCACCGGCTGACCGGGGACGACGTCTTCTTCCTGACGGGCACCGACGAGCACGGGGACAAGATCGCCCGGGCCGCCCAGGAGCACGGTGTCCCCCCCAACGACTGGGTGGACACGATGGCGGCGCGCTTCACCGAGGCCTGGCAGGCGCTCGACATCTCCAACGACGACTTCATCCGCACCACCGAGCCGCGCCACCACAGGGCCGTGCAGCGGTTCCTGCAGACGATCCACGACAACGGCTACACCGAGCTCGGCGAGTACCGGGGCCTCTACTGCGTGGCGTGCGAGGACTACAAAAAGGAGTCCGAGCTGGTCGACGGCGTGTGCGCCATCCACGGCCGGCCGGTGGAGATGCTGTCGGAGGAGAACTACTTCTTCAAGCTGAGTGCCTTCCAGGACCGTCTGCTGGCGTGGTACGAGGCCAACCCCGACGCCGTGCGACCGGCGTCGAAGCGCAACGAGGCCCTCGGGATCATCAAGGGCGGCCTCGAGGACATCTCCATCACCCGCACCTCGACGCCCTGGGGCGTGGAGGTGCCGTGGGACCCGGGCCACGTCTTCTACGTGTGGTACGACGCGCTGGTCAACTACCTGACGGCCATCGGCTACGGCGAGGACCAGGCCCGCTTCGACCGGTGGTGGCCGGCGGTGCACCACCTCATCGGCAAGGACATCATCCGCTTCCACTGCGTGTGGTGGCCGGCCATGTGCATGGCGGCGGGGATCGACCCTCCCGCCCATCTGCTCGTGCACGGGTGGCTGCTCGTGTCGGGGGAGAAGATGTCGAAGTCGAAGGCGAACCAGATCTCGCCCCGCCAGCTGACCGACGACTTCGGTGTCGACGCCGTGCGCTACTACCTGCTGCGCGAGACGACCTTCGGTCTCGACGGCGACTTCTCCTACGAGGGCATCACCGCCCGCTACAACGCCGACCTGGCCAACAACCTCGGCAACCTTCTCGCCAGGGTGGCCACGGTGGTGGGGTCGAAGTGCGCGGGGAACGGTCCGGTGCCGCCCCCCGACGGCCGCCTGCGGGCCGTGGCCGAGTCGGTCGTGGCCGACACGGTGCGCGCCTGGGAGGAGGCCCAGCCCACCCTCGCCCTCGAGGCCACGTGGCGCCTCATCCACGAGACCAACGCCGAGCTCGAGGCGGTCGAGCCGTGGAAGGCCGATCCCGGTCCGGCCGTCGACGACGTCCTCGGGGCCGCCCTCGAGTCGTTGCGCATCGTCGCCCTGCTCGCCGCACCGGCCATGCCCGCCACGAGCGCCGAGATCTGGCGCCGTCTCGGCCTCGAGGGCCGGCCCGACGCGGCACGGCTCCCCGACGCCGCCGCCTGGGGCGGCTACCCGGGCGGGACGGCGGTGGAGAAGGGACCGCCACTGTTCCCCCGGCGCCGGGCGTGAGCGCCGCCGCCGAGCCTTCCCCGGCCCGACGGGCGGTGGCTCGACTCGCACTGCCATCTCCAGGACCAGTACCGGCCCGACGGCACCGAGGTCGTGGCCGCCCTGGGCGAGGCGGCTGCCGCCGGGGTGGGAGGTGTGGTGTGCGTGGGGACCGACGCCACCACGTCGCGCCAGGCCGTCGAGCTGGTGACGGCGGTCCGCGACGTGGTGGGGAGTGGTGCGCAGGGTCAGGACCGATCCGATGCCGTGCTCCCTGCCGGTTTCGGGGCGTGGGCCACGATGGGTGTGCACCCCCACGAGGCCGTGCACGGCGTGGCCGGGCTCGAGGACGAGCTGGCCGACGCGCTCGGGCGCGCCCCGGGCGTGGTGGTGGCGGTGGGGGAGTGCGGTCTCGACTTCCACTACGACCACTCCCCCCGTGACGCGCAGCGTGCTGTGTTCGCCGCCCAGGTGGCCCTGGCGCGGCGCTTGGACCTGACACTCGTGGTGCACAGCCGCCAGGCGTGGGATGACACCCTCGACGTGCTCGGCAGCGAAGGACCGCCGCAGCGGACGGTGCTGCACTGCTTCACCGGCGGCCCCGACGAGGCCCGGCGCTGTTTGGACCTCGGTGCCTTCTTGTCCTTCAGCGGCATCGTCACCTTCAAGGGTGCCCAGGACGTGCGCGACGCCGCCGCCCTGTGCCCGGCCGACCGCCTGCTCGTGGAGACCGACGCCCCGTTCCTCGCTCCCGTGCCGCACCGGGGCAAGCAGAACCGGCCGGCCTGGGTGGTGGCCGTCGGAGAGGCCGTGGCCGAGGTGCGGGGCGTGGCGCCGTCGGAGCTGGCCCGGTCGTGCACGGCGGCGACGCGCGCCGCCTTCGCCCTCGGGTGAGCGACGCCGTCGTGTCGTGGCAGTGACGCTCTCGCCCCGTCAGGTCCGCGACGACCTCGCCGGGCACGGGCTGCGCCCACGGCGCTCGCTCGGGCAGAACTTCGTGGCCGACGCCAACACCGTGCACCGGGTGGCGCGCCTGGCCGAGGTCGGGCCGGCCACACCCGTGGTGGAGATCGGTGCCGGGCTCGGCGCGCCTGACGACGGCGCTGGCCGAGACGGGCGCCACCGTGGTGGCGGTGGAGATCGACGGCAACCTGGTGCCGCTGCTGCGCGCCCGGGTGGAGCCCCTCGGTGTCCGGGTCGTGCACGCCGATGCCCTCACCCTGGACTGGGGCGAGCTCCTTGGGCCCGGCGGCCCGCGCCCCGACGGTGCGCCGGCTCCGCCGGTTGCGCCCCACGGACCGTGGACGATGGTGGGGAACCTCCCCTACAACGTGGCCGTGCCCATCGTGGTCCGCGTCCTCGACGAGGCGCCCGCCGTGGCGTCGATCCTCGTCATGGTGCAGCGCGAGGTGGGGGAGCGGCTGGCGGCTGAACCGGGGACCAAGGCCTACGGGGCGGTGACGGTCAAGGTCGCCTACCACGCCACGGCGCGCCTCGTGGGAACGGTGCCCGCCACGGTGTTCGTCCCCCGCCCGAACGTGGAATCGGTACTGGTGCGCATGGTGCGGCGACCGTCGGTGGCGGTGGATCCCGAGGTGGTGTCGCCCGAGCGGCTCTTCGCCCTCGTGCGGGCCAGCTTCGGCCAGCGACGCAAGATGTTGCGCCGGTCGCTGGCGGGTGTCGTCACGCCCGAATGCTTCGCCGCCGCCGGCATCGACCCCGAGGTCCGCGCCGAGAACCTGTCGGTCGAGCAGTGGGGGAGGCTGGCGGCATGCGCAACGGGGGAGTGACCGAGACGACGGAGTCGACGGTGGTGGCGCCGGCCAAGCTCACGCTGTCGCTGCGCGTCACCGGGGTCAGGTCCGACGGGTACCACCTGCTCGACGCCGAGATGGTATCGATCGACCTCGTCGACAGCCTGACCTTCGGGCCCGGGTCCGGCATCTCGGTGGTGGACGAGGTGGTGGGTGGTCTGGGTGTGGCCGCCGTGCCGCCCGGGGCCGACAACCTCGTGGCGCGCGCCCTGTCGGCGCTCGATCGCCGGGCCGCGGTGCGCATCGTCAAGCGCATCCCGGCCGGTGCCGGATTGGGGGGCGGCTCCACCGATGCCGCCGCCGTGCTGCGCTGGGCCGGCAGCGGCGACCTCGCCCTGGCCGCGGGGCTCGGGTCCGACGTGCCGTTCTGCGTCCGGGGCGGGCGCGCCCGGGTCCGGGCCGGGGGCGAGTCGGTGGAGGCGCTGCCCTTCGAGGCCCGCACCTTCGTCCTCGTGGTGCCGCCCCTGGCCGTCGACACCGGTGCGGTGTACGGCGCGTGGGACGCGGCGACGTGCGGGTGCTCTTGCCCGCCACGGCGAAGGGGATGGGGAAGCCGGGGGCGGAAACGACCTCGAACCGGCCGCTCTCGACGTGGCGCCCGCCCTCGGTGCCTGGCGCGACGCGTTGGCGGGGGCCACGGGCTGCCGGCCCCGCTTGGCGGGGAGCGGGTCGGCGTGGTTCGTCGAGGGAACGCCCGACGCGCTGGGCCTGGCGGGGCGCGACTGCCTGGTGGTGGAGGGGGAGCGGGCGCCGCTGGTGGTGGCGCGCACCGTGCCAACCGCCGACCTCGGCTGAGCCTGCCGGCCCCGCCCCTGCCCTCACGCGCCGCTCCCGCCCATCGGGCGGGAGCGGTGTCTGCGATCTGCCTGGTGGGCCCTGCCCGCCGGCGCCCTACTTGCCGGCGGCCCGCCGTTGCCAGCGGGTGGCCTTCAGCATCTTCTTGTGCTTCTTCTTGCGCATGCGCTTGCGGCGCTTCTTTATGAGGGATCCCATGACTGGCCAGGAGGATAGCGGGCCGGGCCGGGCACCCGCCAAGTAGCCTCGTTCCGTCACCGGGACGCATCTGCCGGAGGTGGGCTGTGGTGCACCGACTCCTTGCTGTGGACCACGTGCAATTGGCCATGCCCGAGGGGGCGAGCCCACGGCCCGCCGGTTCTACGCCGAGCTCCTCGGGCTCGAGGAGCAGCCCAAACCCCCTGTCCTGGCGGCCCGGGGCGGGTGCTGGTTCTCCAACGGCCAGGTGACGCTCCACCTCGGGGTGGAAGGCGAATTCCGCCCGGCCCGCAAGGCCCACCCCGCCCTCGTCGTGGAGGGCCTCGACGCGCTGTGCGCCGCGCTCGAGGCGGCCGGGCACGGTGTGCGGGACGACGATGCCGTGCCCGGGGTGCGCCGTTGCTTCGTCGACGATCCCTTCGGCAATCGCATCGAGCTCGTGGCCGCCTGACCTACGGTGGGGGCACGCTCGTCGGTGGCGGGTAGTTCAATCGGCAGAACGCCGGCCTTTGGAGCCGGATGTTGGAGGTTCGAGCCCTCCCCCGCCAGCCAATCGTTTCGACCTGGGAGCGGTGGTGACGTCGCAGCCCCGATGAGCGCCTTGCCCTGACGCGCCCTGGGGCGATCGCCCTCCCAAATCCTCAACATTGGGGATGCGATTTCGTGGGGGAATTCGTACCCTCGATGAGAGCCACCAATCCGAGGAGTCGACACTCGATGTCGTGGGCTTTCCGCCGCGTTCGCCCGGCCCGGTCATTGGGGGGCCCGAGCCTTATTGTCTGGGTTCGAGCCGCGGCTGCGGTCACGATGGCAGTGGGCGTTTCACTCTTGGTTGTATCGACCAGCGCTGCCCTCCCGGGCAGCTGGACGGTGCAGAGCGTGCCCAGCGACGTCCTCGATCTGGTGGGCATCTCGTGCCCGACCGCCACCACCTGTGTCGCCGCCGGCGACAATGCCGACAACTCCATCGTGCTCACCACGACAGATGGGGGCACCAAGTGGACCGAGGTCGCCGTACCGGACGACATCGACGACCTGGTGGGCATCTCGTGCCAGACCGCGACGACCTGTTTCGCCGCCGGCGACAATGACACCAATCCGGTCGTGCTCGCCACGACAGATGGTGGCACCAAGTGGACCGAGCTCGCCGTGCCGAACGCCATCGTCGACCTGGTGGGGATCTCGTGCCCGACCGCCACGACCTGTTTCGCCGCCGGCGACAACAACAACAACTCGGTCGTGCTCACCACGACCAACGGGGGCAGCAAGTGGACGACGATCTCCGTGCCGAACGACATCATCGATCTGGTGGGGATCTCGTGCCCGACCACTACGACCTGTTTCGCCGCCGGCGACAACAACAACAACTCGGTCGTGCTCACCACGACCAACGGGGGCAGCAAGTGGACGGAGCTCGCCGTCCCGGACGACATCGCCGACCTGACAGCCGTATCGTGCGCCACCACCGCCGACTGCTCCGCCTCCGGTGACAGCGGTAGCGCCAGCGACGACTTCGCCTCGACCGTGCCGGTCGTCTTGAACACGACCACGGCGGGGGCAAGTTGGGAGGAGGTCAGCGTCCCGAGTGACCTCATCGATCTCGTCGGCATCTCGTGCCCGGCGGCTACGACCTGCATTGCCGCTGGTGACGACAGCAGCGCACCTGTCGTGCTCGTCCCGGCGAGCACCTCTCCGCCGCCCACCTCGACCACTCTGGCGCCCACCTCGACGACGACCGAGGCACCGACGACGACCACCGTGGCGCCCACCACGACGACCACGGGCACGGCGACGACGACCACCGTGGCGCCCACCACCACGACGACGACCGTGGCGCCCACCACGACGACCACGGGCACGGCGACGACGACGACGGTGACACCCATCATCACCACCACCACCGTGGCCCCCACCACCACGACCGTGGCCCCTACCACCACCGTGGCCCCCACCACCACCGTCGCCTCCACCACCACGACGACAGGGACGCCCACCACGACGACAGAGACGCCGTCCACCACGACGACGCCATCCACCACCACGACGGCGGCGGCATCGACCACGACGGCCCCCACCACCACGGCGATCGGGTCGACCACGGTGCCCACGTCGACGAGCACCACGACGGCGACCGGTGCGCTCTGCGGTGCGCCTCAAAACCCGTTCGGCTACACCTACTGCGCCAATGCTGGATCCCTGATCTACAGCCCCGCGTCAGGAACCTGCAGCTACTTCCGCTGCATCGACAACTTCGACAACGGCAAGGGTTACATGGTCGAGTGCGAGGACGGGACCGTGAGCCTGTCGGGTGGCATCGGGGGAGTGTGCAGCGACCATGGCGGGTTCGAGCTGAACGTCTACCAGTCGGCGACCTCGAGTGCCGGTGGCACGACCGCTCCGCCGATCACGGTCGGCGCCGTGACAGCTGCTTCTGGCTCCCTGGCGTTCACCGGTGAGGGGCCGGGGCTCAGGACGGCGGCCATCGTCGGTGCCGTCCTCGTGCTTCTCGGCTTCGCAGCCCTTCTTCTCTCCGATACGCCACGCCACCTCGTGCGCACGCTGGCCCGTGTGGACCTGGGCCGTCGAAGGATCGATGCGGCGCGTGAGACGGGGGCCCTGGTGCAGCGGGTGGGCGACAACGCAGCGCGCGGCGTCAAATGGCTGCTGGGTCGGTGACCTGACGGCGGATCGAGCCCTCCCCCAGGGGGAGCGTGCCCGACGCAACCTCAACCTCGGGGATTGAACCTGGGGAGAACGGGCTCGGATTCGGGTTTCCAGGCCTCGCGCAGTTGCCTGTCAGGGGCGTGTGATCTGTCGTATGCCGGTGGGTGACCCACCGCCGTCGTCGATCCGGCATCGGTGCGGGCCGATCGGGCCCTGCGCCGGAGTCCTTGCAGGGCGGTAAATGCAGCGAGCAATGCAATCAGGATTATCGCGATGCCGATGCCGATCTTGGCGCCGTCGAGCGGCGGTGCCGGCAATGCCGCATATTGCTTGGTGGCGATGCCGGCAAGAGCCGAGTTGCTGGGGTGCTGTGTTCCGACGAACACGACCGCCTCCATGACGGGACCCTTGTGCGCGGCGGCGATCGTCATCGAGTCCCCCGCATAGATCGTGCTCGGCGTACAGGTCGCTCTCAGCGATCCGGCGATGCCGGGTATCGACGACGTGACGGGTGAATAGCCGCACAGCGCCGGTATGAAGGTCCGCAGCGCACGGGTGGGATCGACATCCGATGGCCACTGCATGACGTGCACGGTGACCACTTCAGTCTGATCGGGTGACGTCCATCCTCGCGTCGCGATCCGATCCACGCCTCCACCACTGACCTCCTGGGCCGCCTGCGCGTCCATCGCGGAGGAGAACGGGGTCCATCCCGACTCGGGAGCGGGAATGATCAAGCGGTCCAGTGCGGGGTCGCCGGCCGCACTTGCCGGGCTTGCCTGCGTCGCGTTCAACACGGCCGCCGCCAGTACCATGCAGACGGTCACCGCCACACGCCGAGGTGCTCTGTTCGATACGCCTGTCATGTCTTTCCCCTGATGGGATCGGGGGCGCGGACGAGCACACCCGACTGGCGCCCCATCCCAGGGATCGGCATGCTCGACCGCGATACTGAAGCCTCTCGGGCTGAGCGGGAACACCCCCGGGTAGGTGCGGGCGAGGCGCGGTTGTGGTCGGACAGCGAGGCGTAGGGCCTCGTCCGGGTGAATTTGATGCGATCTCCCGGTCGTCGTCGAGCACGCGGTGGGGACGGCTGCGCTCGTCCGCCCCCTGCCTCTGCGATCCAGGGTCATCCCGCAGCCTTCCCGTCACGGCGCAGCCCGGACACGCCCCTCGCCCCGCGTACCCCCGGGCGGTGGCCGAGGGTTCTCGTTCACTGCCTGGCCTAAGGTGAGGGCGCTTCGACCAAAGGAGTGGCCCCCATGGCGAAGTACCTACTCGAAGTGAGCTACACCCCCGATGGCATGAAGGGCCTGAAGGCCGAGGGTGGCTCGGCCTGCGTCGCCGCCGCCACGACGCTGATCGAGAGCCTCGGCGGGACGGTGGAGTCCTTCTTCTTCGCCTTCGGGGGGGCTGACGTCTACCTGATCGCCGACTTGCCCGACAATGCCTCAGTTGCGGCGGCCGCGTTGGCGGTGAGCGCCGGGGGTGGTGCCACGTCGCGGACGGTGGTGCTCCTCACCCCGGACGAACTGGATGTCGCCGCCAAGAAGACGATGACGTACCGGCCACCGGGCGGCTGATCTGCGAGGCGGCGATCCGATGGGGGATCCCGCCGTGCGGCGGTTTGCTTTTTCGTCTGACAGTCGTCGCACGACGCCCTAGAGTCTGCAGTCATGCGCGCTGCGGTCAATCTCCATATCGATGCGCCACCGGACAAGGTCTGGGGGCTCGTCAGCGACATCACGAA
>CAWIWK010000009.1:0-11212 GCA_963839605.1 uncultured Acidimicrobiales bacterium | reverse complement strand
CCGTCGGCGATGAGGCGGGCCACCGATCTGACCTGGGCGGCGGTGGGCTGCGCCTGGTTCTGGGGCGCCGGGGACAGCTTCAAGCCCGGCCCGTTGTTGGGCCCGCACTGCACGGCGTTCAGCACCTCGGGAACGTCGGAGGTGCCCGGCCCCGGTCCTTGGATCCTGACCCCGAAGTTGCAGATGACCTCGTCGGCATGGCCCGCGGCCCAGCTCTCGAGGCCGGTGCGTGACAGCCCGGTGGGCACGGTGACGCCGTTGAACGAGAGCCGGGTCGGCGCCGCGAACACGCATACGACGCACACGATGGTGAACCCCACCGCCACCATCGACAAGATGATGGCGAGCCCGGCGGGGATGCGGGCGATGTAGAGCGCCAGGCGCGAGCGGCCGGTCACCACCAGGTGCCGGAACATGCCGTCGGTGAGGTCCACCGACCCCGCCGTGGCCCCCAGGGTGGCGGCCACGATGAAACCGAACACGTAGAGCACGCCGGAGACGAAGGCGGTGTAGACGGAGTAGCCGCCGGCCGGTCCGTAGGTCTTCGGCGCGAATGCGTGGAGGAGGAGGCGGATCACGAGGAAGACGGTGGGGATGCCGATCGTCACCAGGGCGAGAGTGGTCATGAGACCGCGCCGCTTGCGCAGCTCCAGGAGCCGGGTGGCGATCATGCCGGCCGTCGGGATCCACGATCCCCTGTGGTCGGGCCGGTCGGCGTCGGGCGGGGACGGGAGATGCGGCGCCGGAGGGTTCCGTCCGGGATCGTCGTCATTGCGCCCCCAGCCTGCTCGTGACCTGCAAGAACCACGACTCGAGCGAGGCCCGCACCTCCTGGAGCCGGTACACGCGATATGCCCCCTCCGACCAGGAGGCGGTGATCTCGGCGATCACGTCGCGTGGCGTTCCCGCCGGCAGGGTGACGCCGAGCCCGTCGGCTCCGACCCGGACCTGCGCCCCGAAGGCGGTCCCTTCGAGCAGGGTCTGGGCCCGGTCCGGCTCGGTGCACTCCACCTCGACCACGAGGGCCGTGCCGGCCAGCAGCTCGGTGATCGGCCCCTGGCGGATGACGCGGCCCCGGTCCACGATGGCCACGGCGTCGCAGGTGCGCTGCACCTCGTCGAGCAGGTGCGAGGACAGCACCACGGTGCGGCCCTCGGCCACGAGCGACAGGATCATCTCGCGCATGTCCTGCATGCCGGCGGGGTCGAGCCCGTTCATGGGCTCGTCGAGGATCAGCAGCTGGGGGTCCCCGATGAGACAGGCGGCGACGCCGAGGCGCTGGCGCATGCCCATCGAGTACTTGGCCACCCGGTCATCTGCGCGATGTGCGATGCCCGACCCGTTCGAGCGACGGCCCGACCCGCTCCCGGGCGGCGCGCTCCCGGGCGCCCGCCAGCATCTGGAGGTTCTGCCGCCCGGTCAGGTGGGCGTGGAAGCGGGGCTCGTCCACGATGGCGCCCACCCGGGCCAGTGCCGCGTCGCGGTGCCGGGGGACGGCGTGACCGAGCAGCGACATGGTGCCGGCGTCGGCGTGGGTCAGCCCGAGCAGGACCCGGATGAGGGTGGTCTTGCCCGCCCCGTTGGGGCCCAGGTAGCCGAAGGCGCATCCCCGGGGGACGAGGAGCTCCACCCCGTTCACGGCGACGTTGTCCCCGAAGCGCTTGGTGAGCCCGTGGGTCTCCACCGCCCATCGGCTCTCGGCGGCGCGAGCGCCGGTGGGGGCCGGCATCGTGGCGATCGTCATCCGATGCTCCTTGTCGTTGTCGCTCGGACCGGTCTCGGCGTCGGCTCGGTCTCGCCGTCGGCTCGGTCTCGCCGTCGGCTCGGTCTCGCCGTCGGCTCGGTCTCTCGGTGTGCCCGTTCTCTCGGTCGGCCCGGTCTCTCGGTCTGCCCGGTCTCCACACGGTGGGGAACCGTTTGCCCCTGTGGTCGCCGTCGGCTCCTGGGTGGCGGCCGCCGGCCCCGTGCCTTGCAGCGCAAGTTAGCAGACGGTATCTTGTCGTGCATGGGATATGCGGAGGGACGGCGGAGCCAGCTGCTGCGGGGCGTCCTCGACCTGTGTCTCCTGGCGGTGATGGGGGAGGGCCCCGCCTACGGCTACGAGATGACGAAGCGTCTGCGGGCCCGAGGTCTCTCGATCGTGGGGGAGGGATCGATCTACCCCCTTCTGGGCAGGCTGGAACGCGACGGCCTGGTGGAGACCCATCGAGCGGCCAGCAACGGGGGCCCGCCGCGCAAGTACTACCGGCTCTCGACGGCGGGGGAGCGCGCCCTGCAGGCCGGGGTGGGTGAGTGGCAGGCGACGCGTGACGCCGTCGACGGCGCCCTCGGTCTGGTCAGAGCGGAGGTGACGCCGTGAACGAATTCGTCGACGAGTGCCGTCGGGAGTGGCGCCGGCTCGGCGTGGCGGATCCGGTGGCCAACGAGATGGCCGCCGACCTCACCGCCGACCTCGAGGAGGCGGCGGCCGAGGGCGCCTCACCCGAGGACGTGCTGGGCAACAGCGCGTTCGACCCCCGGCGCTTCGCCGCGGCATGGGCGGCAGGCCGGGG
Organism: uncultured Acidimicrobiales bacterium; assembly: GCA_963839605.1. GTDB lineage: Bacteria > Actinomycetota > Acidimicrobiia > Acidimicrobiales > UBA8190 > JBEKVE01. The sequence continues at coordinate 8,660 of CAWIWK010000009.1, read as the reverse complement.
TGTGACGAACCCTCCGCCCCTCGAGCCGCGCTCGCCGTGGCGCCCGCCGTGGGCCATGGTCCTGAGCGCGCTGCTCGTCGTGCTGGTCGTGGGAGCGGGCCTGGCCCTCTTGGTCGGATCGGCCAGCCGGTCCATCAGCGTGGCCAGCCGGAGGGTCGTGGCAGGCCAGGGGCCGCTGCGACTCTTCGGGCCCGGCCCGCAGCGCCTCGTGGGGCCGGGCCGTTTCGTCTTCCCGGTGGCGGGGGACATCGTCCACCCGCTGGCCCTGTTGGTGTTCGTGGTGGCCGTGCTCGTGCTGGCGGTCCTCGCCGTCGTGTACTGGTCGCCGTGGTCGCGATGGCGCCGGCCCGGTCGCGGCCCCGACCGCCGTACGCCCAGCTGGAACTGACCCGCGGCTGACGAGGTGCCCCTCTGCCCAGACGGGCAGCCGGGACGGTGTCAGCCGGCGCCGTGGTGGATGCGCCGGCCCGAGAAGGTCGGGGACGAGATGGCCACCCAGTGGCGTCGTTCACCGGCGGCCCAGGGGGTGAGGTGCTGGGCCTGCACCCGCTCGGACCATTCGTCGATGGCTCCGGTGACGTCGCGCCCCACACCGGTGACGAGCACGCTCCATCCCTCCCGGGTCGATGCGTCCACGTCGTCGATCTCGAGTGCCACGCGGCCCAGGTTGGCACCGTCGAGCTTCGACCCCGGATCGGTGCGGAACGCCACGGTGGTGTCCTGGAGGACGTAGTTCACGGGGAGCGCCATGGGCTGTCCGTCGACGACGAACACGATCCGTCCCACCGCGTGCCGGCGCAGGAGGTCGAGGCACTCCTGCTCCGTCAGCTCCTCGAGCTGTGCCGTGCCCTCAGGGGTGGGGGCGTCGCTCACGTCGTGCCTCCTCGTTCGCCGTCCCGTTGGCCACGGTACCGCCTTTCTCCGCACGGTGGCCTCAAGAGGTGCGGACCGTGTGCCGACAGCACCCCCAGCGCACGGCCGGGCCGAGCAAGACCCGTGCGCTTTCGCCGCCGTGCCGGAGGTGTGCCGTGGGTGACGACATGGGAGCGCACGGCTCTCCCGGGGAGGCGGCACCGATGATCTTCCGCACCCGGGCCGTGGTGGTGAGCGGTGCCCTCGACCTCGTTGTGGGGATCGGGCTGATGGCCTGGGGGGCGGCGCTCACCGCCGGTGGTCACGGCGCCCGTCCGGCGTTCGGCGCTGCCCTCGTGCTCCTCGGTGCCGTTGTCGGCGCCACCGGCGCGGGCCGCATGGCGGCGCGCCTCGAGGTGCACGACAGCAAGCTCGTGTGGACGTGGCCGTTCTCGCGCCACGAGCTGTCCTTCGACAACGTGGTCCAGGCGGCCCTGGTCGAACCGGGCTCGCCCGCGTCGGGCGGCGAATGGGGGACGCTCCTGTCGGGAGGCGTGGTGGCGGTGGCGGGGTGGTGGCTCGCCGGACTCGCCCTCTCGATGTTCAGAGCGGGTCCGACCTTGGGCTCGTCGACCCTCGAGATCCTGCGCCGCCGCGGTGGGCCGGTGCGCATCTCACCCATCGGCACCTTCTGCTTCGAGCCGACGCGGTCCACGGCGTTCGCCGCCCAGCAGGCGGTCGACTATGCGCTCGGTCTGTACCGGGCCCGCGTGGCCCGGCACGACGCCTGACCCCCGCTCCGCCATCGGCGGAGCTACAGGGCGGCGAGGGCCAGGCCGGTGCCCGCCGCCACGCAGCACCCGATCAGGTTGGCCGCCACGTTGCGCACGGCGTGGAGGCGTTCTCCCTCCCTGGCGAGCAGGACGGTCTCGAGCGAGAACGTCGAGAACGTGGTGTAGGCGCCGCACACCCCGGAGCCCACCACGACCTTGGCCGTGGTGGGGAAGGCGTGGTACAGCGCCAGGCCGGTGATGACGCCGAAGACCAGTGATCCCGACAGGTTGACCGTCAGGGTGCCGAAGGGGAACACGCTGAAGCGCCGCGCCCCGACGGCGGTGTCGACCAGGTAGCGCAGCACCGATCCGACCGCACCGGCGCCGGCCACGGCCAACCACACCCACAGGCTCACGGCGCGTCGTCACGGTCGTGGCGGACGTAGCGCAGCACCTCGACGTCCTCGACGATGACGAGCCCACCCTCCACCAGCTCGTCGAGCTGGGCCACGAACCCGTCGATGGCCTCCCCGCCGTCGACGATCACGATGCACAGGGGCAGGTCGTCGGACAGCGACAACAGCCGGGTGGTGTGGATGTGGTTCGAGGCGCCGTACCCCTCGATGCCGCGGAACACCGTCACCCCCGCCAGCCCGGCGGCGTGGGCGCGATGGACGATCTCCTGGGCCACCGAGTGGTGCTGGTAGGTGTCGTGCTCGCCCACGAACACCGTGAGCCGCTTCGCCGGTCCTGTCAGCTCCACTGTCGTCTCCTCCGCGTGGTGTCGGCGCCGTGCCCACGCACAGCATCCCGCCTGAGCAGGCCCCGGGCGAGGACGGTTCCCGCCACCACCGCCACCAGGCCGGCGGTGACGCTGGCCGCGCCGTACCCGATGCCCGGCGCGATGTCCCCCGACCGCAGTCGCAGGTCGACCTCGACCACCAAGGTCGAGAACGTGGTGAACGAGCCGCACACACCGGTGGCGAGCATGGGCCACACCAGGCGCGTCGGCCCCAGGCGCTCCAGCACGATCACGGCCGCGCCGGCCAGCACGAAGGTTCCGACCACGTTGACGAGGAACGTCCCCCACGCCAGCCCCGGTCCGGTGGGCACCACCCGCTCGAGCGCCACCCGGGCCGTGGCGCCCAGCGCCCCACCGACGGCGATGGCCCCGAGGGTGCCGGCACGGACGGAGCGATGCCGCGGGGGCGGGGTGCGGGGTGGTGCAGCTGGGCCTGAAGGTGTGGCGAGGCCCTCCCGGCTGCTGTCCATGCGCGATTCCTCCCGGTGGTCTTCCGGTAGGGACCGTCAGCCGGACGAGCCGGCGGTTCAGGGCGAGCCCCATCGCCACCGGCCAGGCTACACGGCGGCCCGTCTCAGGCGGCGGCTCGGGGGGAAGGGACCTTGTCCCCTATTCGTCCCGCTCGGGATGGGCAACAGTGCGGGGGCGGGTGGTCCCGACGCAACCGACATCCTGGCCCCAGCGGGGCCGCCCGTTTTCCAGGGACGCGGACGGCGGGGTTGAGTGGCCCCCCACGTTTCCAGCCTCGCCGTGCCGACCCCGGTCCTCCCACCCCCCGGACTCGACCCGCGGACGTCTTGTCGCGGTCGTGGGGCCTCCGGGACCTCCGGCTCTGTTCCGGGACCTTGCCGCGAGGGAGGCTGTCGATGTGAGGCACCGGTGTGGACCCGGGCCCGAAGGAGGGCGTTGTGGACGCTCGCCGCCTTCGAATCCGTCGCCCGACTCGACGCGCTCTCGTGGCGCTGGCTCTCGGGGCTGCGACGCTGGTGGTGGGTGCCGCGTCCCCCCGTGCCGCCGCCATGTCAGGGCGCACGGCAGCCGCTCGGCCGCCCCGTACCCTCGACACCGTTGACGCCGCCCAGAGCGGTTACCGGTTGCTCGGTGGCGACGGTGGCGTGTTCTCGTTCTCCCTCCCGTTCTACGGGTCGGCCGCATCGGATCCGACGCTGTGTGCGCCCGACACGACCGACCGGGAGATGCCCGAGGGGACGTGCTGGTCCCTGGCGGACGTGCCCGGCGGTGGTGGGTACTGGATCCTGAACGCCTCCACCGGGGTCATCAGCGCCTTCGGCGGCGCGGTTTTCTACGGCGATCCGGCGCAGCGGGACGCCGGTGCCGGACGGGAGCTGTTGCCCACATTCATCGACATTGTGGCGTCTCCCGACGGCGCCGGCTACTGGGTCCTCGACGTCGGCCTGAGCGGAACGGGCACGGTGGAGGGGTTTGGGAGCGCGGCCTTCTTCGGCGACGAGGCCACCCTCGTGGGAGGCACCGCATCGGGCCATGTCGGGCACCCTGTCGCCATGGCCAGCACCGCCTCGGGGGCGGGGTACTGGATCGTCGACTCCGACGGGGGTGTCTTCAGCTTCGGCGACGCCGCGTTCTACGGCTCGATGGGCGCTACGCATCTCGCCGCCCCGGTGGTCGGCATCGCCGCCGATCCGGCCGGTGCCGGCTACTGGCTGGTGGGTGCCGACGGCGGGGTGTTCGCCTTCGGCGATGCGTCGTTCGGCGGGTCCATGGCGGGCACGGTCCTGGCCGCAACCGTGGTCGGCATCGCCGCCGATCCGGCCGGTGCCGGCTACTGGCTGGTGGGTGCCGACGGCGGGGTGTTCGCCCTGGGCGGGGCGCCTTTCCTGGGCTCGATGGCCGGCACACGACTGCACCGGCCCGTGTTCGCCGTGGCCGCCTGATAGCGCCGTGTGCCCGGGCCGAGGACGGGACCCCCGGCGGCGCCGGCAGGACCTTCGACCCTGGGAGGCGGAGGCCGCCGATTCGTAGGGTGACCCACAGAAGACCGGACAGGACGCAGAAGGGCGGCCGCCATGTACGACGACACCGAGGCGATCGTGGGCGAGATGGTGGGTATCGGGCGCCACCGGGTGCGGGCATCGGCGCCGGGCCGGGTGTGCGAACACCCCGGGTGCATCGTCGTCCTCTCCATCTACAACAGCCGCCACAAGTGCGCGGGGCACGACTTCGACGCCCGGTTGGCCGACTTCGGCCTTCCCCGCTCGTCGGCGCCCGCACCGCGCAAGAGCACCCGGGTCGAGCGGGCCCGTAGCGCAGCCGCCGCCTGAGGCGACGGCGCGGACGCGAGCGGCGCAGGGAGGAGGGTCCACAGCGTGCGCAGGCCGTGGCGCGACCGCAAGGGCAACGCCCCCGACGACCACGAGATCGTGCGGGAGTGCACCGCCTTCCTGTCCGGGTGCTACCCGGGCCACCTGGTGGACGCCGGGTTGCCCGTGCCCGCCTGGGCGTGGCTCAACCCCCTCGCCCACGGCACCGCCGACAGCGTGCGGGTCCTCGCCTCGGACGCGATCGTGCGCCGTCCCGCCCTGTACGCCACGAACGCCTGGAAACAGGCCGTGGCCTACCTCGCCTACGAGGTCCTGCGCCTGGTGGGTGACGACTCCGGCGCGCTGGCCGACGTGCAGCACCAAAGCCTCGTCCCCCTCGAGCTGGCCATGGCCGGATCACCGGCCCGTCTCGACCCGCACTGCGTGGTGGCGATGGTGCTCGACGTTCTCGACCAGTACCGGGCCCGCGACCCGCGCTGAGGGCGGGAGTGGCCCCGTGAGGGCCGCGCCGCCGGCCGGGGTGACGCCCCGTCACCCACCACCTGGGGGAGGATGAGAGCCCTGCATCCGAACGATCCCTCCCGCCGCGCGCCCGCTGGGCCCTCTCGCCCCGACGACGTCGGGGGTGGTGCCTGGGCGCGCCACGGCCCGGGGCCGCGCGCCACGCAGATGGCGGGGTGGGCGATCCTGCCCCTGCGGATGTTCCTGGGCGCCACCTTCACCTTCGCCGGCCTCCAGAAGCTCGCCAACCCGGGGTTCTTCCACGCCTCGAACCCGGCGTCGATCCAGGCCCAGCTGGCGGCGGCGGCCCGGCAGAGTCCCATCCACGCCCTGGTGGCGCACCTGCAGCACGCCGCCGTTCCCATCGGCGTGGTCATCGCCCTGGGCGAGATCGCCATCGGGGTGGCCACGCTGGTCGGCCTGTGGGCGCGGGCCGCCGCCGTGGGCGGCCTCGTGCTCTCTTTCAGCCTGTTCCTGACGGTGAGCTTCCACTCGAGCCCGTACTACACGGGCTCGGACATCGTCTTCGTCTTCGCCTGGACGCCGCTCATCGTGGCCGGTGCGGGCGGGGTCCTGAGCGCCGACGCCGCGCTCGCGCGACCTCGCCCGCCGCCGCCACGGCGCCGCCCCGGCCACGGTGGTCCCCGTTCCCTTCGCCCTCGTTCAACAGGTGTGCGGCGCCTTCGACGCCGGCACGTGCCGGGTGATGGGCGGCGCCCCCTGCGCGCCGGCGCCGTGCCCGTACCTCTCCCAGGGCCCACCGGTGGCGCCACGGCCCGACCAGGACGAGATCGATCGCCGCACCTTCACGCTGCAGGGGGTCGCCGCCGCCTGCGTGGCAGGGGTGGCCATGCTGGGCGCGGGCCTGGCGGCGGGGATCGGCCGGGCGGTGGGCCGCGGTGGCGGTGGGACCAGCACCACGCCCACCCTGGGTGCGGGGCCGGTCGGCTCGACCGGCGCGGGTTCGTCCACCGCGCCCACGGCCGCCGCCACCACCACGACCACGGCGGCGCCGGGCACCACCGCCGCCACCGCCCCACCCACCACCGGAGCCCCGAAGCCGGCGGGCACGCGCATCGGCGCCGCCAAGGACGTACCCGTGGGCGGGGCGGCGTCGTTCCAGGACCCGTCGAGTGGCGATCCGTCGCTCGTGGTGCAGCCCGTGGCCGGCACCTTCGAGGCCTTCGACGCCGTGTGCCCGCATGCGGGGTGCATCGTGGCCTACTCCTCGCAGGCCGACCGGTTCATCTGTCCCTGCCACGGGTCGGAGTTCAACGGCCGCACCGGGGCGGTGCTGCAGGGTCCGGCGCCGCGGGGCCTCGGGCGCATCAGCGTCACCGAGTCGGGGGGCGAGCTCTACGTGACGTAGGGAGCAGGGGGACGGGGTGGGCGGATCTCCACCCCACAATCCATCCCCGGGTGGACGCCCGAGGAGGCCGGATGTCGCACAGTGGCCCCATGACCTTCACCGATTACCTCCTGGACATCGCCCTCATCGCCATCGTCGTCGTCCAGATCAGGGGACGCCGGCTCACCACCCGGTCCCTCGTGCTGCCCCTGGGCATCGTGGGCTATGTGGCCGTCACCTACCTGAAGGGGATCCCGACAACGGGCAACGACCTCGTGCTGGTGGCGGGCTGCACCCTGGCCGGGGCCGTGCTGGGCGGCCTGTGCGGGCTGCTCACCTCGGTGCGGCCCGACGCCTCGGGCGTGCCCGTGGCCAAGGCCGGGGTGGCGGCCGCCACGTTGTGGGTGCTCGGCGTGGGGACCCGTTTCGCCTTCCAGCTCTACGCCACCCACGGCGGTGGTGCGGCCATCGAGCGGTTCAGCGTGGCCCACGACATCACGACCGTGTCGGCGTGGACGGCGGCGCTCATCCTCATGGCCCTGGCCGAGGCGGTGCTGCGGACCGCCATCCTCGGCTGGCGCGGCTACGACCTGCGCCGCAAGGCCCAGGGCGGGGTGGCGCTGCGCTCGTCCATGGCCACCACGGGCGCCATCATGGGGAGCGGTGACGCCTCCTACTGAGCTCCACGACGGGCCGCAGGCCTGGTCGCCCATCCTGAGCGGCCTCAACCTGGTGTGGCTCGGGCTGCTCGTCTTCGGGGTGTCCTCCCAGACCCGCCTCGGTCTGGGAGGCACGCGTCTCGTGGCGCTCGTGCTCCTGGTGGTGGCGGTGGCGTCGTGGCTGGGGTGGGTGGCGATGCGCACCACCGGACCACACCCGTGGGGTGCGCTGGTGCTGGGGGTCATGGCCCTGTCGGGCGGGGCCTTGGCCGCCTTCGCCCCCCTGGCCATCATCTTCCCGGCGGTGGCCGCCCTCGGCACGACCATGGCGTGGAGCATGCGCACCGCCATCGCCGTCGGCGCCGCCGGGTGCGGCGCCACCTTCGTGTCGGTGGCCGCCGTGGGCCATCCCGCCGGCGTCTCGATCGGAGCCCTGGCCGCCATGTGCGGGGGCCTGGTGGTCGGCACGGGCCGGCGCCAGGCCGTGGATCGGGCCAGACAGGCCACGCTCATGAGCGTGCAGACCGAGCGGGCCGAGGTGGAACGGGCCCGGGCCGAGTCGGCTCATCATCGACAAACAGGATTTCATGGTGGTTCCCCCGAAGGCTCCAGCGGCTGCGACTGAAGCGGAAGTTGAATGATAAACGTCGTGCCCTGAGGTCATCCCGTATCCAAAAACATACGGCCCTGGTGCTCTTTCAACAACCACGGATCGGGCGATGGCTAGGCCTTCGCCGGTGCCCTTGCCAACCGGTTTGGTGGTAAAGAATGGCTCGAATATATGGCTTTGAACCTCGGAAGGGATCCCTCCGCCGGTGTCTGGTATCCGGATCTCCAGCCAAGGCTGATTGACGCAAGTACTCAACGTAATCTTGCCTTTGGTCTTCGACTTCGCCAATTGCATGCGCCGCGTTGACAATCAGGTTGAGGAAAACCTGGTTGAGCTCATCGCGCAACCCCGGCACACCGGGTAGATCGGGCTGCAAATCAAAGACCAGGTCGGCGACGTACTTCCACTCATTGCGCGCCACCGTCGCGGTGGTGCTTAGCGCCGCGTTGACGTCAACGATTTGCTTGTGGCCTGTGCTCGGGTGCGAGAACTCCTTCATCGCTAGCACGATGGTGCTAATGCGTCGCAGCCCTTCCTGCGACTGTTCAATCGCACGGGGTATTTCCTTGATCAGGTAGTCAACCCTAATTCGCTTCAGCGTTTGGTGAAGTCGCGCAAGCGCCTCCGGGTCTGGCTCCACAGTGTCGATCGCGGCGACAACTGCCCGCGCGCTCTCGATCACCGGCAACAGGGCTTCGAAAGCCTTCTTGAGAAACATGACATTGTCTGACACCCACTGGGACGGCGGGTTGATCTCGTGGGCGATGCCCGCAGCAAGGTGGCCAACCGCTTCGAGTTTATGGGATTGGCTGAGC
>CAWIWK010000008.1:0-10927 GCA_963839605.1 uncultured Acidimicrobiales bacterium | reverse complement strand
CCCGAATCGGTCCAGGGCTCCGGGGACGTGAAGTACCACAAGGGGGCGCGGGGGATCTTCAAGGGCAGTGCCGGCGAAGAGCTCCCGATCACGCTGGCCTCCAACCCCTCGCATCTCGAAGCCGTGGACCCGGTGGTCGAAGGCATGACCCGGGCCAAGCAGGACCGGTTGTCGCCGCCCACCGACGGCACGCCCCGTGCGCTGGCCGAAGGCACCTACGGCTTCCCCTGCATGTCCGTGCTCGTGCACGGTGACGCCGCCTTCGCAGGCCAGGGCGTGGTGGCCGAGACGTTGAACCTCTCGGGCCTCTCGGGCTACCGCACCGGGGGCGCAGTGCACGTGGTCATCAACAACCAGTTGGGATTCACTACGGCGCCGGCCTCAGCCCGCACGTCGGTCTATCCCACCGACGTGGCGAAAATGGTGCAGGCGCCCATCTTCCACGTCAACGGCGACGACCCCGAGGCGTGTGTCCGCGCCGCCCGCCTGGCCTTTTCCTTCCGGCAGACCTTCCACAAGGACGTGGTCATCGACATCGTGTGTTACCGCAAGTACGGCCACAACGAGGGTGACGACCCGAGCTACACCCAGCCCCTGATGTACCAGCGCATCGACGCCAAGCGCTCGGTGCGCAAGCTCTACACCGAGACCCTGGTGCGCCGCGGCGACATCACGCTCGAAGGGGCGGAAGCGGCCCTCGACGACTTCAACAACCGGTTGCAGTCCGTGCTCGACGAGGTGCGCGGTGAACCCTCACTCGCCCCGACCCATCTTCCCGTCCACGACCGCGGTGACGCGGACATCCCGTCCGCGCCGACCGGCGTGGACGGCCAGGTCCTGCGCACGCTGGCCACGCTGGTCCGTACCGTGCCCGACGGGTTCACCATCCACCCCAAGCTCGAACGGCAGTTCTCCCAGCGCGACGAGATGGTGGCCAAAGGACAGGTGGACTGGGCTCTGGCCGAGGCGTTGGCCATCGGCTCACTGCTGCACGAAGGCGTCAATGTGCGACTGACCGGGCAGGACACCCGGCGCGGCACGTTCAGTCAACGTCATGCCGTGTTGGTGGACTACTCCACTGCCGACGAGCTGATCCCCCTGGCTCACCTCGGTGACGGGATGGGCCGGGTCGACACGGCCGTGCTGGCGCCACCACGGGGGACGCTCGGCGTCTTCACCGTTCGCGACTCGCTTCTCTCCGAGTACGCCGCCGTCGGCTTCGAGTACGGCTACTCGGTCGAGGCGCCCGAAGCCCTGGTGGCCTGGGAGGCGCAGTTCGGGGACTTCGCCAACGGGGCCCAGATCATCATCGACAACTTCCTGGCCGCAGCCGAAATCAAGTGGGGCCAGTACGCGGGCTTGGTGATGCTGCTCCCGCACGGCTACGAGGGGCAGGGGCCCGAGCACTCCTCCTCGCGCTTCGAGAGGTTCCTCGCACTGAGCGCCCGCGGGAACATGCGGGTGGCCATCCCTTCGACGTCCGCGCAGTATTTCCACCTCCTCCGATCACAGGCTCTGCTGTCCCCGAAGCGCCCGTTGGTGGTGGTCACACCCAAGTCCATGTTGCGGTCCCCCGCCTCGCGCTCGCCGCTCGAAGAGCTCGAGGTCGGATCGTTCGCCCATGTGCTGGACGATCCCGGGGTGACCGATCCCGGCAGCGTGCGCCGGATCGTCCTGTGCAGCGGAAAGGTGGCCCTCGAGGCGCTGCAACGGCGCCAGCAGTTGGCGGCCGACGACGCCGCAGCGGCGGCAGCGGTGGCCGTGGTGCGGATCGAGCAGCTCTACCCGTGGCCGATCGGGCAGATCACCGAGGTGTTCGAGCGTTACCGACAGGCGGAAGAGGTGGTGTGGTTGCAAGAGGAGCCCGAGAACATGGGTGCCTGGTCGTTCGTCCACGGCCGCCTGCACGCCGCGCTGCCGCCACGCCTCCGGCTCCGTCACGTCAGTCGGAGCGAATCGGCCAGTCCGGCCATCGGAAGTGCCGCGCTGCACCAGCTGGAGCAGGCCGATCTGTTGCAACGCGCCATTGGCTGAACCCCACCACGTAGTCGTGGACGGGTCCAACCTGGCCACGGAAGGACGGACGCTGCCCAGCCTGGCGCAACTCGACGAGGCGGTACGCGCCTACGCGGAAGAGGACCCGGGGAGCCGCATCACCGTCGTCGTCGACGCGTCGTTCGAACACCGCATCGACGAGGCCGAACGCGAAACGCTGCGCGAAGCGATGCTCAACGGCGAAGTGGTCTCCCCCCCGGCCGGGGCCATCGGACGCGGCGATGCCTTCGTCTTGCGCATCGCGGAGCGTACGGGCGCCGTCGTCCTTTCCAACGACTCGTTCCAGGAGTTCCACGGCCAGCACCCCTGGCTGTTCGACGAGGGTCGGCTCATCGGGGGGAAGCCGGTGCCGGGGGTGGGATGGATCTTCACGCCGCGCCTTCCCATCAGGGGCCCCAAGAGTCGCGCCGCCACGGCGGAGACGCGGGCGGCGAAGGACCCCGAGTCGGCTCCCGCCAAGGCGGCGGAGCTGGCACGGGCGGCGAAGAAGGCGGCCAAGCGCTCGCCCAAGAAGGCCGCTCCCGTCGTCGAGACGACTTGGCCGATCATTCCGAGCGAGCCGCCCCCGTCGCGTCGCGCGCCGCGCCGTGCCGCGCCGGTGGACGATCCCGAGCTCTCGAGCGCCATCAGCGAGGCGGTCGAGGAAGCGATCCACCCTCCGACCGAGGTGAAGGTGGCCAAGGCGGCTTCGAAGAAGAAAGCCGGGGCCGCCAAGAAGGCACCGGCCAAGAAGGCGGCGAAGAAGGCCGGGGTCGCCAAGAAGGAGGGCCCGAAGAAGGCTGCCGCCAAGAAGGCTGTGGCCAAGAAGGCACCGGCCAAGAAGGCGGCGGCCACGAAGGCGGCGCCCGAGATGAAGTCGGTACCGGCCAAGAGATCGACGGCCAAGAAATCGGCGGACCGTCGTGGTGCCCGAGGGGTCCGCCCCCCGCAGGCGCTCGGCCACGCCGCCGCCGGCGGTGAACGCACCACTGTCGTTCATCACGTTCGTCGCCACGTATCCCGTCGGGACCACCGTCGAGGGCGAGGTCGTCTCCTTCACCTCGCACGGGGCGATGGTGGACGTGGCGCTGCCCGATGGGGGAAGCCTGCATTGCTACATTCCGCTCAGTGCCATGGGCCATCCAGCCCCGACGAAGGCGCGCCAGGTGCTGACCAAAGGCGAGGTGCGGCCGTTCGTGCTCTCGAGCTTGGACCCGCCCCGGCGCGTGGCGGAACTCGCCCTCCCCGAGCCCCCCGCAAAGAAGCGGCGGGGCCCGGCCAAGAAGGCGGCCGGGGCGGCGCGCTGACACCCCCGGTCGATAACCTCGAGATCATGGAGCTGCCGGAGCCGATCGACGTCCTGCCGCACCGGCCGCCGTTCCTCTTCGTGACCGCGGTGACCGCGGCCGAGCCCGGTCAGTCGGCAGAGGGTCGCTGGGAGCTGACCGGCTCCGAGCCGTTCTTCGCCGGCCACTTCCCGGACGACCCACGCTGCCGGGGGTGCTCATGGTGGAGGCGCTGGCCCAGCTCGGGGGCTTCGCGGTGCTGCTGGACTCCCGCTACTCGGGCAAGTTGCCGCTCTTCGGGGGAATCGAACGGGCCCGCTTCCGGCGCCAGGTGGTACCCGGAGACACCCTCGAGCTCAAGGTGACGCTCGACCACATGTCGGCCCGGGCCGGCAAGGGACACGGGACGGCGCTGGTCGGCGGGCACAAGGCGTGCGAGGCCGATCTTTTGTTTGTCATTGTCGAGGGAAGTGCGGCCTGATGCGCCTGGCGACGTGGAACGTCAACTCGCTCACCGCACGCATGCCCCGGGTCACCCAGTGGATCGAGGAGAACGAGCCCGACGTGCTCTGCCTGCAGGAGACGAAGCAGGCCGACGACAAGTTCCCCGCCGAAGGAATTCTTGACGCTGGGCTACGAGTCGGCGCACTACGGGGACGGGCGCTGGAACGGGGTCGCGCTGCTCAGCCGGGTCGGGGTCGCTGACGAAGTACACGGGTTCGGCACGCCGCACGATGATCACGGGTGCCGCATCGTCGCGGCGACGTGCGGGGGAATCCGGGTGCACTCGGTCTACGTGCCGAACGGCCGCAGTCTCGACAACGAGTTCTACGGCTTCAAGCTCGAATGGCTCGCCCAGCTGCGCACCATGCTCGACGAGACCTGTCGGCCCGGCGACTCGGTGGCGGTGTGCGGCGACTTCAATGTGGCCCCCGACGACGGGGACGTGTGGGATCCGGCCCATTTCGTCGGAGCGACCCACGTGAGCGAGCCCGAGCGCGCCGCGCTCCGCCACGTCGAGGCCTGGGGGCTCGTCGACGTGTTCCGGCGCTTCAATGATCCGGGCGTCTTCAGCTGGTGGGACTACCGGGCCGGGCGACTTCCATCAAGGGCGCGGCATGCGCATCGACCTCGTCCTCATCAGCGAGGACCTGGCCGAGCGGGCCACGGGCGCCTGGGTGGACCGCGACGCCCGCAAGGGCCCGAAACCCTCCGACCACGCCCCTGTCGTCGTCGATCTGCGCCGAGGCGCCGAAGACCGCGTAACGCGCCGCCTCCGTGGAGCGGGACCTCAATGAGGGACGGGCCGGGTTCGGCGAAGCTCTCCGCCAAGGCGGCGGTCAACCCTTCGGCGCTCTCGACCCGGCACGCCGGCACGCCCATCCCCCGGGCGAGAGCGACGAAGTCGATGACGGGGTCGGTGAGGTCCAAGAGTCGGCGGGACACGTGGCCCCCCTCCGTCGGCGCCCACCCGGTGCAACTCCATGTTCAAAATGGCATAACTGTGGTTGGCCAGCACCACGGTGGTCACGTGCAGTCCTTCCCGGGCCTGCGTCCAGAGGGCCTGCAGTGTGTACATGGCACTCCCGTCGGCCTGGACGCAGAGCACCGGCCGCTCGGGCGCGGCCACGGCCGCGCCCGTCGCGGCGGGGAGCCCGATGCCGATGGCCCCGCCGGTGAGCGTGAGCCAGTCGTGGCGGGGAGCGCCGGCGGTGGCACCCGGCGACGAACAGCCCCGCGGTGTTGCCCTCGTCCACCACGATGGCGTTCTCGGGCAGCGTCGCTCCGATGGCTGCGGCCAGTGTCTCCGTCGTCAGGGATCCCGAGGGTCGCTCGGGTCGGGCGGCCCGCGCCGGTGTGGCGCCGTCGGGGCGCGCGCCGAGCATCTCGGCCAGGGCCTCGAGCGCGCCGGGGCGTCCTCCCCGGGGCGCACCAGGGTGTGGACGGTGCACCCCGGTGGCACCAGATCGCTGGCCTTGCCCGGGTAGGCGAAGAAGGAGACCGGGGACTTCGCATCGACCACGACGAGGTGCTCCACCCCGGCCAGCTGGGCCTGGGCGAACTCGGCCAGGTACCCCAGCCGGTCGACGGCCGGGAATCCCGGCTCCCCGCTCCAGGTTGGCCGGAAAGGTCTCGGCCAACAGAGGGGCGCCGCTGGCGCCGCTGATCCTGCTGGCGGCAAAAAGGCCACGGGCGCGCAGGGCCGTCCCGCCGAGCAGGAGCGCCGCCCGCCCGCCGGAACGCAGCGCCCTGGCCACCCCTTCGACCGTTTCGGCGGGCACGCCGGGCGGCGCGGCACGGGGGCGGGGCGGGCACGGCCCCGTGGCCGACTCCGACCACGACGAGTCGGCCGGGAGGACGAGCGTCGCCACCTGCCCGGCGGCCCGTAGGCGGCGGCGACCGCATCGGCGGCATCGCGCCCCGACGTCGTCGGCCCGCGCCGTCACCCGGTACCAGCCCGAGACCGGGCGGGCCAACGAGGCGATGTCGGATTGGAGCGGGGCGTCGAAGCGGGCGTGGTAGGTGGCGTGGTCGCCCGACGATGTTGACCAGCGGCGTGCGGGCGCGCCGGGCGTTGTGCAGGTTGGCCAGGCCGTTGCCCAGGCCCGGGCCCAGGTGCAGCAGCGTCGCGGCCGGCCGTCCGGCCACGCGGGCGTAGCCGTCGGCCGCGCCGGTGGCCACGCCTTCGAAGAGCGTGAGGACCCCGCGCATCGCCGGGCACCGTCGTCCAGCGCGGCGACGAAGTGCATCTCGGACGTTCCGGGATTGGCGAAGCAGACATCGACACCCGGCACCGACCAGCGTGGACAACAGGGCGCGGGCCCCGTTCACGTCGTGCTCCTTCGGCGTGTCGCCCCGAGAAGCCGGTCGGGCCCGAGGATGCCCCAGCGGGTCGAAGACCCTCTTGATGGCGCGCATGAGGTCGAGGCTCACGGGGTCCTGCGTGTCGAGGAAGTACGACGAGCTTCTCGGTCCCGATGCCGTGCTCCCCCGCGATGGCCCCGCCGGCGGCGATGGCCGTCGTCGAAGATCTCGTCGCAGCAGGGCATGGCGCCGTTCCTCGTCGGGCTGGAAGACCGACAGGTGGACATTGCCGTCGCCGACGTGGCCGCAGCCGGTGATGAGGGCGCCGTGGCGGCTGGCCAGCTCGGCCACCCGGGCCAGGTACGCGGGGATGCCGGCCCGTGGGATGACGGCGTCGACGATGTCGTCCGCGCCGGCTGCCTTGGACACGAAGAACGCCTTCTCCCGGGCCGAGATCAGCTGCGGCCCCGGCCGTCGGCGGGGAGGACGAAGACGTCCAGCGCACCGAGCGTCGAGAGGAGCGTGGCCAGCTGCTCGACGTCCTCTTCCACCCGGTCCGGCGTCCATCCCTTCCAGCACGACGACCAGGTAGGCCAACGTCGCCGCCTTGATCTCTTCGGGGATGCCCAGATCGAGCCCGGCACTTGCGGTGATGCCGCCCATCGCCAGCACGTCGATGTACTCGAGGATGCTCGGGTCGACGCCGCTGCTCACGATCGTGCGGCACCGCCTGCGCCACCTCGGCCAGGGTGGCGAAGGGCGCCAGGATCGTGGCCGCTTCGGCCAGGCGCGGCTGCGACCTTGAGGGTGATCTCGGTGGTGACCGCCAAGCGTGCCTTCGGAGCCGATCGAGCAGCTGCGTGAGGTCGTAGCCCGACGAGGACTTGACGAACTTGCCCGCCGGTGCGCATGACGGTGCCATCGGCCAGCACGACCTCGAGGCCGAGGACGTGGTGCCGTGTCACGCCGTAGCGCACGGCGCGCATGCCGCCGGCGTTGGTGGCGACGTTGCCGCCGAGCGACGCGCCGGCTCGCCCGGCGACACCGGGTAGACGAGGCCCAGCGGCGCCAGGGCCCCGTCGAGGTCCTCCAGGGTCACGCCGGGCTCGACCACGGCCACCTGGTTCTCCCGGTCGATCTCCTTGATCGTCCGCATCCGGTCGAAGGCGATCAGGATGCCGTCGGGCACGGGAAGGCATCCACCCGAGAGTCCGGTCCCGCTGCCCCGGGCGACGACGGGGAGCCGCGCATCTGGCTGGCCGTGCGCAGGATTTCGGCGACCTCTGCGTCGACGCAGGCAGCACGACGGCCAGGGGCATGACGGGCCGCGCCGTCATCGCCTCGTCGTGGGTGTAGTCGGTCGTGCACCTGCGTCGCCGGACAGCACGATAGGTGTCGCCGACCACCTTGCGCAGTTGTGCGAGTACGTCGGTCATGGAGTCCCGTCATCGGGCTCGCCCGACGCGCCAGCCGGCCGCCGTCCGACGCCGTCAGCCACCTTCCCGCCGCCGTCCAGACCGCCGGCGCAGCTCGGCCACCCGGGCGGCCACGTCGGCGGCCGCGGTCGGCGCGGCCGCCTTGGTCAGCTGGGCGATCGTCCGCTCGATAGGTGCCAGCCACGGACTGGCGCTGCGGGTCGGCTCCGACCCCGAGGACCCCGGCGCGCCCTCGCCCTCGGACCAGCTGCACCACAGCTCCTCCTCGGCCCGGGTGAGGGCCACGTAGAGCAGGCGGCGCTCCTCGTCGACGCGCCTCCGTCGTCTGGGCCGAGCGAGCGGCATCAGTCCGGCGCTCAGGCCGATGATGAGCACCGTGTGCCACTGCAGTCCCTTGGCAGCGGTGGAACGTCGTGAGGACGACCTTGTCGCGGTCGACCTCGGCCACCTCGTCCTCCCCGTCGTCGTGCTCGGCCCGGTGGCGCCAGGCGCCGCTCCGCACGTCGCTGGCCGGCCCCAGTTCGGCGCCGGCCACCTGGCACGGGCACGTTCGCCGCCTCCATGGCCGCCTGCACCAGCGGCCAGCTGCGCGTTGGTGCGGGCCAGGATGGCGATGCTGGACCACCGCCGGCCCGGGGTATGCGTGACTGCCTGGCCCGCGCCGCCGCCCACGCCGCCTCCTCGGCGTCGCTGGCATGGCGCGATCACGGTCGGCACCGGGCCGTCGACCCGGCTGCTGCTGGCGGCATCGATCTCACCCAGGACGGTCGCGTCGGTCTCGCTGTCACGCAGCACGGCGGTGGCCACCGCCACCACCTGCGGGGTGCACCGGTGGTTCTCGTCGAGGCGGATGACCCTGGTGCCCCGCAGGATCTCGGGCAGCCGGTACAGCAGCGACGGATCGGCGCCGTTGAATCCGTACACCGACTGGTTGGGGTCGCCCACGACGAAGAGGTCCGGCTCGTCGGAGAGCAGGGCCGTCAGCAGCCGGAACTGGGCCGGGTTCACGTCCTGCATCTCGTCGACGAAGAGGTGGCGGGTCCGCCAGCGCACGCGCGTCGGCGAATGCGGCGTCGCCGGCCAGCGCGTCGGCGCAGGCGGTGATCAGATCGTCGAAGTCGAGCAGCTCGCCGCCGGGTCGCGCTCCGCTTCGTAGCGGACGTAGACATCCGCCACCTGGTCGGCGCTGATGCCGCTGCGCCGCTTGGCCCGGCGGGCCTCGGCCTCGTAGCGGTCGGGGGTGACGAGGCGGGCCTTGGCCCACCCGATCTCACCGTCGAGCGCGCGCACCCGGCGGGGGTCGCCCGTGAACAGGTCGGCCAGCAGGCGGCGACGGTCGGGGAGCAGCTGCGGCTCGGGCCGGCCACGCTGGGCCCGGTGCTCACGGAGGAGCCCGAGCGCGGTGTGGTGAAAGGTCCCCGCCTTGACGCCCGAGACCCCGAGCGACCACAGCCGGGTCCGGAGCTCCTCGGCCGCCTTGCGGCTGAAGGTGGTCACCAGGGCGCGGTCGGCCTCGATGGATCCGTCACGCACCCGGCGGGCCACCCGCAGGGTGAGCACCCTGGTCTTTCCCGCCCCGGCTCCGGCCATGACGCAGAGCAGCGGGTCCTCGGCCTCGATGGCGGACCGCTGGGCCAGTGTGAGACGGCTCGCGCCCGGGAGCGTCTCCCAGGCCTCACCTTCGAACGTCATCACCACATGCTCACCGTACCGAACGGCTGCTCCCTGGGTTCGAGGGCGTGGTCCCTTCGGTAGGGTGACCCGGCAGTTGGTTGGGTGCGCGCAGCCCGTGCGTGGCCCCGCAGGGGGAGAGAGGAACGGCAGATGGCAGCGTGCTCCCGGGGGTGCGGGCAGAGGATCGTCGAGCTCGGAATTAGGCGCCTGCCTGGGGCAATGAGTCCGTGCCTGGCTGGCCGCGTCCTACCGGCGGGACCCGGCACGGCGGGGTGCGCTGACCTTCATGCTCCGCGACCTTTGCCGGCGGGACGCCTCTTCGGCTCGGTCACCGGCCCCGACGCGCCCCGTGTCCTCGCCCTCCACGGCTGGGCCCGGACCCACCGGGACTTCGATGCCGTCCTGGCGCCGGCCGACGAGGAGCCGTTGCCCGCCCTGGCGCTCGATCTCCCCGGGTTCGGGGCGTCCCCGCCGCCGGCCGAGGCCTGGGGAGCAGCGGCGTACGCCCAGGCCGTGGGGGAGCTCCTGGGCGAGATGCAGAGCCCCGTCATCGTGCTCGGCCATTCCTTCGGAGGCCGGGTGGCCCTCCATCTGGCCACCCAGCGTCCCGGTTCGGTCGGGGCGCTGGTTCTCACCGGCGTGCCGCACCTCCTGCCCGAGCCCGAGGGTCGGCGGGTACGGGTGCCGGCCGCCTACAGGGCCATCCGCAGCTTGCACCGGATGCGGCTCGTCTCCGAGGGCACCATGGAGAGGGCACGCCAGCGGTACGGGTCGTCCGACTACAAGGCGGCCCAGGGCATCATGCGCCAGATCCTCGTGCGCTCCGTCAACGAGACGTACGAGGAGCAGCTCGCTGCCGTGCAGTGCCCGGTCCACATGATCTGGGGCGGCGACGACACCGCAGCACCGCCCGCCATGGCCGAACGCGCCCTGGCCCGCCTGGCCCATGGCGACCTCGAGGTGTTCCCCGACGTCGGCCACCTGACCCCGCTCCTGATTCCCGCTGCCCTGCGCGCCGCCGTGGTGTCGTGCCTGCACTGATCGGCGCCATCGCCTGCGGGTTGGCGCTGCTTCCCGCCGGGGCCCGCTGGCTCCGCGTGGCCCAGCGCGAGCACTACCTGCCCGGGTCGACCTCGCGGTTCGCCTGGCGCTGGTGGAGCAGCCGACCGTTGGCCCTGCCCATGGCCGTGGTGGCGCTCGCGGCGGCAGGTGTTGCGTTCGCCTCCCCGCTGGCGGCGTTGGTGACGGCGGTGGTCGTCATCGTCGGTCCGCCGTCCCTCGGCGTGCGGGGGCGCACCTCGCCGCTGGCCTTCACCCGCCGCCTCCGACTGCTCGCCGCCGTCTGGCTCGTGTTCCAGGCCGCCGTCATCGTGATCGGTGTCGTGGTGCAGCGTGCCAGCGCCGGTCGCGGCCCTCGGTGCGTGTGCGGTGCCCCTCCTCGTCGACGCAGGCTGTGCCGTGCTCAGTCCGGTGGAGCGCCGGCTCATGGACCCCTTCGTCACGACGGCGCAGGCGCGTCTGGCGCAGGTGGCTCCCGTCGTGGTGGCCATCACCGGTTCGTACGGCAAGACCTCGACGAAGCAGCACGTGGCGCACCTGGTGGCCGGCTCGCGGCACGGTGGTGGCCAGCCCCGCCTCGTTCAACAACCGGGCCGGGCTGGCGCGGGCCGTCAACGAGCAGCTGGCGCCGGA
>CAWIWK010000007.1:0-35932 GCA_963839605.1 uncultured Acidimicrobiales bacterium | reverse complement strand
GAAGTTGATTGCGCCGCGGCCGGCGCATAACCCCGGCGAATTCGACTCGGCTGAACAACTCCGCGGGCAACGCCTGCTCAGCCAACTCCGCGCGAGCTATAGCGAGTCGGTCTCGCGGCTGGAGCCCGGCAGTTCGTGGCGGCTTTCGCGTTGGCTGGAAAGAGCCCGCGCGTATGGCAATCGGCTTTTCGCCCGATACCTCGACCTGTGCCGGGCCGCGCTTGCCTCGGCCGTGTTGCTCGGCGGCGAGCAAGTCGAGCCGGACCGCGTCGAGTCGTTCGTGGAAACCGGCACGATCCATTTGCTAGTCATTGCCGGCTTGCACGTGGGCCTGCTGACCGGCTTCCTGCTCTTGCTGGTGCGACGGCTGCCGGTGTTGCGCGGCTGGGCGCTGTTGGGGTTGGCTCTGGGAACGGTGCTATACATGCTCATGGTCGATGCCCAGCCGCCGGTGATTCGCGCCACGGTGCTTTTGCTGGTGATGTGTGGCGCGGCCTATGCCGGCTGGAGCCGCCTGGGGTTCAATTCACTCGCCTTGGCGGCGCTGGTCGTGCTGGCCGTCCATCCGAGCGATCTCTTTCACACCGGTGCGCAGTTGTCGTTCTTGTCGGTAGCGGGATTGGTGTGGTTCTTGCCGCGGTGGCGGCACCCCGGGCTTCCGCAAGATCCACTCCAGCGGCTGATTGCGGCCAACGCGGGCCTGGTTTCACGGGCGACTCGGCACGTCGGCCGTTATCTGGGGAATTTGGTGCTGATGAGCCTGACGATCTGGCTGGTGACCATGCCGCTGGTCATGGCCCGCTTCCATTTGCTCACGCCGGTGTCGGTGTTGATCAATCCGCTGGTCTGGGCGCCGATGGCGGTTGGGCTGGTGAGCGGTTTCGTCACGCTGCTGGTGGGCGGGCTGGCGCCGCCCTTGGCGTATGTTAGCGGCGGCATCTGCAACGCGAGTCTGTGGCTGGTGGAATCGATGGTTCGACTGGCCCAGCGGTTACCCTTGGGCCATTTTTGGGTACCGGGGCCGTCCGACTGGTGGTTGGTCGGATTCTACGGTGGACTGGGAGTGCTGGCCGCCTTCCCGCGCCTGCGGCCGCCGCGGCGCTGGTGCGTGGCGCTGTCTCGGTGTGGGTGGCCGTCGGCTTCATTGCCGCGGGACTCCGCAGCGACCGCCATCAACTCCAGTGTACCTTTCTCTCGGTCGGGCATGGCTGTGCCGTGGTGCTGGAACTCCCCTCGGGTCAGACGATGCTTTACGACGCGGGGGAATTCGGCTCGCCGGTCGCCGCCAGCCGGGCCGTCGCCGGCTTCCTCTGGTCGCGCGGCATCACCCATCTGGACGCCGTGGTCCTCTCGCATGCCGACATCGATCACTACAACGGCCTGCCGGGCGTGCTGGAGCGGTTTTCCGTCGGGGCGATCTACGTGACTCCGGTGATGTTCGATCGGCACAATCCGGCCATTCTCGCCCTGGCCGACGCCATCCGCCGCAGCGGTACGCCGCTGCGCGAGGTCTGGGCCGGCAACCGATTTTCCGGCGGTCCCGACTGCACGCTCGAAGTCCTTCATCCACCGCAACGGGGCATCCTGGGCAGCGAGAACGCCAACAGCCTCGTCCTGCTGGTGCAGTGCGGCGGGCGGCGGATTCTCTTGACCGGCGACCTTGCGCCGCCCGGGCTGGACGACGTGATGGCCGAGCAGCCCTTGCATTGCGACGTGCTGCTGGTGCCGCATCACGGCAGCCGGGAGAGCAAACCGAAGGACCTGGCCGCCTGGTGTACGCCGCATTGGGCGGTCATCAGTGGCGATCGACGACTGAATCTGCGACCAACCGAGGCAATCTACCGTGCCGCCGGCAGCCAAGTGCTGCATACCGCCGATCTGGGGGCGGTCCGGGTGACGGTCGATCCAGCGGGAATTCGCACCGAGGGGTTTTTGAAACGTTAGAATGGCTAATTTCCCTCGGTTGCGGAAAACGTAGTGGAGGTGGCCGGGCAGATGGCTTTCGCCTGTTTGCCGCCTCCGGTACAATGGGGGCGTTATGTCTTATCGCTCCCTCAAAACCGTGCTTGGCGAAACGAGCCTGGAACGGAAGTGCCGCTTCCTGTTCGGGACCAGTCTGCTCGTCTTGATTACGGCCAGCTTTTGGTGGTACGGCAGCCAGACCGAGAAAGTGGTCTATCAGGAGAACCGGAAAGTCGGGCGACTGCTGATCGATCAAGAGATGCTCACCAGACACTGGCGCAGATCGAAACCACGAAGAAATTCGTGTCGGTCATCGATGATTTGACGGCGAACCTCGGCAAGCAAAAATACGAGGTGGACATCATCCGTCCGAACGCCGGCCGGCTCGAAATGGGCGCCGCAAGACGACTTCGAATGGAAGGTGCGCCAATTGCTTCGTGCATGAGAAGCCTGCCCCAACACGCTGGAATACGACGAACGATTCCTCAATGGGGCCCGGCATACCAATATTATCAGCCGATTCGCATGCCGCCCCCACGCCGGGAGCGCAAGGAAATGGGGTTGGACAGCGTGTGCATGGACTGCCACCGCGGACCGGATGGGAGCGTGGGC
Source organism: uncultured Acidimicrobiales bacterium (assembly GCA_963839605.1). Classification (GTDB taxonomy): domain Bacteria; phylum Actinomycetota; class Acidimicrobiia; order Acidimicrobiales; family UBA8190; genus JBEKVE01. Next base: position 33,358 of record CAWIWK010000007.1, on the reverse strand, counting down.
GGCTCGATCCTGACGGGCCAGATCCCCTCGACGGCGATGCCGATCGCCGAGGGCGATGTCATGGCCATCGTCAAACTGACCATCGACAACGGGCCCACCCAAAAGGCGATCAACTGGAATCGGCGCCATCCTGATCTCCACAGCCATCATCACCGTCTTCCTGGCGATGGTGTCGTCCTATGCGATCATCCGTTATGTTATCGTCAAGCCGCTGCGGCATTTGCGCGACGTGAGCGACGCCATCAGCCACGGCCATATCGCCCAGCGGGCCGATATTCACACCGGCGACGAATTCGAGGAGTTGGCCGTCGCCTTCAACCGCATGTTGCGCGCACTGGTGACCGTCCAAGAGGAAATCCGCCAGGCCAACACCACGTTGGACGGCAAGGTTGATGAGTTGGCCCAGGCCAATATGCGGCTTTACGAGATGAACGCCATCAAGAGCGACTTCCTCGCCACCATGAGCCACGAGCTGCGAACGCCGCTGAACAGCATCCTTGGCTTCAGCGAGGTGCTCGACTCGATCGCCTCGCTGAGCGACAAGCAGAAGCGTTACGTGCAGAACATTCAGAAGTCGGGCCGCACGCTGCTGGACATGATCAACGACATTCTCGATCTGGCCAAGATGGAAAGCGGCAAGATGGAGGTCCGCCTGACCGATTTTCGCGTCGGACAGGTGATTGGCGCCCAGTGCGACATGGCCCGGCCGTTGACCGAAAAGAAGAACATCGATCTGGACATGCCGTCGCCGCCGACCTGCCGCCCATGCACCAGGACCAGGCTCGCGTGCAGCAGATTCTCAACAATCTGCTTTCCAACGCCATCAAGTTCACGCCCGAGGGAGGGCGCATCACCGTCGAAGTCGGCCGCGAGGAGCGGAATTCATGGTGATGCGATGTGTGACACCGGCGTGGGCATCGCCGAGGAGGATCAGCAGACGATTTTCGAGAAGTTTCGCCAGGGCGCACCGGGCCCCCAGCGGCGACGCCATGACCCGCGAATATTCCGGCACGGGCCTGGGACTGTCGATCGTCAAGGAGTTGTGCAAGCTGCTGGGCGGCGAGATTTCGGTCGAAAGCGTGCTGGGCAAGGGGAGCACCTTCACGGTCCGGTTGCCCTGGAACTTGCAAGAGCAGCCGCGGCTGGACTCGTCGCTGATCGAGGGTTTCGAGGACTTGACCAAGCCGCGGTTCGAGTTCGCCCGCGAACAGGCGGGAGAGGGATAGGGTATCGGGGATCGAGGATTGGGGAAGGGATCAGTTCCTTCCACCTCCAGGGGCTGCGGCCCATGGGACTTGACTACGATTAACGCGATTAACCAAGCAGGGCGTGACCTTCACGCCCCGCAGCATACCAAGAACCGGGAGAACCAGTGATGACCCGCAAGATGTCACGGAGCGCAACGTGGAATCGGCCTTCAATCTCACCACGGCGTATGTCGGCGATTTGACCGACGCCGAGCTTCTCCGTGCGGCCGGTGCCGGGCGCCAATCACACGGCCTGGAACCTTGGGCACTTGATCGCCGGCTCATACTGGATGTTGACCTCCATGGGATACCCGGCGCCGGCGCTGCGCCGGCTTCGAGGCGGCCCACACGAAAGAGACGGCCGCCTCGGGACGATCCCGCTAAGTTCGCCACCAAGGCGGAGTATCTTGCCTTGGCCGAGCAAATGAAAACTGCCACGCTGGCCGCCATCGCCGCGACGCCCGACAGCAAGCTGGAGGCCCCCGGCCCCGAGCGGATGCGGGCGTTCGCCCGACGGTTGCCGCCACGCTGCTGGCGGCGGGCAATCATTGGCTGATGCACGCCGGCCAATTCGTCATCGTGCGCCGCAAGCTCGGCAAACCGATCATGTTTTAGCCTTGTCTGTGAAGATGGTTGAAGAGTTTTCCCTGCCGGGGCTGGCGGCGACATTGCTTCCGTGGCTCGCCGAAGGATTTGTGCGATCGTACAAATCGCCGCGGTCTCGTTGCAGCCCAGCGAAGCGGATTTGGCCGAGGTTTTTCGGGCATCGCTCGGCCTGCTGCAGCGACTGCTGTTCTCTTCTATGCCGAGGCCCGCGGCTTGGCGCCGGCAACGCCGCCGCCGATCGCGCCAACAGCCTTAGGAAACTGGCTCAGAGAATCGCCGAGCAGGCCGGCAGCGATCCGCGCAGGGCTCGGCAGCGCAGCTTCGCGCGTCCTACGGCGAGACCGGCGCGGGCCTCCACGAGCGGCTACTCGCCTGTGGACGACCTTTTTTCAGGGCGATGCGGCTTCCGGCGTGCCTAGGTTTTTCGGCCCGTTGTTCGCCTCGGCTGGCGACGACTTTCAGCGTTGCCGCGTTCCTGACCGCTTTTTGGCCGAGGTGGTCGACGGCCTTGCCCGACGGGCCGATCCCGCGACTGGCCGCTTGGTTTTTCTCGATTATCGGTCGTTGGAAGTGCGCGAACTGGGGGCGGTTACGAGCGATTGGCTCACGGCACGCTGGCGCTCCACGACGCACGCACTGTTCGCCTGGCGCTGGCAACAAGGCCCGTCGCAAGTCGTCCGGTGCCTTTACACGCCCCAGGCGATCGTCCGCACGATCGTCGCGCAGACGATTGGGCCGGTGCTGCAAGGCAAGCTCGACGCGCTGCGATCGGGCCAGCGCTGGAATGCCGCCGCGGCCGCCCTCAGTAGCGAAGAGCGTTCAGCGGTTAATCACTTCCTGACAGACACGCTGGATTTCCGCGTGCTCGATCCAGCCATGGGCAGCGGCTACTTTCTGCTGGAGTCGGCAGATATCATCGCCCGGCGACTATGGGAATTTCTCGCTCGGTTGGCGGAAGATCGCGGTCTGCCTCGCCACGCGTGGAAGTGGCGGACAAGACCGCTGCTGGCCCGGCTGAAACTTTGCGTGGCGGAAACTGGCCTGTACGGCGTGGACCTCGATCCGCTGGCCGTCGAATTGGCCAGGATCAGTTTGTGGCTCGATGCCGCTGTGCCCGGCACAACGCTGCCCGCGCCGGACGATCATCTTCGCGTAGGCAACTCACTTTTGGACGCAACATTGGACCTGGCCCTGGACGCCGCCCATGCCGCCAAGGATGCCTGGGGGGAGGCCTCTCTCCCCGAGCGGGCCGCCGTCCTCAACGCCATCGCCGATGCCATCGAAGCCAACCTGACCATGCTGGCCGTGGCCGAGAGCTGGGAGAACGGGAAGCCGGTGCGCGAGACCTTGGCGGCCGACATCCCGCTCGCCGCCGACCACTTCCGGTACTTCGCCGGTGCCACCCGGTCGCTCGAAGGCCGTTCGACCGAGATCGACAAGGACACCGTGGCGTACCACTTCCACGAGCCACTGGGTGTGGTGGGCCAGATCATCCCCTTCAACTTCCCGCTCCTCATGGCTGCGTGGAAGATCGCTCCCGCCCTGGCTGCGGGCAACTGCACGGTGCTCAAGCCGGCGTCCCCCACGCCCTGGTCGATCCTCAAGCTGGCCGAGGTGATCCAGGACATCGTGCCGCCCGGTGTCATCAACATCGTGACCGGCCCCGGCGGTGAGATCGGCAAGGCCTTGGCCTCCAGCCCCCGCATCGCCAAGATCGGCTTCACGGGCGAGACCACCACCGGGCGGCTGATCATGCAGTACGCGGCCGAGAACCTCATCCCGTCGACGGTGGAGCTCGGTGGCAAGTCGCCCAACATCTTCTTCGCCGACGTCATGGACGAGGACGACGATTTCCTGGACAAGGCGATCGAAGGACTGGTTCTCTACGCCTTCAACAAGGGTGAGGTGTGCACCTGCCCGTCGCGGGCACTGATCCAGGAGTCGATCTACGACAGGTTCATGGCGCGGTGCCTCGACCGTATCGGCGCCATCACCCAGGGCAACCCGCTCGACCCGACCACCATGATCGGGGCACAGAACTCGGCCCAGCAGCTGGAGAAGATCGCCGGGTACGTGGACATCGGGCGCCAGGAGGGTGCCGAGGTGTTGATCGGTGGCGAGCGGACCAGCCTCGACGGGGAGCTGGCGGACGGCTACTACTACCAGCCGACCGTCCTGAAGGGGCGCAATGACATGCGGGTCTTCCAGGAGGAGATCTTCGGTCCCGTGCTGGCCGTCACGACCTTCAGTGACGAGGCCGACGCGGTGCGGATCGCCAACGACACGCTCTACGGCCTCGGTGCCGGTGTCTGGACGCGCAACGGCAACCTGGCGTACCGGATGGGCCGAGCCATCAAGGCGGGCCGGGTGTGGACCAACTGCTACCACCTGTACCCCGCGGGAGCGGCGTTCGGGGGCTACAAGATCTCGGGCGTCGGCCGGGAGAACCACCAGATGATGCTGGAGCACTACTCCCAGACGAAGAACCTCTTGGTGAGCTACAGCACCAAGCCCCTCGGGTTCTTCTAGGAGCAGGGTGGGCCCGGGAGGTCGGACATGGAGTTGCCGGGCGCGGCCGAAGAACGACGCGTGGCCAGGGTCGTCGCCACGCCGGCGGCCCTCGAAGCCATCGCCCGACTGTCGGCCCAACGCGGCCCGGTCATGTTCTTCCAGTCGGGCGGGTGCTGTGACGGCAGCTTGCCCATGTGCTTCGCAGTCGGGGAGTTCCGTATCGGGAGCCACGACGTCCTGCTGGGCCACGTGGGAGAGTGCCCCTTCTACATCGACGGCAGGCAGTTCCAGGTCTGGAAGCACACGCAACTGATCCTCGACGTCGGCGCGGGAGAGCCCGAGGGGTTCTCCCTCTCGGCGGGCGAGGAGCGACACTTCCTGATCCGCTCCAAGGTCTTCACCGCCACCGAACAGGCCGCGCTCGACGCCGGCTGACACCCCGCCCGCTGCACGGTGCCTGCCGGCCCTCGGGGTGAGCCACGCTCAGCGCGACGACGCGCCGCCGGCGCTGTGCCAGGCGAACATCGACGGCCAGGCGACCTGGCCGTAGTAGCCGCTCGGCGCGGCGGTGGAGTACAGCGGGCCGGCCACCCGCACGGGTGCCGACGAGCTCGACGGCTCCCACCACAGGGCGTCGTCGCGCACGAGGAGTAGGCCCTGTCCGGTGTCGTCCCACACCGCGTCGACCACCCCGCCCCCAGCGGCCGAGAGCGTCGTGGAGCCCTGCGCACCCGACAGGGTGAGTCGGTTGGTGGCGTCCCACTCCGCCATCCAGCCGGGGCCGAAGTCGGCCGGGCCGTCTCGGCCGAACGGGCCGCTGGCCGAGGCCGTGACGTACGCCACCTGGTGCGACGACGCCCACGCCGGGAACAGGGTCACCGTCCCCACCGGGTGGTCGACGGGGGTGCACGCCACGGTGGCGAGGGCGCAGGTCGCCACGTCCTTGGCGCCGCCCCAGATGAAACGGTCCCCACCCGCCACCACCGCCACCGTGTCCCCGGCAGGGCTCGGCACGACCCAGGCCGGGTTCACCAAGGTGGTGGCGAGGGCCCTGGGGGACTCGCCGCGCTCCTGGCTGTACAGGGTCAGCCCGTCGGCGGCGACCGAGGACGACGAGCCGGTGTCCAGCCAGAACAGGATGCCCCCGCCGCCGGGCCACCAGGCGTCGAGGTCGATGCTGTTCCCGGTGGTGGCGTACCACGTCACCGCCTGCCCTCCGGTGACGGGGATGACCTGGAGCTGCGCCGTCGGGACGGGGCCGCCGGGGCCGGGGTTCGTGCCGGCCACGATGGCGAAGTGGGTGGCGTCGGGTGACCAGGCGAAGCCGCCCGCCTCGACGCTCAGGCCGGGAACGGCAGTGGCCGCGTGCCCGGGGACGTCGGTCCACAGCGACTGGGACAGGGCGTCGAAGGTGAGGGTCTCGAAGGCGAGCACGGGTGGTCCCACCGGGGCCCAGGCGAACTGGCCGATGTCCATGGGGGCGACCTGGTGGGCGGTGGTGTCGCCGGTGTGGACGAGCCACAGGGTGTCGTCGGCGGGCTCGTCCTCGTCGGGCAGGCCCTCGGGCAGCTGTGTGGGCGCCACGTCGTAGGCGAACGCCAACCACTGCCCGTCCTCCGACCATGTCGGGTCGTCGTAGGCCCCGCCGCTCGGCCCGACGATCTTGGTCAGCACGCCGTCGTCGTCGAGCACGTAGAGCTGGTTGTCCGACACGAAGGCGAGGGCCCCGTGACCGCGCCAGGCGAGGCCGTCCGCTTCCAGCGGACCGGGGGCGGGCGGCGCCGGTGGCGCCGCCGCCGTGGCGCCCGGCGACGTCGAGCGCGTCGATCGCCCCGGCCGCGCCGTCGAGCCCGGACCGGTCGCGGCGGTGGGCGCCGTGGTCGTGCGCGGCGCGTGCGCGGCGCGTGTCGGGGCGGTGCACGCCGCCAGCACCATGCCCGCAACCGCCACAAGGGCCACGCGGGCTCCACGGCGCATGCGGCGCTGTCCTCGCTAGCGCGGATCGCGGCGCATATACCACGTCCGCACGCCGAGCACCGTGTCGTCGCCGGCCACCTCGAAGCCGAGGCCCGAGTAGAAGCGCACGTTCCTCTCCTTGTCGGTCTCGAGCCACGCCAGGCGCCCTCGTCCGTCGAGGTCGGCGCACAGGGCCCGCATGACGGCGCCACCCAGCCCGCGACCCTGGTAGCCGGGCTCGACGCCGACCGGCCCGACGTGCCAGTGCTCCTCCCCGGGATCGGCGGCGGCCCACTGCGCCCAGAACAGACGGGCCCGGGCGGGATCACCCACCTCGGGCACCGCCGCCACCGTGGCACCGGGCCGGCCGGGCGGGCCGTCGTCCACGAAGGCCCCGATGCACCCGCCCGGAGGGGCGACGCCGGCGGTGGCGAGGATGCATCCCCCGGCCACGGCGGCCAATTGGGGGACGGGGAGCAGATCGAAGAACAGCACGAGCTCGCGGTGCAGCCCCACCAGGCCGTCGAGCGGGTCGGGGCCGTAGATGGCTGCCGTGGTGGGGGAGTCGGCGAGCGCCCGGCAGGCGACGCCTGCAGCGAGGTGGTGCTCGTCGCGGCGCAGGGCGCGCACCTCGGTCGTCATCACCCCCATCTTGGCCGGGACGGAGCGGACCGCCACGGCGGGGCTGTGGCGACACGGCGGAGGGCGCAGACCCGGCGGGGCCATCAGGGGGGACGGGGGCGGGACGGGTGGGCCCGCGTTCCGTGCTGTTACCATCACGCCGCTATGACGGTGCGTCAGATCGGTGGGGAGCACTCCACCGTGGTGAGCGTGCTGCGGGCCGCGGCCCAGGTCAATGCGCAGGTCGAGGCGTACGTCGAGCCGGCCCGTGCCGGTGCAGGGGGGATCGTGGCACCCGGCTCCGACGGACGGCGGCGGCTCACCTTCGGGGCCTGGGACGCCGCCGCCGACGGAGTGGCGGCGCTCTTCGCCTCGTGCGGTGTGGGTCCGGGCGACGTCGTGTGCCTTCTGCTCCCCTCGTCCATCGACTTCGCCGTGTGCTACCAGGCAGCGGCACGACTGGGGGCGGTCACCTCCGGCGTGAACCTCCGTCTCGGTCCGGCCGAGCAGGCCTCGATCACGGCACGCCTGCGCCCGGTGGTCACCGTCGTGGACGGCGACACCGACCTCGCCGGCACGCCGACGGCAACGGGCGCCGCCGTCCCGCCCGACGCGGGGAGGATCGTGGCGCGTGCCGAGCTGGCCCAGGCGGCGGGACGGTCAGCCCCCCGCCTCCCCGTGCTCGACGCCCGCCAGCCCGTGGCCGTGGTGTGGACGAGCGGGTCGACCGGTGTGCCCAAGGGGGCGGTGTTCGACCACGACAACCTGAGGGCGGTGGCGGCCGGCACCGACGTCCTGTCGGCGCCGGGTGACCGGCGGCTGTCGCCGTTGCCCTTCGCCCACGTGGGGTACATGACGCGCGCCCTGGGACGAGATCGCCCACGGCGTGACCACGGTCATCACGCCCCAACCGTGGTCGGCGTCCTCGGCCATCGAGCTCATGGCGAGCGAGCGCGTCACCGTGGGACAGGGGGTGCCGACCCAGTGGGCGCTCGTGCTGGCCCACCCCGACCTCGACGGCGCCGACACCTCGCACCTGCGCATCGTCGGCACCGGAGCCGCCCGCGTTCCCCCGGAGCTGGTCCGGGCCCTCCGGGCGCGCTTCGGATGCCCGGTGGTGGTGCGCTACACCTCCACCGAGTCCTCGCTCGGCACGGGGACGACCCCCGACGATCCCGACGACGTGGTGGCCACCACCGTGGGGCGACCCGTGCCCGGGGTGGAGCTGGTGCTCGTCGACGACGACGGGGGACCGGTGGCGGTGGGCGGCGTGGGCCGGGTCCGGCTGCGGTCGGGGGCCGTGATGCGGGGGTACGTCGCCGCCACTACCGGCGACGGGCTGATCGACCCGGCGGCGAGCGCGGCGGTGCTCGACGACGAGGGGTGGGTCACCACCGGCGACCTCGGCGTGCTGGGCGACGACGGCAACCTGCGCCTCGTGGGCCGGGTGTCGGAGATGTACATCCGCGGCGGGTACAACGTCTACCCGGCCGAGGTGGAGGGGGTGCTGGGGGACGTGCCGGGTGTGGCCGCCGTGGCCGTCGTGGGCGTGCCCGACCCCGTGCTGGGGGAGATCGGGGCCGCCTTCGTCGTTCCCGACCCCGGGGTGCCGACACCGGGGCTCGAGGGGCTGCGCGCCGCCTGCCGGGAGCGGCTGGCGGACTACAAGGCCCCCGACCGCCTGCATCTGCTCGACGAGCTTCCCGTGACACACATGGCAAAGATCGACACGCGCGCCCTGGCGGCACGCGCCGCCCGACTCGAGGCACGACCAGTGAAGGAGCAGGTGAGCACATGACACACAGCGACGAGCAGTCCTCTTCCGGGGCGGCGGCCACCGGAGGTGACGAGCGCCCGGCTCGCCCGCCGCGCCAGCACCCCATCGTGGCCGGCGCCGAGCCCGTCAAACTCGGTTCGATGCTGGTCACCCTGGTCGAACCGCGCCGTGGGCACGAGGTCGCCTACAACCGCTGGTACGAGCGGGACCACTTCTACTCGGGGTGCATGATCGGGCCCTATAACTTCGCCGGCAAGCGCTTCGTGGCCACCGCCGACCTGAAGGCGATCCGCGACCCCGATCCCTCCGAGATCACCGGTGAGCCCGACCGGGGCAGCTACCTGTCGGTGTACTGGGTGCTCGACGGCTACCACGACACCTGGAACCGGTGGGCCGTCGACCAGGTGAAGGCGCTGCACAGGGCGGGGCGCATGTTCGCCGAGCGCGACCACGTGCACACGCTGCTCTACCGCTACGCCTGGGAGCGCTCCCGCGAGGCCGACGGCCTCCCCGCCGAGCTCGCCCTCGACCATCCCTCGGCCGGGTTGGTGGCGGTGTTCACCGACCGCGCCGAGGGCGTCGACGCCGAGGCCTATGCCACGTGGCTGCGTGACGAGCACCTGCCCGCCCTCCTGCCGGGGACGCCGGCCCGCCTGGTGGTGGCGGCCGACCCCCTGCCCCTGCTCATCGACGCACCGGGGGACGTCCCCCGGTCGGAGTCCGACGACCGACGCCAGCTCACGCTGTGGTTCCTCGACACCGCACCGGGCGAGGCGTGGGAGGCGGTCGTGGCCGCCCATCGGCGCGCCGTGGAGTCGACGGGCCACGGGCGGGTGGTCGCCGCCCTCCCCTTCATCCCCACCATCCCCGGCACCGACACCTACACCGACCAGCTGTGGGCCGACGGCGCCACCCGGAGCGCGTCATGAGCCCCGACCCGTCGGTGACCGCGCCCCCGGCTCGCCGGTTCGAGGGGAAGACGGCCATCGTGACGGGGGCGGGGTCGGGCATCGGCCGGGCCACCGCCATCCGCCTGGCGGCGGAGGGGGCGTCGGTGGCGTGCCTCGACGTGGTGGCCGACAATCTCGACGAGACGGTGCAGGCGCTGGCGGTCCTCGGGGGCAAGGCCCTCGCCTACCGATGCGACGTCACAGACGAGACCGTCGTGAACGACACCGTGGCGCAGGTGGCATCGTCGCTCGGCCGCCCCGAGGTGCTGTGCAACGTGGCCGGCATCGGGACCTTCGCCCACACCGCCGACCTGCCCCTGGCCACCTGGGACCGGATCCTGGCCGTCAACCTCACCGGGACCTTCCTCATGACGCGGGCCGTGCTGCCCCACATGATCGCCCCCCTGAACGGCAGTGTGATCAACGTGGCGTCGACATCGGGCCTCATGGGCGCGGCGTACTCGGCCGCCTACTGCGCCTCCAAGGGGGGCGTGGTCCTGTTCACCAAGGCACTCGCCCACGAGTACGCGGGGCGCGGCGTCAGGGTCAACGCCGTGGCCCCCGGGGGTGTGGACACCCCGCTCATCGGCAGCTTCTCCCTGCCCGAGGGTGCCGATCCCAAGCACATCAACCGCATCACCAGCCGCATGGGCTTCTGCACGCCCGATCAGGTGGCGGCGGCCATCGCCTTTCTGGCGTCGGAAGAGTCGGCCTACACCACCGGTGCGGTACTGAGCGTGGACGGCGGCATCACGGCGTGATCGCTTGACGGTGGCGGCACCCCGCCGCCGCTACCATCCAGCGCGGTGAGCCCGGCCCCGCTGTTCATCGTCACCGACGTGGCCCCGTATCCCGACGGGCCCGCCGGTGTCCACGGCGTGCTGCCCCAGGCCGCGGTGGCCCTCGGGGAGCTGGCCGGGCTGTCCTCGCTCGAGGCGGTGCCGGTCGGCGCCGTCCACGAGGTCGAGCCCGACGCCCTGGCCCGGGGGGGCGTGCTCGCCCTCTTCACCATCGGGGAGACCCCCTGGTCGGGCGCCCAGCGTGGCGCCATCACCGACGCCGTGCGCGCCGGGCGCCTCGGCATCCTCGGGGTGCACGCCGCCACCGACGCATGCCTGGGCTGGGAGGAGTACGGCTCGCTGCTCGGGGCGCGCTTCGACGGGCACCCGTGGACCGCCCCCTTCGACGCCGAGGTGCTCGATCCCGACCACCCCGCCACCCGCCATCTCGGCGGGCGCTGGTCCTGGCACGACGAGGTCTATCTGTTCCGCGACCTGCGCCCCGACGCCCGTGTCCTGCTGCAGGTGGCCGACGACCAGCTCGACATGGCCGTCCCCGGGGCCAGACGCCCGGCGTGCGGCTTCCCCCTGGCGTGGTGCTTCACTGAAGGGGAGGGGCGCGTGCTTCTACACATCGCTCGGCCATTTCCCCGCCGCCTGGGAGACCCCCGCCTACCTCCGCCACCTCCACGGCGGCCTGGCCTGGGTGCTGGGCGAGGGCGACTGACGGCACCCTCGGTGCTGCACCTGGTGGACACCGTCGAGGTCGAGCCCCGGCACAGCGCCGACTACCTGGCCGCCGTGCGCGACCTGGGGGTGCCGGTCATGACCGGTGCGGGGGCCTCGTTCGTGTCGTGCGGCACGGCGGCGGGGACCGGCGAGCGCACCTCCATCCAGGTGGTGTGGGGATTCGCCGACTACGAGCAGTGGAACGACATCCGCATGCGGCTCGTGCTCGATCCCCGCTGGTACGAGTACGGCGCCCGGATCGGCGGCCTGCGCACGGCCGGGACGCGCCGCTTCTACGCCGCCGCGCCCTTCTCGCCCCGGTGACGAGCCGAACCGGGCGACGGGGACCCAGGTGACGGGCGGACCCCGGTGAGGTGCACCCGTGCTGCGCCGCGTTGAGGTCTATGCCATCGCCGCCGATGCGCCCGCACCCGCCGTGCAGCGGTTCGTGGAGGCGTGCCGCCGCTGCGGTCGCCACATCCCCGAGGTCCTGGACTCGGCGGTGGGCTGGAACCGCTCCGAGGCCCCGGTCCACCTGGTGTGGGAGCACGCCTTCGCATCGCCCGAGGCGTACCGGCGCTACATGGTGCACCCCTTCCACGCCACCGTCCTCGACCGCTACATCCTGCAGGACTCCCCCGAGCGCGTCGTGGCCGACGACACGCTCGGGGCCGGCCTCGTGGGGTACCGCTGTGACGAGCCCGCCTTCCGCCTCCGCAGCGGTGTCCGGCGCCTCGTGCTCCTGCGCCTGCGGGCCGGCGCGCCGGCCGACGCCGTGGAGCGACTGTGCCACCAGCTCCACGACGTACCGGGCGCGGCGCCGTCGATGGCGGTCTCGGTGATGGCGGCCAACACCATGGGCGCGGCCTGGTTCGACGGCGTGACGCCGATCACCGGTCCTCCCCGCTGGACGCATGTGTGGGAACAGGGCTTCGCGTCGCAGCGTGCCCTGGACGAGTACCGCCAGGGTTCCTCGGAGCTGGCCGTGGTGGAACGCGGCGGCGTTGCGGAGTGGGCTCGCTGGTCCGACGGCGTCGTCACGGCCGTGGCCGACATCCACTACACCGTCGTCAGCGCCGCCGACGCCGACGATACCCACGACAATCACGACACGAACGGCATCGACGACACTGATCGGTGAAGCTCGTCGGGGTTTGTATCGCCATGCTGACTGCGATGCGTGACCGCACTGTTTCTCATCGTGACCACGGCGCGCACACACTGTCGTGCTAGCACCCTGAAGGCAAAGCGGGCTGGCACCCTTGTGCCATGCGTGCGCGTCGGGTGCTCTGTCGCGGTTACGAAATCTCGTCAAATTAGGTGCTTGCAGTGCAGAGCGACCCGGGTGATGCTGGCGCCAGCGCCCCGCCCCCCGGGTCGCTCCTGTGCGCAGTGGAGGATGGTCATGAAGACGTTGCGACTCGTCCCGGTCGTTGTGCTCGCCCTCGCCGGCTTGCTCGTCGCCGCCGGCCCGGCCAGTGCGGATCCACCGCACTCTGGACCTCCGTCGCACCACACGTACGTCTGCTCGGGCGGCAACGTGCCCGCCGGGACCTACGGCTCTGTGGTCGTCACCGGCGTCTGCTACATGCCGGCGGGAAACGTCAACATCTGGGGCGACCTCACCGTCAGACCGGGCGCACTGCTCGACGCCGTGACCCCCGGTGACCCGACCACGGGCACGCCCGTCGTGCCGGCCACCGTGTCCGTCGGAGGGAACGTCGTCGTGCAGCACGGCGCCGTGTTGGTCCTCGGCTGCTCCCCCAACATCAGCTGCGCCGCTCCCGACCCCGGCATCTCCTTCGACAGCGTCCGCGGCAGCCTGCTCGCCTTCGGCGCCCAGGCTGTGGTGGTCCACGACGTCAGCTTCGGTGGCGACGTCTCCATCCAGGGCGGCGGCGGTGGCGCTGCGGCCGAGTCATGCAACGCACAGATGCCCCCCATGGACACGACGCCGGTGGTCAACCTCGAGCCCTGGTCCGAGGATGCGAACCTCGACTTCATCCCCGTCTACACCGACTTCGAGGACAACTCGGTGGGCGGCAACTACACCGTCACCGGCCTGACCTCGTGCTGGCTGGGCTCCATCCGCAACCTGATCAGCGGCAGCGCCACGTTCGCCAACAACACCATGGGCGACCCCGACGCCATGGAGATCGGCAACAACCTGATCGGCGGGGACCTGGCCTGCTTCGACAACGACCCCGCACCGCAATTCGGCGACGGGGCCGCCCCCGACCTCGTGTCGGGTCGAGCCATCGGTGAGTGCAGCTTCCACACGGTGCTGCAGAACCCGGCGGCCGAGGCCGTGCAGAGCAATGACCTCACCGGGGTCGGGATCAACGAGCACTTCGCCGTGAGCACCCGCAGCCTGGGCACCTACTACGGGGCCCACACCGCCACCAACGAGGGCACGCTGCCCGACTACCCGGTGACGACGTCGTCGGGTGACGCCATCGTGGCCGAGCTCAACGACTTCACCCTGAGCGGCAACGGCCTCACCGGCACCGCCGACTACACCGGCGGCGCTCCGGGGCAGTCTCCCGGCGAGGCCTTCCTGGCCACGGCCTACCCGGACGGGTCACAGTCCTTCCTGGCCTACGACACCTGTGCATCGTGCAGCTTCGACGGCCAGACGGGCATGGTGACGCTCCGTGCCTACGGGACGGTGAGCCGTTCGGGGATCACGCACGGCACGTTCCTCATCACCTCGTCGGGCGTGACCGTCCCCACGGCGACGAGCGCGGTGCCGGGGCTGTCCACCCTGACCGGGTGGGGCAACTTCTGGGGCACGGGCTCCACCGTGCACGTCATCGAGCACCTCGGGTTCGGCTGACATCTGGTCGAGGCGGAGCCGGTCTTTCGCCCGTCGGGAGCGGGCAGAGACCGGCGCCTCGAGCAGACGGTCGAGCGCCCTGCCTTCTCGGGCGGTGCCACGAGTGCTGCGCTGACCGGGGGACGCGCCACCCCCACCGCTGTGCGAGCATTGCCGGGCGGGTGCGTGGGGCACCGATGGCGGAGGTCGGCGATGTGGAAGCGGCTGGCGGTGGCGTGCCTCGCCGTTCCCACCCTGGTGGTCGGTGCGGCGGTTGCGCCGGCCACGGCGGCCCCCACCACGAACCGCAGCGTGGGTGACTGCGTGATCGTCGCCGGGCCGACGCCGGCGCACCACACCCGGTGCCCCGGCGCGGAGCTCCTTCGCGCCCCGCTGAGCGACACCGACCTGACGAGCGCCGATCTCCACGGCGCCGACCTGACGAACGCCGATCTCCACGGCGCCACCCTGACCGGTGCCGACCTGGCCGGGGCCAACCTGACAGGCGCCATCCTCGACCAGGTGGTGTGGGGTGACACGACCTGTCCGGACGGGTCGTCGAGCCGATCGGACGGCGGGACGTGCGTCGACGACCTCATGGTGCTCGAAGGGGTGGCGATCGGATCGGTCCCGGCCGGGGCGCCGTCCCCGCCGGCGGGTGGGGCCGCCTCCTCCCCGGACGTCGTCCGCTCGTCGTCGGACACCGTGCCGGGCACGGTCCCGGGGACGAGGCGCGCCCTCAGCTCCCTGGCCTTCACCGGTGCGCGGACGGCTGTCCTCGTGGTGACGGGGACCGGAGGCGTGCTGATCGGACTGCTCCTGATCCTGTGCTCGGGTCGGACGAAGCGCCGGTCGGCGTCCCGACCTGCGGCGTAGCCGCAACGCCCCGCCACGAGGTCAGGCGCGTTCGTTACGGATGGCCTCGGTGAATGCGGCGACGAGTGTGCCGCCCGCCACGCCGAGCAGGACCCCGGCCACGAGGACGAGCGTCGTGTTCCAGTCCTTCACCGACTCGTCGGTCCCGACGTAGAACGTCGGGGTCAGCGCAGCCAGGGCCGTGCCGGCGGAGGCGTAGACCCAGTGGTCGAATCCCACGGTGTCGACCGGACTGGTGCCCTGCCACGTGTAGTCCGTGCCGTCGGTGACCTGCTCGCCGTAGTTGACCATGGGGGGCGTGGCGAAGTAGCTGGGGGCAGGGGCGCCTCGGCCGGTGCGGTACACATAGCGGAGCACCGACACCGGGGGGAGCGAGGTGGCGACGTCCTGGCCGTCCTGGACCAAGTTCGGTGCCACGCCCGGGATGTCCCGCACCGTCAGGATCACGCCGTACTGGTACTCCTCGACGGCGTTGGCGCCGAAGTTCGTCCATCGCTGCGCCGGGAACCGGTAATAGAGGGTGCGGG
This sequence comes from uncultured Acidimicrobiales bacterium, assembly GCA_963839605.1. GTDB lineage: Bacteria > Actinomycetota > Acidimicrobiia > Acidimicrobiales > UBA8190 > JBEKVE01. Next base: position 17,964 of record CAWIWK010000007.1, on the reverse strand, counting down.
CCCCGTTCGCCGAGGGGCAGGAGATCGCCTGCGGTGGACAGGCGTGGGACGCCCGCGGCGACGACACGGCGAGCACGAGCCGTTCCAAAGAGACGCCGCCCGGGCTCGGGCGCGGTGGAGCGCAGGGCCACCGTGAGCTGGATGCCACCGTGGCCGTCGCCCCCCTCGTTGATGTCGAGGTCGGCCGGCTGCAAGGGGCCCACGACGGTGATGCGCTGCACGGCACCCTGCACCGTCACCGGCGGGGTTCGCGGGTAGATGACGAAGGCGATCACCCCCACCACCAGGGCCACGGCCAGCAGGGCCAAGGGCATGGTGTGGCGACGGGCGATCTGCGCCGCGCCCGAGCGCCGTCGGACCCCGTCGGCACCTCCGGGGGCGCCCTGATCCTGCATGTCGTCCCCCGTCCGCCCCGCAGCCACGACGTCCGGGTGAGCATCGCACACCGGCGCCCCGTGCGGCCGGGATCGGCGAGGGTGGCGGGGCGGCGATCCGGGGTGGTCGTGCCGGGCTGGCACAATTGGAGGGGCTGGCACAATCGGTGCGGCGCGGGAGCCCCCGCGCCGGGGGCACGGTCCGCACCGGCGGCCGGCCGTGGAGGTGACGGACCCTGATCGCCATCGTCTCCGCCGCGCGAGTACTGGTCGATCGTGGCGCTGGCCGCGGTGGGCTGCGCCGGACTGTGCGTCGCCGCCCGGCGCCGGCCCGGTCCGTGGCGGCCCGTGGTGGCGCGCCTCATCGGGCTGGCGCTGCTCGCCGACGCCGTCAGCTACAGCGTCGGCCTGGCCGTGCAGGGGACGTGGTCCCCCAAGACCTCCCTGCCCCTCGCCCTGTGCGACGCCGGGGTCCTGGTGGCGGCGGCGGCGTGCTGGTGGCGGACGCCGGTCCTGGTCGAGCTGACCTACTTCTGGGGTCTGGCCGGCACGTTGCAGGCCGTGGTCACCCCGGATCTCAACGTCGGGTTCCCCCACCTCGTGTTCTTCCAGTACGTGGTGGGCCATCTCGGTATCGTGGCTGCGGCACTGTTCCTCGTGGCGGGGTGCGCCTGGCCCCCCGGCGCGGCGCCGTGGCGCGGGTCTTCGCGATCACGGCGCTCTACACCGCCGTCGTGGGGGCGGTCGACGCCGCCACCGGGGCCAACTACATGTTCCTGCGTGCTCCGCCGGGGGAGTGGACGCTGCTGCGCGTCCTCGGGCCATGGCCCTGGTACGTCGTGAGCGTGGCGGGCGTGGCGATCGTGCTGTTCACCGTGCTCGACTGGCCCTTCAGAGCCGGCCGTCGGCGTCCTGTCGCCGCAGCCGACGGTCCCGCCGCAGACCCGTCCGCCCACCGAGGTCGGACCGGCGTGGCCGTGTCGGGCGAACAGCACGCAGGAGGGAGCCCTACGATCGGAGATGTCACAGCACCGCGCGACGCGACCAAGGAGCAGCACACATGGCAAACGACGGCAGCGACCGGTGGATCACGGTGACCCCCACGGGCATCGAGGTGCGGGGCTACTACTTCCCCTGGGGGACGAAGCGAATCCCCTTCGCCGCCATCAAGTCCGTGCGGCGTGTCGAGATGGGCGCCCTGAGCGGGAAGGGCCGGATCTGGGGAACCGCCAACCCGCGCTACTGGGCCAGCCTCGACCCCAAGCGTCCCGCCAAGCAGGTCGGCCTCATCCTCGATCTCGGCAAATTCGTCCATCCCTTCATCACCCCCGACGATCCCGATGCGGTGGAGGCCGCCATCAGGGCCCACGCCGACCTCGGCCCCACCTCGTCGGGAGCGGGCCCCTTCGTCTGACCGCCAGGCGCCCGACCGCCCCGAGCGGGACGAGTGGCGGACGGGCTCCGGGGGCGGCCCGTCGTCCCGTCGCAGGTGACGGGGGCCGTGGTCGGACCGCGGCCCGGCACCACCGGCCGGCCGCCACCGGCGGGGCCGGGGAGATTGCCGGGCCGCGGCGGGTACGCTCGCAAGGAGCACGTTCGCCCAACGCGATCGGAGCCGGGGGGATGACGCTTGGACAGCGGTGGCCGGCCGCGCCCGATCCGGGTCCGGTCATGAGACGACGTCGGACCCCGCGCGGCGCGTCGGCGGCGTTGATCGTCCTCGTGGCGCTGGTGTCGATCGCCGGGGGGGCGGCCGTGATCGACCGGGCCGCCTCGGGCCCGTCCTCGTCGCCGACGTCGGTCCCGACCACCACGGCCGCCAACCATCTCTCCGGTGCCCTGTCGCGTCGCCAGACCGCACCCGTGCTCCAGGCCGCGCCGATCGTCATCCCTCCCGCACCGTCGACGACGACGGCGACGACGACGCCCCGGCCGGTCCCCACGCAGATGCCGAGCATCACCACCGCCGCCCGGGGGACCGGCATCCCCGCCGCGTGGCGCGGCTACATCGCCCCTCCCACCCCATCGGTGCGCAACGCCTCGGCCACCGACATCACCGACCCTTCGGTGGCCGCCACCGTCCTCGTCCACAGCCTGCCGCTCTACGCATCGCCGGGGGCGGCGCAGCCGTCGAGACCCTGGCCAATCCCAATTACCTGGGTGCCACCGACGTCCTGCTCGTCACCGGCTACCAGTCCGGGTGGATCCAGGGCTACATCCCGATCCGCCCCAACGAGACCACGGCCTGGTTCCCCGCCGCCGACGTGTCGGTCTCGCTCGTCACCGAGCACCTCGTGGTGCACCTCGGGGCGAAGACCATCACGCTCTATCGTGACAACGTGCCCGTCGCCACGTACCCGATCGCCCCGGGTGCCCCCGACTCGCCCACGCCCACGGGCTCGTACTTCGTCGCCTTCATCGTGAAGGTCACCGATCCCGGCGGTGCCTACGGGCCCTATGCCCTCGGGACCTCCGACTTCTCGGGTACGTACCAGACCTTCGAGGGCGGGCCGGGGCAGATCGGCATCCACGGCACGGACCAGCCGTGGGTGATCGGCACCGATGCCAGCCACGGCTGCATCCGCCTCTACGACAACGACATCGCGGCGCTCGCGCCCCAGATCGTGCCGGGCACCCCGGTGGAGGTCGAGAACTGACATGAAGGGCCACGTGCTCACCGTCGAGCGGGTCATCGCCGTGCCCCCCGAGGCGATCTTCGCCGTGCTGGCCGACCCCTCCCGTCACCATCTGATCGACGGCTCGGGGATGGTCCAGGGTGCCGCCGACGAGGCTCCGGCGCGCCTGGCCCAGGGCGTGGCGTTCGGCATGGCGATGAAGATGTTCGTGCCCTATTCCACCCTGAGTCGCGTGGTGGAGTTCGAGGAGAACCGGCGCATCGCCTGGCGGACGGGTCCCGAGGGCGCTGCGGGCCGGTTCATCGCCGGCCGGGTCTGGCGCTACGAGCTGGAGCCGGTCCCCGAAGGCACGCGGGTGCGCGAGAGCTGGGACATCACTGCCGACCACCAGCGCGTCCTTCTGAAGCTGGGCGACATCTGGTCGGGCAAGACGCGCCGGGACATGGAGCGCACGCTGGAGCGCCTCGACCGCCTGGTGACGTCCGGGACGCCGACTGGGGACTGAGCGGGGACCACCGCCCCGCCCGCCGGGGCGTCCGGACCCGTCCCACGCTACGGTGGTCGCCGCCCGCCCGGGCCAGGTCCGGGTACAGGGCGACGGAGGAGGTCGGGGCGGTGCCAGACGTCGTAGCGGGTCTCGTGGGCGTGGTGTTCCTCTTCGTGTGGATCTACTGCCTCTACGACGTCTTCACGACCGAGGAGGCGCACATCCGCAACCTGCCGCGGATCGGCTGGTTCCTCATCGTCCTGCTCCTGTCCGACATCGGGTCGATCCTGTGGCTGTGCTTCGGGCGTCCCCGCCTGCCCGCCCCCAGGCGCTGGTGGTGCCGCGCCAAGCGGGCCGTCCGGGCGCCCCGGCCGGGCTGAAGCCTCTCGACGACCCGTCCCTCGACACGATGCATCCATCGTGCGCGACGCGAGGAGCGGGCCCGCCTGCGCATGTGGGAGGCGCAGCTGCAGCGCCGCGAGCACGAGCTGCGCCAGGGCGAGTTCGGGGGCGGGTCCACCGACTCCTAGGCCCGGTCGCCCGGCGGGATCGCCGGATCGCCGTCGCGCTCGAGCGCGGTGGTCTCTTCCACGAATCGGGCCACGATCCGCCCGAGTTGCCCGCCTTCCTCCTCGGGCACGAAGTGGCCCGCCCCGGCGATGACCGGGTGGTGCAGGCCCGCCGCGCCGGGCACGTGGTCCTGCAGGACCCGCTCCCACCCCCGGGTGGCGGGATCGGCGTCGGAGAAGGCGGTGAGAAAGGGGCGCTCCCACGAGGCGAGGACCGCCATCGTGGCGCGTCCGATGGCGGCGCCCGGGTCGTTGCGGGTGAGGGGGATGAGGCTCGACATCTGGCGAAGTCCGGCCCCGAACGCCGCGTCGGGGAAGGGTGCGTCGTACCCGGCCAGGACCTCCGGCCGAAGGCGCCCGCTGGCGGCGTACACGAGGGTGCTCGGCCACAGCTCCGGGACGCGCTGACAGAACGACACGTAGTCGACGAGCGACTCCTCGAGCACCACCCTCGAGGTCCCGAGGCCGTGGTTGGCCCAGGTGAGGACGCCGTCGAGCGCGGGGTCCGCCGTGTGCAGCACGGTGTTGGTGGCAACGACGCCGGAGAAGCGCGCCGGGTCGGCGGCCAGCGCGCTCAGCCCGATGGGGCCGCCCCAGTCGTGCACCACCAGCGTCACGGACCGCAGATCGAGCGCGTCGACCAGGCTCGTCGTCCACCCCACGTGGCGCTCGAAGGTGTACACGGTGCGGTCGACGGGCTTGTCCGAGCGCCCGAACCCGATGTTGTCGGGCGCCACCACACGAAAGCCGCGGCCGGCCAGCACCCCGATGGTCCGGCGGTACATGTAGGACCACGTGGGCTGGCCGTGCAGGAGCAGGACCACCGGGCCCTGCCGGGGGCCCTCGTCCACGTAGTGCATGCGCAGGGCCGCGAGCCCCGGGGCCCGCACCTCGGCGTAGTGCGGGTCGAAGCCGTAGCCCTCCAGCGCCTCGAAGCGCTCGTCGGGGGTGCGCACCACCGACACGGGCACGCCGCCGGGCGCACCGCTGCCGCTCACGGCGCAGGCCGCTCCGGGCCCGGGTCCGCAGCCGTGTGCGCCTTCTTGGCGTTCATCCAGGCCACCACCACCGGTCCGAAGAGTGCCGGGTTGTAGACGTCCTCCTCCGAGGAGAAGCGCATGTCGCCCGCGTACTGCAGGATCGTGATGTTGGAGGCCTGGTACACCGCACCGTCACCGGGGTCGTTGAAGCGGTTCTCGATCTGGCAGATCCACCGGCCCCGCTCCTCGTCGCACACGCACCAGTCGTGGGGGAACATCGTCATCTCGGTGTTCGGCCACTGGGCCATGGTGGCGGCGATCCACTCCAGGATGGCACCGCGGCCCACGAAGCGGCCGAAGTGGTGCTCGATGTACTCGGCGTCCTCGGTGAAGAGCTCGGCCCACGGCCCCCATACGCCGGTCCGGCCCGCCTCGTTGGCCACGGCCAGGTAGTTGTCATGCGCCGCCTCGAGCTCGGCGCGGTCCCACTGTCGCATCGTTCCCCCTGTTCGGCCGCGGTCAGTCGAGCGCCAGGGCGGCCACCCCGGCGAAGAGGCGGTGCGCCAGGGCGTCGTCGCCGGTGACGTCGGCTGCCGGGGCCGAAGGATCGACGCGGTTGGCCGCCAGCCGGCAGAACTCGACGGCGTCCATGACGATGCGCACATCCACCGGTCCCTCGGGCACCACCACGCCGGGCGTCCCCGTCAGGGCGGTCTGCCACGTCCCGCCTCCTGCGCCGGTGAGGACGATGCGCGCCGACCGGCCGACGTCGCCGGTCGTCGCCGCCACGCCGGGCAGGAGGGTGATCGCCAGGTCGGTCATGAGCCGGAGGCTGGCGCCGTCGGGCGCACGCAGGGCGCGCCCGGTGGCCCGCCGGATGTCCTCCTCGTGCGTCCACAGCTCGAAGGTCCTGACGATCAACAGCGGGCCCAGGGCCATGCGCAGCCCGTGCAGGCCGACCACGGCGTCGAGCCCGCCCGGGTCCGCCTCCACCCGGGCGAGGTCGGCGAGCGTCCGCCGGGCGCAGCCCCGCCACTCGCGATGGGTGTGTCCCGCGGGGCGGTCCCGCTGGGCGGCGGAGACCGGCTCCGTCGACGCCACGTGATCGGCCTCGGCGGCGGGAGCGTCGGCGACCAGGGTGGTGGCGAAATCGCGCTCCACGCCGATGAGGTGTCCGACGAGCCCCTGCACGTCCAGGCCCCGCAGCGCCGGCACGTGCCACTCGTCGGGACCGAGCGAACCGAGCAGGGCGTCGAACGACGCCACGGCCCGTCCGAACGCCTCCACCGGCCCGATGGCATCGGGTTCGTCGACGGGGCGACCCGGTGGCCGGATCGACAGCGCCGCCACCACGATGCCCTCGCCGAGGGCATCCGGTGGTGCCATGGCGTCCGCCTGGGCCAGGGCGTAGCGCAGCTCGTCGACGGGGTTCGGCGCGTCGTGGGGCATGGTCACACCAGCTCCAGCAGGCCGCGGTCGAGCGACGCCTGGAGCTTTGCCTGGGCGAGCCGCACGCGACTTGACGGTGCCCTCGGGGACGCCGAGGGTGCTCGCCACCTCCCGGTGGGTCAGCCCTCCGAAGTAGGCGAGCTCGACGGCCCGGCGTTGCTCGACGGGCAGGCGGCGGATGGCGTGGCGCACCGCCTCTGACAGCTGCGCTCGTTCGGCCGAAGGGTCCGGTGTCGAGCTCCCGGTCGAGCCGAGCAGGAGATGTCGTTGCTCGCGCTGGACCCGCCGGCCGTCGCGCCGCAGGGCGTCGATGGCGCGCCGGTGGGCGTGCACGCCCAGATACGCCCGCAACGAGCCGCGGCGGGGGTCGAAGCGCTCGGGATGCTGCCACAAGGTGACGAAGACCTCCTGGGCCACGTCCTCGGCGACGGCGGAGCTGCCCGTGAGGCGACGGGCATGGCCGAAGACGAGCGGCCCGTAACGCTGCCACACCTCGGCCAGCGCCTCGTCGTCCCCCGCCGCCATCCTGGCGGCCAGGGCGGCGTCCGACGTGTCCACGGCGCGCACGATACCGGTCCCGGGGCCCGACTGCCCGGAAGCGACCGGTCGCCGTGTCCGGGTGGGCGCCGTGCTGCTCGGCCCGAGCCCACGCCAACCCGCGGCGGAGCCGGGGGCGCCGGATCGGCGTGCGAGCAGGGTGGTCACACGCCGTTCGCCGCCTCTCGGTTCGCTCACAGCTCTCTCCCAGTGTGTTCGGCCCCGCCCCCGCCCCCGGATCACCGCGCCTCGCGGGATCACGCAGCGAGGCTCCGGCAGAGCAGTGAACCGCACCCCGCTCCACCGGCGAACAGCAGGCAGTCGACAGAGGTGACCGAGGAGGCAGTGGTGGGGACCGAGGACAACATCAAGACGATCCAGTCGCTGTACGAGGCGTTCGGGCGCGGTGACGGCGGTGCCATTCTCGACGCCCTGACCGACGACATCGACTGGGCGACCGAGACGAGCTCGGCGCGAGCCCCGTGGTACGGCGTCCGACACGGCAAGGAGGCGGTGGGGTCGTTCTTCGAGGCCTTCGGCTCCGCCATGGAGGTGCACGAGTTCACCCCGCTCACCTACGCCGGCAACGAGGACTCGGTGCTGACGGTGGTGTGGTGCCGGGCCACGTCGCGCCGCACGGGGAAGGAGATGCGCCATCATCTCCACCACTACTTCCGGTTCCGGGGCGGCAAGGTCTGCTACTACCGGGGGAGCGAGGACACGGCACAGACAGAGGCGGTGCTGCGGGGGTGACGGGTCGGGGCGGGACTGGCGGCGCGGGGCGGGGCTACTGCCGGGCCAGCGAGAACTGCGCGTCGGCCTCGGGGTCGGAGAACGGCTCGCCGTCCACGTCGACCACCACCCGCCGGATGCTCCCGGTGAAGGCGAAGGGCGCGGCGAAGCCACGGCTCACGGGGAGTCCGTCGCTGTAGCCGCACGTCAGGCCGGCCCCCGTGATCGAGAAGCGCATGGGCGTGCCACGGGGGACGGGCCCCTCGCCCACCACCGCGCCGTCGACCGACAGGCGGCCCACGCCCTGGTGGTCGGCCGTCCGGGTGAAGCGGAACGTCACCCGGTGGTGCCCGGCGCCGAGCACCGGGGTGGCGGGGTCGGCGAGGACGTGGTGCTCCTCCAGGCCGACGAAGTTGTGGACGTACGCGGGCCGGCCGTCGCTCACGTACAGGGCCCAGCCGCCCAGTCCCGACCCCTGGGCCACGAGCACGCCCCGGGGCGCGGCGCCGTCGTCGGGCACGTCGATGTCGGCCGTCACCTGGTGGTGGCGGTTGCGGATGTTGACGGCCACCATCTCGGGCACGGGTGAGGACCCGGGGTAGTAGACGTAGCGCTCCCGGGCCGGCACGGCCGGGGGCCGCTCCAGCACGAAGGCGGAGAAGGGCCGGTTGTCGAGGGGGAGCACCTGATGGGCGTCGGCCTCCGCCCACCACCGGTCGATCATGGCCGCCAGGCGCTCGGGGTGGGCGGCGGCCAGGTCGCTGCACTCCGAGGCGTCCTGCGCCACGTGGTACAGCTCCCACACGTCGTCGTCGAAGGCGACGCGGGTGTCCTGGATGCGATGGTACGTGACCGCCTTCCAGCCCTCGTGGTACAGGGCCCGGCAGCCGAACATCTCGTAGTACTGCGTGGCGTGGCGCCCGGTGGCGCCGGGGTCGTCGAAGCAGTACCGGAACGAGATGCCCTCCACCGGGCTCTGCGCCACGCCACCGAGCTCGGCGGGGGCGTCGACCCCCACCGCTTCGAGGATGGTGGGGAGGATGTCCACGGCGTGGACGTACTGGTGACGGGACTCGTTCGCGCGCCGCCATGCCGGCCGGCCAGCGCACGATGAGGGGGTCGGCCACCCCGCCCTCGTGGGTCTCGCGCTTCCAGCGCTTGAACGGCGTGTTGCCCGCCACCGTCCATCCCCACGGATAGTTGTTGTGGCACAGCGGCCCGCCGATCTCGTCCAGGCGGGCGAGCGCCTCCTCGACCGTGCGGGGTGCCATGTTCCACGGCCGCAGGTCGTTGACCGACCCCACCGGTCCGCCCTCGGAGCTCGCACCGTTGTCGGACAGCACCACGACCACGGTGTTGTCGAGATCTCCGGTCTCCTCCAGGAACGCCACGAGCCGGCCCAGCTCGTGGTCGGTGTGGCTCAGGAACCCGGCGAAGCACTCCATGTAGCGGGCATACAGGCGACGTTCCCCGGCGGACAGCGCGTCCCAGGCCGGGACCCAGTCCGGCCGGGGGGAGAGCTCGGTGCCCGGCGGCACCACGCCGCCGGCGAGCTGGCGGGCGAGCGTGGCCGTGCGCCACCGGTCCCACCCCCCGTCGAAGGCACCGCGGTAGCGATCGATCCACGGGGCGGGCGCCTGGTGCGGCGAGTGGCACGCCCCGGGGCAGAAGTAGAGGAAGAAGGGCTTGTCGACGTCGATGGCGCGCAGGTCCTTCACGAGCCCCACGGCGTGGTCCACGAGGTCCTCGGTGAGGTGGTAGCCCTCCTCGGGGGTGCGGGGGGGAGGGACCTGATGGTTGTCGCACACGAGGGCGGGGACGAACTGATGCGTCTCTCCCTCCATGAAGCCGTAGAAGCGCTCGAAGCCCCGACCGAGGGGCCACCGCGCCCGCGAGGCGGCGGCGTGGCACTCGTCGTCGGGGGTGAGGTGCCACTTGCCCACCGCCCAGGTGGCGAAGCCCTGCTCGACCAGGATCTCCGACAGCATCCCGTTGGACGTGGGGATGCGGGCGTCGTACCCGGGGAAGCCCGTGGCCAGCTCGACGATGCGGCCCATCCCGTTGCTGTGGTGGTTGCGCCCCGTGAGCACGCACGCCCGGGTGGGCGAGCACAGCGCCGTGGTGTGGAAGTTGGTGAACCGCAGCCCGTCGGCGGCAAGGGCGTCCAGCACGGGGGTGTCGATGTCGGACCCGAAGCACCCGAGCTGGGCGAACCCCACGTCGTCGAGCACGACCACGAGCACGTTGGGCGTCCCCGGCGTGGGCCGTGGCACTTCGGGCCACCACGGCGTCGACGACGAGAAGTCGCGGCCGATCACGCCCCCGAACGCGCCGCGCTCCATCGTCAGCCCCGGGTGGGCTTGGACGTGAACTGCTCGCGCAGCTTGTACTTGAGCACCTTGTTGAGCGTCTCGTTGCGGGGCAGGGCCTCCACCACCTCGAGCTGCTCGGGCACCTTCTGGGTCATGAGCCCCGCGCCGCGCAGGTGCGCCACCATCTCGTCGAAGGTGATGGGCGGCGGCACCGGCGGCGGTCTCCACCACCGCGCACACCAGCTCGCCCCGCTCGCGGTCCACCAGGCCGATGACGGCCACGTCGCCCACCTTGGGATGGGTGTAGAGCAGGTCCTCGACCTCCTTGGCCGAGATGTTCTCGCCTTTGCGGATGATGATGTCCTTCACCCTGCCCGTGAGCACCACGTGGCCGTCGGGCCTGACGTGCCCCACGTCGCCGGTGCGGAAGTAGCCGAGGTCGTCGAAGGCCTCAGCCGTGAGCTCGGGGTCGGTGTAGCCCTTGCACACCATGGGGCCGCGCACCCTGACCTCGCCGTCTGTGCCCGTGGGGGCCTCGTCGCCGTCGAGGGTCACGATGCGGATCTCCGCGCCGGACACGGGTTTGCCCACCGTGCCGGCCAGTTGCTCGTCGCTGTCATCAGGTGACCCCATGCAGATCATGGGGATCTCCGTCATGCCGTAGCCGTGGGCCACCTTGACGCCGATCTCGCGCCCCACCTCGTGGAAGATCTCGGGCGGCATGGGCGCACCTCCCCCCGACAGCAGGCGCAGCGACGGGATGATCTTCGTGCCCGGTTGCTTGCGCTGCTCGTTGAGGAAGGCCATGTAGAAGGCGGTGCTCCCCCCGGCCATGGTGGCACCGTGGCGGGAGAACACCTCGACGGCGGTGGCGGGCACGAACGACTCCAACAGGACCGTGGCGCAGCCGTTGGCCAGCACCATGACGAGGTAGTCGGGTCCGGCGATGTGGGCGAAGGGGAAGGCGATGGACCCCACGTCGTCGTCGCTCATGTCGAGGGCGAGCGCCAGGCCCCGCCCCCGGTGATGAGCGTGGTGTCGGTGTGGCGCACGCCCTTCGGATCCGAGGTCGTGCCCGAGGTGTAGTAGATCCACCGCACCTCGTCGCCCGACAGGGGCGGGGCCGGCAGCGTGGCCGGGTCACCCTCGGGGAGGGTGTCGCTCGTCACCACCACGGCGGGCGGGTGCTCCAGCTCCGCCGCGATGTGGTCCGCCATCGCCAGGTAGTCGAAGTCCTTCCACACGCCTGGCACGAAGAACAGCTCGGCCCCGGTCTGGCGCAGGGCGAAGGCGACCTCGCGCTCGCGGTAGATGTGGATGATGGGGTTCTGCACGGCCCCGAGCCGGGCCAGGGCGCACGACAGCACCACCGTCTCGATCCGGGTGGGCAGCTGCCACGACACCACCGTCGACGGCCCCACCCCCATGGCGTGGAGGCCGGCGGCTGTGACCTCGCATCGGTGGTGGAACTCGCCGAAGGTGATGGTGCGGTCGGCGTCGTCCACGAGCATGCGCCGGTCCGCCGACGCCGCGGCGCGCCTCGCCACGAGCTCCCACACCGTTTCGACGTCGTAGATGGCACCGCTCACGTCACGCCCTCCGGATCACGAACCCGCGGCCCTCAGGACAGGCGCTCGACCACCATGGCCATGCCCTGGCCGCCGCCGACGCACATCGACTCGAGACCCCACGTCTTGCCCTCGTCGTCGAGGGCGTTCAGCAGTGTCGTCATGATGCGCGCCCCGGTCATGCCGAAAGGATGTCCGAGGGCGATGGCGCCACCCTTCACGTTCAGCTTGTCCCAGTCGATCCCCAGGTGCTTGGCCGACGGGATGACCTGGGCGGCGAAGGCTTCGTTGATCTCCACCAGGTCGATGTCGTCGATGGTCTTGCCCGCCCGGCGCAGCGCCTGCCGGCACGCCTCGATGGGTCCGAGGCCCATGATCTCGGGGTCGAGGGCCGATACCCCGCTCGACACGATGCGGGCCAGCGGTGTGATGCCGAGGGCCGAGGCCCTCGTGTCCGACATCACCACCGACGGCGGCGGCGCCGTCGTTCAAGGGGCAGGCGTTGCCGGCGGTGACCGTCCCCCCTTCGCGGAACACCGGCTTCAGCTGTGCCAGCTTCTCCACCGTCGTGTCGGGGCGGGGCCCGTCGTCCTTGGTCACCACGGTGCCGTCCTCGAGGGTGACGGGGATGATCTCGCGCTCGAAGAAGCCGTTTCCCTGCGACGCCACCGCCCGGTTCTGGCTGAGGGCGGCGAACTCGTCCATCTCCTCGCGGCTCACCTTCTCGTACTCGGCCACGTTCTCGGCCGTCTGGCCCATGGAGATGTACACGTCGGGAAGCCCCGCCGGCGGGGTCCAGGGCTCGGTGACGGCGGGCCCCCGGGCGTTCGTGCGCGCCTCGGCCTGGGCGAACAGCGGGTTGTGGGGCCCGGTGTCCGACGCCCCGAACTGGAAGCGGCTGACGGTCTCCACCCCTGCGGCCACGAAGACGTCGCCCTCGCCCGCCCGGATGGCGTGGGCCGCCATGCGGATGGTCTGCAGCGACGACGAGCAGTAGCGGTTGACGGTGGCGCCCGGCACGTCCACCCCGGCCAGGATGGCGGCCACGCGGGCGACGTTGTAGCCCGCCTCCCCGGCTGGCTGCCCGCATCCGAGCAGGACGTCCTCCACCTCGGCCGGGTCGAGCTGGGGCACCTTGGCCAGCACCTGCTTGATCGCCAGGGCGGCCAGGTCGTCGGGGCGGCAGCTCACCAGGGAGCCCTTGTTGGCCCGTCCGATGGGCGTCCTTCCGGTGGCGACGATGACGGCGTCGGGCATGTGCGTGGCTCCTTGGTGCGAAATCGGGGGCCCCAGGTTGGCACAGGGCGGGCCCGTGGTCCCAAGCCGGCGGGCGGCGGGGCGGCCTGGGCGAGCTCAGGGCAGGGTGCGCCACATGTGGGTGTGGGGGCCGATGCCGGGGAGCTCGAAGACCTCGCCGTCGTCGGTGAACCCGGCCCGGAGGTAGAAGGTGCGGGCGCCGACACGGGCCTGGCACCACACGAGGCCGCCTCCGAGGTGAGCGGCGTGGCCGAGCAACGTGTCGAGGACGCGGGCGCCGAGGCCCTGCCCGCGCCGGCCGGGCTCGGTCGCCATGCCCCGGATGCGCCATGCGTCGCCACGGTCGCCGTCCCAGGGCGGGGCCTCGGGCACCACGGTCCCCACCGCCAGCACCGTGCCGTCGGCCGCCCGAGCGGCGGCGTGGGCGCTGTGCGCGTCGTCGTCGCCGGGGTACACCGACGCTCCCGTCGGCCAGCCCGGTCGAAGCACGGCGAGGCGCAGGGGTCTGACCTGGTCGGGGGGCACGAGCTCGACGGTGATCGGACCGTCCACGACGTGCAGCGTAGGGCGGCGTCTGGCCCCTGTCGGGCGCCGAACTGTAACCTGTTCCAAGTTCGACCCAGGGGAAGGCAGGGCGGGCATGGAGATCGGGTACACCGACGAGCAGCAGGCGTTGCGCCGGGAATTCCGCGCGTACTACGCCACCCTCCTCACCCCCGAGGTCGAGGAGGAGCTCGCCCACAGCCACGGCATCGGGCCCACGGTGCGGCGCATCACCAAGCAGATGGCGAGCGACGGGTGGCTCGGCATCGGGTGGCCCACCCAGTACGGCGGGCAGGGCCGGTCGGCGCTCGAGCAATTCATCTTCTTCGACGAGTCGATGCGGTGCGGGGCACCGGTCCCCATGCTCACCATCAACACGGTGGGGCCGACCATCATGAACTTCGGCACCGACGAGCAGAAGGCGTTCTTCCTCCCGAAGATCCTGGCGGGCGAGATCCACTTCTGCATCGGCTACTCCGAGCCCAACGCCGGCACCGACCTCGCCGCCCTCGTCACCCGGGGCGTCGTCGACGGCGACGAGCTCGTCATCAACGGGCAGAAGATCTTCACGTCCCTGGCCGGCGACGCCGACTACTGCTGGCTGGCGGTGCGCACCAACCCCGACGCCTCGAAGCACAAGGGCATCTCCATGGTGATCGTCCCCATGAACACACCCGGGGTGCGGGTCGTGCCCATGTCGCTCATCGGGGACCACAACATCAACACGACCTACTGGGAGGACGTGCGGGTCCCGCTGGCCAACGTCGTGGGCGGGCTCGACAACGGGTGGAGCCTCATCACCAACCAGCTCAACCACGAGCGCGTCACCCTGTGCTCCCCCGGCATCATCGAGCGCGCCCTGGCCGACGTGCGCGCCTGGGCCCAGGACACCCACCTGGCCGACGGGCGCCGTGTCATCGACCAGGAGTGGGTGCGCATCCACCTGGCCCGGGTCCACGCCAAGCTCGAGTTCCTCCGCCTCATCAACTGGAAGGTGGCCTGGAACGGCACGCAGGGTCGCCTGGACGTCGCCGACGCCTCGACGATCAAGGTGTTCGGCACCGAGTTCTACATGGAGGCGCTCCGCCTGCTGTCCGAGGTCGTGGGCCAGTCGGGCTACGTCCGGCGTGGGTCACCCGAGGACGTGCTCCGGGGTCGGCTCGAGTCGTACACCCGCGGCCTCGTCATCCTCACCTTCGGCGGTGGCACCAACGAGATCCAACGGGACCTGATCGCCATCTTCGGCCTCGGCATGCCGCGGTCGCTGCGTTAGCGGGAGTCGACATGGACTTTTCCCTCACCGAGGAGCAGGAGGCGGTGCGCGAGCTCGCGGCGCGCATCTTCTCCGACCTCTGCACCCCCGAGCGCCTGAAGGAGGTCGAGGCCACCGACGAGCGCTTCGACCGCCGTCTGTGGGAGCAGCTCGCCGCGGCCGGCATCCTCGGCATCGCCCTGCCCGAGGCGGTGGGGGGCTCGGGCCTCGGCTTCCTGGCCGCCGGCATCGTGGCCGAGGAGGCGGGCCGGGCCGCGGCCGGCGTCCCCGTGGTCGCCGCCATGGTCCTCGGCGCCGATCCCATCGCACGGGCACGGCCAGGACGAGGTGCGCCGCCGCTGGGCTGGAGCCCATGGTGGCCGGAAACGTCGTGCTGAGCGCCGCACTGGTCGAGCAGGGCGGCGATCCCTGACGCGCCGCGCACCACCGCCACCCGGCAGGGGGAGGGGTGGCGCCTCGACGGCACGAAGTCGTTCGTCCCCGCCGGCACGCTGGCCTCGGCCGTCGTGGTGTCGGCCCGCACCGAGGACGGGGGGGTGGGCCGTTCGTGGTCGACACCGCCGCCCCCGGTGTCACCCGCCGTGCCCAGGAGGCCACCAGCCTGCAGATCGAGGCCGAGCTCGAGCTGGACGGGGTGGTGGTGGAGGCGGCTCGACACCCTCGTCACCGGCCCGGCCGGTGCCGACGCCCTGGCGGGCCTGATCGAGCGGGCCGAGGCCGCCCTGTGCGCGCAGGTGGCAGGGGCGTGCCAGGCGGCGGTGCGGCTCACGGCCCAGTACACGACCGAGCGGCACCAGTTCGACAAGCCCATCGCCACCTTCCAGGCCGTGGACAGCGCGCCGCCGACGCCTACATCGACGCCGAGGGTGTCCGCCTCGACGGCCTGGCAGGCGGTGTGGCGCCTGTCGGAGGACCTTCCCGCCTCGGCCGAGGTGGCGGTGGCCAAGTTCTGGCCGACGACGGTGCTCAGCGCGTCGTGCACGCCGCCCAGCACCTCCACGGCGGCATGGGGGTCGACCGCGACTATCCCTTGCACCGCTACCTACCTGTTGGTGAAGCACCTGGCGCTCACGCTGGGGGGCGCCACCACGAGCCTGCTCCGTCTGGGCGAGATCCTCGCCAGCGAGCCCGTCTGAGCGCTCTCCGCCCTCGGGCTCAGTCGAGGTCGTAGACCTTCGCCCCGTCGAGCTCGCGCACGAAATCGGCGCCGAAGGCCTGCGACGGCGTGGCCGCCCCGGGGGCACCGTGCCCGCCACCAGGCGCTGGGCGATGCGCACGACGGCGTCGGCGGTGAGGTCGTAGGGATCGAGGGTGGTGATCCGCCCCGACGCCTTCCTGCCCTCGGCGTCGGTCACCTCGCCCCACAGCTGCGCCTGGTCCTTTCCCGCGCCTCGGCCGTCGGGCCCGGCAGCCGGCCCGCCAGGCGCTTCAGCGCGCCCTGCACCACCCGGTCGCGCGCCGCCGGCCCGGCCACCTGGGCCAGGGCGACCAGTGGCGTCACCGCGGGCGGAAGGGCGGCGTACACCACGATGTCGCCGATGCCGGTGGAGTGATAGGCGGTGCTGACGTCGCCCCATGCGATGGCGTGGGTGGTGGCCCGCCCGTCGGCGAAGTCGACGGTGCGACGCCGCCGGTCGGACGGCACTTCACCGATCACCCCGTCCACGCGGGCGCGCCCCGCCGTGCCCAGTGACTCCATGGCGGTCTTCGCCGTCCCCGGGCTCACGCTCGATCCGGCGCGGATGGCGAGCTCGAGGCGCACCGCCCCGGGCAGGGCCCGGGCCAGCAGGGCGGCCAGACAATCCGAGGGCACGACGTCGAACCCCGATCCGGGGAGCAGCGCCACGCCCTTGTCGTGGGCCTCGCCGTCGTGGGCCAGGACCGACTCGAACACGTCGATCTCGCCCGTGATGTCGAGGTAGTGGGTGCCGGTGGCAAGACAGGCGTCGACCATGGGCGCGGCGGTGGCGGAGAACGGCCCGGCGCAGTGGGCCACGGCGTCGATGCCGTGCAGCGCGGCGCGGTGGCGACGGGATCGGAGAGGTCGAAGACGCGGTGCTCGAGCTCGAAGCGCTCGCCCAGCGCCCGCAGCCGGTGCTGGTCGCGCCCGGCGATGACGGGGAGCTCGCCGCGCTCGGTGGCCAGGGCGGCCACGAGGCGCCCGGTGTACCCGTAGGCGCCATAGATCATCCAGGTCATGTGCGCCACCTCGCCGGTCCGGTCGGTGCCACCCTACCGTCGGCGGTTCCGGTACCGCCGGTCCCGGACCGCGTCCGGGGGGCCCACGTCGGCTCCAATGCCGGTGCCTGCGCGCGGTTGGGCCCGATTTGGGCCGCCATTGACGGTGCCATGGGCCTCCGCTGCCACCCTGTACGGTCCGTGACCGCTGCGTCACGACGCGGGGGCCGAGGCCCCGAGGGGAGAGCGCGGATGGGACGGCCGCCGGGGACGCCACGCCTGATGGGAACGACGGTGTCGGTGGGCGCGCCCTCGGCGCCATGGCTGTCACCGTCCTCGCCGCCGCGCCCGTCCTGGCCCACGCCGGTGCGGCCGACGCGACGGCGCGCCTGGCCCCGGGGTCGGCGGGCCTCTAGGACGCGGTGGCGTTCCAGATGACCACAGGGCACAGCGGCGCGTGTCGGATCCCGTCGGACCGACATGGTCGAAATCCTGGGTCGCCACCGGCGGGGGATCCATGTCCTACCCCCTCGTCGCCGGCGGCCGGGTGTTCGTGCTCGTCGACGCGGCCTCGCCGACCCTGGTGGCATACGACGACGCCACGGGGTCCATCGACTGGCAGGTGGCGGTGGGAGCGCATGGAACGGGCATCGCCTACGACGGCGACCGCGTCTTCGAGCAGTCGGGCGACATCATGAGCGCCTACGACGCCGGCACCGGCACCCTGGACTGGTCCGCCGCCATCCCGAGCCAGTCCTCGTTCAGCTCGGCTCCGACGGCGTCCAACGGCGTCGTGTACACCGGCGGGGCAGGCGTCGGCGGCAACCTCTACGCCTTCAGCGAGTCGACGGGGGCACTGTTGTGGGCGCCGGCGGTCGAGAACGGCGACAACAGCTCGCCGGCCGTGGGCGGCGGGCAGGTGTACGTGTCGTACGCCTGTGACTGGACGGCGGCGTTCGCCACCCAGTCCGGCGCCAGGACGTGGAATTACCAGACGGACTGCGAAGGCGGCGGGGGCCAGACGGCCGTGCTGGCCGACGGCGACCTGTTCCTCCGCGACATCGTGCTC
>CAWIWK010000006.1:0-54382 GCA_963839605.1 uncultured Acidimicrobiales bacterium | reverse complement strand
ACCGATCGCCCCGGCCACAACCGCTACAAGGCACGGACGATTCCGGCTCCTGGCGTCGATGCCCGGGACCGGCGCGTGGGTGAGCACCTCGTCGCTCATTCGGCCGTGGCGAGCTGGACGCCATCGCCGCCCTGTGCCGGCGGGCGATCCCGACGTGCCCATGGTCGAGGAGCTCGACGGTGCGCTGTTCGCACCGACCAACCGTGCGTGGCGCGCGGTCATCCGTCGGTCGGGGTGGTGGCCACGGCGGAGGTTGACGACACCAACCCATGTCCGCCGCCCGCCGTTGACCCCACTGCCCGGCGGCGTGGTCATGGACAGGCACGGTCGAAGCGGCCGAGGACGGGCGTGGCGCGGAGCGGTTCCCGACGTTCGGGGCGGACCCGCCCTACTTCCCGTGGCCGGGCGTGCCGAGCACCGCCACGGCGCTGCCGTGCCTGCTCGAACTCGTCGCTACACCCGTCTCTCAACGGATTTCGACATGACCCTGGCCAGCTCGCCTCGATCCCCGCCGACCCGGGGGCGGACACCATGGCCACCGCCGCGACGGGGACCAGGTTGACGAATGGACTGCCACCGCACTGGCCCAACTGGCGCCCCGAGGTGCTGCGCGCCCTGGACAAGGGCAACCTCGTCCTCGCCCGCGAGGAAGGGCGGCCCGACGGGGACATCGCCGCCTTCTGTGCCTTCGAGGTCAACCGCAGCGGCTTTCTCGGGCCGGTGGCGGTCCGTCCAGACCTCCTGGGCAAGGGGCGGGGGCGCCCGGTGCTGGTAGGGGCGCTGCACGAGCGCGTCGGCGCGATCGCTACGTGTCGGTGGTGTGGGTGGGGCCGGTCCGCCCCTACGCGGCGGTGGGGGGCACGGTGAGCACGGTCTACTTCGTCCTCAGGCGCGAGCTTCGGTGAGTGCCGGCCGTGGCGTGCCGAGCCCGGTCCCGGTACTGTGCCGCTGCCGGGTGACAACGGCAGCAGGGCCCAGGCGCCCACGGAAACGGAGCACACCATGAGCGACCCCGCATCTTCCCGCCCCGACACCTCGGACATGGCGTCGGTCCACAAGGTGTTCCGGTCGTCGCTGGCGTCTGCACCCGACCTCGTGTCGAGTGCCGCCGGTGACGACGAGCGGCGTGCCCTCATCGCCAACTACTACGCCAACCTCATCTCCTTCCTCGAGTCGCACCACGAGGGCGAAGAGGCGATCATCTTCCCCCGGCTCAGCGAACGGGCACCGGGCGAGCGCGCCGCGGTGGACAAGGCCGAGGCACAGCACGCCCAGGTCGTCGACCTGGTGCACGCGGCGAGGACCAACGTCAGCATGTGGGACAGCACGGGTGACGGCGGCGCTGCCGGCGTCGTGCAGTCCCTGCAGGCCCTCTCCGCCGCCCTCATTCCCCACCTGGACGAGGAAGAGGCGATCATCGTCCCCCTGGCGGGCGAGTACATGACGGCCGAGGAATGGGGCATGCTCCCCGGCCACGCCCTCGGATCGTTCGGGGGCGACAAGGTGTGGTTGATCCTGGGCCTCATCCGCGAGAACTTCACCCCGCAGCAACGCGACGCCATGCTGGAGCACATGCCGCCGCCTGCCCGCCAGATGTGGGAGACGATGGGTGAGGCGTCCTTCAACGATCTGATCGCTCAGGTACGCAGCTCCAGCTGAGGGCGCGGCTTCAGCCGGCCCGGCGCACAGCGGTGCGGCGGTGCGGCCCGGCATCGTCGGGCTCAGCCTGCGCCGCAGCATCGGCCTCGTGGTGGGCCAGCCTGTCGGCCGTGCCCGCATCGATGCCCTGCCACGGAGGACCCGGCCGGGCCAGGGCGTAGCCCTGGACGAGCGCCACGTGCAGGTCGGCCAGGACCTCGAGCTCCTCCACGCGCTCCACGCCCTCGGCCACCACGCGGGCCTCGAGCCGTCCGACGACGGCACCCAGTCTGCGCACCACGGCCCGCCGGTCACGCTCGCGGTCGACGCCCGAGACGATGTGGCGGTCGAGCTTGACGATCGAAGGGCGGTGACGCAGCAGGTCCTCCACCCGGGCCGGGACGCCGCCTCCAGGGGCATCCGGGGCGACGGCCACGGCGACGGTGGCACCGGCCCTGCGGTAGCGGTCGAGTGCGGCGCGCCCCCGGCATCGTCAACGGACGTGCCGGAGGTCAGCTCGAGGACGACCCCCCGCAGGTCACCCTGGGCGTCGAGGGCGTCGCGCACGGACCGGTGGGCGAGGAGATCGGGGCTCACGTTGACGCTCAGGAAACAGTCGGTCGGAAGGCTCGGACGGTGGGCGAAAGCCGCCGTCAGGCACGCCGCCTCGAGCTCGGCGGACAACCCGTGCACCCGGGCGGCGGCGAACCACGGCGCCGGTCCGACGGTGCCGGCCGCGCCCTCGATCCGGGCGAGCGCCTCGTACCCGACCACCGTCCCCCGCCCGAGATCGACGATGGGCTGGAAGAAGCATCGGAGCTCCTCCCCCGCGATGGCCGCCCGCAACGCCGCCGGCCAGCTGTAGCGCGTCACCTCGGTCACCGGATCGGCGGGCCAGGCCTGCAGCGTGGTGCCGGGGGGGACGGGCCGGAACGACATCTCCGCTCGCACCGCCGACCTCCTCCCTGGCGCACCTCGCCAGGCTGGCTATCGACGCTGCGCCGCAAATTTCTGAGGTCAGCGGGGTCGGGAGGCCCACGTGCGCCACCCGGTAGCATCGGCGCCGGTCGTGCCACACAGAGCACGGGAACCGGGACCATGCACGCTTTCTTCACAGGGATCCGCGACACCGTCTTGCCGGCCCGTCAAAGCGATCAAGGACCCCTGCCACCGATGCTCCTGGGCTTGACGGTGGTGACCGGGCTGGTCGATGCCTTCAGTTACCTCACCCTCGGCCACGTCTTCGTGGCCAACATGACCGGCAACGTGGTGTTCCTCGCCTTTGCCCTCATGGGGTCGAAGGGCTTCTCCGTGGCGGGCTCGCTGCTCGCCCTGGCGTCGTTCGCCGTCGGCGCCGCCGCCGGTGGACGCGGTCGCGACCCACCTGGCCGACAGTCGGGCCCGGCTGCTCGGCACCTGCGCCGGCGTGCAGGGCGTCCTCGTCGTGGCGGCAACGGTCCTGGCCGCGCTGAGCGCCGCACCGGGGCCGACGGCGTGCCGCGACGGTCTCATCGTCCTGCTCGGCGCGGCGATGGGGACGCAGAACGCGGCGGCGCGCAAGCTCGCCGTGCCCGATCTCACCACCACCGTGCTCACCCTCACCATCACGGGAATCGCCGCCGATCCCATGGCCGTGACGCGCCACGCCGCCGCAGCCGGGCGACGCGTCGTGGCCGTGGTGAGCATGTTCGCCGGTGCGCTTTTGGGCGCGTCGCTCGTGGTCGCCAACGAGCGCAACTACTGCCTGCTCGCCGCGGCGCTCGTCATCACGGTGGTCGGCACCACGGTGTGGCGACTGGGGGCAGCGGACCCCCCGTGGGCGCGCCTGGCACGCTGAGCCGCCGGCGCGCTGGGCGGTGAGGTCGCCCGGCCGGACCTCGGGGCGCCGGGCCTCAGGACGCCGAGCCCGTGGACCCCGTGGCGCCTGCGGACCCGCCACCGAAGAAGCCCCCGCCGCCGAAGCCGCCGGCGGGCAACACGATCACCCGGTCGGCCTTGACACTGGTGCCACTCACGGACCCCGACACGGCCACTCTGGCCCCGACCACCACGGCGGCCGACGTGGCAGCCGTCGCACCCGAGGAGTAGGTCGTCGACGACTGCTCCTGCACGGTGACAACCGTGCCGGTGCGGCTCGTCACGGTGAAGCTGTCGCTCCCGACGCTCTTCACCGTCCCGACCACCCCGCTGGCGAACCCGAGCCCGGCCCGGCCGCCGGCGAACGGCCCGCCGCGGGGAACGGTGGTGGTCGTCGAATTCGGCGCCGTGGCGGAGGGCGTGCTCGTGGTGGAGGCGAGCGCTACCGACAGGCCGGCCACGGTCAGGGCCAGGACGCCGGCGACGATCCACGCCGCCGCCGCGTTGCCGAAGAACCGACGGCGTGCGCCGGAGCCGGGCGGCGGACCACCCGGGCCCGCTGCCCACGCCGGAACGTCGTGGGTCTCGGTGCCGTACCCGGGCGGGGCCGTATATCCCGGCGGGGCCGTATATCCCGGCGGGGGTGCGTACCCCGGAGGCGGGACGTAGCCGGGAGGCGGGACGTAGCCGGGAGGCGGGACGTAGCCGGGAGGCGGGACGTAGCCGGGAGGCGGTGCGAACCCCGGAGGCGGTCCGTAGCCGGGCGGCGGTCCGTACCCCGGAGGCGGGGGCGAACCGGGATCGGAGGGCGCGTCCCCGGGCGGTGACGCGCCGGAGGACGGGGGGGCGCCGTCACCGGTCCGGCCCGGCGTCCCGGCACCCTCGTCGGGATTGGAGGTGGGGTTCATGTCTTCCACCCCACCATCGTGACCCGCGACTCTGTGAGCCGGCTGTCAGAAACCTGTCAGCCGGACACCGCTCGACGTTTCACGACGACGATCGAGCTCGACGGACCCCGGCGGCAGTGCCGTCGCCGTGGTGGGCGACGGTCGACTCGGATCAGCTGGCCCGCTCGGGCGACCTCGTGCGACTCGGCTCGCGGCGGTGACGAAGTTGATGGAGCAATGTCTGCTCGTCGGGACCCAGGCGGTCGGCGGCGCGTCCGTGCGAACGCTGGGGCTCCTTGAGACGGTCCGTGAGGAGCTCGAGATTGTGCTGTGCCGCCTCGAGCTGGTCGCGCAGCGCGTCGCGCTCCGCCACGACCGCTTCGGTCTCCCTGTTCGCCCGCGCGATGTTCGTGTTGCAACGTCGTGTTGCGGGCTTCGAGCTGCTCGAGTCGTCGGCGGGCCCACGATGTGGAATCCCCGCCATCGGCGGGCGCGCTGGCCACACGCGCCGACGTGGGCAAGCAGAACGGCAGCGAGCTCGTCGTAGTCGAGTGAACCGTTGTCGGGCACGGTGCCGTTCGATCCCAGCGACAGAGCAGCGTTCACGGCGCTCGGCGTCGCACCGTTGGCGCGCGCGTTGCCCGCCGACGCGATGCGGTAGGTCCGCTTCCCCTTTATCCGTCGATCGAGCATGCCCGCTTTGGCCATGGCCGCCACGACCTGCGTGAAACCGGCGTCGGTGCCCTCATAGGCGATCGCCTGCTTGAGCACGGCTGTCGCCTTTCCGCTGGAATCTTCGACGGCACCGTGCTGCGCCAGGTACTCGACGATCCGATTGCGGACTCCTTGATCCCGTGGCACTCATGACCTCCTCGAGGGAGGGGCGCGCTTCGTCAGAGCTCGATCCAGTGATAGATCGACCACATGCCCCGATCGCACTTTAGCATTCCCGCTCTTGGCATCCCACGCATCGAAATGCGCTGTTGTTGGTGCATTAGTCGCAGCGCCCAGAGCGTCGACAGCGCGCACACCTCTCAACTGATTCACAGTGAGTGATACCTACCGCGGAATATGGCGAGCGAAACCCGCATGTCCGCAGGTGGAACGTGGTGGCCAATCCGAGCTGCGCCCGCCCGTACGAGGACCGGTGCGGGGTGATCGCCGCCTCTGTGTGGTCAGCCCGTGGTGACGACCCTGCCCCCGGGGGCGTGCGCCCTTCCTCAGAACAATGTTGTCTCCGGCACGCGCAACTGTTGTTGACATAGGGACCGTCGCGGCGCAGGGCCGACACGCCGGCGGTGACGCACGGGGACGATCGTCGTGACCCGGGGACCGGGCCCCCATCCCGCCCGGGTTCTCACCAGGACGGGCGTCCAGGTCCGGGCGGCCACGTCGGTCGCCACGTCGGTCGGCCACGTCGGTCGGCCGGGACGGACGCAGCAGCGGGACCAGGCCCGAGCCCACGAGCGGCGCACCGAGGTCGGCAAAGGAGAGCAAAAGGAGAGCAAAAGGAGAGGGGTGGAGACCGGTCCGGGCCCTGCCGCCGCACACCCGCCGGCCGGCGGTCCACCAGGGCTGAAGCCGGTGGGGGACACAAGGCTCCCCACCGGCCCGCCCCGACGAGTTTGCGGGTCCAGCACGTGGGGGGCATGTGCCGCTGCCCCGCTCCCTCGCGCCCCAGCTTCGGACGGCCCGCTCACATGGCACCGACAGGCGACTCACAGGGATCTCCGGTCCCCCCTCACGCCACGATCCGCGGTCAACCGCCTGCGTTGGGCGGAAACCGGCCCTCTCAGCAGGGCGGCGATCGACCCGCCGCGTACACTTTCGGTGCCGGGGCGACCTGGGGAGGGGCACGACATCTCGTGATCGCCGTTCGTTTGCTGGGTCCGGTCGAGGTCGATGCCGACGGCACCGCTGTGGCGCTCACGCGACCACTGGAGCGAGCCCTGCTCGCCCGCCTGGCCCTCGATCCCGGCCAGCCGGTGGCGAGCACGCGGCTGGTGGACGACCTGTGGGGCGACAACGTCCCGCGCGACGCCCTGGCCAGCCTGCAGAGCCTCGTCTACCGGCTCCGGCGCACCCTCGGTGACGACGGGCACCACATCGTCCGGGCGGGCAGCGGCTACTGCCTCGACAGCGGGGACGTGGTCGTCGACGTGGCCGTCTTCACCCGGCTCGTGGCGGCGGCTCGGACCGCCGAGACGGCCGGAGACGTCCCCGCCATGCGCCGCGCCCTGTGCGACGCCCTCGATCTGTGGCGGGGCCCGCCGCTCGGGGGTCTCGGGGCGGCGCCCTTCGTCGCCACCCAGGTGACACGTCTGGAGGCCGCCCGCCTCTCCGCTCTGGGCGACCGGCTGGACGCGGACCTCGCACTCGGCCACCACGGCGACGTCGTCGCCGAGCTCGAGAGCCTGGTGGCCGAGCACCCCTACGAGGAGGGCTTCTGGGCCCAGCTCATGCTGGCCCGGTATCGGTCGGGCTCCCAGGCCGACGCCCTGCGCTGCTACTCGCGCCTGCGGGGGGTGCTCCACGAGGAGCTCGGCCTCGAGCCGGGGCCGGCGGTCACCGCCCTGGAGCAGGCCATCCTGCGCCACGACGCCGGGCTCGACTGGTCGCCTGACCGCCCCCCCGCCCTCCGCCCTCGGACCACCGCCGGCGCCCGGCAGGTCCACGCCGGCGCACCTCCCACCGTGGCCCAGCCACCCCGGGCCACGGGGCGCGGCGAGCCCGGAGACGGGGCCGGGCCCGACGGGGAGCGCTCGGACCTGTCGTGGGTGGCATCCGACGGCGCCGCCTTCGTGGGACGCCACCTCGAGCTCGAGATCACCCGGGCGGCGCGCCGGCGCGCCGCCAAGGGGGAACGGGTCCTGGTCCTCGTCACAGGCGAGCCCGGCATCGGCAAGACCCGACTCACAGCCGAGATGGCCCGGGAGTTCGACGACGCCGGCGACCTCGTCCTCCACGGCCGCTGGGACGAGGAGCCGCTCTGCCCCTACCAGGCGTTTCGCGAGGCGTTCGGCCGCTACGCCCAGGAAGCTCCCCGCGCCCTGGTCCGGGCCGACGTCGGGCCCACGCTCGCCAGCCTGGCCCGTATCGTGCCCGAGCTGCTCGAAGCGGACCGGCGACCGGGCTCCTCCACCGCGACGGAGGCGGAGGGGGCGGGCGGGGCCGGCGACGACGACGGTGACCGCTACCGGGTCTTCGACGCCGTGCGGCGCTGGGTCGACGCCATCGCCTCCCGGCGGCGCCTCATGCTCGTGCTCGACGACCTGCACTGGGCCGACCAGCCCTCGATGCTGCTGCTCGAGTACCTGCTGCGCTCGGCCTCCCCCACCCAGGTCATGATCGTCGCCACCTACCGGCCCACCGAGGCCACCATCCCCGGTTGGTTCTCCGAGCGCCTGGCCGGGATCCGCCGCACCGCCTACGTCGAGAACGTGGCGCTCGGTGGCCTCTCGGCGGCCGAGACGCGCCAGCTCGTCGAGGCGGCGCTCGGCCGCGCCCTGTCGGAGAGCGAGGCGGCGGGGACCGCAAATCTGCAGCGCCGCACCGGGGGCAATCCCTTCTTCCTGCACGAGGTGGTGCGCGACCTCGACGACGGGGACGCTCGCTCGAGGCGTGGTCGGCCACCGGCGCCGACGAGCTGTTCTTGCCCGACCGCCTGCGCGACGTCGTGCACTGGCGCCTGCGGCACCTGTCAGGAGTGTGCATGCGCGTCCTGACAGCGGCGTCGGTGATGGGCGAGGAGTTCGACATCGCCACCGTGGGCCGCGTCGTCGACTGCGACGAGGAGACGCTGCTCACCGCGCTCGACGAGGCGTGCACCGCCGCCGTCGTGCACGAGAGCTGGCGCGCCTTCGACACGCACCGCTTCGCCCACGCCGTGGTCCGGCAGGCGCTGTACGAGGACCTGGGCCTGGGCCGCCGGGCGCGCATGCACCGGCGCATGGGCGAGGCGCTGGCGGCGCGCCACGGCCCGGACGCACCGCGACATGCCGGGGAGCTCGCCGTCCACTTCTTCCTCGGTGCCAGCAGCGGTGGCACCGAGGACGCGCTGCGCTACCTGCACATCGCGGCGGAGGACGCGTTGCAGCGCGTGGCCTACGAAGCGGCTGCCGACTACCTGGCCCGCGCCCTCGAGATCGTCACCGACTACCGCCCCGGGCAGGAGGTCGAGCGCTGCCGCCTGCTGCTCGCCATCGGCGCCGCCTGCGTGCGGGGCGGACGCACGGGTGAGGCGGACGAGCGCTTCCTCGACGCCTTCGACATCGCCACGGGCGTGGGGCGCGCCGACCTGGTGGCCGAGGCCGCCCTCGGGTACGGCGGCGTGCTGCCTGCCGGGTCGGAACCGAACCCCAAGGCACGCGCCCTGCTCGAGTCGGCGCTCGCCGCCCTGCCCGACGAGGACGGGCCGACGCGTGCCCTCGTGCTCGGGCGCCTGGCGCAGTGGGGCCACTTCGCGCTCCCGACGTGCCGAGCGGATGGCGCTCGCCGGAGAGGCCGTGGCCATGGCGCGGCGCCTCGGACGGCGCGGCACCCTGGCTGCGGTGCTCGGCTACCGCTACTGGGCCCTCGACGGCCCCGACGACCCCGACGGCCAGCTGGCGGTGGCACTCGAGACCCGCCGCCTCGGCGAGGAGATCGGCGATCGCGAGGTCACGCTGCACGGACTCAAGTGCGAGCTGCACAGCCGCTTCGAGGTGGGCGACTTCGCTGCCGCCAAGGAGACGGCCCGGGTCCTCGGCGCCCTGGCCCAGCGCGTGCGCCAGCCCGAGTACCTGCGCCTGCAGTGCATGTGGGACAGCCTCGTGGCCGGCATCGAGGGCAGGTACGCCGACGCCGAGCAGTCGGCGGCCGACGCCGTGGCCATCCTCGAACGCACCGAGCACCCCCACCTGAACGCCCTGTACGTCGGGCTGTCGCTGCCGTGGCGGTGGCTGCAGGGCCGCATGGAGGAGCTTCGGATCCTGCTCGAGATCGGGCAGACGGGGCGGGCCTCGGCCGGTGAGAGGGCCCTCGTGGCCTGGGTGGCGAGCGAGATCGGCGAGCCGGACCAGGCCCGCCTGTCGCTCGACAGCCTCTCGCCCGACGCCGTGGCGGCCGAGGACAGGCACTTCCACTGGTGGCTCCTCGTGGTGGGCCTCGTCCAGACGAGCCTCAACCTCGCCGACCGGCGGTGGGCGGGGGCGCTGTACGACATGATCGAGCCCTACGCCGAGCACAACTGCCGCGCCGGGCAGGCGACCTTCCTCGGCGCCGCCTCGCTGCACCTCGGCGCCCTCGCCCTGCTGCTCGGCCGCGACGACGAGGCAGCGTTGCACCTCGAGCGCGCCGTCGTCCGCCACCGGGACATGGGGGCGCTGCCCCTTCGCCGCCGTCACGCGCCAGATGCTCGCCGCCGCCCTGCGCCGCCGCGGCGCCGCCGATCTCGACCGCGCCGCCGATCTCGACGCCGCTGCGCACCGTGACGCCGCGTCCTTGGGCATCAGGCTCCCCCCCGTGCCTCCGCCTCCCCCGGCCTGAGCCACCCGGCTCCGCACGCGGCGCCGTCGGGCCAATTGCCCGGCGGCGGGGCCCGGCCCTACGTTGGCGGCGACCGGCGCCGACGTCACCGGACCGGTCGCAGCCCGGAGGGGGGATGTCGTGGTGCAAACGTCGTCATCGACCGGGGTGTCGTCGCCCACGGGCGCGACCCACCCCCTGGCGCCGCTCACCGCGGGCGAGATCGAAGCGGCCGTGGCCATGGCTCGGGCACACCCCCGCTTCACCGACGTGGCCCGCTTCGCCTACATCGGCCTCGACTGGCCCACCAAGGACGACGTGCGGGCGTGGGTGCCGGGGACGCCCGACGCCCGCACCGTGCGCATGATGGTGGTGACGGGGCCCGACGCCAACGTGGTGGAGATGCTGGCCACGCCGGCCACCGGGACCCTCACCGTCGCCGATGCGCCCGGCATGCGGCCGGGCCTGCTGTTCGAGGAGTCGATCACCGCCATCCTGGCGCTCAAAGAGGACGAGGCCTGGCAACAGGCCATGCGCCGGCGCGGCATCGAGGACCTCGACACGGTGCAGATCGACCCCTGGCCGGCGGGCTCCTTCGGCGTGTCGCACGAGGAGGGGCGGCGCATCTGCCGCTGCCTGTGCTACGTCCGCGAGACCCACGACGACAACGGCTACGCCCGGCCTGTGGAGGGGGTCGTGGCCTTCGTCGACATGGCGCGCGGCGAGGTGCTCGAGGTCCTCGACACCGGCGTGGTGCCCCTGCCGCGCCAGGGAGGCAGCTACTACCCCGAAGATTCGGGCCCGTTGCGCCAGGACCTGAAGCCCCTCGAGATCACCCAGCCGGAGGGACCGAGCTTCACGGTGGACGGCAACCACGTCCGCTGGCAGAAGTGGTCGATGCGCGTGTCGATGGACCCGGTGGAAGGACTCGTGCTGCACCAGGTGGGCTACGAGGACGCAGGGCGCGTGCGTCCGGTGCTGTTCCGCGCCTCGGTGAGCGAGATGGTGGTCCCCTACGGCGACCCGGGCCCCATGCACGGGTGGAAGAACGCCTTCGACGCGGGTGAATGGGGACTGGGCCGCATGGCCAACTCACTCGTCCTCGGCTGCGACTGCCTCGGATCCATCCACTACTTCGACACCGTGTGCGCCACCGAGCGGGGCATCCCGTACGTCGCCAAGAACGTCATCTGCATGCACGAGGAGGACTACGGGATCCTGTGGAAGCACTATGACGCCCGGTCGGACCGCACCGAGGTCCGGCGCTCGCGTCGCCTGGTGGTGAAGCTCGATCGCCACCGTGGGCAATTACGACTACGGGTTCTTCTGGTACTTCTACCTCGACGGCACGATCCAGTTCGAGGTGAAGCTCACCGGCATCCTGTCGACCATGGCGGTCGCCGACGGCGAGCAGCCGGCTTACGCCTCGATGATCGCGCCGCAGCTCGCCGCGCCCGTTCCACCAGCACCTGTTCGGCCTCCGCCTCGACGTGGACGTGGACGGCCCCACCAACTCGGTGTACGAGGTCGAGACGCATCCCGCCGCGCCGGGGACGGACAACCCGTGGGCCAACGCCTTCGCGCCGGCATCCACCCTGCTCGCCACGGAGTCGGCGTCCGGACGTGTCATCGACCCCGGCCCCCAGTCGCCACTGGAAGATCGTCAACCCGCAGTCGCGGAACGGGCTCGGGCACCCCGTCGCCTACAAGCTCGTCCCCGGCGCCACGCCCACGCTGCTGGCCCGGCCGGATCGAGCGTGGCGCAGCGCGCCGGCTTCGCCACCCGCAACCTCTGGGTCACCGCCTACGACCCCCACGAGCGCCGGGCCGCGGGCGACTACCCCAACCAGCATGCCGGTGGGGACGGGGTGCCCACGTGGACCAAGCGCGACCGCCCGATCGTGGAGCGCGACATCGTGGTGTGGTACACGTTCGGCGTCACGCACGTGCCGCGTCCCGAGGACTGGCCCGTCATGCCGGTCGAGTACGCCGGCTTCATGCTCGTACCCACAGGGTTCTTCGACCGCAACCCGGCGCTCGACGTCCCTCCCCCGCCCGTCGCCGACTGCCACACCTAAGCCGAGTCGCGCACCTCGGTGGGGTGCCGCGCCTCGATGCGGCCGTCCACCCACGTCGCCACGGCCGCCACCACCTCGACGGCGCTGGCGCGGCAGCGTGGGAACGGTGATCGGCAGGACCCGGACCTGACCGCTGTCGGGCCAGATGCCGACCACCCGGCACGGCGCGGCCTGTGCGTCGCGCACCAGCGTGGTCACGAGACCGGGGAAGCCGAGCTCGCTGCGCCAGTCCTCGGGACACCGGCCCGTCCCCACCACGAGCATGGCCAGGCGCCGCTCGACCGGGACCCGTACGTCGGCCTGGCCCCGCAAGACCACGGACCCGCCGCCGGGGCACTGCCACCAGTCGTCGCGCCCCCCGATGACGGGGGGCCGGGGGAGGCGGCTCCAGGCCACGGCGGTGAGCAGGCGGGTGGCCCACGCCACCGCCTCGGCCTGCACCACCGCCCTTGCGCCTGCGGGCAGTCCGGCGTACCAGCCGGCCCACCACGGGGGGCGGCTTCCCCGCTCCCCGTCCGGGCCGGTGACGTCCTCGAGCCCGGCGGCCAGCACGGCGGCGACGGCCGCGGCCGGTCCGGGGGACGCGCCCCGCACGCACGAGCGCACGGCGGCGCTGCCCACGGCCCGGCGGCAGTTGCGCGGCGTGGGCTCGAACTCGGCGTCGCCGGCGTGCATGCAGCGTTCGGGATGGTGCCGCGCCATGCGCATGGTGAAGGCGTCCATGCGCAGGCTGTCGCCGGGTGGGAGATCGCCGGCCACGGCCAGCAGGTCGCGGCCCAGTGCCTGGCGCAGGTGGTCGACGTCGCGCCACGAGGGAAGGTCCCCGGCCGGGGCCACCAGGGCGTCGGCCAAGGTCTCCGAACGCGGCCTGCGCAGCGACGGCGTCCCGGTGGCCGGTCGGTCGGCGGCGGCGGTGCCGAGGGTGTCGCTCATCGGACCGGCTGCGGCGCGACATCGTCTTCGACCGGCGCGCCCGGGCACGCCCAGGGGCGCGCCGACCGGGGCCGCTCTCTGTCAGGGCGCCGTCCGGGGGCGAGCGGGACCGACGTGCCGGCCCGCTCCTGGCCCGGCCCGCACGAGGGCAATCCCGTGCACCATGCGCACAGCGGGTTGGGGGTGCGGGCAGGCTCGGCCCCCGTGGCCAGGCGGCACAACCGGATCCCCCCGGCGAGCAGGCGCGTGCAGCGCGCTCACCATGGCGTCCTCGCCCACGGGCTCCACGTCGAGCTCCCCCGTGGCGCTGTAGTACGTGGCGATCCGGAAGGGCGGCGCACCGCTGCGCAACGTCTCGAGGAGGGCGTAGAGGTGCACGTCGCCGCGGTGCTCGACGTGCCGTGCGCCCGACTTGAGCTCGACGATGCACACCGACGCCTCGTCCCGGGCCGGGCCGCCGAGCACCAGGTCGACGACGCCGGCCAGCACCACCCGGCCACCGCACAGGGGGATGTCGAGCCGCTCCTGGGTCCGCGCCATCGACGAGGGGCTGGGCACGGGCCAACGCTGCACGATGCCCGCCGCGTGCTGCGCCACCTCGTCGACGAGACGCCGGCGGGCGGCGGCGGGAAGGTCGGTGACGAAGCGCACCACCCCGTCGCGGTCGCCCTCGACCTCGAGAGCGGCGAGGGCGTCCGCCCACGGGTCCCCGATCTCCCCCACCGTCACCCACTGGCGGAACAGCGCGTCGACGAGGCTCCCGCGGGACAGCTCCACCGTCACGGTGCGGGGTGCGAGCCGGCACGCGGTGAGGTGCGCCTCGCACACGAGCACCTGGTTGAGCGACTCCTTGTTGATGCGCACCACCTCGTGCTCGGCGGGGAGCTTCGCCACCGACGGCGCCAGGCCGTCCTCGAGCCAGTCGCGCAGACCGCCGGCCAGGCCCGGGTCGACGGGGGGCCGCGGCGCGCCGTCGCCCCGCAGGCGCCGGAGGATGTCGGCGCCACCGGCGGGAGCCGGGCGAGGTGGAGGGGTGATGGGCACCTGCCCAGGATGCCCCACGGGTGTGTCGGTGCATCGGACCCGGGCCACCCCCCCCGGGCGCTCGCCCGCTCGGGGACGGCGGGCCCCGGTAACCTGGACACGACATGTTCCGCACCGGCAGGGAGCGCCCCGTGGGGGTCACCGGAGGGCCGGAGCCGCCGGCGTGAGCGTCGCCTTCGACGTCGTGTTCGGTGTCTTCGTGGCCCTCATCCTGGTCCTGGCCGTGGTGGCGGTGCGTTGGGCGGTCCGGCGCGACCGGGCGGCGCGCGCCGCAGGCCGCGGCGCCACCGTGCACGCTCCCGTTGCCCCACCCCCGGAGGGCCCGGCGTGACCCCGCCGGACGGGCCCCCGCCGCCCCCGGCCGTCGGGGACGGTCCCGACGGTCCCGACGGCGCGGGCGACAATGACGGCCGGGGCGACGACCCGGGCGGGGCGGGCGGATCCGCCCCCGGACCAGCCGGCCAGCCGGCACGGTTCCGACCCCGGCGCCTGGCCGACCTCCCCGGCGCGCTTCGACCCTCGGCCACGGCACCGTCCCGGGCCGGGGCAGCGCCGGAAGGTCCCCCGGCCCCGCCCGCACCGGCGGCCGAGCCCTCGCCCCCACCTGATGCGGCGCCCGCCTCGGATCCCACACGCCCGCGCCCGGTCCTGCCGGGCGGCGTCTTCACCGCCTCGGGCTCACCCAGGCGGGCGGCACCATCCCCAGGCTCCAAGCGATGGCTCGACCGGTACCTGCGCATGCGCCCGTCGCGGCGCAAGGTGCGTACCGCCTTCGTGTTCGCCGGGGGCGGGGCCCGGGGTGCGGCCCAGGTGGGCATGCTGCAGGCGCTGCTCGCCCGGGGCATCAGCGCCGACGCCGTGTACGGGGCGTCGGTGGGGGCCATCAACGCCGCGGGGTTCTGCGGCGAGCCCACCACCGCCGGCCTGGACCGGATGCTCGAGCGCTGGCGCGCCACGACGCGCGACGACGTGTTCCCCCAGGGCCGGTTCCCGGCGCCGTGGCGCTTCTTCCAGCAGCGCGAGTCGGTCCATCCCAACGACGGGGTGCGCCGCATCATCGACGCCGGGCTCACCTTCGACCGCCTGGAGCAGAGCCCGATCCACCTCGAGGTGGTGGCCACCTCGCTCACCGACGGGCGCACCCAGTGGTTCTCCGACGGCCCGGCGGCGGAGCGGATCCTCGCCTCCGCCGCGCTGCCCGCCCTGCTGCCCCCGGTGGAGGTCGACGGCGAGTCCTTCATCGACGGCGGGGTGGTGGACAACGTCCCCATCGGCCGCGCCATCGCCCAGGGCGCCGAACGCGTCTTCGTGCTCTTGTGCGGCCCCATGCACTACACGCCCCACCGCTTCCGCCGACCCGTGGAGGCCGTGCTCTCGGCGTTCTTCATCGCCGTGCACGCCAAGTTCGCACGCGAGCTCGAGCGGCTCCCCGAGGGCGTGGAGGTGATCGTGTTCACCGTCGACACCGAGCCGGTGTCGCGCTACGACGACTTCTCCGCCACCGACGCCCTCATCGCCGCAGGCCGCGCCAACGCCAACATCGTCCTCGACTTCTGGGAGCGCGGTGGCGTGGGGGACTCGTTCCGCCCGGCGTCGGTCCGCCCCGACGACAGCGCCGGGCCGGACGCGGCAGAGGGCGAAGCGGTCTGAAGCCCGGGCCCGGCGCCGCTCAGTCGGGGGGATCGGTGGGAGGCGGCGCCACGTGCCACCCCGCCGACGAGACGTTGCGCGGCTCGTAGAACACACAGCCCTCCGGGCAGGCGAAGGGCAGGGCCTGGTTGGCGTCCACCCGGCAGCGCTCGAGCTTCTCGCCGTGTGCCGTGGACTGCATGATGTAGTGCCGGCAATCGGCGTTCACGGCCATGGACCATTGTGGCCCACCACCGGGGCTCACGGGGTAGCAAGGCACACGTCGGCTGCCGGGGCACTAGCGTCGGTGCGGTGGAATCCCCCGTCTCCACGCGGCAATTGCTCCGGTGGAGCGAGAGCCTGGCCGCCATCGCCCGGACCGGTCTCGGTTTCACCGAAAGCCTCTACGAGCGGGAGCGCTTCGAAGAAGTGTTGCGGGTGGCGGCCGACATCGCCGTGGCGGCGCACGAGGGCTCGGCCGGCGTCGAGGACGCCGACGAGCTGGTCGAGGAGTGGCTTCGGGCCGTGGGGCAGGGCGTGCCCGGCTACGTCACACCGAAGGTCGCCGTGGGCGCGGCGGTGGGCAACGACGCCGGCGAGCTCCTCCTCGTGAAGCGGGCCGACTCGGGCGTGTGGCTCTACCCCACGGGCTGGGCCGACGTCGGGTACTCCGCCGCCGAGGTGGTGGTCAAGGAGGTGCTCGAGGAGACCGGCATCGAAGCCGAGCCGGTCCGCCTCATCGCCGTGCTCGACGGGCTGCGGCTCGGGTTCACCCGCGTGCCGCTCTACTCCCTCGTGTTCCACTGCCGGGCCGTGGGGGGCGAGCTGCGGGCCCATCCCCTGGAGTGCGCCGACGTGGGATGGTTCGCACCGGAGAACCTCCCCCAGCCCCTGGCCGGGGCGGAGCGCTGGGGCCGCCACGTCTTCGCCGCGCTCCGGGGCGAGCACGTGGACGTCCTGTTCGACCGGCCCCGCCAGCCCATGTGGCGCGGCACTGTCGCCACCGACGTGGGACACGACTGACGCCACACCGAGCGGCGGCCCACGGGGTGCGCGCCCACTACAGGCTGTGCAGCACCCCCACCGCCGCGCCGGCCACCACGACCCACGCCGTGTTGAGCCGGAACCGGGCCAGCGCCGCCAGCCCGACCACGGCCATGACCGCCGTCAGCGGATCGACCACGGCGGCGCGCCCGAGGGGGACGGCCACCCCGGCCATGAGACCCACGGCGGCGGCGCCGACGCCGTCGAGCGCCCCCGACGCCCACGGCGAGCGGCGCAGACGGGGCAGCACGGGGACGAGCACGGCCACCATGAGGAACGAGGGCAGGAAGATGGCGAGCGTGGCGAGCAGGGCGCCGGGCACGCCGCGCACCACGTAGCCCACGAACGTGGCGGTGGTGAACACCGGGCCCGGGGTCACCTGTCCGGCCGCCACGGCGTCGAGCAGCTGCCGGGCGCCGATCCAGTGCAGCTGATGGACAAGGTCGCGCTGGAGGAAGGCGAGCAGGACGTAGCCGCTCCCGAACACGATCACCCCCAGCTTGGCGAACTCGCGCACGAGCGGCCACAGCCCGACATGCGCCACCGCCGCGCCGCGCCGCGCCGCCAGGGCACCGGCGCCGGCGCCGGCGCCGGACACGTCGTGGTGCGTCGCGGCCAGGGCGGGCAGCGCCGCCCCGGCGGCCGAACCCCGGGCGGCCACGCGCCGGGCGTTGCGCCACACCATGAGAGCCCCGGCGCCGGCGCCCAGCACGACGAGGGGATCGACCCCGGCCAGATAGGCGCCGGCCGCGCCCGCCGCCACCACCACGGGGGCGGGCCCGGTGCGCGCCGCACCGGCCAGGAGCCCCCACAGCGCCACCACGATCACCGCCACCACCACCGGCTTGACGCCGTAGAGGAGGCCGCCCACGGCCGGGACACGACCGTAGGAGACGTACAGCCACGCCAGGACGAGGACGATGGCGGTGGCCGGGGCGATGAAGCACGTGCCGGCCACGACCAGGCCGGGCCACCCGGCGTGGCGGCGGCCCACGGCGATCACCATCTGCGTCGAGCCCGGGCCGGGCAGCGCGCTCGTGGCCCCGAGCAGATCGACGAACTCGCCGTCGGTGATCCAGCCCCGGCGCTCGACCACCTCGGTGCGCAGCAGCGCCACGTGGGCGGCGGGGCCACCGAAGCCGAGCACGCCCAACTTGGCCGACACCGTGGCCACCTCGAGCAGGCGGCGGCGCCGCTCGCTCACCTGTCGTCGAACTCTGGCTCTCCGCGTCCCTCGGCGTCGAAACGGAACCCGACGCCGCGCACCGTGACGAGATAGTGCGGACGGGCCGGATCGCGCTCGAGCTTGACGCGCAGCCGGCGGATGTGGGTGTCGAGCGTGCGCGTGTCGGCCAGGTCGCGCCCCGACCACAGCCGGTCGATGAGCTCCTCGCGCGTGCGCACCTGGCCGGGCGGCGAAAGGAGGAGGGCGAGCAGGTCGAACTCGCGACGCGACAGGTGCACGGGCTCGTTCTCGACCGACACCACGCGCCGGGCGAAGTCGACGCGCACCGGCCCGGCCACCACCACGTCCGAGCGCGGCGCCACCTCGGGGGGCGCGGGACGCGGCGTGGTGAAGGGAGGTGGGGCCACACGGCGCAGCACCGCCTGGATGCGGGCGATGAGCTCGCGCAGGTGGTAGGGCTTGGTGACGTAGTCGGCGGCACCCAGCTCGAGGCCGAGCACGATGTCGACCTCGGTGTCCAGGGCGCTCACCATGATGACGGGCACGGGGGCGATGTCGCGCATGCGGCGGCACACCTCTGTGCCCGACATGCCCGGAAGCAGCACGTCGAGCAGGACCACGTCGGGAGGGTTGGCGGCGAAACGCCGCAGGCCGTCGAGCCCGTCGGCGGACAGCTCGACCTCGTAGCCCTCCTTGGACAGGCCGGCCTGGAGCGCCTCGCGGTAGGACTCCTCGTCCTCGACGACGAGCACGCGCACCCGGTCCCCGGGCTCGCGCTCCTCGGTGGAGGTCACGACGGGCCCGATCACCGGTGCCGCCTGCCCACACGCTGGGGCCGGTCGGGCGAATTGCGCTGCGTGGTCATGACCACGACGCGGGCCACCACGATGAGGACGAGGACGAGGACGATGAGAAGGAGCGCGGCGGCGTCGGCGCGCTGGTGGGCCAGGGCGCTCGGCTGGTTGTAGTCGGTCCACACGTTGTAGGTCAGGTACCCGACGGGCGAGTTGTGGAGGCTGAAGGTGGGGGCGCGCGAGCTGTAGCCGGCGGTGTAGAGCAGCGGCGCCGTCTCGCCCACGGCGATGGCAAGGGCGATGATGAGGCCGGTGGCGATGCCGGGCAGGGCGGGGCGCAGCACCAGCTTGCGAAGGGCGTAGCCGCTGCGCATGCCGAGCGCCTCGGCGCCCTCGCGATACGCCGTGGGCACGTTGCGCAGCGCCACCTCGGTGGTCTTGGTGATGTAGGGGAGCACCAGGATCGACACGGCGATCACCCCGGCGTACAGCGAGTACCCCCAGTGCAGCGCCACCACCAGGGCGACGTATCCCACGAAGCCGATCACGATGGACGGCACACCGGCGAGCACCTCCGAGGCGCCGCGCAGGAAGGTGCCCCGCCCCGTCTTCGTGTACTCGGCCAGGAACACGCCCCCGGCGATGCCCACGACACCCGACAGCACGAGCACGCCCACCACGATGACGCCGGTGCCCTCCATGGAGTTGAGCAAGCCGCCGGCGTTGCCCACCGGGAAGGTGGTGAGCAGGTCGAAGTGGAAGTGGGCGAGCGCCCGCCCCACCACGCCCACGAGGATCGACACCACCGGCGCCACCACCAGCGCCAGCGCCAGCGCGGACAGCACCCACACCAGGCGGTTGCGCGCCTTGCGCCGCCCCAGCGAGTGCCGGGGACGCGAAGGGCTCGGGGCCACGGTTGCGAGCGTCACGGTCAGATCCCCCGGCCGACGGGCAGGGCGGTGGTGGCCACCCGCCGCACGAGGAGTCGGGCGCCCACGTTGGCCAGGAGCGTGATGACGAGGAGCACGAGGCCGAGCTCGGCCAGGCTGGCCGTGGCCAGCCCGCTCACGTCGTCGAGGGCGCTGTCGAGCTGGTTGACGATGGTGGCGGCGATGGTCCCGAACGATCCGTAGAAGGTGCGCACGTTGGCACCCACGAGCGATCCGCTCACCATGGCCACGGCGATGGTCTCCCCCAGGGCGCGGCCGAGCCCGAGCACGGTGGCACCGATCACGCCGCTGCGCACCCAGGGGATGGTGACGGTGCCGAGCGCCTCGGACTCGGTCATGCCGAGGGCCACCGCCCCCTCGACGTTGGCCCTGGGCACCTGGCGCAACAGGTCGCGGGTGGTGGCGGCGATGATGGGCAGGATCATGATGGCCAGCACCACGCCCACGGTGAACAGCCCCTGCCCGCCACCGGTGGGCCCCCGGAAGAAGCGCAGCACGGGGACGTCGGGGAGGTGGTTCGCCCAGATGGGCGCCACGTCGTGCGACAGGAACGGCCCCAGGGTGAAGAAGCCCCACAGGCCGTAGATGACGCTCGGCACCCCGGCCAGCACCTCCATGCAGAAGCCGACGGCCGACGACAGGCGCGGGGGCAGCTTCTCCACCACGATGAGGGCGGTGCCCACCGCCACGGGGACGGCCAGGACGACGGCGATGACCGAGGACAGCACCGTGCCCACGATGAGCGGGAGCGCCCCGTAGGCGGCCTCGGGGGGATGCTTCACGCCACCGGAGGTGGCGAGCGGCGCGTACAGGTTGCCGAGGCTCCACTCCGAGTGGGTGAAGAACCCGGTGCCGTTGTACCGGATGGCGGGGATGGCCTTCCAGATGAGCACGCCCAGGATGAACGCCAGGGCGACCAGGGGGACGAAGGCGAAGGCGTGCAGGCCGTGGGGAAGGAGGCGCTCGGCTCGCCACCACGCCGTGGCGCGGCGTCGGCGGGCGGCGGGCGGTCGGCGCCCGTCACCGCCCGAGCCTCCCCCCGCCACGCTCCCCCTGCGTCCGGCGCCTCCGGCACTGCGCTCGTGCCCCCCGGAGAGGGACGCCTCGGCGCCCGGGGCATCGGTGGGCGGACGGCCGCCGGGTGTGTCGGTGACGACGGAGAGGAGGGCGGGGTCCGCCCTCCTCTCCTCGTCCCGTGCGATCGCCGTGGCCGTCGCCCCCGCCCTGTCCATGGCGAACCCGCCTCGACGCTCCGGACCGGCCTAGCTGTGGATCTGCGAGATGAGCTTGGTGGAGATGGTGACCACCTGGCTGGGCAGCGACACGAAGTTGACCTGGTCGAGATAGGTCGGGGCGTTGCCGCCGCTCGGGTCGATGGCCCACGCCAGCACGGCCTTCACCGCCTGGGCGGCCAGGGCGCTCGGCTGCTTGGAGGGGATGATGCCGTACTCGTAGTTGATGATCGGGTAGCCGTCACTGGCGGACCCGTAGATCATCGACACGGTGCCGTTGGCCGGCGTCGAGGTGGCGAACTGCG
The DNA here is from genome assembly GCA_963839605.1 of uncultured Acidimicrobiales bacterium. Lineage (GTDB taxonomy): Bacteria > Actinomycetota > Acidimicrobiia > Acidimicrobiales > UBA8190 > JBEKVE01. The sequence goes on along the minus strand of CAWIWK010000006.1, from coordinate 33,300 downwards.
CCGCCCCGGCCGAGATGGCCGCCTGGGACGGCAGCTCGTAGTTCCCGACTTGTTCTTGAGCGCCGCGTAGCCGAGACCGGCCGCGGTGACCTGGCTGAGGTAGCTCACCCCGATGTAGGCGACGCACCCCACGGCCTTCTGGCACGCCTGGACCATGCCGCCGTTGCCCTGGGCCGCCACGGCGCCGGCCACGTTGGGCCATGCCACGGTGGTGCCGGGCGGGATCGTCCAGCCCGAGGGATCGGCAGCGGTCAGGAACGAGCTGAACAGGAAGGTGTCACCCGAGCTGTCGGAACGGTGCACGGTCACGATGGGCGTGGCCGGCAGCGTCACCCCCGGGTTCTGGGCGGCGATCTTGGCGTCGTTCCACTTGGTGATGGTCCCCTGGTAGATGGCGGCGAGGGTGGGGCCGTCGATCTTCAGGTGCCCGGTGACGCCCGGCACGTTGTAGGCGATCTCCTGCCCGGAGATGGCGAGGGGGATGTTCTCCAGGCCGGGGTACTGCTGCACCTGCGCCGGGGAGAGGTAGGCGTCGGAGGCGCCGATGTTCACCGTGCCCGCCGCGGCCGAGGAGATCCCCGTGCCCGACCCGGTCGAGGCGGTGGTGATGGCGACGGCCGGCCACTGCTTCTGGATGTCCGCCGTCCACAGGTTGAACAGCGGGTAGAGGAGGCTCGAGCCCGTCTCCTGCAGCGAGACCGACGTGGTGGGCCAGTTCTCGAGGCTCGACAGCGACACGGCGGGTGCGGCGGTGGTGGTCGTGGACTTCGTCCCCGACGGGGTGCTCGGCGACGAGCTGCACGCCGCGAGCGCGACGGCGGCGGCGGCCAGGGCCGACAGCACGGCGACACCGCCGCCGCGGCGGCGCGGCCGCTGCCGCGTCGGCGGGGACCTCGGACGTGGAGGGGCGTGTGGACATGAGAGGTGGGGCTCCTTTCGGTGGGAACTGCGGATCCAGCGACGAAGACGAGCGGCGCCCGCTCGGGCACCGGGCCGGGGTCAGGCGGCGGTCATCCGATCCTCCCGCTCACGTAGCTCACGGTCTCGGGCTCGGTGGGCGCGTCGAAGATCTGCTGGGTGTCACCCGACTCCACCAGTTGACCGTTGTAGAGGAAGGCCGTCGTCGCCGCCACACGACGGGCCTGGGCGAGATTGTGCGTGACGATGACCATGGTGAGATCGGGGGCGAGCTTGCGCAGCAGGTCCTCCACCATCTCGGTGGTGACCGGGTCGAGCGAGGACGTGGGCTCGTCGAGCAGCAGCACTTCGGGCTCGACGGCCAGGGCGCGGGCCAGGCACAGCAGCTGCTGCTGGCCGCCCGACAGCCGGAAGGGGGAGTCGCCCAGGCGGTCGGCCACCGCCGACCACAGCCCGACCTCCTTCAGGTAGCGCTCGGCCACGTCGTTGAGCTCGCTGCGCGGCGCCATGCGGTGCGCCTTCACGCCCGCCACGACGTTGTCGCGGATGGACATGGGGAACGGGTTGGGGCGCTGGAAGACCATGCCCACCCGGCGGCGGAGCTCCAGGGGGTCCATGTCCTCCCCGCCGATCTCCACACCCTCGAGCTCGATGCTCCCCGTGCGCCAGTAGCCCCGCACCTTGTCGTTCATTCGGTTGAGCGAGCGCAGGAAGGTCGACTTGCCGCATCCCGTGGGACCGATGAGGGCGGTGATGCTCCGGGGGGCGAAGCCGAGGTCCACGCCGCTCAGGACGGTCTTGGCGCCGAAGCCCACCGACACGTCGCGCCCGATGAGGACGGGGGCGTCGAGGAGGCCGACGGCCGTGCCCGCCTGCACCGACACGGGGGCGGTGACGCCCTGCGATCGGGACGGGGTGGGAGTGGTGGAGTGACCCGCACGGGGACCGGGGTCCCCGGGTCCACCTCCGGGTCCAGAGCTCATCGAGATCGAAGTTACCGATGGGAGGTGAACGGCACGCGAACAAAACACGACAAACGGGTGATCGTTGAATGAACTCCTAGCTAGGGCCCGGCTGGCTCGGGCGGCCTGGCGTGGCGCCGCCGGTGGGCGAAGGCCTTGGCCGCCCCCCAGGCCAGGCCGGGCTCGGCCAGCTCGGGTGAGACGGCCCCGAGCGAGGCGGGCGACAGCCCGTAGGGGTCCTCGGGGAACCGTACCCGGGTGAAGCCGTCGCGAACCACGGGTTCGACCCCGGCTGCCCGCAGGACCTCGGTCGGGTACGACACGGCCTGGCGCAGCAGCTCGAGCGGGGTGGCGCGCTGGTCGTCCACGTCGCGGGCGAGCACGGCCCGCAGTGCCGCCCCCACGTCGTCCCCAGCCCGGCGCCCGGCGTCACGGGCCCGCGCCATCACCGCGTTGCGCTGCACGGTGCCGGCCGGGAGCAGCCCGTCCACGCACCGCACCACCCACCCCGGCACCGCGGCGGCGATATCCGCCGCCAGGGCGGCGCCGAGCGCAGCCAGCTGCGCGTCGGGGTCCGACGCGCCCCGCGCCTCGTCGCCCACGGCCGGGTTCAGCCCTCGATGACGTCGCCCAGGAGATCGGCGCGCACGCCTTTTCCCCGCAGCCACGCCAGCGCCTCCTCGACGTCGGCCGGCTCCCCGGTGAGCTCGCACACGATCCAACCCTCGTGCTCGTCCACGTTGGCCCGCCGGATGTTGGGCTCCACGTGGTGCTCGCGCACGAGCGTCGCCATGAATGGCAGCCGCACCAGGTCCTCGGGGAAGGTGAGCTTCACCCGTACGTCGATCATGTCGTCCTCTCGGCGCCGGCGGACCCGACGGTGTCGCCGGCGGGCACGGCGTGGTTGAGGTTGCCCGACCGGAAGCCCTCGAGGTCGAGGGTCACGTAGCGGTACCCGGCTCGGCGCACCGCCGCCACCACGTCGGAGCGGCGCGCCAGCGCTTCGGGCAGATCGTCGGGGTCCAGCTCGATGCGGGCCAGGTCCCCGTAGTGCCGCACGCGCAGCTGGCGGAACCCGAGGCGGCGCAGGGCCGACTCGGCCGCCGCCACCGTGCCCAGCGTGCCCAGGGTGACGGGGGTGCCGTAGGGGAGGCGCGACGCCAGGCAGGCGGCGGCGGGCTTGTCCCACGTGCGCAGGCCGAGGTGGCGCGACAGGGCCCGCACGTCGGCCTTGGTCAGTCCGGCCGCCACGAGGGGGAACACCGCACCGCGCTCGGCCGCGGCCTGTTGCCCGGGCCGGTGGTCCCCGAGGTCGTCGAGGTTGACGCCGAGCACCACGGTGGCCGACTCCGCCACCGCCAGGGGGGCCAGGGCGGCGAGCAGGCTGGACTTGCAGTGGTAGCAGCGGTCGGTGCCGTTGGCGGCGTAGGCGTCGTCGTCGAGCTCGGTGGTCACCACCGGCGCCAGCGCAGACCCCACTCCGCCGCCAGGGCCCGGCAGTCGTCGAGCTCCTCGGGGGCGAGGGAGGCGGACACGGCCGTGACGCACAGCGCCCGCGCCGGCCCGAGCACGTCGGTGGCCACGCGGGCCACGAGCGCCGAATCGGCACCGCCGCTGAACGCCACCACGGCCGGGCCGATGCGGGCCACCTCGGCCCGCAGGGCGTCGAGCTTGTCGTCGAGCCCGGGATGCCGCGGTGCGGTCCCCACCGCCGTCACCACCGCCGTCACCGGCGACCGGTCACAGGACACTGTCGAGCACGTCCTCTATGTCGGCCACCATGCCCGTCCAGAACGGACCGAACTCGGCGTAGTGCGCCGAGGCCTCGTCGAAGCGCATGGTGTAGACGCACTCCTTCAAGTCGTCGGGGTGCACGCCGAACAGCGTCACGCCGAACTCCCAGTCGTCGAGCCCGGTGGAGCCGGTGATGAGCTGCACGATGCGGCCGGCGAAGCTGCGCCCCACCGCCCCGTGGCCGAGCATGAGCCTCTTGCGCTCGTCGAACCCGAGCGTGTACCAGTTGTGCTCCGCAGCGCGCCGGTGCGTCATGGGGTAGAAGCAGAAGGCGCGCTTGCCGGGGGGCGGCAGCTCGGGGTGGAGGCGGGCCTGCACCATGGCCTCGGGAATGCCCGCCGCGTACTCCGACACCTCGGTGAGCGACACGTACGACCCCGCCTCGGTGAGCCCGGCGGCGCGCAGGGCGCTCTGGGCGCGCGCAGGCGCCACAGGTCGGGGCCCACCACCATCACCGCCACGTCGGCCTTGTGCCCGAGCATCGACGCCGTCACCACCTGGTCGCCGGCGGCCCGGGCGTCCTTGACGGCGCGCACCACCGCCTCGGCGTCCACCGCCGGGCCGGCCCGGAGGAAGAGGTGGAGCACGCCCCACCCCGTGGCGGGGCCGAGCGGGGCCCGGCCGGAGGGGGACGGGCCCGGCAGAGGACGGGTCGGAAGGAGACGCAGCGGGTGCCACGGACCCCAGTGTAGGAAACGACCGAGGGGCGCCCGGTGGGCGCCCCTCGGTCAGGTGGATCGTGGCCACGCGGACGGTCGCCGGCGGCTCGCCGGCCCGTCCGCCTCCCGGCCTAGAAGTCGTCCATGCCCCCACCGGGCATGCCCGCACCTGCGTCCTTTTCGGGCTTGTCCACGATGACGGCCTCGGTGGTGAGGAAGAGCGCCGCGATCGAGGCGGCGTTCTGCAGGGCGGAGCGCGTCACCTTGACGGCGTCGATGACACCGGCGGCGAACAGGTCCTGGTACTCACCGGTGGCGGCGTTCAAGCCCTCGGCGGGCTTCTTCAGGTTGCGCACCTTCTCCACCACGACACCGCCCTCGAGCCCGGCGTTCACCGCGATCTGCTTGAGCGGCTCCTCCACGGCCCGCGACACCATGCGGCACCCCGTGGCCTCGTCACCCTCGAGCTTCTCGGCCCGGTCCAGGATGGCGGCCTGCGAGCGCAGCAGGGCCACGCCCCCGCCGGGCACCACGCCCTCCTCGATGGCCGCCTTGGTGGTGGACACGGCGTCCTCGATGCGGTGCTTCTTCTCCTTCAGCTCCACCTCGGTGGCGGCACCGACCTTGATGACCGCCACGCCGCCCGACAGCTTGGCCAGGCGCTCCTGGAGCTTCTCGCGGTCGTAGTCGGAGTCGGTGTTGTCGATCTCCGCCTTGATCTGGTTGATCCGGCCCTTGATGTCGGACTCGTCGCCGGCACCCTCCACGATGGTCGTCTCGTCCTTGGTGACCACGACCTTGCGGGCCCGGCCCAGCATGTCGAGCCCCACGTTCTCGAGCTTGAGGCCGACCTCCTCGGTGACGACCTGGCCGCCGGTGAGGATGGCCATGTCCTGGAGCATCGCCTTGCGGCGCTCCCCGAAACCCGGTGCCTTGACCGCCACCGACTTGAACGTCCCCCGGATCTTGTTGACCACCAGGGTGGCGAGCGCCTCGCCCTCGACGTCCTCGGACACCACCACGAGCGGCTTGCCCGTCTGCATGACCTTCTCCAGGACCGGCAGCAGGTCGCGCACGGCGGAGATCTTGCTCCCCACGAACAGCACGTAGGGGTCCTCGAGGACGCCCTCCATGCGCTCGGGGTCGGTCACGAAGTAGGGCGAGATGTAGCCCTTGTCGAAGCGCATGCCCTCGACCAGGTCCATCTCCATGCCGAAGGTCTGGGACTCCTCGACGGTGATGACGCCGTCCTTGCCCACCCGGTCGATGGCCTCGGCGATCATCTCGCCGATCTCGGCGTCGGCGGCGGAGATGGCGGCCACCTGGGAGATCTGCGACTTGGACTCGGTCTCCTTGGCCTGGCTCTTCAGGGAGTCGATGGCTGCCTCGACGGCCGCCTCGATGCCCCGCTTGAGCGACATGGGGTTGGCCCCGGCCGCCACGTTGCGCAGGCCCTCGTGCACCATGGCCCACGCCAGGACGGTGGCGGTGGTGGTGCCGTCGCCGGCGACGTCGTCGGTCTTCTTGGCGACCTCCTTGACGAGCTCGGCCCCCACCTTCTCCCACGGGTCCTCGAGGTCGATCTCCTTGGCGATCGACACCCCGTCGTTGGTGATGGTGGGTGCGCCCCACTTCTTTTCGAGGACGACGTTGCGGCCCTTCGGGCCGAGGGTCACCCGTACGGCGTCGGCGAGCTTGTTCATGCCGTTCTCGAGGGCCCGGCGGGCCTCCTCGTCGAAGGCGATCAGCTTGGGCATGGGTGGTTCCTCCGTGGGTTGCCTGTCCGGGGTCCCGCCCGACATGCCGGGGAGCCACTGCTCCCGGCGGGCGGACCCGTGCGTCTGTTAGCACTCTAGCGGTTCGAGTGCTAACAGCAAACCACGGTGGCGGACCACGTGCAACACCGCGCCGCGGCGGGCGCGGGGTCCGACCGGGTCCGGCCCCGACCGGGGCCCGGGTCCGGCGGCGAGGAGCGGCCCTCAGCCCCCGGCCACGGCGGGCACGATCGACAGGGACTGGCCCGCCGCCAGGGGGGTGTCGAGACCCTGCAGGAACCGCACGTCCTCGTCGTCGAGGAACACGTTCACGAAGCGCCGCAGGGCGCCCCCCTCGTCGAAGAGGCGGTCGCCGAAGCCGGGGCAGGACACGTCGAGCGCCTTCAGCGCCTCGCCCACGGTGGCGCCCTCCACCTCGACCCGGGACTCGCCCCCGGTCAGGGTGCGCAGCTGGGCCGGGATGCGGACGGGGATGGTCATCGCCCGCCTCCGATCAGCTCGCCGTCGACCTCGACGGCCTGATGGAAGGCCTCCATGGTGGGGGCGATGGTGGCGGTGGGGCGTGCGCTCGACACGAGCGCCTCCACCGTCTTGAGCCCGTGGCCGGTCACGTAGGCCACCACCCGCTCGTCGGGCCGCACCACACCCTGGGCCGCCAGCTTGGCCAGGGTGGCGATGGTCACGCCGCCCGCCGTCTCGGCGAAGATCCCCTCGGTGCGCGCCAGCAGGCGGATGCCGTCGAGGATCTCGGCGTCGCTCACCGCGGCCAGCGCCCCGCCGCTCGATCGCACCGTCTGCAGCGCGTACCAGCCGTCGGCCGGGTTGCCGATGGCCAGGGACTTGGCCACGGTGTCGGGCTTCACGGGGCGGATGGCGTCGGTCCCCTCGGCGAAGGCCGTGGCCACCGGGGCACATCCCTCGGCCTGGGCCCCCGACACGCGCACGTGGGGCTCCTCGTCGAGCAGGCCCACGGCGTGGAGCTCGGCGAACCCCTTGGCCACCTTGGTGAGCTGGCTGCCCGATCCGACGGGCACCACCACGTGGTCGGGGGCCTGCCACCCGAGCTGCTCAGCCACCTCGAAGGCGAGGGTCTTGGACCCTTCGGCGTAGTAGGTGCGCACGTTCACGTTGACGAAAGCCCACGACGGGTGCTCGCTCGTGAGCTCGGCGCACAGGCGGTTGACGTCGTCGTAGGTGCCCTCCACCGCCACCACGTGGCCGCCGTAGACGGCCGTGGTGACGATCTTCGCCATCTCGAGGTCGCGGGGGATGAAGACCACCGACACCATGCCGGCGCGCGCCGTGTGGGCCGCCACGGCGTTGGCCAGGTTGCCGGTGCTGGCGCAGGCGGCGACCTTGAACCCGAGCTGGCGGGCCTTGGTGAGCGCCACCGACACCACCCGGTCCTTGAACGAGCCCGTGGGTTGACGGTGTCGTTCTTGATCCACAGCTCCCCGAGCCCCAGCTCGGCCGCCAGGCGGTCGGCCCGCACCAGGGGGTGCAGCCCGCCCCCAGGTCGATGGGCGTGGCGTCGGCCACGGGGAGCAGCGGGGCGTAGCGCCAGATGGTCGAGGGCCCGGCCTCGATGGCGGCCCGGGTCAGCGACCCCCGCAACGCCTCGTAGTCATAGGCCACCTCGAGGGGCCCGAAGCAGTAGTCGCAGACGTGCAGGGCCTCGGTCGGATAGCCGCGACCGCACTCCCGACATCGCAGACCGGTGACGAAATCCACCTGATTTCCTCCTCATCGGTCGGGCATTGGCACCTGGTTCCCGCCTCGATGGCGGGCAACTGGTTGCCGCGGCGTCACAGGGCCCGTCCCTCAGCCGCTCTGGATGATCCCTCCATGGTGGACGACGGCGGACCTCCCGTCAATGCACCCACCGGGCCGCTCTGCGGGCCACCCACCCCGACCCGTGGGCCACCGCCGGGTGGCGGGGGATGTGCCCCGGCGCCATGGGGGATGATCATGCCGTGCCCAGCACCGCTCCCGGCCCGGCACCGGCCCCGGCCCGAACCGCCCACCACGGCGCCTTCACCCTCGACGACCTGGTGCGGGCCCGGGCCGGGCGGCGGGTGGCGGTATGCCTGCCGGCGCGCGACGAATCCGCCACGGTGGGGTCCATCGTGGCCGGGGTGCGGGGGGCGCTCACCGTCGCCGGGGGCGGGGCCGACCTGGTGGACGAGGTGGTGGTGGTGGACGACGGCTCCGAGGACGGCACCGCGGCGGTGGCCCGCCGGGCCGGGGCCAGGGTGGTGCGCAGCGCCGTGGGGGCGGCGGCAAGGGACAGGCCATGGCCCTCGCCCTGCAGGAGACCGACGCCGAGCTGCTCGTCTTCCTCGACGCCGACGTGGAGAACTTCGAGCCCCACTTCGTCACCGGCCTGCTCGGCCCGCTCCTCGTGGCCCCCTTCGACGGTGGGCCCGACGTCCTGGTGAAGGGCTTCTACGAGCGGCCTCTCCACGGTGCGCCCACCGGGGGCGGCCGCGTCACCGAGCTCGTGGCGCGCCCGCTCATCGACCTCCTCTACCCCCACCTGGCCGGGGTGCGCCAGCCCCTGGCGGGCGAGACCGCCGCTCCCCGGACGGTGCTCGACAAGACGGGGTTCGCCCCCGGCTACGGCGTCGAGCTGGGGCTGCTCGTGGACGTGGCGGAGCGCTTCGGCGTGGAGCACATCGCCCAGGTCGACCTGGGCGTGCGCGTGCACCGCAACCGCCCTCTGCTCGCCCTCCGGGCGCAGGCCACCGACGTGGCGCGCGCCGCCCTCGAACGGGCCGGGGTCACCGGCATGGCCGGGGCCACCGGGGGCGCAGTGCCCGAGGGACCCGTCGGCGACTAGCTGTTCTCGCAGGCGAGCTCGGGCACCCGCACCGGCTCCGGTACCTCGGGCACCCGCACCGGCTCCACCACCGGGGGCACCGGCGCGGGCCGCGCCACGCTCCGAGCCCGGGCCCCGACCCGCCTGGGAAGGACCAGGGCCAGGACCGCTCCCGCCCCCACCACGGCCACGCCCACCCACACTGCCGGGATGAGGCCCGACACGTAGCTCGCCGCCGTGCTGTAGCCGCCGCGGGCGGAGAACACCGCGCCCAGCACGGCGATGCCGAGCACCCCGCCGATCTCGCGGAAGGCGCTGTTGGCGCCCGAGGCCACGCCCTCCTGCTCGGGACGCACCGACGACAGGACCACCGACGCCAGGGGCACGAAGAACAGCGACATGCCCACCCCCGACAGCACGAAAGGAGGCCACAGCGCGCCGTAGGAGACCGTGGCCGAGGTCTCGAGCGCCATCCACGCCAGCCCGACCGCCTGGAGGGCCAGCCCCGCGCTCAGCACGGGGCGACCACCGAACCGTTGTGCCAGCGCGGCCGCCACCGGCGCCACCAGCATGGGCATCCCCGTCCAGGGCAGCACCCGCAGGCCGGCACCGAGCGGCGTGTCGTGCTGGACCACCTGGAGGAATTGCGACAGGAAGAAGATCGACCCGAACATGCCGAAGCTCATGAGCAGCGCCACCACGTTCACGGCCGAGAAGGCGCGGCTGCGGAACAGGCGCATGGGCAGCATGGGGTGGGCGCTGCGCAGCTCGTAGGCCACGAAGGCACAGAGGCCGAGGAACCCGGCGACGAAGGAGGCCACCACGCCGGCGCTCGTCCACCCGTGCGCGTTCGGCGCGCACGAGCCCGAGGACCACGCCGAACAACCCCACGGTGGCGAGCACCAGGCCGGCGAGGTCGAGCGGCTGGCGCGGGCCGCGGGACTCGGCCAGGCGCCAGCGGGCCAGGACGAGCAGCACCGCGCCCACGGGCACGTTGATCCAGAAGATGTACTGCCACGACCACCCGGTGGTCACCGCCCCGCCCACCAGGGGCCCCGCCGCCACCGCCACCCCGCCGATGGCACCCCACACCCCGAGCGCCTGGTTGCGCCGCTCGGGAGCCACCGCCGCCGACAGGAGGGTGAGCGACAGGGGCATCACGAGCGCGCCGCCCGCGCCCTGCACGGCCCGGGCCGTCACCAGCCAGCCGATCGAGGGCGACAAGGCGGCGGCGGCCGACGCCGCGCTGAACACGAACAGCCCGGCCACGAACATGCGCCGGCGGCCGAAGCGGTCCCCCAGGGCGGCGCCGGTGAGCAGGAGCACGGCGAAGGTGAGGGTGTAGGCGTTGACCGTCCACTCGAGCCCGCTCAGCCCGGCGTGCAGGTGCTCCTTGATCACGGGGAGGGCGGTCGTCACCACGAGGTTGTCGAGGGTGGCCATGAACAGCGCCAGGCCGGTGATGACCACGGCCCACAGCGCCTGCCGGGACGCCCGGCTCGGGGGGGCGTCGCCGTCGGCGGTCTTTAGTGACTGATAACTATCTTGTCTGGGCACGGGAATCTCCTCTCGGGGTGTGGCAGCCGCGTCAGGACGTGGCCCGGTGGTGGGCGAAGAACCGGTCGGGGTCGGCCTGGCAGGCCCGGGCCCACGACTCGTCCAGGGCGGCGGCGTCGATCGACGCCACCACGTTGAGGAGCATCCCCTGGGCGAAGAAGGCCCGGACGTCGTCCTCGGGAAGACCCGTGAGCTGCTCCACCACGTTCCACAGGTGGCGGAAGCCCTCCCGCGCGGCGCGGCGTATCTCCTCGTCCTCGGAGGCGGCGAAGGCGTGCAGCTGCACCAGCAGCAGGTCGCGCTGGCGCAGCAGCTCCTTGTAGGCGTCCCCCATGGCGGCCATGGCGTCGATGCCGGTACGCCCGTCGGCGGCGACCCGGAAGGTGTCCTCGATGCGGGCGTGCATGAGGCCCATGGTGGCGATGAACAGGTCCCGCTTGGTGCCGAACAGGCGGAACAGGTAGGGCTGGGAGATCTCGGCCCGGGCGGCGATGGCCTCGGTGGAGGTGCCTGCATAGCCACCCCGGCCGAACTCGGTCATGGCGGCCCGCAGCACCGACTCCCGGCGCTCGTCGGCGGTCAGCCGGCCCGCCCCCGGACCCTTGGTCACCGCCGCAGCGCGCTTCACGGAAGGTAAGTTAGTAGTCACTCACTTAGCTGTCAAGGGCCCGGGTCGGCTCCGCGTGGCAACGTGCGCAGGACCTCGGCCACCGCCTCCCGGGTGCATCCGGCCGGGTCGGCCAGGGCCCGAGCCGACCCGTAGCGCTCCGACAGGACGACCCAGGCGACCGGGGCGGCGCCCGCCGGCACGCCGTCGATCCCGCCCGGGCCCGTGCTTCCCACCACCGCCACCACGGGAACACCGCGCCGGGCGGCCAGCCCCAGCACGCCCCCGACCACCTTGCCGTCCCAGGAGGTGGCGTCGAGCCTGCCCTCCCCCGTCACCACCAGGTCGGCCCCGGCCAGACGCCACTCGAGGCCCACCGATTCGGCCACGACGTCGAAGCCGGGGACGAGCCGGGCCCCGATGGCCGCCAGCCCCCCGGCCAGCCCGCCGGCGGCGCCCGCACCCACCAGGTCGAGGACGTCGACCCCGTAGCGCCCGAGCAGCACGGCGGCGTAGGACCCGAGCCGGCGCTCGAGGGCGTCCACCTGGGCGGGGTCGGCGCCCTTCTGGGGACCGAAGGAGCGCGCCGCGGCCAGGAACCGCACCTTCACGTCGCAGGCCACCACCACCTCGGTGTCGCCCAGGCCGCCCGCCTCCTCGATGGCCTCGACCGCACCGCGCCCGCCGTCGGTGGTGGCCGAGCCGCCCACCCCCAGCAGGACGCGGCGGGCCCCGGCCCGGCGGGCCGCCATGACCAGCTCGCCCGTGCCCCGCGTGGTGGCCCGGAGCGGATCGTTGGCTTCGGCCCCGCCGGCCAGGGGAAGGCCCGAGGCGGCGGCCGACTCGAGCACCGCCTCACCGTCGGCCATCCACCACCGGGCGTGGACCGGGGCGCCGAGCGGGCCCGTCACCGCCGTGACGTGCCACGTGCCGCCGGGACGGGCCGCCGCCACCACGTCGGCGAAGCCCTCGCCCCCGTCGGAGAGCGGGCAGCGGTCACAGGCCCATGCCGCCTCGAGTGCGGCGGCGGCGATGGCGGCACCGAGGGTGGTGGCGTCGGCCGTGCCCTTGAAGGCGTCGGGGGCGGCCATGACCACCGGTACCCGGTCCTCGGGGACGGGCGGCGGCACGGGCTCGGACGACGGGGGCGGCACGGGCACCATGGTGGCCGGTTTCGGATGGTCGGTGCAGCGCCGGGTAGGGTCGGGCGGTGGGCGCGGACCTGGTCATCGCCTCGAACCGCGGTCCTCTGTCGTTCGCGTTGGACGACGCCGGGCGCCCGGTCCCTGCCGGCTCCGGCGGCGGGCTGGCGAGCGCCCTGCACCCTCTGCTCGAGGGGAGCGGAGCCACGTGGGTGGCGTGCGCCATGTCCGACGCCGATCGCAAGGCCACCACCGACGGGCTCATGACCGAGCGCGGCCTGCGCCTCATCATGGTCCAGCCCGATCCCGACACCTACCGCATGGCCTACGACGTGGTGTCGAACGCCACCCTCTGGTTCGTGCACCACGGGCTGTTCGACCTGCCCCGGCGGCCGCGTTTCGACCGCCACTTCGCGGCGGCGTGGGAGGCCTACCGGGAGCTCAACCGCTGCTTCGCCGACGCGCTCGACGACGCCGCCGCGCCCGGCGCCACCGTGCTCGTCCAGGACTACCACCTGTGCCTCGTGCCCGGCATGCTGGCCCGGAGCCGGCCCGACCTGCGCACCGTCCACTTCACCCACACGCCCTTCGGCGATCCGGGCGATCTGCGGGTGCTTCCCGCCGACGTGGCCGTCGAGGTCCTGGCGGGCATGTCGGGCGCGGCGGCGTGCGGCTTCCACACGGCGCGCTGGGAGTCGAGCTTCCGGGCGTGCTGCGCCGAGGCGGGCATCGAGCCGGGCCGAACCTTCGTGTCGCCGCTGTCCCCCGACGCCGAGTACCTGGCGCAGCGGTCGTCCTCGGCCGAGTGCTTGTCGGCAGGCGAGCGGCTCGAGGACCTGCTCGGTGGCAGGCGCATGGTGCTGCGCGTGGACCGCATCGAGCCGGCCAAGAACCTGCTGCGCGGGTTCTGGGCCTTCGACGAGCTCCTCCGGGCCCGGCCCGACCTGCGGGGGGTGGTGGTGATGCTGGCCCTCGCCTACGGGTCACGCCAGACGCTGCCCGAGTACCTGGCCTACGGGGCCGAGGTCGAGCAGGTCGTGCGGCGGGTCAACGACACCTGGGCCAGCGCCGACTGGGTCCCGATCGTTCTCGACGTGGCCGACGACGCGGGTCGGTCCCTGGCCGTGCTGCAGCGCTACGACGTCCTTCTCGTCAACTCGCTGCGCGACGGCCTCAACCTGGTGGCCAAGGAAGGGCCGCTCGTGAACACCACCGACGGCGTGCTGGCCCTGTCGCGCGAGACGGGGGCGTTCGACGAGCTGCGGGGCCAGGCGCTCGAGGTCAATCCCTACGACGTGGCCGGGACGGCGGCGGTGCTCGGGGCCGCTCTCGACCTGCCCCGGCCCGAGCGGGCGGAGCGGGCCCGGGCCCTGCGCGCCCTGGTGCTGCGGCGCCGACCAGGGGACTGGCTGGCCGACCAGCTGGCGGCGGCCGTCTCGGGCTGACCCGTCTCGGGCTGACCCGTCTCGGGCTGGCCCGTCTCGGGCTGACCCGTCTCGGGCTGAGCCGCCTCAGGCGCGGGCGAGCATCTCGAGCAGGCGGAGGGCCTCGGCCGGCCCCTGCACCACCATGTCGGCCGCCGCCACCAGCTCGGGCGGGGACTCCTCGTCCGCCACGGCCAGGCGCACGGCCCTGGTCCCCGCTTCGGCCAGCCGGTCGAGGGCGGCGAAGGCGGCCAGGTCGCCGGCGTCGTCCCCGGCGAAGCACGCCGCCGTGCTGCCCCGGGCCAGGGCCTCCACCACCGCGCCCTTGTCGACGGGCAGGGGCGGGCGAAGCTCCACGGCCATGCGCCCGGGCTGGGGCGACAATCCGGTGCGCGCCGCCCAGGTGGCGGTGAAGGCCTCCACCCGCGCGCCCGCCTCGGGAGCCCGGCGCCAGTGCACCGTGACCGACGCCCCCTTGTCCTCGATGCCCACCGCCTCGCCGGCGAAGGCGGCCCGGGCGGCGTCGGCCACCTCGGTGGCGGCCCGGCGCCAGGGCTCGGCGGCGGGGTGGCGGCGCAGCGCACCGTCCTCGATCCACTCCAACCCGTACACGCCGTAGAGGCGGACGGCCGGCCCGGCACCGTGCAGGCGCTCGGCCAGGAAGTCGGCGGGACGGCCCGACACCACGCCCACCACGGCGAAGCGCCGGGCCAGGGCGCCGAGGACCTCGGCCGCACCGGGCAGGGCCACGGCCATGGCGGGGTCGGGCACGATGGGCGCCAAGGTGCCGTCGAAGTCGGTGAGCACCGCACTCGTGGCGGGGTCCTCGAGCAGCACCGCCAACGGGCCGAGTGCCGACACCGGCGCCGTCATGTCGCCGCCGTCACCGGGGGCGACGCGCCCGTCAGCCGGGGGTCCCAGCCGTGGTCGTGCTGGCCGCGGACGGAGCCAGGCGGCCGAGATCGGGCCCGGCGATGACCACCACCGTGGCTCCCCCCGTGCTCGACACCGGCGCCACCGCGGTGGCGGGCTGGATCGCCGTGGGGGCCAGGCCGAGCACGCTCACCACCGTGCCGGCCGCCCCCTGCTGACCGGCAGCGGCGAAGACCTGCGTGGCCGTGACGTGGGTGGTGGCGTTGGTGGGCGTGATCGTGTCGTAGCCGCACAAGTGGAGGTAGGTGGCGACACCGGCGGCGAGGTGCGTGATCGACGTGGCGTTGGCCACGAGCACGCGGATGCTCGACGCACCGGGGATCACCACAGGCAGCGTGGACGTGGTCGTGGTGGAGGTCCCGGCACCGGTGGTCGAGGTGGAGCCCGCCGGCGGCGACGACGTCGCCGCCGTGGACACGTGCAACGGCGCACGCGTGGCCGACGGCAGGAGAAGGGCGCCGATGACGACGGCCACGATCACCACACCCACGCCGCGCAGCCAGTGCGTCGGCCCGGTGTGACCGTGCGGCTCGCCCTCGGCGCGCCCGTCACCGTCGGGCGTCCCCCCCGGGGGGTCGCCGGTGAGGTCGCTCATCGCCGCGGGTGTTGATGCTCGACCGTCGTCTCGAAGCGGCCGCGACGCAGATCACGCCGGCGCCGGCGCAAACGGCGGACCACGAGGGGAGCGTGCTCGAGCGCCTCGGCCGCGTCGACCAGTTCCGACAGCCGCCGGTAGTAGCGCGTCGGGGACATGCCCAGGCGGTCGCGGATGGCGGTCGACTTGGCACCGGGCCGGGTCCACCACGATTCTTCGAAGTCGAGGATCTGGCGGTCCTGATCGGTCAGTCCCATCGCGTCATCAAGCCTGCCAACGCACAACGCGCGAAGCAAGGATTTCGCCGCGACGGAGCGTGACCGGACCGTGCACAGCGTGCGGAACCGCCCACGTGCGACCGGCGAGATCGGGGCCGTTTTCGCCGGGCGTGACCGCCCGGGGACACAACGACGCGCCGATGCGCGTCGGCGGCGGGCCGCCACGGTCTCCATCGAGGGCATCGTCGGGGTCGCCGCCATCGCCGCGGATCGTACCCCGCCCCACCGCCGCCTACCCGGGCCGGCCCGGGGCGGGCCCCCCTGACCTCGGACCCACGCCGGCCGGTGCCACCGCCGGGAGGCACCGAAGAAGACAGCGGCGGGGGCGCTCCAGCCACTGCACGATGCGCACGGTCAGGGGGGATGCCGGTGGCGGACGTGGCCGCGCCCAGCCCTGTCAGCTGGCTCGGGATACACCCGAGCACGAAGGCCGGCTCCGGCCACGGGAGCCCCCGGGCCACGCGCTGGTCGTCCATCGCCGCATAGGGCGCTCCCACGTCGACGTCGCGCACCACCACGTTCAGGGTGCCCCGAGCACACGCCCAGCGTCGGGACGCGGCCCACGGGCCCGGGGATCGCCATTGCCGCGCATCCTCGCGCCGGCCCCGGCCGGGACGGGAGCGGGCGGTAGCGTTGAGGGCCAGGCCGGTGTGGCGCAGCTGGAAGCGCAGACGATTTGTAATCGTCAGGTCGTGGGTTCGAGTCCCACCACCGGCTCCGACGCGATGTCGCGAGACATCGGACACCGGAGTGCCCGCCGGACGCGTCGGTCAGCGGCCCGCCATCCGGTCGAGCTGGTGGCGGATCCTGCGGCGCGTCTCGTCCGAAGCCCAGCAGCGTGCCACCTCGGCGTCCGTGGCCACGTCGTCGCGCATGCGCTCCAGCGCCGGGCGGCGCAGCTGCTGCTTGGCCAGCGCGTAGGGCAGCGGCGCCACGGCGCTCAGCTCGGTGGCGACCGCCAGGGCGCGCCCGTGCACGGCGTCGGGTGCCACCACCTCGTGGACCATCCCGGCGGCGCGCGCCTCGTCAGCGTCGAGGAGCCGACCGGTGAACACGACGTCCTCGGTGGCCGCCCCACACGCGTGGCGCAGGATCTCGAGGGCACTCACGGGGAAGGGCACGCCCACCACGAGCTCGCTGGCGCCGATGCGCGCCCCGGCCGCCATGACGCGGCGGTCACAGGCGCACGCCAGGATGCAACCTCCGGCCACGGCCGCGCCGTTGACGGCGGCGACGGTGGGCTTCGGGAACCCGAACAGCGCCACCAGGCCGCGGCGGAGCTCGGCGATCAGGCGCCCGGCGTCGGCCGGATCGGCCTCGGCCGCCCGTCGCAGGTCGACCCCGGCGGAGAACACCCGGCCCGACCCGGTGAGCACCACCGCACCCACGCCGTCGTCCTCGGCCAACCCCTCGAGCACGCCCACGAGCTGTGCGAGCAGATCGGCGTCGATCGCGTTGACCTTGGGACGCGACAACGTCACCACCGCCACCGCTGCGTCGTGGGCGACCTCCACCAGCGTGTGCTCGGGCACCGGCTCTCCCTCCGCCGTGCAGATGATCGCACGCCCCTGTGGGCACCCCGGAGCGGGCTCGGGCCGGGACAGGGCCCCAATCGTAGGGACCTTGGTCCCGAATCATGCCCGGAGCACACGGCGGGGCCCGCCACCGGTCGATGATGGGGTGGGGCCCTGAACACGGGATCACGCCGATGAGGGCAGAGCACACCGGACGCCAGCGCGCCGGCCAGACACACAGCGCTCCCGGTGCCACCGGCGCCGGGAGCGGCCGACGACACCCGGCCACGCCGTCGACCCGTTCCGCCACGACCCACGCCGGTCCCCCCCGGCGCGGGGCGCGCCCGGTGACCGGAGCGCATCCCGGAACCGCCGGGCGTCTTCCCACCCGCCGCATCGGCGCTGTGCCACCGCGTGCCCGGGCACGGGGGCCGGTCCGCACCGACGGCCGCGCACGGGCGCGCCGCCCCGAGACGGGCCACGCCGCGGGCGTGGGTCCTCGGGTCGATCGCCCTCGTGGTGGCGGTGGTGGCGGTCTTGGTGGTGGTGAACCTCACCTCCACCGCACCAGCCGTGGGCAAGACCGCACCCGTGGACCGTCCCACGCCGCCCGCCGTGATGGCGGCCGTGGCCGGTGTGCCGGTGGCGGAGATGGACGCCGTCGGGCTGCCCGGATCCGTCACGCCTCCCACCGCCGACTCCACCCAACCCGCCCTCGTCATCGGCGGCCACCCCGGTGCCGTCTACATCGGGGGGGAGTTCTGCCCCTACTGCGCGGCGGAGCGCTGGGCCATCGTGGTCGCCTTCTCCAAGTTCGGCACCTTCTCCGGTCTCGACAACACGACGTCGTCGCCGTGGGAGGGCACGCCCTACGCCACGGTGTCGTTCCTCCACGCCCGTTACTCGAGCAGCCTGGTGACCCTCGACGCCGTCGAGTACATGGGCAACGACACCCACGGTCTCGGCACGCGCAAGGTGGTGGCGTCGCTCACGCCCACCGAGACATCGGTGTGGGCCACCTACTCGCAGAAGTACCAAGGCGGCAGCGAAGGCTTCCCCTTCCTCGACATCGGCAACCGTGTGCTCGCTATCGGGCCCAGCTACGACCCCACCGTGCTGACGGGCCTGACCCAGGCGCAGATCGCCCGCGATCTCGCCGACCCGGCCAGCCCGGTGACCCGGGACGTCGTGGGGAGCGCCAACTACCTCACGGCCGGGATCTGCTCGATCACGGGCATGCGCCCTGCGCCGGTGTGCTCGGCCACGGCCGTCACCGCCGCCGCCCGGGCGCTCGGTCTGCGCTGAGGGTCCGCCAGCGGCGGACCATGGCTGCCACCGGACGCGTCCACACGCCGCGTCCCGACACGGTTCACACGCGCGTCACGATCCGGACCCCCGCAGTTCACGGTCGATCCGTACCCTGGGAACCACCCCCCAGAGAAGGAGACCACGATGACCGTGATGCGCACCACGTTCAGGAAGGTTGGCCTCTCCATCGCCATCACCCGCTGGGCCCTGCGTCCCAAACGCCCCTTGTGACGTCGGTGTCCCCTGCCTGATCAGCGTGCTGGCTGGCAGCACCCGAAGGGGCCGGACGGTGTTCCCGCACCCACCGCCGGCCCCTTCGGCGCGTCCGGGGTGCGGCGAGATGGCCTCAGTCGTCGCCCGACACCGCCGGGCGACGGCCGCGGCGGCGGGCCAGCTCGAAGCACGCCACCGCCCCCGCCGCGGCAACGTTGAGGGCGCCGAGGGTGCCGAACTGAGGGATGCACACGAGTGCCGCGGACCGGCGCCGGGTGAGCGACGCCAGACCCCGGTCCTCTGCCCCCGATCACGAGCGCCACCCCCTGGCCGGCGTCGAGCTCGAGGTCGAAGAGAGACAGCGGCGCGTCGGCGTCGAGACCGACGGCGAAGGTCCCCAGCTCCTCGAGACGCCGCAGCGCGCTCGGGACGCCGGGCGCCACGGCGATGGGGAGGTGCTCGATGGCACCGGCCGCGACCTTGGCCACTGTGGGCGTGACGTGGGCGGCACGGTGCCGGGGAAGCACCACACCGGTGACGCCGGCGCACTCGGCGGTGCGCAGGAGCGACCCCACGTTGTGGGGATCGGTGACGCCATCGAGGACGAGGAGGAACGGTGGCACGCCCCGCCGGGCGCGACACAGGTGGTCGAGCTCGACCTCTTCGAGCGGACGGGCGTGCGCCAGCACGCCCTGCGGTGCGTCGGTACGCGCCGCCGCCACCAGCCGGGCACGGGGAACGGCGACGAGCCGCACGCGCCGACGCGTGGCCAGGCGCTCGATGTCGTCGATCTGCGGTGACGGGTCCAGGTCGTCGGCGATCCACACCTCGCGTACCGGACGGCGCCCGCGGCCAGCAGTTCACGGACGGCCTGGCGTCCTTCCACCTGGTCGCCGCCGAGCGGATGGCGACCGTCACGCTGCGGCCGGCCGGCGCCGTCCTCGGCGCCGCGCCCGGTCGTCCTCGTGTCCCTGCCGTCCCCGACGTCCCCCGCCGAGCCCCGCGACCCGGTGGATCCCCGCGTCCCCGCCGAGCCCCGCGCCCCACCGCGCCCGGGGTCGGCACCGGGCCGGGCCGGGCGTCCCCGGCGACCGGGCGGAGGAGGCGTGCGGCGCGACGGGCTCACGAGATGCCGATGAGCAGCACGACCGCCAGGCAGGCGATGCCCTCCACGCGCCCCAGGGCGCCCAGACCCTCGGCCCGCTTGGCCTTGACGCTCACCGGCCCGTCGAGCGCGTCACCGAGCCGGCGCGCCATGGCGCCGGTGTGCTCGGCCAGGCGGGGACGCTCGCACACAACCGTGCAGTCGGCGTTCACGAGTCGCAGGCCCGCCGCCTTCGCCATGGCCATGACCCGCTCGAGCAGCACCAGGGAGTCGGCACCGGCCCAGGCCGGGTCCTGGTGGAACTCATTGGCTTACCCGCCACGGCGTGGTAGTTCGAGATAATATGAGCGTTCGCAAGATCGAGATCGAAGAGAGCATCGTACCCGGCTCAGCAACTCCATCCTATCGCGTATCTCATCTCACCCTTCGCGATGGCACCACTTTGGCCGCCATTCGTACTGCTGTGCCCTTTGACCGAGTTACCCAACTCCTCCCTGCCGAAGTGGTTGCTCGGGAGCCTTACTTCGCCAACGTGAAGAATCTGTCGCCATCGCCGATTACCAGCGTCCATGTCTGGTTCTACTGCGCGGTGCTCGACCTTCCGCACGCGGTGCTCGTCGACTGCCTGGGACAATGGGTGTTCAACCGAGGCGAAGTCGCACCCGGCGAATACTACGTCCAGGTCGTGGTGAGTGCCTCGCGATCGCTTCGCGAGTGGCGAGAAAAACGAGATTGCCAGCCGGGTGGTTGAGGAGTTGCTGCGGATCTTTCCCAAGATGAAGACCGCAACAGGTGCTCCGAACGAAAGTCGTGACAGAGCACTCGGCCACATTCAACTCGCGGTGCCGGCGTGGACCAGTGGTGGCCAGCGCGGCGTCCCCGATAGGCAACCTGGCATTTGGCGATTGGACAGCAACAGGCTGGCCGGCAACGATGGAAGGTGCGGTGCGAAGCGGCAACCTGGCCGCGGAGGTCGTTTTGGGGAGAAATGGGGTTTATTCGTCAGGGCAACCTGGGTAGAGGGCCGTGACCGGGAAGGAATCCCGGGCCGATCCTCGCCAGGATGAGCCATGCGAACAGCGATCAAGTGGTTTCATCCGAATAACCGCGACCCTCATCGGGGTTGTTGCCTGGTTGGTCATGGCACCCGGTCGCTCCGGGGCGGGGTGAACCCCAGCGGGCTGTGGCCCCGTCGGCGGTCTGCCGATGCCGTTCAATCCGTTCTACTCAGCCGGGCTACCCGGCACCTCAGTCAGGCCCAGTCTCGGCCAGTAGCAACGCCGCGACCCGTACCGTCCCCAACCACTACGTGGACCAGCGCACCCGACCCGGGCTCCCCGCTTGCCCGGTTGAGCCAGTGCTCGTCGCCGCTGCTCCCGCGACGAATTCCACTCGGTTGGAAATCGACGGCCGGATCAGTTGGGTGTTCAATTGAGTAGCTCACCCGAAGGCGTCGCCGTGCCGACACCTGAGAACTTGGGAATCAGGCTGAAATAGCGACCACTCCGATAAGCAAATGATCGATTCCGCGTACACGGCCTTCCCAGGCCGTCCTCGTCAGACCAGGACGGCCTGGGAAGGCCGTCCTACGTTTACTTCACCAATTCCAAGACCGACCAAAGCGATGGGTCGTCGGCGAATGGGAAGTCTCCGTCGACGCTCATGCTCGGCTGCCGAGTTCCTGGTCCTGGACGGCATAGTAGATGCCAAGCCGCGGATGTTGTTCGGGGTCGAACCCGTTCAGTACGACCCACCGAGGAAGGCTTCCAGTCGATAGCCGCCCTTGCTGCGACTACCGCGAAACGGCACGTCGGCGAGATTGCAGAGCGGTGCGTCTTGCAGACGCGGTTGATCTTCGACTGGGCGATGAATGGCTCCTCCTTGTCCACGCCCCCGCCTGCCGCCAGGAAGTGAAACGGATGGCAATATCGGCGGCGCGATTGCTGGTTCTCGCATCGCGGGTATCGATCCAGAGCGTGAGCCCATCCGAGCCTTTCGGGCGATCCGCATCGCCGGCCACCGGTTGCTCCTTGCCTCGGACCACGAACTGCACACCCAGCCCAAATTCATTCCAGGCCAGTCGAACATCCGCGAAGTTGCTGAGCCCATCCAACGACGCGAAGTTATCTAACTGCGCGGTTTCGGGCAAATCGAGCAACTGGTCGGCATCATCCCCTCATTGCGGCATGTCCTTCGCATACGGACATGGATAAGACACGCGAACAAGAAACCGGCCCGGAACCAGCGGCGGCATGTCGGAGTCCTTAAGAAGTTTGCAGGGACAAATAGAGCCCAAACTAACCCGTTTGGGCCCAATTCTGCCCATTGATCATTATGAAGGCAACCTGGCGTTTACAGAGTTCAGCAGCTTACCTGATCCAGCGGTTCGGAAACATCATCTTACCCGATAAACTGCTGGAGGATCTCGAGAATCGCTAGGAATACTGTCGGGCGGGCCGATCACTTGCCCTCTTTCGCTCCCGTCACTTGCCCTTCTCTCTCCTCGCCTTCCCGTTTCAGAGCTCCGCCCAGCATCTCCGGGCTCACCTTATCCAAATAACTCACCACCACGCCCAGCACCAGACCCTCCACCACCACGATGGGCAGATGGGCCAGGAGCACTAGCTTGGCCAACGTCTCCCAGTCTTCTTTTCCGCCGAAGAGGAGGACCGCGAGGAAGTTCAGCCCTACCGCGGCCGCCGCGGTCCCGCAGCCGAGTAGGAAGCCGAGGGGAAAGGGAGGGACTCTCATGCGGCGGAAGATCGGAAAGACGATGCCCGCGATCAGGGCCGGGGAAACCCATGATACATGTGTTCAATCCGAGGGTCGAGATCGCTCCATGCCCGAAGAGCAGGGCTTGGAGCAGCAGGCCGATCGCAATCGCCAGCGTGTGTGCCGCCCCAGTATCACGCCGACCAGACCGTTCAATATGAGATGAACTTTGGTCACGAGGAATGGCAGGTGGAGCGTCGAGCCGATGAAGAACGCCTGGCTGAGTACGCCGATTCTGGGTATCCACTCCTCCAGCCGGTAGCTCGCGATCAGGAGCAAGACAGCCATGCCGACAAATCCGCCCACCTGCCAGGTGGTAGACATGTGACCGTCCGATAGATGGACGGCCAGGAGTGGATCGAGGGTCATTCGTGCTTGATCCGCCTATCACAGTTACCCGGGCCGAGGAGCCGCTGACATCTTCCAGTTCAATACGCAGGTCTTCTTTCCGTTTTGTTCGGTCGATGACCAGTGTGAAAGTCTGTGTTCCGGGCTTCAAGTCGAGCACGGTTTCCGGCTTCAATTCCACCAGTTCGGACCCGAGATAGAGCTTCATCCCATCAGTCCCGAGACGCATTTTCAATCGCTGGCCCGCCGGTTGTTGTCAACATCTGGAAGCGGACCACGGAGACGGTATTGAACTTCGGTAAGTCGGCCAAGGCCAGATCGCCCGTGGCACGGGAATAGTGCGGCGACCAGACGAATGGCTGGTCCGGTGTGGCCAAGGCATCGACTCGCGTGCCGCGGAGAAGACCCATGTTCTCCGCGGTCGGCTCGACGACTTGCCAGCGGCGGATCAACCTGGATTTCGATGGGCATAGGGCCCCACTTTGCCGAGTTCGGAGAGGAAGCGAACCAAGTCGGCAAGTTCCTGGCGCGTCAGCGGGTCAGCCAGGCCATCCGGCATCAAGGAGCGGGCGTTGCCCCGCTCGGCGATGTCCTTTACCGGGATCGAGATCTCTTTGTCGTCGGGAGTGCGCAAGACGAGTTCGGTTGTAGTTTGCTGAACTTGATCCCGAGGAAGACGCGATCTTCGACGGTCGCCACCCGGATGGAGTGAAACCCTTCCTTGACTGTTTTGTTGGGCAGTAAGTATCGATTCGACCAAGTAGTCGACCTGGTGCTGGCCCCGATGCTGGTCAAGTCCGGGCCGACCTGACCGCCGGCTCCGGCGATGCCGTGACACGCCAGGCACTGCAACTCGCGGCGGCGGAAGACCGCTTCCCCGCGGGCCGCATCCCCCGATTTCGAGACTTCCTCTACCAGGGCTTTGATCTCCTGCAAGGTCGGTTCCTTTTTCTGCACATCCAAGTTGCCAGCTTTCGACAACGCAACGGCCAGGCCGCCGCCGTCTTGAACCGAGCTCCGTATTGCCCGAATCCCGAGCTTGGCCGTCTCGACCGGCAACGTCTTCCCTGAGAGTGATTTGGCAAGGATCTGAGCACCTCCTTTCCGCGACAGAAAGGCGGCGTAGAGGTCCATAGGGTTATCGCTGGGTGCGGCAGCGGTCAGGAAATCGACCGCGAGAGCAGTCCGCGGTCGAGGGCTCCAACCCGACCAACGAGGCGATCGCCATCTGTCGCACGTTGGCTGCGTAGTCTTTGCCGAGGAAGGGTTTTGAGAGTCGCGACACTCTCCGTGCCGCCGAGTCCGACCAGGCCCTCCAAAGCTGCAGTGCGAGTGCAAGCGCGGGCGGCTGCCTTGGCCAAGGCTGCCTTCGTAAGTGAACTGCGGAATTCTCCCGCTTTCCAGCGGCCGGCCAGTCTGAACGAGGCGGCTCGAACTGCTTCTTCCTTCGCTTCAAACAACGGCTTGAGACGGCCCAGATCCCCTGCGGGTTTGGCGTGCCGTTGACGTGCCGTTTCGTCGAGTGCATTGAGAAGTTCTACCCGCTCGGCTGCCTTGGTCGTTGGCTTCAAGAGATAATCGAAGACGGCGGCGAGTTGCTGGGCCACCGAACTGAGCGACCACGCTCCAGGCGGGCAAGTTCATTGTCAGCTGTCACTTTGCCAGACTGAAGTAAGCCGAGCAACGGGCGAACTGCATCCGCCGAGCCGATTGCCTGAAGTGCGAATACCATGTGCCGCGGACTGCCGTCGAAGCGGAACCGCCCCTCTCGGAATGCCGGCAGCCAGTAAGGTGCCAGGTCGCGAACCGTCAACCAAAGAGCGTAGTCGATGATCGGATCGACCGGCTTGTCGAGTGCAGTCAGTGCAATGGCGAGTGCGGCACTGTTCTTGAAGTTCGCCGCGCCGCGGATGGCTTCCATGGTCGCGCGGCGGGTGGTCGTCGTTGACCAGAGGAGTGAGCCCGGAATCGACTTGGTTGACCCAGTCGCCCAGCACTTTTGCCCCCGCCGCGCGGATATCCGGGTTCTTGGCCGAACAGATTGACTCGCGAGAGATCGGCCGCGAAATGGGTGAGTCGGCCGGATTGATCGCTCTTGGCATTCGGTAGATATTGAACGGTCCAGAGTGCTTCGAGCAAGTTTTGCTCGGCTGCGCCGTCTTTCGGATCGAGATCTTTACCAGACTTGCAGGGTGGAAGAACCTGTGCCGCGCCGTGCTCTTTGATCACTCGCTTGGTGTTGTGCCGCGTCCAATCCTCGGGTGCCTTCAAATGGTTTAAGAGTTCGTTGGTAGTCGCAGTGGTCAGAGTCGGGGACCGTGACCAGCGGCCGGCCCTTGGCTGTCACCCTCCAGATGCGCCCATGAGTCTTGTCTCGGCGGGGGTCGCGGAAATCGACCTCGCCATGCTGGATGATCGGGTTGTACCAGTCGGCGATGTAGATCGCGCCGTCAGGTCCCATTTTGACATCGATCGGCCGGAAGGCGGGGTGATTGGTCTTGATGACCTCGGGCTGCTCGCGGAGGAAAGCCGCCCATCTTCGGTGAATGAACCGGCAAACGCGGTGGCCGCGGAAATCGTTGGTGATGCAGTCGCCTTGCCAGTCGTCGGGCAGATGCCGGCCGCTGATGATCTCCAGGCCGCAATGTTTGGGCTGCCGGGGTTGAGGCCGGCGAGGATGCGGTCCGGGCCGAGGCCGGGATAGTACGGCGCCGGGGAACGCAGTGGTTGATCCCTTCGCCACCGGCACCATCGGTGACGAAGGACTGGCCCCAGTGGTCGAAATGATGGCCCCATGTATTCCAGACCGCGGACAAAGACTTCGAGTTCCCGTTTCGGCCGGAACGCCAGATGCCGCCGCCGTTGAGCCGGCGACGCCCTCGGCGTCTCGATGTGGCTGATGGATATAGACCGACTGGTTGAAGTAGAGGAGCCGTCCGGTCCCCAGCGGAAAGTGTGGATGATGTGGTGAGTATCTTCTGTGCCGAAGCCGGAGAGCACGATGCGCTTTCGATCGGCTTTGCCGACCCGGTTCTTCGAAGTGCAACAGTTCGGTGCTGTTGGCGACATAGGCGCCGCCATCTCCAGGTTCGACTCCGGTGGGAATGAACAGCCCATCGGCGAAGATCGTCGTCTTGTCCGCTTTCCCGGTCCCCGTGGTGTCCTCAAGAATGATGATCTTGTCGTTGGCTTTTTCACCCGGCTTGATCTGCGGATAGATTTCGCTGAAGCCACCCACAGCCGGCCCTGCGGGATCGAAGTTCATCTGGATCGGCTTGGCCAGCAGCGGATCGGCTGCGAAGAGGTTCACCTCGAATCCCGCGAACAGAACCTTGTGCCGAACTTCCGGTTCGGGTCGGGGATCTTGGCATCCCGCTGTGCCAAGGCCAGGACAGGAGTAATTGCCAAAATGAGAACTGTCATCATGCATTTCATGGTAGCGGCCTTTGAATGTATCCAAATGTGTAGACAGGATTTACAGGATTTACAGGATCGAAAACAAAATACATTTTGGTTTTTATAATCCTGTCCATCCTGTTAATCCTGTCGAATCCCGTGCTTCCCATCCTGTTAACTTTGACTCTTGGGTTTGTAGGTGCGATGCTTGCGCCTTAAACTCAAGGCGGCTGGACCCGAAATTAATGAGCAGGCCGATTTCAATTCCCGTTGCTGTCAAGTAATTGACTAACTGAACTTCGTGTATTGTCAGCAGGTTCTGCACGGCCTTGTTCTCGATGAGGACCGTTCCTTCAACCAGCATGTCTGCGAAGAACTTCCCGACAATGATTCCATCATAAGTGACCTGGATCGGCTTCCGGCATTCGGCTCGCAGCTGCCTTGCTCAATTCATGAGCCAGAGCCCTCTGATAGACCGATTCCAGAAAGCCCGGCCCCAAGCCGCGATGAGCAGTCATGGCAGCGCCGATGATTTTTTCCGTCAAAAGCTCCATTTCCATCTTACATCTCTTTCATGAATGGATGCCATTCTCCTCTCGACGGCAGTCGAGCGGTCTTCCGTCATTACTTCTTCCTCAAAAATGCGATCTCCTCTTCGGCCTTGGCAATGAGCGGGTCGAACTCGACTACTTCCTTGGCGTTCTTGCCTTGCTCGTGTTTGCGGAAGCCGAAGAAGTATGTTTCGTTCTGGGGCCGCCATTTGTAGAAGAAGAGTTGGTTCTTGGCGACTACGGCCAGGCGCAGCTTTTCAAAGTCGGACGAATCGGGAGATGCGGCCAAGCCTAGCGATTCGAGGAACGGAGGCATGATCCGCCGGTAGCCGTTCTGGGTGAGGTGCATGCCGTTTTCCGTCAGTCGCGGACCTTGAAACAATTGGAGCTCGACTCGGCTCTCCTTATCGAAAGATTCAAACTCACGTTTCGTATATTGATAAAGATCCGCGAAACGATGGCCCGCGAGACTTGAGATTCGTCGGATCGCATCCGCATACTTGGCGAGATTCGCGTTCTTGGCATCCGCTTGCGGGCAATTCGCATGTCGCTCGAAGGGCACGGGCGAGAACAACACGATCCGCGCATTCGCTGGCTTCAAGGCATCCAACAGCTTCTCGAAGACCTCGAATTTACCCAAGCCGGCTTCCCCTTCGAACGATTCGTTCGTGCCGTAGCTGACCAGGATGACCGTCGGCTTTAGCTCCAAGGTAAGCGAAATAAGCCATTCAAAACCCTTGGCTGGCGTGTCGAACGCGGCCCGGGCGTCGCCAAAAACCGTGTCGCCGCTCCAGCCCAGGTTGCGGAAGGTGATCTTTTTGCCCGCGGTGGCCGCGAGCAGGGCCGTTTCCCAATAGCCGTAGCGTTGCTCGCGCTCCACCGTCGTGTTGCCGACCCAAACCACCCTGGTCGCCATCCCTCAATTCGAATGGAGTGGGCTGGGTCTGGGCCTCGTAGCCGCAGGCTTCAGCCTTCGGCGGCGGACTGGGGTGGGCCTGCGCGGCGATGAGACTTGCGAAGCCGAACACGAGAGATGGAACAAGACTGGCTCCTGATAAAGCAAGGCGGGCTCCTATCAAACTAGTCTGCCGGGCGAGAAGAAACAACCAGAGCAGGAGAGGCGTCAGAGACTGGCGTATCCGAAAGAACCTCTGGACGAACTCATCGAACCCTTGCATGGCCAAATGGTTCGGGTACTGTAACCAATCTTTTAGAAGCAGAGGATAATCGCGAAGTTGGCCAGTTTTTTCAACGCTCGGTTCGATTGAGATCCCGACTTGGGAGAAATCGTTCATAAAGACCATCGAATGAGGAATTGAAGAATGGGAGCTAACTACATAATCGAGGATTTCCGCTTTGCCGTTCTTTGTTGGGTTGCATTGACACTAGGAGCACCAATTGTTTTATTACAATTGCCTCTCATATACAAGCGAGCGATTTGGATCCAAATACTTTTGGTAGGTCTTGGCTCTGCCATGCTAGTATTCGTGGGAGGTATTATAACAGTCTGTTTCTCAGCTTTTTCGATGAGGTTCTTGGTAATCGTTCGGAGTTCTCTAGTGTTTTGGTACTTGTGGAAGGGAAGTTCGGATCCTATCAGGGCCTGGACGGTCAAGGAAAATCACGTGAATGGGTCGGTCCTTTGGTTTGGTTTGCCATCAGCGTTTCAGTATCCTGCCCGATCGCCCTTTCCCGAGTGGCTATTCTTGAGACGGAGAAATGAGAAAAACAAAGAAAAGGCAAATGTGACATCCTAGCAAGCTCGCCTTGCCGACTCGGAAATTCAATGCCCATCAGCGATCTCTTCATTATCTCCGCCGCGGTGTTCTGGTACTGCTGGCGTTTGCGGCGACGCTGGCGATCGATCCTGATTGGGCCGGTGGTGCTCCTTGGCACATTCGTGTCGACGGGATATGCCGGTTATTGTGTCTGGTATGCTCATCGGCCGCTCCCCGAGCCGCTATCGCGGCAGCTCGCACCGGGCGTCAGTTATGTCAGGGAGGTTCGCTTATCGCCGCGGCCAATGGTCATTCACGTGGTGGCGATCGATCTCGAATCCTGCAAATGGAATTTGCGTGACCCCGGCGGATTCAACGCAGGGCGGAAAATGCTGGCCAGGACGACATCGCAATTCGCCAGGGAATTTCACACACAAGTAGCGATCAACGCCAGCTTCTTTTATCCTCAAAATTATCACAACCCGTGGGATTATTATCCGCACCCGGGCGACCCCTGCGATCTTTGCGGCGAATCCGTTTCCGAGGGAGTCAAGATTTCGCGTCCCGGGGCCGACTTTCACACACTCTACATCACCAAGGACAATGGCGCTACGATCGGCAACACTTTAGAAGGAGCCTGGAATGCCGTTTCGGGCCGGGATATCCTGTTATCGAATGGCGAAATCGATCCCCAGCTATCGGATCGTAGCGAATTGATGCCGGAAACCGCTGTCGCCATCGACCGCCCGGGGAAGAAGATGTATTGGATCGTCATCGATGGTCGGCAGCCGGGGTATAGCGAAGGAGTTACGCTCGGCGAACTCGCCGCAATCTGCAAAGTATTTGGCGGTTGGACGGCGCTGGTCCATGGCGGCGGTTCGAGTACGCTGGTGGCGGCATCGGCCGATTCCGATCCGGAAGGATTGAACTGCCCCATCCACGACCGCCATCCGCCCGGCCGCCAACGGCCGGTCGCGAACCATCTCGGACTCCGCGTTCGACCGGACTGATTGTTCACTTGTCCCCAGGGATCGGGTCTGTTGCGGGCACCTTAGCCAGTACGGGCGCCGAACGCTTCTCAAGTCCGGGCGGCGAGTCTCCAGATACTCTAGTTCTGTCAGTGCTGCTAACCGCTCCCGGACGGCTTCAGCGACCCATTCCGCTTCGAGAGCAGGGTTACCCCCGGTCCTCCGACCTCCGCCCGGACGTCCGGCGGTAATTCATCTCGCAACTCACTCATGGCTCTCCTCCAGTTGCCGCATGCCGCACCCGGCTTTAAGACTTCGATCCCGAACCGAGACGACACTGGTCAGATGCCGCACGTTGTGGAGGACATCGAACTCTGCTCCGCACGCCACCGCCGCCTCCAGCACTAACTCGTCTCCCGGATCTGGCAGATCTTGGCCGCACCCGGAACCAAACTGGTGCCCGCCGACCGACCAGGCAGAGGTAGTCGAGCAACTCGCCGAGGTCATCAGCTGTCAGCCCCAGGTCATCCAGGGACCGCGAAGCGACATCCTCGTACTCGAGCACCAGTGCGTCCGTAACCCCGATCTCAACGGCCCTCGACCTACCAGACCGAGCAGGGCGTACGACGCCCCGCTTGATGATCGCAAAGCGGCAATCAGCACGTTTGTATCGAGGATCAAGAGTCGCCGGCACGGTCGCATTTTACCACGCCCGCCTCCTGTCCGCCATCGGTATGCCTATGCCACAATCTCCTTCCGCAACCACCATGGTCAGTCAGCTACCCGTCCTTGGCTTACTAGCCACTTCCGTCACCGTCGAAGTTGACACCACCCGCCACTCGGGGTATAAGTGTTGCGTGTCAATGTGGCGTGTTCGCGTGAAGGGGGCAGGGGATGGCGGCCCTGGTGCGGTGGGTTTTCACCGCCGCGATCATGCTTTTAATCGCAGGGGTTCCCCGGCGTTCTACCGTGTGCAATATACGCATGCCAAACGATTTCGGGAGGTCACGCCAGGACGGTTCTACCGCTCCGGCCAGATGACCGCGGAAGGCTTCCGCGAGACGATCCAACGATACAACATCAAGACAGTCATCAACTTGCAGCACGAAACACCCGATCCGCATCTCCCCAACAACTGGCTAGGCAAAGGGACCATCAACGAGAGCCAACTGTGCAGCGATCTTGGCGTGCGTTATGTACTCCTCACACCCGATGTTTTACCCGAACCGAACACCGTGGAGACTCCTCCGCCCGCCGTCGAAGATTTCCTCAAGATCCTCAACGATGAAGCCTCCTACCCCGTCCTCATTCATTGCAAAGCCGGTCTCCACCGCACCGGCAGGCTGACCGCAATCTACCGGATGCAGTACGAGGGTTGGACCGTCGGCGAGGCGATTCGCGAAGCCCTCGCCAATGGCTACGGCTATCACATGGCCAGCGAGGCGGATGCGTTCGTCATCCAGTTCCTCCAGAACTACAAGCTCCGTCCCCAGACCAAGCCGACCACACCCGCGGCCACCCGTAGTCCGGTTGCTCCGCAACCGGACAACTCCATACCCGCCGCTCGCACCAAGGAAGGGGGCAATGGCACATGATGACCACCCTCTACCGCATGTTCCTGTTCTCGTTCATTCGCTCTTATTTGATCGTTTGGACCAGCTTGCCGAGTCTGTATATCGTCATCGACTTGTTCACGAACATCGACGATTTCGGCAAGCAAGGCGGCGGGCTTGGGTCGGTGGTGGAGCACATTCTCAGCTACTACGGCTACCGCATCGCGGAGATTTTCGAATCCTATGGCCCAGGCGATCACCCTGATGGCGGCGATGTTCTCGGTAGCCGGGCTGCAACGAAACAACGAACTCCTCCCCCAACTCTCAGCCGGCATCCCTACACGCCGGGTGATCCGGCCGATATTGCTGGGTGCGGGAGTCACGCTCGCCGTGGGGCCGCTCAACTCGGAGTTGATCATCCCCCGCATCGCCGATCAATTGATGAAACCGCGACGACCCCGAGGGTTCCCGGCTGGTTTTGATGGGGGCCTACGACCGCGAAGGCGTCCACATCGAGGGGATGGCAGGATTCCGCCGCGAGAAGAAGATCCTCAAGTTCTACGCGACATTTCCGGAATCATCCCCGTGCGGCATGATCCACATGGTCGCGGAGGAAGCGATTTACATTCCGCCCGGCAGCGATGCCCTCACCGGCGGCTGGCTGCTGAAAGGGACCGATCCGGAGTCTTTCCCCGGCTCACTGCCGACCAACCTCACCATGCTGGATCCGGGCAGGTTTTTTCGGAAACGGACGTCGATTTCGATTCTGTCAGCCGGGGGGGGGGGGATGTGGTTTTTGACGCCGACGCTGAAGCTCGAGGATCTGTTTTCCTGCCGAACCACGCCGCCAGGCCAAGATCGCCGTGCTCTTCCACATTCTCATCATTCCTGCCCGATCGTGGGCGTCCTTTTGGTTCTCCTGGGGCTCTCCGTGATCCTGCGGAACCCGAACAGGCACGTTTTCATCAGCGTCGGCCTGTGCCTGGCGGTCTGTGCATTTTTCTACGGGCTGGTTATAGGCTGCAAGTTCATGGGCAACAACGACTTCGTCTCGCCGCCCCTTGCGGCCTGGCTCCCCGTAATCATCTTCGGCCCCATCACGCTCGTCTCGTTCGACGCGATCCATACGTGACATCGATCAAACCGATTTTTGCCGATGTGGAAGGCGTTGATTCGTTTAACGCGGAGCCAACGGCGACGCGGGGCCGGGCTCGCCGTCTGGCTCGCCGTTAAACGAGATTACCGAACGAACCAATTCGGGTGGAGGCAGACAGGAATGTCTGCCCCACAACCGCATCACCAATACATCGCCGCGGTGGGTTTGATGATGAGTGGGATGGAGACTCTTGGGCGGAGTGCGGCGACGAAGAGGACGGCTTCGGCCACGTCTTCTGGTTTGAGGATCAGTGCCCGCTGTTCGTCGGTTAGAGGCTTCGGTCGGTTAATCAGGATTGGGGTGTCGATTTCGCCGGGGTAGACATTGCTAACCCGGACGCCGCTATCCTTTTCCTCGTTCGACAGCACGAGTCCCAAGCTGCCCATGCCGAACTTGGCAGCCACGTATGCCGCGCCGCCCAGCGGGTTGGCGCGTTTGCCGGCTATCGACACGACGTTGACGATCACGCCGTCCCGTCGTTCGAACATCTGCGTGAGAACCGCCTTGGTGCAGTAGAACGCCCCATCCAGATTGGTGCGGATCATCATGTCCCAGGCGGCGGGAGTTAAGTCGCGTATGGTGCGGCCTTTGAGGTTCATCCCCGCGTTATTGACCAGGATGTCCACTCGCCCGAAGGCATCGGTGGCGGTTTGGATCAGCGTCTCGCACTGCTGGGCTGGTCACATCGGTCGGGACCGCCCGCAAATGGTCGCCTACCGCCTAGCCCCAGCGGCGGCGGCGGTGAGTTTGCTGCCATCCCGGCCGGCGATTGCCACTTTGGCCCCTTCGGCAAGGAATAATCGTGCCACCTCCTTGCCGACGCCGGAACCGCCGCCGGTAATTACCGCCACCTTGCCATCCAGCTTGCCCATGACACATATTCCCCGGCCCGAATAATAGGAAGAAGTAGAAGAGACTCATCTCGCTCCGCGAGATGAAGGTACTTCTCTCGCTCCGCGAGAGAAGGAGCGTTATGCCCATTCCGTCTCGTCACGCGGAGCGTGACGAGAACACTTCCTCTCGCGGAGCGAGAGGAGAGACATTTGTGGCCCAACTGTATGCCGGCTGGGCTGGTATCCGGTATGCTACCCGGTATACCCTGAACCGGCACCCGTACTGCGTGTCTTTAGGTTTTTGTTAGCCCTGATGCGCGAGCGAGGACGACTTCCTCGCTGGCGCGTCGGGCTAACAAGAAAATGTCCTGACTTTTCAAAGGATAACTGCAATGAATCCCGA
>CAWIWK010000005.1:0-8436 GCA_963839605.1 uncultured Acidimicrobiales bacterium | reverse complement strand
GGGGGGACGGCACTTCACGACGTTGGCGATGTAGCACTGGCTGCGGTCGAGGCCGATCTCCTGATGCAGGAGCTTGTCGAGGAGCTTGCCGGACCGGCCCACGAGGAGCTCCCCCGCGAGGTCCTCCTCGCGACCGGGGCCCTCGCCGACGAACATGAGCGGGGCGGCGCCGTCCCCCACGCCGAACACCACCTGGGTCCGACCCGCGGCCGGCGCCGCGCACCGGGTGCAGGCCATGGCCTCGGTCTGCAGCTCGGCCAAGGTGCCCACCGCGGCATGGTAGCGCCGGACGGCTCCGGGGCCACCGGCGTCAACCCAGCTTGGCGGCGAACTCCTCGACGAGGCGGGCGAACTCGTGGCGGCGCTCGATCATGGGCATGTGCCCACAGCGGGGAAGCTCCACCAGCTCCGAATGAGGCAACGCCGCCGCGGTGCGCAGGGCGTGACGCGGGGGCGTGAGACGGTCGCGCGAGCCGACCACCACGAGCACCGAAAGCTCGAGGGTCCCGAGCCATTTCGACAGGTCGAAGACCGCGATGGCCGGCAGCAGCTCGGCCACCGTGGCGGCCGGCGTCGCCATGTGGAGCCCTTCGACGAACCGGACCTGGGCCACGGTGCGTCGGCCCCGAAACCCATGCGGGTGAGCCACCAGCGCAGATCCTGGGACGCCACGGTGCGCACCCCCCACCGGTCGGCCAGCCCGACGGCGCGGCGCCGAGACCGGCCCGGCCAGGCGGGCCACGCCGCCGAATCCCGGCACGCGGGTGAAGGGACCGCCGGTGGTGGACACCAGAGCCAGACCCGCCACCCGGCGCCGCATCTCGTCGGCGGGAGCGTCGTGGGCGAGCTGGAGGGCCACCATGCCCCCCATGGAATGGCCCACCACCAGGGCGTGTTCCACGTTGAGGGCGTCGAGCACGGTGCGGACGTCCACCGCCATGCGCCGCAGTGCCGGCGATCCTTGTTGGGCCACCGACATGCGGGCCTCGGCCCGCAGCTCGTCGACGAGTCCGGAGTCTTCGGTCATGGAGAACCCCGACGACCCGGGGACCGACCGGCCGTGACCGCGGAGATCGAGAGCGATCACCCGGTGATGCGCGGCGAGGTCGCGCAATTGATGGGCCCACAACGCCCCGCTGAGCATGAAGCCGTGGAGGAGCACGACGGGCGGGCCCTCACCCCGCTCGATCACGTGCATACGCCCACCGTCGTCCATCTCGAAGTCGTGCTCGATGCAGTCCTCGGGGATGGTCAGGCCCTCGGCCACGATCTCGTCGGTCGATGCCCGGGTACACGCCACCCGCGGTGTTGCGCCGCCCACCCCGCCGCCAGTGCCGCCCCGGTGCCGGCGGCCACGCCGCGCACCAGCCGGCTCCTGTACAGCGGTCGCTTCTCGCTCATGGCTGACCCTCCCGGTCGACGACCACACACGGCACACGTAGGCCGATACCGCAGAACACCTCGTGCGCGATGGTGTCGAGCACGTCCGCCCAGTCCGACGCCGTGACGGACTCCGCGCCCTGCCGGCCGATCAGGACCACGTCGTCACCCACCGCCACGTCGCGGTCAGGGCCGCAGTCCACCACGATCTGGTCCATCGTGACCATCCCGGCCAGGGGGCGGCGTCGGCCGCCCACGAGCACGGTACCGCCCCGCGTGAAGTAGCGCCGGGGCATGCCATCGGCGTAGCCGAGGGGCACCGTCGCCACCGTCGAGGGACCGTCGAGGCGATGGAGCCGGCCGTAGGACGGGCGCTCGCCGGCCTCGAGTTGGCGCACCAGGGTCACCCGGGCCCGCAGCGACAGCACGGGGCGCAGCGTCCCCGCCCCGGTGGCCTCGACCGCGGCGGCCACCGGCGGGTCGAGGTGGGGGAAGGTCGGGGCACCGTACAGGGCGATCCCGCAGCGCGCCATGTCGAGACGGGCCGCGGGATAGGCGATGGTGCCCGCCGAGTTTCGCGGCGTGGAGCATCGGCGGCGGGTACCCGGCGCCGGCCAGCACGTGGCGCGCCTCGAGAAGGCGGCGGAGCTGGGCCTCGGTGAAAGGTCGGTCCTCGGGCCCCACCCCGTCTGCCACCGGAAAGTGCGTCCACAGCGCCTCGAACCGCAGCGCCGGTGCCTCGGCCACGCTCCGCACGAGCTCGAGCAGGTCCGCCGGGTCGGCCCCGACGCGATGCATGCCCGTGTCCACCTTGACATGGACGGCGCACACCACACCGGCGCGGGCGGCGGCCTCGGCCGCGGCCCCGATGCCGTGGCAGCGAATCAGAGAGACAGCGTGAGCCCGTACCCCACGACGTCGGCCATGACCTCGGGAGGGGGCTCGGACAAGACGAGCACCGGCGCCGTGAGGCCGGCGTCGCGCAACTCGATGCCCTCCTCGGGCGTCGCCACCGCCAACCAGGTCGCGCCGCCCTCGAGGGCGGCCCGGGCCACCGCCACGGCCCCGTGGCCGTAGCCGTCGGCCTTGACCACGGCACACAGGGCCGCCGGCGCCGCCATCCGCGCCAGGACCGAGGCGTTGTGGCGGACGGCGCCGACGTCGATCTCCGCCCACACCGGACGCAAGGGCGCGGGGAGGGAGGTCACGGCGGACTCGCTTCGAACCCCGGCCCGTCTCACCCTCGGCGCAGCCCCGACAGCCATCGGCCCAGCAGCTCGGCGAGGTCTCCCGCCACGAGCCCCTCGGGCGGCCCCAGCGCGGCGGCCCGGCCATGGGCATGCGCGGCCAGCGCCGCGGCAAGACGGGGTTCGACGCCCCGGGCGACGAAGGCGCCGATGGCGCCCGAGAGCACGTCCCCGGTGCCTGCGGTGGCCAGCCGGGGCGATCCCGCCGTCACCACCAACACCTGCCCGGCCGGATCGGCGACGACCGTGGTGGGTCCCTTCAGCAGCACCACCGCACCACAGCGCTCGGCCAGTGCGCTCGCCGCAGTGATGCGGTCTTCGCCGGGCGGCGCCCCGGCCAGGCGGGCGAACTCCCCCTCGTGGGGGGTGAGCACGACCGTCGGTGCCCCGCGCCCGGTCGCCGCGCCCGCGTCCTCGGGGACGGCGCGCACCACGGCGCCGATCTCGTCACCGGAGCCCAGCGCGAACAGACCGTCGGCGTCGACGACGATCGGCACCGTCGTCCGGGCCACCACGGCACGGACGTCGGCCACCGTCGAGTCGGCCCGCCCCAGGCCGGGACCGACCACCGACGCCCGACACCGTTGCGACATGGCCAGCGCCTCCGATGACCACCCCCGCGCCGGCAGCTCGGTTCCGACGGCCTCGCTCACGGAGAAGTCGGCGAGGTCACCGCCGGGGATGCCCAGCCGGACCATCCCCGCCCCGCTGCGGTAGGCGGCACGGGCGCACAGACCTGCGGCGCCGGTCATGCCCGGCGATCCCGCCACCACCGACAGGGCGGAGGTCCACTTGTGAGCGTCGCGGGGCGCGGCGAGAGGAAGCGGACCACATCGGCGTCCTCGATCATCCACATGCGCGCCCCCGCTCACGTCGAGGCCGATGTCGGCCACCTCGAC
Source organism: uncultured Acidimicrobiales bacterium (assembly GCA_963839605.1). GTDB lineage: Bacteria > Actinomycetota > Acidimicrobiia > Acidimicrobiales > UBA8190 > JBEKVE01. The sequence goes on along the minus strand of CAWIWK010000005.1, from coordinate 4,910 downwards.
GCGTCCCGCCAGCAAGGAGCCGTCGCCTTGCAAGAGCCCGGTCTTGATCGCCGCGAACGTCACCGTCACGTCGGCACGCAGCGGCTCGCCGCATGCCTCGCCGGTATCGCCGTTGACCCCCGAGGGAATGTCGACGGCGAGCACGGGCACGCCCGGAGGCACTGCGGGGGCGCGGTAGGTGCCCCGGAACCCGGTCCCGTAGGCGGCGTCGATCACGAGGTCGACCGTGCCGGCCGGCCCGATGCGATCGGGGGCGTCGCCGGCGTCGACGACGGTCACCCGGGCCCCGCGCCGGCGCAGCCGGGTGGCGGCCACACGCCCGTCGGCGCCGTTGTTGCCCTTGCCCGCCACCACCACGACGTTGCGCCCGTAGGTCCCCCCCAGCATCCGCACCGCCCACGTCGCCACGGCCGTGCCGGCCCGCTCGACGAGCACCTCCTCGCTCACGTGCTTGAGACCCTCGGCGTCGACGGCACGCATCTCGTCCACGCGCAGCACCGGCTTCATGGGGTCACCTCTCCGTCGGCGTGTCCGGGCCCCTCGGCGACGACGGTGGCGATGGCGATGGCGTCGGTGTGGGTGAGCGAGACGTGCCACCGGCGCACGCCGCGGCCGAGGCTGATCGCCGCGGCCCGTCCCGACAGGACCAGGCCCGGTTCGCCGTTGTCGGCTCTGACCACCTCGACGTCACGGAACCCCGCCGCGCCGACACCCACGCCGAGCGCCTTCAGCACCGCCTCTTTCGCCGCGAACCGAACGGCGAGGCGGGGGCCCGGATCCGTGCTGCGGTGCGCGTAGGCACGCTCGGACTCGGTGAAGAGCCGACCCAGGATGGTGGGGCGGCGCGCCATGACCCGCCGGAAGCGGTCGACGTCGACGGCGTCGACGCCGATGCCGCAGACACCGGCGACACCACCGACGCCGAGTCCAGCCCGGGGCGCGGTCACTCCACCGTGACGGTCTTGGCCAGGTTGCGGGGCCGATCGACATTGTGGCCGTGCAACCGGGCGATGTGGTACGCCAGGAGCTGAAGGGGGACGACGTCGAGCACCGGCGCGAAGAGCGGGTGCGTCTTCGGGACCCACAGGACCTCGTCGGCCTGCGACGCGGTGTCGGTGTCGCCCTCGTTGGCCACGAGCACGACCGTGGCACCCCGGGCCCGCACCTCGGCCACGTTGCCCATCATCTTCTCCCACAGATGGGTGCGGGTCGCCACGCCCACCACCACCGTGCCCGGCACGATCAGGGCGATGGGCCCGTGCTTGAGCTCACCGGCGGGATACCCCTCGGCCCGCACGTAGGAGATCTCCTTCAACTTCAACGCCCCCTAGGGCCACGGGGAACCCCACGTGGCGGCCCAAGAAGAAGAAGTCCCGGGTGTCGATGAACTGGGCGGCGATGCCGGCGACCTCGGCCTCGCGCTCGGGGGAGAGCGACCGCTCCACCAGTTCGGGGAGCCTGGCCAGATCCGCGAACAGGACGCGGGCGTCGGCGGGCTCGACGAGACCCCGCAGCTGGGCGAGGTACAGCGCCAACAGCTCGAGCGCCACCACCTGGGTCAGATGGGTCTTGGTGGCCGCCACCCCCACCTCGGGGCCGGCCCGGGTGTAGAGGACGCCGTCGGCCTCGCGGGCCATGGAGGAGTCGACGACGTTGGAGATGACCATGATCTTGGCGTCCCACTGGCGCGCCTCGCGGATGGCCTGGAGGGTGTCGATGGTCTCGCCGGACTGGCTCACCCCGACGACGGGGTCCGGTCGTCGAGGACGGGTTCCCGGTAGCGGAACTCCGAGGCGATGTCGATCTCGGTGGGCAGCCGGGCCAGTCGTTCGATGGCGTACTTGGCCACCATGCCGGCGTGGTAGCTCGACCCGCAGGCCACCACGAACACCTTGTCGACCCGGCGCAGCTCGTCGTCGGTGATCCGGAGCTCGTCGAGCTCGACGGTCCCGTTCGGTCGCAGCCGGCCGAGCAGGGTGTCGGCGATGGCACGGGGCTGCTCGTGGATCTCCTTCCCCATGAAGTCGGGGTAGCCGCCCTTCTCGGCGGCCTCGAGGTCCCAGTCCACGTGGAGCTCTTTGGGTTCGACCTCTTTGCCCTGCAGGGTCGTCACGAGCATCGAGCCGGGCCGCAGCACCACGACCTGGTCGTCGTCGAGCACCCAGAACCGTCGCGTCCGCCCCAGCAGGGCGGGGATGTCCGACGCCAGGAGCCCCTCGCCCCCTTCGCCGTCGCCCATGCCGATGATGAGCGGCGACACGCGCCGCCCCGCCACGATCGTGCCCGGCTCGTCGGCGGACATGACCGCCAGGGCGAAGGCGCCCCGCACCTCGCGCAGCGTGGACCGCACGGCGTCGGCCAACGACGCCCCGCCCGAGATCTCCCTCTCGACAGGTGGGCGATGACCTCGGTGTCGGTGTCGGTCACGAAGGTGTGGCCCTCGTCGCGCAGGCGGACGGCCAGCTCCCGCCAGTTCTCGATGATGCCGTTGTGCACGACGGCCACGTCCCCGGTGCAGTCGAGGACGGGGTGGGCGTTGGCTTCGGTGGGGTGGCCGTGGGTGGCCCACCGGGTGTGGCCGATCCCGGCGGAGACCGAGTAGGGCCCTTCCTCGACGACCTTGCGGAGGTCCTCCAGAGAACGGGTCCCGGTGGCCGCTCTCGCCCGCCACAGGACACCCTCGGACTGCAGCGCCACCCCGGCCGAGTCGTAGCCCCGGTATTCCAGGCGCTCGAGGCCCTGGAGCAGGACCCCCAGCACCTCGCCACCTCCGGTGGCGCCGATGATCCCGCACATGGGTCCCAGGCTAGGGCGTGGTCCCGGCCCGGCGGGAACGTGGCGGCCCCGGGCCTCGCCCTGCGCTCACTCGGGTGAGGCCGGCACCAGCGCTTTCTCGACGACGGCGCACAACCGGAGCGCGGCGGCATGCGCCACCGCCTCGTTCTCGGCCTCCACCATGACCCGCACGAGCGGTTCGGTGCCGCTGGCCCGCAGAGCACGCGCCCGCGCTCGCCGAGCTCGGCCTCCACGGCGACGACTTCCGCCTCCACCGCCGGCGCGGCGACGGCGTGGGCGGGGTCGGTTGCGGACACGTTGAGCAGCACCTGCGGCAACCGCTGCATGGCGCCGCGCGCCAGGGCCTCCAACGGGGTGGCGGCGCGCTTGACGAGGTCGAGCAGCAAGACGCCGGTGAGCACCCCGTCCCCCGTCGTCGCCAACTCGCGGAACACGATGTGACCCGACTGCTCGCCGCCCAGGGTGAGCCCGTCGGCGTTGAGCGCCTCGAGGACGTAGCGGTCCCCGACCTGGGTCTCGCGCACGGTGATGCCCCGCTCGGCCATGGACAGCCGGAAGCCGAGGTTGGTCATGACCGTGACGACGACCGAGTTGCCCGCCAGCTTGCCGCGCGCCGCCAGATCGGTGGCGAACATCGACAACAGTTCGTCCCCCGTGGCGAGCGCCCCGGTGTGGTCCACGGCCAGGAGCCGATCGGCGTCCCCGTCGAGCGCCAGTCCGAGATGGGCGCCGCGGGCGACGACCTCGGCGGCGAGCGCCTCGGGATGCGTCGATCCACAACCGTCGTTGATGTTGGAGCCGTCGGGCGTATGGGCGATGGCGTGCACCTCCGCACCCAGCCGACCGAAGACCTCGGGCGCCACGACCGAGGCGGCGCCGTTGGCACAGTCGACCACGACGCGCAGCCCCGAGAGGTCACGGCCCTCGAGCACGCCGACGAGGTGGTCGACGTAGCCGAGACGGGCATCGGGCTCGACGTCGAGCCGGCCGACCCCGTGGCCGGTCGGGGGCGCGAAGCGGCCCCGTCGGACTCGAGCACCCGGGCGAGCTCTTCCTCGATGGACAGCTCGGTGGCGTCGGGGAGCTTCAGGCCCCCGGCCGCGAAGAAATTTGATGCCGTTGTCGGAGAAGTGATTGTGCGAGGCCGAGACGACGGCGGCCGGATAGCCGCGCCGGGCCGAGAGCCAGGCCACACCCGGCGTGGGGAGGACGCCGAGGTCCACCACGTCGGCCCCCTCGCTCGCCATCCCCGCCGACAGGGCAGCTTGGAGCAGAGGACCGGACCGTCTGGTGTCGCGGCCGACCAGGAAACACGGGGCCGGGAGGGCGCGGGCCGTGGCGCGACCGAGGGCCATGACGAGCTCCACGCCCAATTCGGCGTTGGCAACCCCGCGAATGCCGTCGGTGCCGAACCGCAGCCCCACGACCGGCTACCGCTTGGAGTACTGAGGTGCCTTGCGCGCCTTCTTGAGGCCGTACTTCTTGCTCTCTTTCGGGGCATCGGAGTGAGCAGCCCGGCCTTCTTGAGCACGGCACGCAGCTCGGGATTGAGCTCGACGAGAGAGCGGGTGATCCCGAGGCGCATGGCGCCGGCCTGTCCCGACACGCCCCCGCCCGCGATGGTGGCTTCGATGTCGTAGCCCTCGGTGAGGTTGGTGACCCGCAGGGGCTCGGTCACGACCATGCGATGGGTGGCAGAGCTGAAGTAGTCGTCGAAGGCCCGCCGGTTGATGGTGATCTTCCCCTGGCCGGTCCGCACCCGCACCCGTGCCACCGCCGCCTTGCGTCGGCCTGTCGTCTGGCACAGCGGGGTGCCGAGCTTGACCTTGGTCGTCACGTTCCTGGTTCCTATCTCTTGGGCTCGAAGGACACGGTGGCCCGGGGTCGCACGACCGGGCCCGGGCGCCGGGCACGTCGAGAGGTTCGGGCTGCTGGGCCTGGTGGGGGTGCTCGGCCCCGGCGTAGACCTTGAGCTTGCCGAGCTGCTGGCGGCCGAGCCGGGTACGCGGCAGCATGCCCCGCACGGCGCGGCGTACGATCTCCTCGGGCCGCTCCGACAGGAGGTCGCCGTACTTCTTCTTGGTGAGCCCGCCGGGGTAGCCGCTGTGGTGGTA
>CAWIWK010000004.1:0-76740 GCA_963839605.1 uncultured Acidimicrobiales bacterium | reverse complement strand
GGTGATGCACAGCTGGTTGTCGCCGGACCACGTCCCCACGCCGTCGAGCACGGCGAACACAGGGTTGCTCCCCTCGGTCCACTGCTTGCACAGGGCGCGGAGATCCGTTTCGTTCGTGGGGTCGATGTTGACGATCACCGGTTTGATCTTGCGGCCGTGGATGCCGCCCGCGTCGTTGATCTGACCGACGAAGAGCTTGATGGCCTTGGCCTGCTCGCTGTACTCGACGTCGGTGGAAAAGCCGAGCTTGGAGCCGAGCGCAACGAGATTCGACACCGGAAAGGCCACGGTGATGGTGTGCGCCGTGACGCCGGCGCTGCTCGTGCTGGTCTGGCCCACCGGCGTCACCTTGGCCGGGACCGAGGTGGTCGACCCTGCCGAGCCGCCGCTCTTCGGGGAGTGCCCCAGGGCGAACACGAGGGTGAGGATCACCACCACCGTCACGGCCACCGACACCACGCGGACCCACAGCGGCCGGCGCTGCAGTCGGCGCCACGAGCGCCTCAGTCGACTACTGACCGCGGCCATCGCCCCTGCTCCCCTCCCCCGTGCGCCATCGCCCTGGCCACGTCACCCGGCCGACAAACGTAGGTGGCCGGTCCGGGCGCGGCAACCACCCGCTCAGGGGGCGGCGGCGGGCACCGGGCGGCATGGTGGGGGCGAGCAGGAAGATCACGATGTCCCACAGCACATGGCTCACGATGAGCGATTCCATCTCGACCCCGGCGGCGGCCAGCGCCGACCAGTAGACGCCGGCCACCGTGGCCGCGCCCACCAGGGTGGGGTTGCCCGACGCCAGGTGGACACCTCCGTACGCGCCCGCCGCCAGGGCGGCACCGCGCCACCGGTTGCGGCGTCCCAGGCGCTCGAGGACGAACCCCCGCCAGAACAGCTCCTCAGCGGGGCCGATGACGGCGGCCAGCCGGGCGGCGATGACCAGTGGATCCTGGTCCTGGCGCAGGCCGTAGATGGCGTCGATGTCACCGGCGCCGTCGGGCATGACACGGCGCGCCATGGCGTCGCCCACCCTGAAGATGCCGTACAGGCCGGCGGCCACCCCCGCTCCCTGCCACAGGTGGCGGGACCGCGGGCGCAGGCGGCGCAACCCGGGCTCGCGCCCGAGGGCCACCGATCCGAGCACCGCCCCGGTGAGCGTCATGCACGTCCAGAACGCGGGCTTCGGGCCCCGGAAGGTGGCGGCGAAGAGGGCGGCGGCCAGGCCCAGGGCCACCACCACCTCGGCGTCGGGCTGCTGCGTCGGGGCAGCCCTCACGCCGCCGCCGCAGCCAGCCCGGCGATGAGCAGGACGCCGAAGACGGCGTGGAGCTGGGCGGTCGCCAGGTCGATCTTGGACAGGCTGTGGCGCTCGCCGCGCGCCCCGAGCTCGGCGGCCCGCACCACACGCACGAGGAACGGCATCGACAGGACGGCGGCGATCACCTCCTCGGGCAGCGCCCCGGCCAGCACGGCGCAGGCCAACGCCCCGTAAGCGCCGATGACGAGGGCGATGTAGCCGACGTGGGCTCGGCGCCCCCCGATCCGGATCGACAGCGTCCTCATGCCCACCCGGGCGTCGTCGGCGATGTCCCTCCACTCGTTGCCGTGCAAGATGGCCGTCACCAGGCAGCCGATGGGAACGCTCAGCGCCAGGGCGTCGAGCGACAGCGACCCCGTCACGACGTAGTAGCTGCCCTCGACCATGATCGGGCCCATCAGGGCGAACACGACGGGAAGGCCGAGCCCCCGGTACTTGAGTCGCAGCGGGGGCGCGGTGTACCCGACGCCGCCCAGCAGGCCGAGGGCGCCGAGCACGGCCACGGGCCACCCCCGCACGGCGATCATCCAGCCCCCCAGGCCGACGGCCACCGCCAGCGCCGCTGCGGCGTAGACGAGCGCCTCGCGCTCGCCCACGCGGCCCTTCAGGATGGCCAGGCTGGCCCGGGGCGAGGTGATCGAATCGGCGCCGGTGCGCACGTCGTACACCTCGTTGACGACGTTCGTCCCCACCTGGAGGAGGACGGCCGCGGCCAGGGCGGCAGCGGCCAACGTCCAGCGCACGGGTCCGACCGCGGCTGCCAGGGCGATCGCCGCTCCCACGGGCACCGCGCTCGCACCGAGGCTGAAGGGGCGGGTGACCTCCCACCACGCCGACAGGCGGCGACCGACGGCGCCGGCGGCGGCAAGCACCGGGGACCGCGCCGGCGCGCCGGCGGGCCGGGACGGGGCGGTGGCGGTCCCCGTGGCGACGCCCGGCCCGGAGGGCGCGCTGCTCACGTGCTCGGCCCGCCCGAAGGCGACGGCCGCGGCCAGGACCCCCGAGACCTGGTCGTCTTCCTGCACCACGGGTTGCAGCAGCGGGACGTCCAGCCCGACCTGGTGGTAGTCCCAGGCCCGGGCGGCCACGTCGTCCACGGTGCCGCACAGGATGAAGGCGTCGACGAGCTCGTCGGGAAGCAACCCACGCGGCGCGGTGGTACTCCTCGGCCCGCCACGCCTCGGCCACGTCGTCCCGGAACTTGCGCGGCAGTCCCGCCCGGTCGAGCGAGAGGTCGGACAGGATGCTCATCATGTAGATGACGAAGGGCTCGCGCTTGGCCCGATTGAGGGCTTCGGCCCGGGTGGGGGCGACCACGCTCAGCAGGTACCCCGCCGACTGGACGGTGCCCGCCACCCGTCCTGCGGCGGCCTCGGCGGCGCGGAGGCGGGTGAGGATCCCCTCCAGGCTGGGCAGCGACTCGGCCGGACGTGCCACATACCCGTCCGCGCGCCGGCCGGCCAGCTCCACCATCGAGGTCCGGTAGCCGGCGACGTACAAAGGGACGTGGTGCAGGGGGGCGAACATGGGGGCCAGGTCGGGAACCCCCGGCACCGGTGCCGGGAGCCGCTCGCCGCGCCACAGCGCACGCATGTCGTCCATGGCCTTCTCGAGCTGGGCGATCGATCCGGCAGGGTCGTAGGGCACCCCCATCTGGGCCAGGCGCAGGGGAAGGCCCGTCCCGAGGGCGCACACGATGCGCCCCGGCGCCATGTCGTCGAGCGAGCTCACGGTCATGGCGGTGAGCACGGCGTGACGGGTGAGCGGCGACACCGCACCGAGGGCGATGCCGATGCGCGGCACATGGCCGGCGATGGCGGCGGCGTAGGAACGGCGTCGCGCTCGAAGTAGCTCTCGTGGAACCACACCGAGTCGAGCCCGGCCTCCTCGGCCCGGTAGGCCCACCCGACCACATCCTCGGCCGATCCGCGTGCCGCCAGGCCGAGACCCACCCGGCGCGCCAGCTCAGCCACGTCGTCTCCCGCCTCGCATCGCCGACGCAGCGTAGACGGGGCGGCGGGGCTGTCAGGATGCGCACCGTGGAGACCGACCCCCTCCGACCCGGCCCCGGCCGGGACCGTGCGGTACGGGAGATGTTCGACCGCATCGCGGGCCGCTACGACACGGTGAACCGCGTCCTCACCTTCGGCCTCGACGAGGGGTGGCGCCGCCGGGCCGTGGGCGCGCTGGGCCTGCCCCCCGGGTCGCTCGTGCTCGACGTGGGGTGCGGCACCGGCGGCCTGTGCCGGATCCTGGAGGGTGCCGGCCACCGGGCCGTGGGCCTCGACATGTCCGAGGGCATGCTGCGCGCCGCCCCCGGCGGCCTGCGCCTGGTGCTGTCCGACGGGCTGCGCCTCCCGCTGCCACCGGCGTCGGTGGACGGCGCCACCTGCGGCTTCGCCCTGCGGAACATGGTGGATCCGGCCGGCCTCTTCGCCGAGCTGGGCCGGGTGCTGCGGGTCGGCGGCCGCTTCGCCGTGCTCGAGGTGGCCGAGCCGTCGTGGCAACCGGCACGGGCCGTCCACGGGCTCTACTTCCGCCGCGTCGTGCCGCTCGTGGGGGGCGCGCTATCCGACCGGCGCGCCTACAGCTACCTGCCGCGCTCGACGAGGCTGCTCCCCTCTGCCGCCGCCTTCGAGGCCATGGTGGCGGGGGCCGGGTTCACGGGATTGCGCCGCCGGCTCCTCGGTCTCGGCGCCGCCCAGCTCCTCGTGGCCACCCGGGCCTGACGCATCCCCGCCCGCGCCCCGGGGCGCGCTGTGCCCGCCGGGGCGGCGGCACTAGCCTCCCAGCACGCCGAACCGCGGCCGGCCGCGGAGAGGCGGACGGACCCTGTCGGACACCTCTCCGAGGAGCAACCCTGATGACCGATGCCATGAGAGCCGAGACGGTCCTGTTGGCCAGCGCCGACGGGACGGACATCGAGGCGTACCTGGCCCGCCCCCTCGACCAGCCGCCGGCCGGTGGCGTCGTCGTGATCCACCACATGCCGGGGTACGACGACCCCACCAAGGAGATCACGCGCCAGTTCGCGACCCGGGGCTACCTGGCGGTCTGTCCGAACCTCTACTGGCGCGAGGCCCCCGGGGCCAGCCCCGACGACGCCGCCGCGGCGGCACGGGCCGAGGGCGGGGTTCCCGACGAGCGTCTGGTGGCGGACGTGGCGGGGGCGTCCGCGTACCTGCGCTCGCTCGACGGCTCGAACGGCAAGGTGGCCACCATCGGGTACTGCTCGGGTGGCAGGCAGTCGTTCCTGGCCGCCTGCTCCCTCGAGCTCGACGCCGCCGTCGACTGCTACGGGGCCTTCGTGGTGAACGCTCCTCCCGAGGGCGGGCCCCTCAAGGTCGGGCCCATCCTGCACCTGGCCGAGCACCTGTCGTGCCCGCTGCTCGGCCTGTTCGGCGCCGAGGACCAGTACCCCTCCCCCGACGAGGTCGGCGTCCTCGAGAGCGAGCTGACGCGGCTGGGCAAATCCTTCGAGTTCCACTCCTATGAGGGCGCCGGGCAACGTTTCTTCTCCACCAACCGGACCAGCTACCGGCCCGAGGCGGCCAACGACGGCTGGGAGCGGATCTGGGACTTCTTCTCCCGCACCCTCTCCGCCTGACACGTCCGCCGGCGCCGCCCGGCGCCGGACCCGTCGAAGGGAGACCACAGCCGTGTGCACGTACCAGACCACCAGCCTCACCGTCCGGGGGAGCGGCAAGGGCCCCCAGGGGTGGTTCGCCCTGACCGACGCCAGCGTCTACTTCGACCACCCGGTCCACGCCGACGACGGGCACACCCTGAACATCGATCTGCGCAACCCCGACCGTGGTCCGGGCTACCGGGTGGCGGTCGAGCTCGATGCCCCCTCCGCCCGGGCGCTCGCCCGGGCCATCCTGGAGACGCTCGACGCCACGTCCTCGTCACTGCGAGACGAGGACCCGCACACCCCGCAGCGGTGACGCGAGCAGCTCGCCCCCTCTGCGGTCCTCTCGCCTGACGCACTCGGATGCCGGCGGGACAGGGGTAGTCACCGCCGACGACGGATGCGACGCAGCGCGCGAAGTGCTCCTCGTAGCGCGGCGAGACGTCAACGGCGTCCCGTAGACAACCCCAGTCCCGCCTCGGCCACCCTCGTCGCCGCGCGACGTCCCTGCTCGCAGACAGGTCCGACAAGCCCGGGATCCCGTCCCGCGGATTGCGTCGGATGCTCCCCACCCCTCGCGCCGAAGCCGACGCCCATCTCGCACGGACCTGCAAACGGTGCCGGGTGAAATCACCTAGGACGACTGCGTGGCCTCCCCGATGTTCGGGTGCGGCGGCGTGTGCGATAACGGATTTGGCCCCTGGTGCGCGTCGAAGTGACGTCCGGCGGAGGGCCGTAGGGGGCAGCGGTCAGAGGTGTCTGCTGCTTGCTGGAGACACAGCAGGACCGCAACCGTGCGGTCCGCTCGACGACGGGGGTTACGAACCACATGCGCAAGACACGGAAACTTCTCATCGGGATCGCGTCGATCGCCGTACCGTTGGCGTCAGTCGCGGCGTTCAGCCCATCGGCCGTTGCCGCCAAGCCGCCACCCAACCCGATCAGCTGCCACCTCGAGGCGACGGTGAACATCTCCCCGGCGCTGACGGTGAAGGGGCAGCTGTCGACCAAGGGTGCCACCGGGACGACATCGGTGGCGGGAACGCTCTTCAACTGCAAGAACGCATCCAACCAGTCGGTGCCGAACGTCAGCCTGGACCTCACGATCGTGACCCCGGCCGCCAAGCCGGGCAAGAACACGGCCGCCACCAACGCCGGTGACAACCCCAAGTCCTACTACCTGGGCATCTGTGGGTCGTTCTCCAGCACGGCGACCATCAAGGACCTGAAGAAGGCCATCAAGAACCTGCCCATCGCTGGCGGCGAGTTGAAGGGCGCTAAGGCGGCAGAAACCACCGTCGGGTCCGACGTGGGCTTCGCCATCACCAACGGCACGGTCAAGGGTGGCACGTACCCGACGGCCAGCCACGGGGCATCGGTCGGCGCCGGCCTCACCAATGACGCCAACAACACCAACCTGATCGGTGGCTGCCAGAGCGGCTCGGTGAACCACATCGACATCGACTCGAGCCAGAGCACCGCAACGGTGTAAGGAGCAGTACCAGATCGCCACAGCGAGAGGCGCCCGCACTTTGCACCGCGACGCAGCCGGTGCGGGACCCTCGTGGAAGCGAAGCAGAGGCTTCCCGCAGAGCCTCTACACACAAACGAGCGGGGCCTTCGGGCCCCGCTCGTTTGTCGTTGGAGCCCGGTGCTCCGTCGGGCGGAGCCCCCCTCGCTGCGTCGAACCCGAACCGGAACCGTCCCGTTGTCCACGACCTCCGGGCGCAGCACACCCGGTGTCGGGGTCAGGGGGTGAAGATGCTGTCGTGGGGACGCGCCGGGGGCGTGCGGAAGAAGGGGCGCACGTGCTCCTCCATCAGCTGATCGACCACCGACGCGGCGTGAGGATCGGCGAGGAGATCGACATCCTCGTCGGGGTCGTCGTGGAGGTCGAAGAGCTGGCAGGGCACACAGGCGTCCTCGTCGACGACGATCTTGTAGCGGTCGGTCTCGAACGAGGCGAAGCCCCAGTTCTCACTGACAGATACCGGGCGCGGCTCGAGGTCCCGGCCGTCGACGTACCCGAGCAGTGAGCGTCCCTCGCTCGCCGGGACTTCCGGGCCGCCGGCGATCTGCCGCACGCTCGCCGGCACGTCGAGGTGCTCCACGAGCGCATCGACGACCCTCGCCGGGCAGCCCCCGGGGGGCCGGACGATGAGCGGGACCCGCACGGCCGGTTCGTACAGCACGCACTTGGACATGAGCCCGTGGTTGCCGCCCATCTCTCCGTGGTCGCTCGTGTAGATGACCCAGGTGTCGTCGAGCAGGTCCCGGTCGTCGAGGGCACCCACGATGCGGCCGACCTCGTGATCGATGACCGAGACGTCGGCACTGTAGGCACGGCGCATCCCGCGGATGGCGTCCTCGGACATGGTGTCTGTGTCCGAGAGCCACAAAAAGGAGCGCAGCAGCCCGCCGTAACGTCCTGCCGTGTCGACGGCGGGGCGGCGCGTGGTGCGCGGCATGGACACCTCGACGTCGCGGTAGCGGTCGACGGCAGCAGCCGGCGCGTCCCACGGGTCGTGGGGACCGGGGAACCCGACGAACAGGAAGAAGGGCTCGCTGCGGTCGTACTGCTCGATCCAGCGCACCGCCTCCACGCCGTGCCACGTGTCGACGTAGGCGTCGAGGGGCAACGGCATGGGCGTGGCGTCCCACATGGGGAACCGCTTGGTGGGGTTGCTGCCCTTTTCGTCCTCGCCCTGGTAGCTCCGCGCCGCGATGTGCTCCCGGTACACGTCGAGGAGACCACGCTCGCCGAGGTAGTCGGTGTAGCGCGTGGGGGTGTCCCCCACGAACTTGTCGCCCGTCTCGATCACCTCGGTGAACCCCAGGGAGGTGAGCCGCCCGGCCAGATCGTCCATGTGGGCGGCCTCGAGGATCTCGTCGCGGTAGAGGTGGGCCTTGCCCAGCATGGTGGTGTGGTAGCCCGCCGCCCGCAGGCTCCACACGTAGGTGGGCGCATCGGAGGGGATCTCCGCCCAGTTGGTGTAGACGCCGTGGTCGCGCACGTAGCGCTCCGTCATGAACGATCCGCGTGACGGCATGCACAACGGACCCTGGCACGACACCCGGGAGAAGCGCACGCCTTCGGCGGCAAGACGGTCGAGCGAGGGCGTCAGCATCCCCTCGTCCCCGGCGCAGCCCATCATGTCGGCTCGGTGCTGGTCCGACATGACGAGGACGATGTTGGGCGGTCTCACCACGACGGCCACCCCGACGGCAGGCTGCCGGTGGGCGGCTCGTTCTGCATCACGCCCGGTGGTGCGCCGAGCGACGACAGGAGCTGGGAGAAGTTGGCCCCGAAGGCCGTCGAGTTCGCCCCCGAGAACTGGTTGGCGTCGTTGGCCATGCTCACGCCGTCGCACGAGGGATCGGCCCAGCCCGTCTCGATGCCGTCCGGCCCCTCGTACATGGTCCCGAGCACGGTGCCCGCCGTCACGGTCTGGCCCACGCTCACGGTCGGGTCGATGTCCTCGCCGGCGTAGACGGCGAGGCCGCCGGCCGGCCCGTCCGACAGCCGGTAACAGATGAAGGTCCCACCCGGCCAGCCCGAGTTGCCCGTGCTCATGATGGTGCCGTCGCCGACGGCGTAGATGGACCCGTAGCCGCTGTAGTCGACGCCCTGGTCCACACGCTCCGGGGTCAGCGCGCTGATGGTCCGCAGAGGATCGGCGTACGAACCGGGTGAAGGGTTGAAGGACACCGACACGGGGTGGGAGGCGGCTGCGGCCGCCGCAGCCGCCGCCGCCTTGGCCGCCATGGCTTCTTCTTCCTCCTCCTCCGCCCGGGCGCGTTGCGCCGCCGCCGCCGCCAGCGCCGCCTGCAGATCGCCCTGCGCCTGGCTCAGCAGCGTGTCGTCACGCTGCAGCGCCGCCTGGGCTGCCTGTCCGCGCCGGCGAGCTTGGTGCACGCTCGCCTCGGCCTGCGCCTGCGCCGAGCGCAATTGCCCCTCCGCCGTCTGGGTCCGCTCCTGGTCGATCTCGACGGCGTCGATGGCGCTGTGCAGTCCCTCGTCGGCGTCCTGGGAATACTGCTGCTCGGCGGCCAGCGAGGTGATGTTGCCCGTGTCGAAGAGCGCCAGCGCCGAGTTGTCCTCGGCGCCGTTCATGTAGCTGTTGAGAGCGAGGGTTCGCAGCACCTCATGGCCTTGGCCTCGGACTGGCGATCGGCGGCCACGTGGGCCTGCGCCGCGTCGAGTTCCGCGCTGAGCGACGCCACCTTGGCCTCGGCCTGGTTCTGGCTGGCCACGAGCTGCTGGACCAGCACGCCGTCCTGCACGATGCGCGAGCCGAGCTGTGCGACCTGGGCCTTGTCGGAATTGACTCAGGCGGCCGCTGGGGTGGGGGGAACACCGACGTCGTGATCGTGGCCACGGCCACGATGGCGGGGAGGGCGACGAGCGCGGCGACGGCGGTGCCGAGGGTGCGTCTCGTGCGTCTGTGATGGGCGTAACACGGCAGGTCCCCCCCCGGCCTGTCTGGCTCCAGGCATGACGAACAGCAACGTTATTGCGTGGAGGGCGCCCCGGGAAGAACCCCTGGTCCGAGGGCACCCTCGACCCCCGGGGCCACCGGTCCGTCGCCGTCGACCCCGACGCCGTCGACCCGCGATTGCTCCGCTATCCCGGACCGTCGTTTTATTGCCCGGCGACAGCCTCCCGGTGTGGGCGAGGGCCGCTGTCGTCCTAGCTGACCGAGCGTCCCGGCGAAGGCGGCCAGGCGCCGCAGGTTGTCGGCGTCGGGGCCGACCTGCACCTCGGCCGCGAAGCGGTCCCCGTCGCCGCGCCCCGGGTTGGATCACCTCGATGCTTGCCCGCTGAGGACGAAACCGCTCAGGGCGTCGGACACCTCGACCCTCTGTACCCGTGGCCTCGGCCACGTCCCATGCGTGGACGAGCAAGCTCCAGCGACAGGATGTCGGCGGCCACCACCGCTGGCATCTCCCCCGACCCGAAGGGCACGGATCCCTCGAGGCCGCGGCGCCGCCACGCTTCGAGCGCCCGCTGTGACACGCCGGCGACGCGGGCCTCGGCCGACCCGGTGGGGACCGGGCCCTCGCTCATGCCGGCCATGGTGCCCAGATGCGTCAGTGAGCCCACGAGGTGGTCGACGACGTCGGCGACGGTGAACTTGGCGCACGGCGTGGGGGCCGTGTCGTCGCCGTCACCGAGACGGCGCAGGACGATCTGGCACGCGGCGAGGGACGCCTCTGCCGCACCGAGCCTGTCGAAGGAGTCGCCACCCGCCCACGCGTCGGGCCCGGCGTCGCCCGTGCGCGCCGCCTCGCTCAGGCGCCCGAGGAAGTGCTCCCATCCCTGTGCATGGCTCTCGGCCTGTTCGTTGGTGAGACCCTCGTGCACGAGGCGGACCAACGTGCCGCCGTCGACCGGCTCCAGGGTGACGGTGACGGTGGACGCGCCCGGTGGCAGGTCGGTCGCGTCCTCCCACCCCCACGTGATGACGAGGCGCTTGCCCGGATCGACCTCCTGCACGGTGCCCGCCGCGCTGTGCCCGGGCACGACGGTCCACCGGTAGTCGCCGCCGGCCCGCAGGTCGATCCGGGCCGTGATCACCTGCCAACGGCGGAGCCGGTCGGGCTCGGTCAGCAGGGCGAAGGTGTCGTCGGGCCCCAGCGGGACCACCACCGACTTCTCGAGGGCCATGGTGGGCTTTCCTTTCCTCGGAGCTCCCGATGCCGTGGCGGTCGCCAGCTCGTCGAGCTCTCTGCTCCAAAAGACGTCGAGGGACGCCCGCAGGGCGGCCATCCCCTCGGGGATCAGGCGGTAGAGGCGGTACCGACCCTCCTGCCGGCTCTCCACCAGGCCGGCGTCGGACAGGACCCGGAGGTGCTGGGACACCGCTGCAGCGCGTGACCCCGAAGTGCGAAGCCAGGTCGCCGACCGTCCGCTCGCCCCCCACCAGGAGCTCGAGGAGGCGGCGCCTGTTCGGTTCGGCCAGGACGGCGACGAGGTCACCCACGGACCATATGTTAGTCTCTACGGTAAGTATCCCACGACTGCCGAAGGCCAGGTAGTAGGCTGTTTTTGGCCTCTGGAGGGTGGTCCCAGGGGCAAACGCCCTGGTCAGTGGCCTGACGGCGCTGAGGGCACTATGCCCTTGATGCCGGGGGACGGCCTCCGGTGAGGGACCACAGGTGGTGGTACGCCCACAGGGGGTTTGGGATGACCCTGCTCGCTTTCGCCTTCGCTGAGGACCGTTCGCACGTTCTGATCGCTGCCGACAGGGCGGCCACCTTCACCGAGAAGGACCCACCTCCGGACTACGGGTTCACAGCCTCGGATCTGGTTCGGGTCCACAAACTGCACCAAGTCAAAGACCGTCCGTTGGTGTGGGCGATGGTGGGTTCAGGGGCGGACCTGAAGCCGTTCGGAGAGTGGATTGACTCGGCCACCCCTGAGACATGGGAGGAGCTGGCGCAAGAAGCTGGGACCGTTGCTAGCGCACTTGACGAGAAAGCCCAGAAGCGAGGGCACGCGGCCAAGATCAAAAAGACGGAGATTCAGAGGTCCTCGTATCTGATCGTGGGATTCTGTGATCGCCTCACCGTGGTTCAGATTGAGTGCACTGGCGCGCACTTTTTCTTTGATTCATGGGGAATGAAAAGCGGCTTCATCGGTCCGTACGGCGGTACGGCTCGTGCGGCCTGGCAGGCCGTTGTTGCCTGCGATGCGGCCCAGCGGTTGGGCGATCTGCCCACCATGCACACGTTCTTCGATTCCCTGTGTGACACGATTCCGGGTCTCCTTGGGCCCGTAGATGTGTGGAAGATCACCGACGCCGGCACCATTGAGATGGAGAACTCGTCACCGTGATCCATCTATTAGCGACCCCTATGGAGGTACGGCGAGAGAGCCACGATCAGACGCCGAACCGAATCAAGCATGATCCGGAAGGAACTTGGGACTTCGGCGGTTCCCTGAACCCCCTGATAGCCCTGTCCAACACGGATCGCTATACGGGCGGTTCCCTGGAGTTGCACATCCACTACCGAATCAAGGCTGGTTGGGACGTGGATTCTTGCGCCGTTTTCCAGTGCCTGACCCCGACCAACGTTGCCCTCCGAGGAGTGGTGAACCCCATCGGCGGTGACGTAGGTCACCTCGGGGTCTCCGAGTGCGGTGGCCAAAACGACCAGCCCTCCGTGCGTGTCTTTGTTGCGGAGCCGACTCAGGATGTCCATGACGTGGAAATCCTGAAAGCTCGGGTGTACTCCCCGGTAGGCCAAGTCGGTTGGCTGCGCCGCCTTGACGATTGCCACAGCCTCCTCGCACATTCGGCCCGTACAGGTGTTCCAACGTTCACGGGTTCTAGTGAGTTCCTCGTTCTCCCCCTCTTCGGCTGGGATATCCCAGATGGCTTGCCGGATGATGGGAAACGACACGCTCCGGCGATTGGCCGAGGGGACCAGCGCACAGGCGAGGTGGTCCAGGCAGGCCCGAAGGTTGTAGAGGAAATCTCCTGCGACGAGTGGAATTCTGCGGTCAGGTGCCTCTGTGAAAACGAGGTGCCATTGGTTCTGGCTCTGCTGGACGGTGTGGCGAGCCGCGTATGGGTGGGAGTCAACAAAGGACTGCACCAGCGTTTCGAGCCTCTTGAGGTGGCCCTCTGCCCAACTGGCCTTTTCGGTGTACGAAGGGACGACGAGACTCACGGTCTAACCTTGGAGGCGCATGGCCGAGGAACCGAAGGAACCGACGCAGTACACACCGAAGGGCCACGAAATCCCGATCCCGACGCGGGAGCAGGTGTTCGGTGACCTGGAGAAGGTGGCCAAGCCACGCAAACCCCTGCCGCCAGCGAAGCCATCAAAACGTCGGCTTCGCCGCCCGAAGAAGAAGTAGGGCAAACATCGCGCGACGGTTGTCGCGGTGGTTGTACCGCCAGACGTACTCGTTCAGATACCCCTGGAGCCACTTCGGGGAGACGGCGTGATGCGTTCCCGAGATGCCTCTTTTCACGAGAGACCAGAATCCATCAATGGTCTGCGTGTGAACATCTCCGCTCACGTAGACCCGGTCCTTGTGGGCAACGGTCTGGTGCTCCCAGCCTGCCGCCGACAGGCCGAGGTACGACCGGCCCTCGTCGGTGAACAGGCGGGACCCGCGCTGGACGTGGCGATTGAAATGGGGCGCAAGTGTTCGCGCCTGAATGCTCGGCACGACGTAGGCCGCGACCTTGCCGTCCCGCTCGGCCATGCCGAACACCGCCGTCTTTTTCTCGTCGGCCCAACGCGACGCCGCCGAGTGGATCGACCCCGACTGCTCGGCAATCTCCGCCATCTTGCGCCGGTCCGCCAGACGCGGCTTGCCGCCCACGAAGGTCTCGTCCATCTCGACCTCGCCCGAAAGCGGCGTCTCGTCCTGGGTCATGAGTTCGTTGCGGATGAGGGTGAACATCCGCCATGCGGTTTTGTAGGTGACTCCCAGCTCGCGCTCCAGCTGCTTGGCCGAGATGCCACAACGAGTGCTGGTCATGAGGTACATGGCGTAGAACCACAGGTGCAGCGACGTGGACGACTTGTGGAAGATCGTCCCGGCTGTGGGGTACAGGTAGTGGCCACAGGCCACGCAGGCCCACGCCTGGCGCTGTTGCTTGCCCTCGTAGTGCCGGAAGGTCCTGGGGACCTCGCAGGTGGGGCACAGGGCCGTCTGGCCGTCCTGGGAGTACCGGGTGCGCCACAGGTAGTCGAGGCAGGCGTCGTCGTCGGGGAACGCCCGCATGAATTCCATGAGCGAGAACTGCGACTCCGAGGAGTTTGCCCTGGTAGGAGACTTGCGGTTGCCGGGTGCCATGCCATTTATGGTACTCTACCTGGACCTCGGCAGTCAAGGGATAGGTACCGTCTCTACTAACGCGTCAAGTGGGTCGACGGGAGGGAAATCATGGCCAGGGACATCACCCGCCTCGACGAGGGCGAGGAATACGGCGACGCCCGCGAGGCACTCCGTGTGGCAGAGGTCGAGCTCATGCGCCAGCGCGAGAAGGTGGCGGAACTGCGTCGCACCCTCCCCCCCGGGGCCGTGGTGGAGGACTACGTCTTCGAGGAGGGGCCGGCCGACCTCGGCGCCGGCGACGCGCCCGTCCGGCCGGTCAGGCTGAGCGAGCTGTTCACGGGTCCGGACCGGGCGCTCATCGTGTACCACCTGATGTACGGCAAGGCCCAGACGACGCCGTGCCCCATGTGCACGATGTGGATCGACGGATTCAACGCCGTGTCGGCCCACGTGGCCCAGAACGCCGACCTGGTGGTGGTGGCCGCCGCCGACGTCGCCGCCCTGCGTGCCTACGGGCGCCGACGGGGCTGGGACAGGCTGCGCCTGCTCAGCAGCGCGCCGAGCACGTTCAAGTACGACCTCGGCAGCGAGGACGAGGACGGCGCCCAGGATTCGACGGTGTCGGTGTTCACCCGCCGCGGGGACGGCACCCTGCGTCACTTCTACACGGGCCATCCGTGGTTCTCCCCGGACCTCGACCAACGGGGCATCGACCTGCTCTCACCGGTGTGGCACCTGCTCGATCTGACGCCTGCCGGGCGTGGCGACTGGTACGCGGCATTGGAGTACGACACCCCGTAGCGGATGGCGGGGGCCCGGGTGATGGCCCGATCGCGTCGCCGCCGGTGGCATCGGTCGATGCAGCGGGGTCGTCAAGTAGTGTCGTTGAGCGCTTGCGACAGTCGAGACCAGCCGCCACCAGGACGGACCATTGACCGACTTCGAGGTCGTGTGCGTGGATCGCCCCGGTGACGATCCCGAGCACGACCACGTCTACCAGGCCCTCGTCCGCCCGACGGGCGGAGGAAGCGGCAAGCTCCTGCCCGTCAAGGAGATCCGCAGGCAGATCAAGCTCGGGCCCAACCGCTTCTTCTCCGTGAACGGCGAGGGTGAGCGGGTTCGGGTCAAGCGTTACAAGTGCAGCTGCGGGTGCAAGACCATCCGCACCGGACCGGATGACATCAGGGACGGGAACCTCTCGATCAAGGGTCCCTGCACCTGACACCTCGCTGCACCTGACACCTCGCTGCACCTGACACCCCGCTGCACCTGATACCCCGTCTCGGGAGCCGGTTTCCGGCTCGGGCGCGGGGACTGGGCGGGCCCAACGCGACGGGCCCGTGCGCGGTCGGCGGGCCGATCCGCGACGGTGGGAGCAGCGTCGAATCGGCGCCGGGGCACGTGGTGGCGGACCGCTCCGACGTGACCACTATGCGCCCTCACCCAGCAAGCAGACGCCCCCCAGCAGGTGAAATCACCCCTGCGCGGCAGGTGGTCGCCCGCTTCTCACGATCACACCGGACGATCAACACTGAGACAGGTTCCATGTCGCGGTCTCCTTGAGAGGCCGTCCATGGGAGGGGTGCAAGGGGGATGGGCACGGTGTGGCGGGCGGGCGGTATGCGAGCTGTGACGCGGTTCACGGCGATGGCGATGACGGTGGGTCTCCTCGTGGTCGGGGGGGTCCAGGCTGCAAGCGCGCTGGGCCCGGCGGTCCTGTTGTCGGTGACCGTGTCGCCCACCACGGCGTCGGTCGGAGTGGGCCAGACCGAGCAGTTCAGCGCCACCGGCCACTACTCGGACCTGAGCACCAAGGACCTCACCGACGCCGTGACGTGGTCGGCCTCCTCGGGCGCCACCATCTCCAACGCCTCGGGGTCCCAGGGTCTCGCCACCGCCACGGGCACGGGGGTGAGCACCATCACCGCCACCGATCCGAACCTGGCCGTGCCCGGCACCGCCGCCCTCACCGTCACCCCGGCCGTCCTCCTTGCGGTGACGGTGTCGCCCACGGTCGCCTCGATCGGGGTGGGCCAGACCGAGCAGTTCAGCGCCACCGGCCACTACTCCGATCTGAGCACGGCCGACCTGACCGACGCCGTGACGTGGTCGGCGTCCTCGGGCGCCACCATCTCCAACGCCTCGGGGTCCCAGGGTCTCGCCACCGCCACGGGCACGGGGGTGAGCACCATCACCGCCACCGATCCGAACCTGGCCGTGCCCGGCACCGCCGCCCTCACCGTCACCCCGGCCGTCCTCCTTGCGGTGACGGTGTCGCCCACGGTCGCCTCGATCGGGGTGGGCCAGACCGAGCAGTTCAGCGCCACCGGCCACTACTCCGATCTGAGCACGGCCGACCTGACCGACGCCGTGACGTGGTCGGCGTCCTCGGGCGCCACCATCTCCAACGCCTCGGGATCGCACGGTCTGGCCACCGCCACGGGCACGGGGGTGAGCACCATCACCGCCACCGATCCGAACCTGGCCGTGCCCGGCACCGCCGCCCTCACCGTCACCCCGGCCGTCCTCCTTGCGGTGACGGTGTCGCCCACGGTCGCCTCGATCGGGGTGGGCCAGACCGAGCAGTTCAGCGCCACCGGCCACTACTCCGATCTGAGCACGGCCGACCTGACCGACGCCGTGACGTGGTCGGCGTCCTCGGGCGCCACCATCTCCAACGCCTCGGGATCGCACGGTCTCGCCACCGCCACGGGCACGGGGGTGAGCACCATCACCGCCACCGACGCCGACGTCACGCTTCCGGGCACGGCCCTTCTCACGGTGACGTCTCCTGTGCTCCTCGCCATCACCGTCTCACCCACGGCGGCGACGGTGGGCGTGGGTCGTGCCGAGCAGTTCACCGCCACCGGCCACTATTCCGACCTGAGCACGGCCGACCTGACCGACGCCGTGACATGGTCGGCCTCGTCCGGGGCGACGATCTCCAACGCACCCGGGGCGGAGGGGCTGGCCACGGCAACGGCCACGGGCGTGAGCACCATCACCGCCACCGACGCCGACGTGGCCCTGCCGGGCACCGCCCTGCTCGTGGTGACACCGGCATCGGGCCCACCGCCGGCACCGTCCCTGCTCACCGATCCCGGTGCGGGCAAGCGCAAGGTGGACGTCGTTCTCGCCGGAGAGAACTTCACCCCCGGGGAAACCGTGACGGTCACGTACGTCTCGGGCCTGCGCAGGCCCAAGAAGGCCACCACCGTCCTGTGCAGCGCCGTCGCCGACTCGAACGGGTCCTTCACCTGCACCGGCATGATCCCGAAGCGTGGAAGGTCGGGCAAAAAGGGTATGCACACCATCGAGGCGACGGCGCCGTCGGGCGACCATGCCACGACGCAGTACACGATCGAAAAACCACCACGGACGAAGAAATAGCCGTGCGATGACCATACAAAGGAGCAGACCATGAGGATCTACAGGTCCGTGGCCGTCGCCCTCGCCCTGGCGGCGAGCGGTGTGGTGGCCCTGGTGGGTGCCGGAGCGACGACGGCGACGCAGGCGGCGGCGGCGACCGCCCCCGTCGAGAGCTGCGTCTTCACCGGCCCGGCCATCGGCCAGTTGGTCCTGGCCGTGTCGCCGGGCGAGGAGATCAACGTGAACTGCAAGGGGTTCCCCGACGATCACCCCTACCTGTTCATCGAGGCGAGCCTGCTGGTTGCGATCGACCCGGCCGCGCAGCCGCTCCTCACCGGCCAGGTGACGTCGGTGGCGGGGGTCGAGGGTGTGGTCGCCGCCCTGCCCGAGATGAACGCGGCGTCCACGCAGCTGACGACGTCGAGCTCGACGGGGACGATCAACTTCAATTACAAGGTGCCGACCAGCCAGCCCCCCGACCCCAACGCCACCTGCCCACCCACCACGGAAGAGCTCAACTCCGGGCTGATCGGGTGCGCCGTCGCCATGATCGACCCCGAGAGTGGTGGCGCCAACACCACCGGGACGTTCCTCATCAACTACAAGGGGCAGTCCTACTTCCCGCCCGCCCCCACCCTGGCCGTGTCGCCGGTCTCGTCCGTGGTCGGCCAGCACGTCAACGTCAGTGACGCGGTCGGGGCCAAGACCTTCTGGTGGGTGGCGACGCTCCAGTACATGTACGACAGTCTGGGTGGGAACGCGGGAGGAAACGCCGCCATCCCCGTCGTCATCAAGAGCGCCGGACGCAAGCTCGTCACCGATGCCACCGTGACCCCCGCCAGCTACAGCAACGAGGTGTTCACACCGCCCAAGCTCTCCGGGTACTTCGTGGCCAAGGCACGGGGCCGGCACAACGTCAACGTCACGCTGAACTCCACCCTGCTGGGGCTCAACATCTCCAACTCGGCGTCAGCCAAGGTCAAGGTATCGAGGTAGGTCCTCCCTCCCCCACGCGGGAGAGGAAGCCGACGACGGTGGCAGCCACCTCTGTGGCGTGTGTGAACACGCCCAGGTGGCTCGCCCCCGCCAGCTCGACGAACTCGGCACGCGGGATCCGGGCCGCCGCCTGACGGGCGTGGCCCGGAGGGGAGTCGATGTCGTGCTCGAAGGCGAGCACGAGGCACCGCGCGCCGATGGCGGGCCAGCGCTCGGTGCGCTCCACGTCGAGCGACCACGCCAGGGCCGCCTCGTACTGGCCCAAACGACCCGGATTGGGCCACGGCTCGAGGTCGCCGATCATGGACAGCCAGGCGTCCACCACCTCGTCCTGCTGGAGGTCGTGGTTGGGGAGGTAGCGCATCGTCTCCACGGCGTTGAACCAGTGGGGCAGCTCCGGGTCGAGACGGGCCATGTCGCGCTCGACGGTGGTGATCGCCTTCTCCCATGAGGTCCCCACGTTGCAGCTGCCCACGAACACCGCAGACCGCACGCGCCCCGGCAGCCGCCACGCCAGGGTCTCGGCCACCCACCCCCCCATGGAGTACCCGATGATGTGGACGCGGTGCAGTTCCAGGTGGTCCATGAGGGCCAGGGTGTCGCCGACCATGTCGTCGATGGCGTAGGGGGCAGGCGGCGCCGACGAAGGGGCGAAGCCGCGGTTGTCGAATGTGACGACGCGGTATCCGGCCTCGGTGAGGGCGGGGACCATCCACAGGGTCCACGCCATGGCCGGCTGTCCCAGTCCGCACACGAGCACGACGGGCTCGCCGTCGGACGGTCCGAAGGTGTCGTAGGCGAGGGTGACGTCGGGGAGGGAGAGCTCGGGCACGGGGGATGGTCTACCGCGTCCGGGCTACCGCTTCCTGTGCCGTTCCCGCCGCGGAGGGGCGGGAGCCGCGGAGCCGCAGAACCGCGCCGTGTTGTGCTCGTAGTGGCTCGACGCCCACGGCGAGCGGATCACCGCCCGGGCGAAGCTGAGGCACGACGGGTGGCCCGAGCGCAGCAGCGCCACGATGCGCCCGTAGGAGGGGTTGGAGAGAAGGGTGGTGGCCGTGGCCGCCAGGCCCACGGACATGGAGGGGAAGATCGGTTCCCCGGTGTCCCCGCCCGTCGACGTGTACTCGTGCGGGTACCGACCGGCGTCGAGCGAGGTGTTGAGGGGATTGTCGGCCCACAGGCCCCCCTCGTTGGCCATCCACCGCTCCAGCAGGGTGACGTTGTCGGCCGTCATGGGCACGGCAGGGATCGAGCGCTCGTCGATGGCGGTGATGAGCCCCCTCGCCGCCGACGCCTCCGCCCCTGTCCCCGGCGGTGCCGAACCGCCCCGTGCCCTCGCCGTGGCCGACCGCGGGGGGGAGCTCGTCGCTGGCTGTGCGGTCACCGCCGGTGACGGCCTCAAGGTCGTGGGCACCACCGGCGCGGCCGCCGTCGTGGCCGGCGCCGTCGGTGGCGCGACGGCGGGCGCCGTGGAGGCCGCGACCACCGCTGACGACGCTGCAGCCGTCGTGGCACCGGTCGACGGAGCTCCCGGGGAGACGTCGGCGGCCTTCCCCGACACCGCCGTCTGTGCCGTCTGGGCCGTGGAGGCGGCCACGCCCCGCAGGCCGGAGCCGGCCGGGACCGCGGGCCGGGCCGGGGAGGCGGTGGCGGCCGACACGACCAGCCACGACCCTCCCACCAGCGAGCCCACCGCAACGGCGGTCAGCGCCACCATCCGGCGATGCCCTCGAGTCCCCGCCACAGCGTCCCCCTCCGGCAAAACCCTAACCAGCCGTCGCCGGCTCGGACAGAGGGGGGGCTCTCGTTAGATAGTCTAACGATGTGGTCGGCACGGATCGGAATCAGAGCAAGGGCGTGTCGCCGTCCGTGGCGCCCGACGCCGCCCCCCGGGCTCCCTGGGAAGGGCCGCCGCCTGGCTGTCCAAGCAGGTCGAATTGGCCCTGGTCGAGGTGGGCCTGACGCTCCCGCAGTACCGGGTCCTCGGCCTGCTGGCCGAAGGGGCCTCCATACCCTCGGCCCTGGCCGATCGGCTGACGGTGCGGCGACCCACCATCACCGCCGTCGTCGACGGGCTCGAAGCCCGGGGGCTGGTCGAGCGGGCCGGCGCAGCCGACGACCGGCGCAGCGTCACCCACACCATCACGGCCAAGGGCCGGCGCGCCCTGCACGAGGCCGACGAAGCCGTGGACGCCCGGTTGGCCGACATCGCCGCCAGCCTGGAGGATCCCCGCCTGACCGAGCAGGCCCTCGGGAGCATGGCCCTGTGGCGCATGGCCATGCGCGCCCACCACGCGGCGCGGACGGTGCGGACGTGACGCCGCGAGCCGCCACCGAGGAGGAGCGCGCCCTCGCACCACGGGCCACGATCGACCCCGACACCACCAAGACGTGGCTGCGCCGCGTCATGCCGATCCTGCGGGCCCACCGGGGGATCTTCCTGACGTCGCTCATCCTCTCCTTCGTGGGACTCGTCCTGCAGGTGCTCGTCCCCAACCTCCTGAAGGACGCCATCGACAACTCGGTGCAGAGCCACACCGTCCCGCTCCACTTCTACGTGTGGTGGGTGGTGGGTCTCGGGCTGGCGGGGGGCATCACCGGGTACATCTCCCGCCTCTTTCTCTTCCAGACCGCGTACGAGATCGAATACGACCTGCGCACCATCATCTACGAGCACCTGACCCGGATGTCGTTCCCCTTCTACGACCGGGTGCAGTCGGGCCAGTTGATCTCGCGTGCCAACTCGGACATCCGCTCGGTGCAGATGTACATGACGTTCGCGCCGATGATCCTCGTGCAGTGCAGCATCGCCGTCGTGGCATTCGGGTTCATGCTCTCCTACGACGTCCCGCTCGCCTTCGTGGCCATGGCGACCATGCCGTTCGTGTTCATGGTGGGGCACCGCATGCGGAAGTCCATGTTCCCCGTGTCGTGGCTCATCCAGGCGCGGTTGGCCGACGTGGCGACGATCGTGGACGAGAACATCAACGGTGTGCGCGTGGTGCGTTCCTTCGCCGCCGAGAACCAGCAACTGGGAGCGCTGGCCAAAGCGGCCGACAAGGTGCAGTGGGGCTACATCAAAGACGCCGACCTCCGGGCACGGTGGACGCCGGCGATCCAGAACCTGCCCCAGGTGGGCCTGGCCCTCGTGCTCGGGTTCGGCGGGTACCTCGTCATCCAGGGACGGCTCGAGCTGGGAACGATCGTGGCGTTCAACTCCTATCTGTTCATGCTCCAGGCGCCGTTCATGATGCTCGGCATGATCATCATGATGGGCCAGCGCGCCGCCGCCTCGGCCGGCCGCATCTACGAGATCCTCGACGAGCAGCCCACCATCGTGGACCGCCCCGATGCGACGCCGCTTCAGGACTGCACCGGCGACATCCGCTTCGAGAAGGCCGGCTTCTCCTACGGTTTGGGCCTTCCCGCCGTGCTGTCGGACTTCGACCTCCACCTGCGCCCGGGGGAGACGGTGGCGCTCGTGGGGCGGACCGGATCCGGGAAGTCGACGGTGGCCCGGCTCATCCCCCGCTTCTACGACGTGACCGCCGGTCGCTTCCTGGTCGATGGGCACGACGTGCGCGACCTCACCCTGCAGAGCCTGCGCGACAACGTCGGCGTGGTCATGGACGAGCCGTTCCTGTTCTCGGTGTCGATCCGGGACAACATCGCCTACGGGCGCCCCGACGCCGACTTCACCGACGTCGAGGCGGCCGCCCGGGCGGCGGGAGCGGACGACTTCATCCGCGAGCTGCCGCAGGGCTACGACACCGTGGTGGGCGAGCGGGGCTACACCTTGTCGGGGGGCCAGCGCCAGCGCATCGCCATCGCCCGCACGCTGCTCGTCAACCCGCCCATCCTCGTGCTCGACGACGCCACCAGCGCCATCGACGTGCAAGTGGAGCAGCAGATCCACGAAGCCCTGCGCGTCCTCATGCAGGGCCGCACCACGCTGATCGTGGCGCACCGCCTGTCGACCATCAGCTTGGCCGACCGGGTCGTCCTCCTCGACGACGGTCGGATCGTGGCCGACGGCACGCACGCCGAGCTGCTGGCCACGACGCCGCAGTACGTCGAGGTCCTGGCCCAGGTGGAGCAGGCCGAGGGGGCACGGCACGCAGACGGCGCCGGCCTCCCCCACCCCAACGGATCCGCGACAGCCGGCCCCGATGCCGACGCGGGCCACGCAGCGGGCCACGCAGCGGGCCACGCAGCGGCCAACGGGGACGGTGTGCCCGCCAACGGCTCCCCTTCCCACGACGGGCAGGCCCGCTGATGGGCTTCGGCGGCGGTTGGGGTGGTGGTGGCCCGATGTTCGGCGGCGGCGGACGCCCCGGGGCGCCCGGCGCCGGCCTTCCCTTCGGCGGCATCCCGCCCGAGCTGCAGCGCGGCGTGGACGCCCTGCTCGTCGACGAGCCGGACCACGGCGAGCCCGACGTCGTCTTCTCCCAGCACCCCACGGCCAAGGAGCGCCGACGGCTGACGCTGTGGGGGCTGCTGTCGGAGTACCCCGGCATGCTGGTGATCGCCACCGTCCTCATCGTCACCATGAGCATCGCCTTGCAGGCCGGTCCGAAGCTCACCGAGCTGGCCATCGACAAGGGGATCTACCCGCATCACCACCTGAGCGTGGTGCTCAGCCTGGCGGCCGTCTACATCGGCTTCGTGGCCTTCACCTCGGTGGCACAAAGGGCCCAGGTGCGCGTCACCGGCCGGCTGGCGGCGTGGGTCATGAACGACCTCCGGGTCAAGGTGTTCACCCACCTGCAACGTCTGTCTCTCGACTACTTCACCGCCGAGAAAGCGGGCGTGATCATGACCCGCATGACGAGCGACATCGAGAACCTCCAGCAGCTCCTCCAAGACGGGCTGGCCCAGTTCGCCGTGCAGGGGCTCACCATGGTGATCATCACCGTCGTGCTCTTCACCACCAACGTGACCCTGGCCATCATCACCGTGCTGCTCGTCGTGCCCATCCTGGTGGTGATGTCGCTGTGGTTCCGCGTGGCCTCGGAACGCGGCTACGACCGGGTGCGCGACGGCATCGCCAACGTGCTCGCCGACCTGGCCGAGAGCCTGCACGGCGTCCGGGTCGTCACCGCCCACAACCGGCAACGGCCCAACATCCTCCATCACCGCCGGGTGGTGGGCGAGTACCGCGACGCCAACGTGTACACGGCCCAGATCAACGCCCTGTACGGGCCCGGCACCCAGCTGGTGGGGTGGCTGGGGCAGGCGGCGCTGCTCGGGATCGGCGGCACCATGGTGGCCCACAAGACATTGACGGTGGGTGAGCTGTTCGCCTTCTTCTTGTACCTGAACCGGTTCTTCGCCCCCATCCAACTGCTCGTGCAGCAGTACAACAGCTTCCAGCAGAGCCAGGCCTCGATCCTGAAGCTCCGCACCCTCTTCGACACCGAGCCCGCCGTGGCGGAGGCGGAGGGGGCGGAGGAGCTCCCGCCCATCGAGGGCGAGATCGTGTTCGAGGACGTCACCTTCGGCTACGACCCGGCCGTGCCCGTCATCCGCGACGTCAGCCTGAGGATCGCCCCGGGGGAGACCGTCGCCTTCGTCGGCCCCACCGGAGCGGGCAAGTCCACCCTGGCCAAGCTGATCACGCGCTTCTACGACCCCACCCGGGGCCGGGTGCTGATCGACGGTCACGACATCGCCCACGTGACGCTCGGGTCGCTCCGGCGCCAGCTCGGGGTGGTGCCCCAGGAGCCGTTCCTCTTCGCCGGCACGATCCGCGACAACCTGGCCTTCGCCCGGCCCACGGCGTCGGACGCCGAGGTGGCCGAAGCCATCCGGGCCGTCGGCCTGGCCGAGCTGGTCGACCGGCTGCCCGAGGGCGTCGACACCGTCGTCCACGAGCGGGGCCAGTCCCTGTCCTCGGGCGAGCGCCAGCTCATCGCCCTGGGGAGGGCGTTCCTGGCCCATCCCCGCGTGCTCGTCCTCGACGAGGCCACGTCCAACCTGGACCTGCAGTCCGAGACGCGCATCGAGGCCGCCCTCGACATCCTGCTCGAGGCGCGCACCGCCGTCCTCATCGCCCACCGGCTCTCCACCGCCATGAAGGCGGACCGCATCGTGGTGGTCGACGGCGGACGCATCGTGGAGACCGGCACCCACGCCGAGCTGGTGGCGCTCGGCCGGCGCTACGCCGAGATGTACGACGCGTGGATCACCCAGGCCGAGCACGGCGCCGATGCCGCCGCGCCGTAACCGGCCCCTTTCCGGTCCGCTCCCCCTGCACCGTGGCCCCTGAGAGCGCCACCGCCGACGTGGCCGTCCTCGGCGGCGGGCTGGTGGGCGCGGCCGTCGCCTACGAGCTCGCCTGCGCGGGGATGGGCGTGGCGCTCGTCGACGGTGCGATGCCGGGCCGGGCGTCGGATGCCGGCGCCGGCATCATCTCGCCCGAGACCTTCCACGATGCCGACCCGGAGTGGTTCGGGTTCGGATGGCGCGCCGCCCGGCACCTCGAGGCCCTCGTGGCCCGGCTGGCCGACGACGGGGGCGGACCCGCAACCGACGCCTACGCGCCGTGCGGGTCCCTGGTGGTGGCGCTGGCCGAGCACGAGGACCCGTGGTTCGCCGAGGTCCTCGGCTACGCCACGGCCCGGGACCCCGAGGTGGGGGAGATCCCCGCTCCCGAGGCGCGCGCCATGTTCCCCCCGCTCGGGCACGTGTGGCGGGCACTGCACAACCCGCGAGCGGCCCGCGTCGACGGCCGGCAGTTGCGGGCCATGATCCTCGCCGCCGCCCGGGCGCGTGGCGCCACGCTCGTGGCCCTCGAGGCGACGGGCGTCGAGCGCCACGGCGACCGGGTCACCGCCGTGCTCGGACGCGACGGGCGGGTGCCGTGCGGCGCCCTCGTGGTGGCGGGCGGGGCGTGGTCGGCCGAGGTGGGGCACTGGCTCGGCGCCGACCTTCCGGTGGCACCCACCAAGGGGCAGATCGTGCACGTGACGCTCCCCGAGGGCGACACCGCCTTGGGGGCGCGGGACAGTGGCCGGTGGCCGATCGTCCAGCCCGTTCTCAATTTCTATCTCGTGCCATGGCCGAATGGACGGGTGGCGTGCGGGGGCACGTTCGAGGCCGACGCCGGCTTCGACACCCGGGCGACGGCGGCGGGCCTTCGAGACCTGCTGCGCGAGTGCGTGGCCATCGCGCCGGGCCTGGCCGGTGCCACGTTCCACGAGGTGAGGGTGGGACTTCGCCCCACCACGGCGGACGACCGTCCGCTGCTCGGGCCGTTGCCGGGGACGGCCAACGTGCACGTGTGCACCGGCCACGGTGCCAACGGCCTTCTCCTCGGTCCCTACTCGGCGGCCCTGGTGGCAGCAGGGCTCTCGGGCGACACCCCGGGCGACGCCCTCCCCTACGCCGTGGCCCGGTTGTCAGGACCCTGATCGCCCACGCCCACGGCGCGCCACGGCACGTCACGAGGCGCCCGCCCGGTCACGGCCCGATCTCGGCCAGCGCCGGCACGACGCGCTCGCCCACCTGGCTCGCGAACGCGGCCGGGTCGCCCGCCGGTATGAGGTCCACGGTCCCGATGCCGAGGGCGGCGAACCGCTCCATGGCGGCGAAGAACCCGTCGAGATCGTCGAAGGGATTGCCCATGAAGAGGATGGTGCGCTCCACCTCGGCCCGATCCCGCCCCACCGTGTCGCAGTGACGGTCGAGGACCTCGAGCTTGTGGACCACGTCGGCCGGGGTGGCGGCGAACAGGTTGCAGGCATCGGCGTACTGCGCCACCAGGCGCAGCGTCTTGCGCTCGCCCGAGCCGCCCACGAGGATCCGGGGCCGGGGGCGGCTGATGGGCCGGGGCAGGCACAGGGTCTGGGCCAATCGGTAATGGCGTCCCTCGTAGGGCCCGTCGTCGTCGCTCCACATCTGCAGGCATATCTGGAGGGTCTCCTCCAGGCGCTCGAAGCGCTCCCCGAGCGGTGGGAACGGCACGCCCAGGCCCTGGTGCTCCAGCTCGTACCAGGCGGCGCCGATGCCGAGCTGGGCCCGGCCCCCCGACAGCACGTCCAGCGTGGCCACCACCTTGGCCAGCAGCCCCGGATGGCGGTACGTCACCCCCGTGACGAGGAGCCCGAGGCGCATCGAGCTCGTGTGCCCGGCCAGGAACCCGAGCGAGGTGTACCCCTCGAGCATGGGCTCGGCCGGGCCGGCCAGCATCTCCATCTGGAACCAGTGGTCCATGAGGGTGAACACCGACACGCCCCCCTCGTCGGCGATCCGGGCCGTGGCGGCCAGGGTGGGGGCCAGGGACTCGGGCTCGCCCGGCAGCGTGAAGTTGACGAAGTGGATGCCTACTTGCATGTGCCGACCTCCGGTCGCCCCGCCGTCGGGGGCCGCCCCTAATCTGCACCACCGGGGGGCAGGGGGCGACACCGGGGCTAGCTCTGCTCGACCACCAGGCAGTTGGCGCCGGCCGGCGCCACGACGGGCGGGGCCGTGGCCGGTGGAAGGTCCGCCGGCGACGCGGCCGTGGCCGGGGCGACGGCCGTGGGCCGCAGCAAGGTGCAGATCGCGCCGGACAGGACCGCCATCGCCGCCGCGAACACCCACAGGTGGCGGAAGTGGGCGAGCGCCCGACCGCACCGGGGGCGCCCCAGGATGGCCACCAGCAGGGCGACGCCGAGGGCCCCGCCCACCTGGCGGGCCGTCTGGTTGACGGCGCTGCCCACGGCGAAGCGCTCGGGGTGGAGACTCGACACCGCCGCCGCGCTAGCACCGGGAAGGTGAGCCCGATCCCGAGCCCGACCACCAGGGTGCCCGGCAGCCAGCATCGCCAGGTAGTCGGGCTGCAGTCCCACCCGGGTGGCGTACCAGACGAGACCGGCGGCGAAGACCACGAACCCGGCGAGCAGCACCCGCCGGAAGCCGTCGCGGCCGGCCAGCTTGCCGGCCGGGCCCGCCACCACCGCCACCACCAGCGGTCCCGGGGTGACCGCCAGGCCCGGCCCGCAGGATCGAGTAGTGCCACACCCCCGTCAGGAAGAGGATGTTGCCGAGCAGCATGGCGAAGAAGCCCATGGCGTAGAGCAGGGTCGCCGCGTTGGCCACGCTGAACGACCGGGACCGGAACAGCCTGAGGTCCAGCACCGGCTCGGCGTGCCGGGCCGACCGGTGCACGAACACCGCGCGCCGAGGACGAGGGCGGCGACGAAGCCGCCGACGACCCGGGCGCTCGACCAGCCCCAGCTCGGCCCCTCCGAGATGGCGAGCACCAGCGAGGCCAGGCTCCCGGCGAGCAGCACCACCCCGAGGTAGTCGGGCGGCCGGGCCGGTGCGCCGCGCCCGCACGCGGGAGCACGGGCGGCCGACCAGCCAGGCCACCAGCCCGACGGGCAGGTTGACGAAGAAGGCCGCCCGCCAGCCGAAGCCGGTGATGAGGACGGCCCCGAGCGACGGCCCGGTGGCGACGGCCAGGGCGCCGATCCCGCCCCACATGGCCACCATCTGGGAGCGACGCTCGGCCGGGAAGGCGGCCAGCAGCAGGCCGAGCGACGACGGCAGCAGGGCGGCCGCCCCCACGCCCTGCACGAGGCGGCCCGCGACGAGCAGCGGCACCGTCGGCGCCAGGCCGGCCAGGGCCGAGCCCAGGCAGAACACGGCCAGGCCGGCGAAGAACACCCGCCGGCTCCCCACCCGGTCGGCCGTGCGGCCGGCCACCACCAGGAGCGAGCCGAACACGATGCTGTAGCCCGTGATGACCCAGGCCAGCGAGGCCGTGGAGTCGTGCGGGAAGGTCCGCTCGAGCGCCGGGAAGGCGACGTTCACGATCGACAGGTCCAGCGAGGCCATGAAGGCACCGAGCGCGGTGACCACGAAGACCGCCCCCAGCCGACCGGTCGCGGCGCCGTGACGGCCCCTCGGATCCTGTTCAGTGAGTTCTTTCATGCAACGCACACTAACGGATTGCGTTTCATTATGCAACCCACTACAATGGGCACATGGAACGCAAGAGCTTCGCCGGCATGGACTGCTCGGTGGCCCAGTGCCTCGAGGTGGTGGGCGAGTGGTGGAGCATGCTCATCGTCCGCGACGCCTTCCTCGGCGTCACCCGGTTCGAGGACTTCCAGCGCCGGCTCGGGATCTCGCGCAACATCCTCCAGCAGCGCCTGGACCCGGCTGGTCGACGCCGGGGTGCTCGCCCGGGTGCCCTACTCGGAGCACCCGCCTCGCCACGACTACCGCCTGACCGACAAGGGCCGCGACCTGTGGCCCGTGCTCACGGCCATGCGCCAGTGGGGCGACCGCTACGCGAGCGCGCCCGGCCCCCGTGCAGGTGTCGCACACGGCGTGCGGATCGACGGCGGAGGCGGTGTACGTGTGCGGTTCGTGCGGCCTTCCGATCGGGCCCCGCGACGTGGTCGCCCTCCCCGGGCCGGGGCACAGCGGCGACCTATTGCGCCGCCCGGCGCCGCTGCCCTGACGGGACGGGCCCCCGTCGATCCGATCAGATCAGAGCCCGGCGGCGTTGCGCAGTGCGCCGACCGACAGCTCGGCCGTGGCCCGGCCTCCGCACTGGGCGCAGTCGCCGGTATGGCGCCGGAGTGCAGCAGCCTCGTCCCCTCGGTGTTGAGGGCCACCGTGAACTCGTCCGAGCGTGGATCGACCCAGAGCTCGTGATACGGGCGCCATTGCGTGGTCACGGGGCCGGCACCCCGCCCAGGCCCGCACCCGGACCACCCTTGAAGCACGGCGGAACCGCATCCGCCCCGTGTCGAAGATCCAGGTGCTGTGACACGACTCGAACACGGTTTCGCCCATGCACCCACTGTGCCCCTCCAACATGTCAGACAACTGGGAGCCAGGTTGCAGTTGGGTGACAACGCCGGCACGCGGGCCCGTCCCCGCCGGCCGGGGCCCGGGACCGCGCCACCGGGCGAAGGCGTGCCACCCCACCCACATCCACACGAGCACCAGGGCGATCTGCCCCGTGCGGTGCGAGGCGACACCGCGTCGTCACCGTACCCAGCCCCGGAAGCCGGCCACACGTCACGACCGCGCCCACCTGGCACCCCACCAGCGCCACCGCCAGCGCCACCCACACCGCCTCGACGGCGTGCCGTGTGGTCACCGGACGAGGTACCACCCGAGCGACAGCCAGGCCCCGAAGGCGGCCGCCTTGCCCGCCCGGTGGGCATCGGACGGCTTGTCGAGGAGCGAGCTGAGCGTGGGGTAGGCGGGGCGGGGGCCGCTCACGTAGCAGTACAGCTCCCACGCCACCACAGCCGCCCCGAGGACGAGCCACACCCTCCACCACGGGCCGGAGCCGCCGGCCACCCCCGTCCGGGGGTCTCCGGCGCCCCGCGCACCGGCGCGGGCGGCTCCGAGCGCCACGACCACCGCCGCGCCGAGCAGGGGCACGGCCGTCACCGCATCGGCGCCGAGGGTGAACGGCCGGGTGTACGAGGCGGCCACCGCGTACACGAGCCCGAGGGTCACCCCGGCCACGGCCGGCACCGGCCTGCCGGCGCGGGACGCGGCTGCTCACACCCAGGTCTACCTGCTGCGTGAACCTCGAGCCCGGAGTGCCACGAGGCAGGACTTTCGACCCTACGGCGGCGGGGGGAGGCCGTCGTAGCGTGACCTCATGACGGTTCTGCTCGCCCGCTGGCAATTCGCGTTCGTCGACCATCTTCCACTTCTTCTTCGTCCCCGTGACCATCGGGCTCGGCTTCTCGTGGCGGTCATGCAGACCCTGGCCTACCGGCGCAAGGACGCCGAATGGGACCGGCTGAGCCGCTTCTTCGGCAGGCTGTTCCTGATCAACCTCGCCATCGGCGTGGTCACCGGGATCGTCCTGGAGTTCCAGTTCGGCATGAACTGGTCGACCTACTCGGTGTTCGTGGGCAACATCTTCGGCGCCCCGCTCGCCATCGAGGGGCTGCTCGCCTTCTTCTTGGAGTCCACGTTCATCGGCGCTGTGGATCTTCGGCCGGGACCGGCTCTCCCCGCGGCTGCACCTCGCCGACCATCTGGATCGTGAGCGTCGGCACCATGCTGTCGGCGTTCTTCATCCTGGCCGCCAACGCCTGGATGCAGCACCCTGTGGGCTACACGATCGTGCGACGGCCAGGCGGTGCTCACCGACTTCTGGGCGGTGCTCGGCAACTCCACGCTGTGGGAGTCCTTCGCCCACACCGTGCTGGCGGCGCTTCGTGACCGGGGGGCGTCCTGGTGCTCGGGATCAGCTGCTGGCGAGGCCTGGCTGGAGACGACGAGGCGCGACCGGCTTCCTGCCAGCGGCCCGGCTTGCGCCGCGGCGTTCGCTGCCGGCAGCCGTGCTGTTACGAGCGTCACCGGCGACACCCAGGCCCGGCTGATGGACAGCCAGCAGCCGATGAAGATGGCCGCCGCCGAGGCGGTCTACAGACACCAGCAGCGGCGCCAGTTTCTCCTGCTCACCATCGGCAATCTGTACGGCCAGCCCATCTTCCAGATCCGGATCCCGCACCTGCTAGCCTGATCGCCGACCTGAGCTGGAACGGCCCGGTGCACAGGCATCAACCGGCGCGCAGCAGCCGAGGCGGCGAAGTACGGGCCCGGCAGCTACGTCCCGGTCATCTGGGTCACCTACTGGTCGCTTCCGCCTGATGGTGGGCGCCGGCATCTGATGATCCTCGTCTCGGCCTGTGGGCGTGTGCTGGTCCGGGCGCGAGGCGGCTGCCCGCGAGCCGGTGGTTCGGACGCGCGGCGGTCGCTCGGCATCGCCCTGCCGTTCCTGGCCAACACGCCGGGCTGGATCTTCACCGAGGCCGGCCGCCAGCCCTGGATCGTCTACGGGCTGATGAAGACCGACGTCGGCGGTGTCTCCGCGGTAGCGGCCGACGTCGCTGGCACGCTGATCGGCTTCATCCTGCTCTACACGCGTGCTCGGCGCCGATCGACGCCGCGCTGATGGTGCGAGCCGCCCGGCAGCACCCTCGACGAGCCCGGCGCCGGACAAGCCGCTGCCGGCGTCACCGGGCTCGTCTACTGAGGAGGCACGAGATGCCCTTCGCTACCGCTCAACACCACCTGGTTCGCCCTGATCGGCCTGCTGTGGGCCGGCTACTTCTTCCTGGAGGGCTTCGACTTCGGCGTCGCCGTCGTGCACGCCCTTCGTCAGCCGGACGAGACTGGACCGCCGGTCTGCCTCGAACACCGTCGGCCCGGTCTGGGACGGCAACGAGGTGTGGCTGCTCGTCGCCGGTGGGGCCACCTTCGCCGCCTTCCCGCTTTGGTACGCCCGCCTGTTCAGCGGCTTCTACCTGGCGCTGTTCCTCGTGCTGGTGGCGCTCATCGCCCGGGGCGTCTCCTTCGAGTTCCGCGGCAAGGACGACGGGCCGGCGCTGGCGGCCGGACCTGGGACGTCGCCAACTTGCCGGGGAGCCTCGTGCCGGCCGTCGTGTGGGGCGCCGCCTTCACCGACCTCGTGCACGGCCTGCCGCTCGACCCGGCGGCCGCTACCACGGCGGCCTGCTCGGCCTGCTGCACCCCGTCGCCCTCGTCGGCGGGCTCGCCAGCCTGGCCGTCTTCGCCCTGCACGGCTCGATCTTCCTGTCGCTCAAGACCTCCGGTGGGTTGGCCGAGCGCGCCCACCGGGCCGCCCGCGTCACGGGTGTGGCGGCCACGGTGCTGCTGGGCGCCGCCGTGGCCTGGGTGGCCGTCGCCGGGCGTCCCGCCATCGCCGGCTCGCTTCCCGGGGCCGTCCCCCTCGCCCTCGGTGTGCTCTCGGTGGCCATGCTGGTGGTGGCGACGGCACTGGTGGCGAGGAGGCGGCACGGATGGGCCTTTGCCGCCACGGGGACGGCGATCCTGTCGGTGATGGGCGCCGTCTTCGCCCGCATGTTCCCCGCCGTGCTCCCCGCCGCCAACGTGGCGGCGCACTCCCCTCACCATCGCCGGGGCGTCCTCGCATCACTACACCCTGGTCGTCATGACGATCGTGGCGGCGTGCTTCGTCCCCCTCGTCCTCGCCTACCAGGGCTGGACGTACTGGGTGTTCCGCCAGCGCCTCGTGCGCCCGAACCCCGCAGACGACACACCCCGTCCGACGGCGTCCGTCCGGGGATGACCGCGTCAGACGGCGGCGGCGGCGAGCCGGGCAATTGCGACGGGGCGTTCCCCGGCGCACCGAAACGGTCGACGCCCGCCGCGTCGTGCGCTGGCCCTCGGTGCGCCGGGGTGTGGCCGTCTCGGCGGCGCTCGGCCTGGTGTCGACGGCGAGCGTCGTCGTGCAGGCCGTGGCGCTCGCCCGCTTGCTGGCCGGCGCCATGCCGGGGGCCCACCCCGGGGACCGGCTGCGCCTGTGCGTCTGGCTCGGCGCCGCCGTGGCGGTGCGCGGCGTGTGCGCACTCGGCTCCGAGATCGTGGCCCGGGTGGGCACGTCGTGGGCCAAGGCCGACCTGCGGGCCCGCCTGTGGGCGCCACCCTGCACAGCGCGTCGGGGAAGGCCACCGGTGGGCCCGACGACGTGGCCACCCTGGCCGGCCGGGGTATCGACGCGCTCGACGTGTACATCGGGCGGTGCCTGCCCGACCTCGTGCTGGCGGTGGCCGCACCGGTTGCCCTGGCCGTCGTGGTGGGTGCGCTCGACTGGGTCTCAGGCGTGATCGTGGGTGTGGCCATCGTCCTGTTCCCGGTGTTCGGCGCACTCGTGGGCCGGGCCGCGCGGCGCAGGCCCGGGAGCGCTGGCACCGGGTGGAGGCGCTCGGCCGCACCGTCGGTGACGTGTTCGCGGGACTGGCGGTGTTGCGGGCCTTCGGCCGCAGCCGCCAGCAGCGGGCCCGCATCGAGGAGGTGGGAGAGGCACTGCGCCGAGCCAGCCTCTCCACCCTCCGCACCGCCTTTCTCTCCGCCCTCGTCCTCGACACGCTGGCGTCGGTGTCGGTGGCCCTCGTCGCCGTGCCCCTGGGCCTGCGCCTCCTGCACGGCGGGGTGTCGCTGGCGTCGGCGCTGGCCGTCCTCATCGTCGCCCCCGAGGTCTTCGTGCCCCTGCGCCGGGCCAGTGCCGAGTTCCACGACAGCACCGAGGGCCTGGCCGCGGCGGGACCGCGTGCTGCATCACATCGACGCCGGTACGTCACCGCGCCCGGCGTCGTCCCCTCCACCGGCGCGCCGCGGCGCCCCATCCGCCCCGAGCCCCTGCGGGCCGGACCCCGCACGCCTGCCCGTGGCGCTCGTCGGCGTCGGCGTCGACGTGGAGGGCCGGTCCTCCCCGTGCTCCGCGACGTGCATCTCGCCATCGCGCGGGGGAGACCGTCGTCCTCGTCGGTCCCAACGGCGCCGGCAAGAGCACGGTCCTGTCCCTCGTGCTCGGATTCGTGGTGCCCACCCACGGGACCGTGACCGTGGGGCACGACGACCTGCGCACCCTCGACCCGGCCCGCTGGCGGCGGCGCATCGCCTACCTCCCCGAGCACCCCACCCTCCTGGCCGCCTCCCTGGCCGAGAACCTGCGCCTGGCCGACCCGGGCGCCACGCCCGAGGTGCTCCTGGCCGCCCTGGACGCGGCCGGGGCGGGAGACCTCGCCGCCGGCCTCCCCGATGGGCTCGACACGGTGCTGGGCGAGGGGGGCCGACCGTGCTGGCGGGCGAGCTACGGCGCATCGCCGTGGCCCGCACACTGCTGCGCCCGGCCTCGCTCTTTCTCCTGGACGAGCCCACCGTGCACCTCGACGACGCCACCGAGACCGTCGTCGTCGAGGCCCTGCGGCGCGCCCTCGCCGGCCGCAGCCGCGCTGGTGGTGACCCATCGGCCCGCCCTGGTCCGCCTGGCCGACCGGGTGGTGACCCTGCGCGACGGGCACGTGGTGGACTCGACCGTCCCACCCGGCCGGGCCGGACGCGGCCTGGTGCGGGCATGACCCCCGCGCCGCGTGCGCCGGGGCCGGCACGAAGGCGCCGGCTGTCCCCTCAGCACCCCGAGGCGGCGGGGCCGTCGGTCTGTGCCGGTCGGTGGCACCGCTGGCGCGGTGGCGCCTCGTGCCGGCCATCGCCACCGGCGCCTCGTCGGCAGCCTGCGGCGTCGGCCTGCTGGCCACCTCGGGGTGGCTGATCGCACGGGCGTCGACCCGTCCGCCGGTGTTCGTGCTCAGCATCGCCATCGGGATGGTCCAGGCCTTCGCGCTGGGCCGGGGCGTGCTGCGCTACCTGCAGCGCCTGGCCGTGCACGACGTCTCGCTGGAGATGCTCGGCCGGCTGCGCCTCCATCTGTTCGACGTGCTCGAGCCCCGTGTCCCGGGAGCACTCGACCGTGACGGGCGCGGTGGCGTGCTCAGCGGCTTCGTGGCCGACGCCGATCTCGTGGCCGGCGGCTTCGCCAGGAAGGTCACCGCCGGTGTGGACGTGGCGGCCAGCGTCGTCCTGGGTGGCGCCGTGGCCGCGCTCGTGGAGCCGCTGGTGGGCGTTGTCCTGGTCGCCGGGTCCCTGGCCGTCGTCGGCGTGGCGCTCCTCGTGGCCCGGTTCGGCGAGGACGCCACCGGCGAGGAGGCGGCCCTGCGCGCCGAGTTGGCCGGCGCCGTGGTCGAGACGGTTCGCAGCGCGCCGGAGCTCGTCGCCTTCGGACGCGAGGATCTCGTGGCTCAGCGTCTCGACGACGTGCACCGCCGGTCGGTCGACGTGGCCCTGCGGCGGGGGTGCGCGTCGGCGCGGGCCGGGCCGCGGTGACGTGGACGTCGGGCGCGGCTCTGCTGGCCGTCGTGGCCGCCGGGCTCGCCGTCCACGACGCCCACCGCCTGTCGGGCGTGATGCTCGTGGCCCTGTCCTTCGTGGCCCTGGCGGTGCTGGACCAGTCGCGCGTCGCTGGCGCTCGCACTGGCCGACGGTGGCGACGGAGCGGCACGCCGCCTGGCGCACCTGGCGACCGAGCCCCTGCCCGTGACCGAGCCGTCCGTCGACCGCAGCGGCGAGGTCGCCACCGCCGCGGCCGAGCTGCGCGACGTGTCGGTGGTCCTGGCCGGACGCCCCGTCCTCGCCGGCCGCGTCCCTGGACGTGGCGGCCGGACGGCGCGTGGCCCTTGTCGGGCGCAGCGGATCGGGCAAGACCACCGTGCTGCACACCTTGCTCCACTTCGTGGCGCCGAGCCGCGGCCACGTCGCCATCGGCGGCGTCGCCGTGCGGGACATGACGCGCCAGGGCATGGCCCGCACCGTGGGGTGGATGGCGGAGCAGACACACGTCTTCGCCGACACCCTCGGCGCCAACCTGAGGGTCGCCGGCCCCGGCGTGGACGACGGGCGGTGCGGGGCGGTCCTCGAACGCGTCGGTCTGGGGGGCTGGCTGGCCTCGCTGCCCGACGGCCTCGACACCGTCCTGGGGGCGGGAGGGCGGCCGATGAGCGCCGGTGAGCGCCAGCGTCTGGGCCTGGCCCGGGCCCTACTCGCCGGTGGCGGCGTCCTTCTGCTCGACGAGCCCACCGCCCACCTCGACCCGTCGTCGGCCCCCGTCGTGCTGCGCCAGATGCTCGAGGCCGCCGACGGGCGCACCGTGCTGGTCGTGACGCACGACCCCGAGGTGCAGCGGTTGGTCGACACCGTGGTCGTGCTCGAGGACGGCCGCATCGCCCACGCCGTGCCCTGACAGGGGTCGGCGGGCGAACCACGAGCGCCACGCCCGGTACCCGCCCACCAGGTCGGCGGCGCGCCGGTAGCCGAGGTCGGCGAGCGAGGCCGCCGCCAGGCTCGAGGCGTACCCCTCGGAGCACACCACCACCACGGGCTGATCGACGCCGTGCACCGCCTCGAGGCGATGGGCCCCGGTGGGGTCGAAGCGCCACTCGAGGACGTTGCGCTCGACCACCACCGCCCCGGGGAGCGATCCCTCCTCCTGGCGCTGGGCGGCGGGCCGGATGTCGACGACCAGTCCTCCCTCGCCGACCACGGACTCGAGCTCGTCGGGGCCCCACACGCCGGATGCGGCGGCACGCCCGGCCCAGGACGTCCTCGACGGAGGTGCTCACGACGCCACCGTACCCAGCCGCCCGGGGCGCGGCATCCGGGACGGGCCGCTGCGCCTCACGCCGGCCGGCCCCGCTCGTAGCGCACCGTGCAACCGGGCTCGAGCCGCCCGTCGGCGATGTCGTAGGTGGTCATGGCGGTGAGCCGGGGGGCGTAGACATGGACGCTCACCGCCGGGACCGACCCGATGTTGATGACGTCGTGGATGTGGCCGGGGTCGAAGGTGACCGAGCCGCCCGCTGGCACCACGGTCACGGCTGTGCGCAGCGCCCCGCCCTCCGCCGTGGTCACGGCCGTCTCCAGCAGCTCCCCCTTGGCCACGACGAGCGCGCCGGCGGCGGGGCCGTGGTCGTGCAGCTCGATGGCCCCGCCCGGTGGCCATCCGATCACCCAGGCCTCGAAGTCCTCCGTGGCCACCATGAGGTCCCACGTGCGCCGGGTGGGCCGGGCCATCTCGGGCCACAGGTCCACGTTGCGGGCCAGTCCCCGGGCGACGGACAGGAGGCCGAGGGCACCGAACCACGGAGGCCGCGGGGCCGCACCGGGAGGGCGGACGGGGTCTCGGGCCCCGCCCGCCCCCGGTGTCGCGAGCGCCCCGGGTCGCTCCGCTGTTGTCCGGAGCACCGACGTCATGCCGGCTCCCGGGGGGTGGCGGACCGGACCCGGCGGCGGGGGAATGCGCCCTACGGGGGTCATGTGGGGGTACATGCCGGTCGCCATGCGCCCACCGTAGGACCTAATCCCGACTTTGTCAATCGTATTTATGGGGATTCGGTGGTTCGCACCGGTCGGCCGGTGGACGGCGCGGCGGGGGGCCGGGGGCGCGGCGAGGGGACCTAACGTGGTTCCACACCGTTTCCCGACCCCATGGTCCGCTCCGGAGGGGCGCACATGTCAAGCACCGACGAACTGCTGGCGCACGCAGCGCGCTACGCCGCCGCCTTCGACAAGGGCGGCCTGCCGACCCCACCGGCCCGCAAGGTGGCCGTCGTGGCGTGCATGGACTCCCGGCTCAACGTGTTCGCGCTGCTCGGGTTGGCCGAGGGGGACGCCCACGTGATCCGCAACGCCGGCGGCTTGATCACCGACGACCAGATCCGGTCGCTCGCCCTGTCCCAGCGCCTTCTCGGCACGGAGGAGATCATCGTCATCCACCACACCGAGTGCGGCATGCAGCGCATGTCGGACGAGGAGTTCCGCCGACGGCTCTTCGACGACACCGGCATCGAGCCGCCGTGGGCCGTCGAGTCGTCCGACGACCTCGACGACAACGTGCGCCGCAGCATGGCCCGCATCGTGACGAGCCCGTTCATACCGGTGACCTCGAGCGTGCGGGGATTCGTCTACGACGTCGGCGACGGCACCCTCCGCGAGGTGACACCGCACTGATCAGGCGGCGTCGCCGAGGTCCCGCAACGGGACCGTTTTGGCCACGGTGGGTGGCCCCGAGCAGGTCGAGGGTCGACACGGCGCGCGGATGGCGGCAACGGCCCGTCCCGATGCACTGACCGGAGACGACGCCGAGGCGGCGGCGGTTCAGGCGCGCCCGTCGGGTGCCGATGAGAAGGCATGCCCCGCACCGAACCAGAGCGCGACCGTGCGGCCGCCCGCGACGGCAACGGACGTGTCCGCCCCCTCGCCTACGCCATCGTGGCGTTGGTGGTGTTCGTCACCACCGTGATCGTGCTGGCCGTCCAGGCCGGCACCGACGCCGCCATGCTCACCACCCTGTTCGCCATCGTGATCGCCGGCACCGCCTGCGGCCTGTGGGGAACGGCCATGGCGATCCGCGAGACGCACCCCGAGCTCCACCGGCACCACGACATCGCCGAGCACCCCCGGCCTCACGCCTCCTGAGCACGCCGCCCGGGCGATCCGTCCCGGGGTACAGTCCGCCCGGATTCGACGGGGAGGACCACGCGCCCATGGACCTGGGACTCGCAGACGCCACCGCCGTGGTCACCGGCGCCACCAAGGGGATGGGCCGCGCCGTGGCCGAGTGCCTGGCCGCCGAGGGTGCCCGTGTGGCCGTGCTGGCCCGGGGCCGTGCCGGGCTCGACCGCACGGTGTCGGCCCTCGAGGACCTGGGCAGTCCCGAGGCGATCGGTCTCGAGGCCGACGTCACCCGGGCCGGCGACGTCGACGCCGCCTTCTCCTCGGTGGAACAGCGCTGGGGCTCGCTGAACGTCCTCGTCAACACGGTCGGGCCCGCCGCCGGCCGCTTCGAGAACCTGGGCGACGACGACTGGATCGCCGCCTTCGAGCTCGGGACCATGGCTGCGGTGCGATGCGTCCGGGCCGCCCTGGCCATGATGCGCCGGGCGCAGTGGGCGCGCGTCGTCAACCTCTCCGCCCACTCCACCCAGCGCCAGAGCGAGATCCTCCCCGCCTACACGGCCTCGAAGGCGGCGCTCACGAGCGTGTCCAAGAACCTGGCGCGCTCGCTCGCGCCCGACGGCATCCTCGTGAACACCGTCAGCCCGGGCACGATCGTCACGGCCAGCTTCACCGAGGCGCTGCGGGGCGTGTTCGAGGAGCGCGGCCTCGATGCGTCGGATCCCTACGACGTCATGCGCTGGATCGACGAGGTCTTCCACCAACCCGCCGACCTCGGCCGGGCCGGGCTGCCCGAGGACGTCGCCAACGTGGTGACCTTCCTCGCCTCCAGGCGCAACGCCTACGTGACCGGCGCCAACGTCAACGTGGACGGTGGCTCGGACTTCGTGTGACGGCGCTGCGGAGGGCGGAGCACCCGATGCGACACGTTCAGTCAGTGGGCGCTGTCAGTGGGGCGCTGTCAGTGGGCGCTGTCAGTGGGCGCCTGATGCCACCGCCTGCGCCCACGTGTAGACGTAGTACGCAGGGTGCCCCGTGATCACGGCGAAGAGCTCCGTGTCGCTCATCCACGGTGCCGACGCCGGAGGTCCGGCCTCGGCCGCACCCATGACCAGGGAGCCGCCGGACGCCGTCAGCTGCGCCTGGTTGAACCCGAGAATGTTGTCGCGATGCCC
Source organism: uncultured Acidimicrobiales bacterium (assembly GCA_963839605.1). Taxonomy (GTDB): domain Bacteria; phylum Actinomycetota; class Acidimicrobiia; order Acidimicrobiales; family UBA8190; genus JBEKVE01. The sequence continues at coordinate 37,651 of CAWIWK010000004.1, read as the reverse complement.
CCAGCACCCCGCCCCACCGCTCCCACACGCCTCGTTGCCCGAGCCGGGCCCGTCGTCGTACATCCACGCGTAGTTCGATCCGAGTGCACCGGCGTTCTCGCCCCAGTTCGATCCCCACCGCAGGATCCCCACCCCGGGGGGGACCTGGCCGGGGCTCGGGTCGGTGTCGTCCTCCGCGGCAACCTCCGCGTCCTGGTCGAACTCGTCGACGAGGCCGATGGCGGGGGGAAGGCCCCGGTCGACTCGCTCGGTGTCCGACAGCACGAAGAGCTGCTCGCCGGCGGTGAGCGCCGGAATAATTCCCGGGCAGCGCCAGTGGTCCGAGGCCCTCCTTGGCCCGGGCGTTGTCGGTGGCCTGCAGGGTCTCGGCCACGCACCCCGGCGACATCGGACCCTGGGCGAGGCAGACGCTCTCGAAGGCGGGGTTGGCGGGGATGCTCGCCGGGGGTTGGCGGGGGGCACGATCCCGCTGCTGTGCGCCGGGGCCGGGGGCGGTGTGGGTTTCGGCGCCGGCTTGGGCGCCACGGGGGCGTTCACCGGGGGCGGGGGCTTCGCGACCTTGGGTGCCGGCGGAGCGGCCGACACCACCACGGGTGGCGCCACCGTCGTGGGCGGGCTGAGCGGCACCGTGGTGGGAGGCGGCGGCGGCGCGGTGGTGGTGGTCGCGGCCCGGGCAGCTTCTTCGGTCTCGATGATGCGGCGCATGGCCACGAGCGGCGACTCCTTGTGGTGCCGCGCCGCCGTGTGGTCCGTGTGGCTCCTGTGCACGTGGTCCCCGGCGGCCAGGGGCACCGCACCCGACCCGGCCGTGGCCGCCAGAATGGTCGCTCCGGGGAGCGACACCATGAGGCCCCAGCGCGCCAGCGTGCGACTGGCGGGACGACGACTGCTCCGACGTCGCTCCGCTCGGTTCGCGCCTCTGGTGAAGGGTTCGCCGGTCATGGTCGTGTGGGCGCTCGGCGGAGAGACGAGGACACGACCGACGCGCCGCGTCGGCGCGTGCGAAAGCAGTATCCGATCCTCCGCTTGCTCTGCCGCCCGGCAGGGCACCCGAAGGCGACCGTAGTGACTAACCCGGCGTCGTGCCAATCCCGTGGCCACTCCCCAGGCGCAGAGGTGGCGGCCGATCGTTCGCCACGACAAAAGAGCCGGTCACGACCAGGGGGATGGCGCCGCGCCGGCCGGGACGTCACCGGTCGGGCACACTCGGGGGCATGGGGGAGCCGTGGCCAAGCTGAGTGCCGGCCTCCTTCTGTACCGGGAGCGTGCCGACAGAGGCATCGACGTCCTCCTCGTGCACCCCGGCGGGCCGTACTGGGCGCGCAAGGACGACGGGGCGTGGTCCGTTCCCAAGGGGGAGTACGAACCCGGTGACGACGCCGCGGCGCGCGCCGAGCGGGAATTCGCCGAGGAGCTGGGGCGGCCGGCCCCACCGGGGCCGCGCACCGACCTGGGCGAGATCCGCCAGCCGGGTGGAAAGCGCGTGCGGGCGTGGGCGGTCGCGCGGCGACTTCGACGCCGACGCCATCACGAGCAACGTCTTCGAAATGCAGTGGCCACCGGGCTCCGGCGAGATGCGCACCTTCCCCGAGGTCGACCGGGCCGCCTGGTTCTCGGTCGCCGACGCCCGGATCAAGCTGCTGAGCGGCCAGCGACCGCTTCTCGACCGGTTGGAAGATCTTCTCGCAGGCGCCGACGCGGGCGATCTGCCGACGCGGTCGGAGGAAGACGCCTCGCCTTAGGGGATCCCGCCGTCCACGCGCAGCAGGGCACCGGTGGTGAAGCTGGAGGCGTCGGACAGCGAAGTACAGTGCCGCGCCCACCACCTCCTCGGGTTCGCCGCCCGTTGGAGTGCGAAGCGTTGCGCACCCAGCTTGAAGGCGTCGAGATCCCAGACCGCGTCACGTCGGTCATGAAAGGCCCGGCCATGATGCAGTTCACGCGGACGGTGGGCCCGAGGGTGCGGGCGAAGCCGGCGGTGAGGGTGTTGACGCCCGCCTTGGCTGCGGCGTACGGAAGGTTGTCCGGGGACGGCCTGATCGACCCCACGCTGCTGACGTTGATCACCGACCCGCCTCCGGCCGCCACCATGCGGGTGCCGACCAACGCCGTCAGGCGGAAGACGCCCTTCAGGTTGAGCGCCACCACCTTGTCGAACATGGCCTCGCTCACGTCGGCCACGTCCTCGTAGAGCAGGGACATGCCGGCGTTGTTGACGAGGACGTCGATCCGGCCGAAGGCCTCGTCGGCGGCGTCGGCCAGCACCTCGAGCTCGTCCCAGTGGCCCACGTTGCAGGCCACGGGAAGGGCGCGCCGTCCCATGGCCTCGACCTCAGCCGCCACGGCCTGGCAGGCGTCGAGCTTGCGGCTGGCCACGACGACGTCCGCGCCGGCCTCGGCGAACCCCAGCACCATCTGCCGGCCCAGCCCCCGGCTCCCCCCAGTGACGAGGGCGACCTTGCCGCTCAGGTCGAAGCGCGATGCGGCCGGAACCGGGGACATCACAGCGTCGAGGTGGCGGCCAGCTCCGCAGCGCGTTGCGCCAGGCTGATGACCACGTCGCCGAACGCCTCCATCTTGGGGTTGTCGGCGCTGCCCTGCACGACCCGTGCGTACCCGGCCTCGAGGACCACGGCCAGCTTGAAGCGGGCCAGGATCACGTAGTAGTCGATCTCGTCGACGTCGCGCCCGCTCAAGGTGGCGTAGTGCTCGAGCAGCTCGGCACGCGTCGGCATCCCCGTCAGATCGACGTAGCTCCCGGTGCTGCGGTCCTCGTCGGGGTCGATCCACCCCTGGACCACCCATCCGAGGTCGAGGAGCGGGTCGCCCACCGTCGCCATCTCCCAGTCCACGATGGCGGCCAGCCGGGCCGGCGCGCCGTGGCGGAACATGACGTTGGCGAACTGGTAGTCACCGTGCATGATGCCGGGCTCGAAGTGACGGGGCTTGTGGGTGCGCAACCACGCCGCCGCCTCGTCGATGCCGGGGATGTCGCGGAACTGCACCGCGGCCAGGTGGCTCATCCACCGGTCGACCTGGCGCTCGTGGAACCCGTCGGGCCGGCCGAACCCCTCGAGGCCCCACGACCGCCAGTCCACCCGCGACAGCCGGGCGATGCCCTCGACGAGTTGCAGCGCCAGCCCCCGCCGGGCCTGGAGGTCGGCGTCGAAGGGCGCTGGCCATCCGCCACCACCCATCGGCGACCACCCGTCCACGTACTCCATCAGATAGAAGCACCCGCCCATGAGATCCGGGTCGTCGCACACGGCCAGGGCGCGGGCGTGGGGGACGTCGGTGTCGGCCAGCGCGGCGAGCAGGCGGTACTCGCGCAGCATGGTGTCGTTGCGGCCCTCGGGGACGATGCGCGGCGGGCGCCGCAGCGCCATGCGGTGGCCGCCCCGGCGGATGTCGAAGAGCTCGTTGGAGGCGCCCCCGGTGATGAAGGTGGCCGTGAGCGGTTCCCCCTCACCCGGGAGCCCGTGCTCGTCCAGGAACGCCTCCAGGCGCTCGAGATCGATCAGCCCCCGGGTGCGGACCTCCTCGTCGACGGCGGTATCGGCGTCGGCGTCTCCCTCGTTCCCGGCGGCCGGCGCACTCACCGGTTGCCCACGATGTGCTCGAGGTGCTCGGCGAACTTCTCACGGGCCGCGGCCAGCTTGCGGGGCAGGTGCTCGCTCGGCCATTCGTCGGGGGCGCCCTTGTAGCGCTTCAGGATCTGGCGGGCGACGGTGACGCGGTGCACCTCGCTCGGGCCGTCCACCAGGCCCATGATCGGCACCATGGCCCAGTACCCCCCGAGCGGCAGCTCGTTGGACACGCCCAGCGCGCCGTGGACCTGGATGGCGCGTTGCACGATGTCGTGGAGCACCTGGGCGGTGAGCACCTTGACCGCGGCGATGTCGTGGCGCACGCGGCGGTAGTCGTTGTACTGGTCGATTTCCCACGCCACGTACAGCACGAACAGCCGGAACTGCATGAGCTGGGCGTAGGAGTCGGCGATGTAGTTCTGGACCGTCTGCTTGTCGGCCAGGAGGCTGCCCTGGGTCTCGCGTGACAGCGCCCGCTCGCACATCATGTCGAGCGCCTTCTGGCACACGCCCACGGTGCGCATGGCGTGGTGGATCCGGCCACCACCGAGGCGCGTCTGGGCGATGGCGAAGGCCTGGCCCTCCCCACCGAGGAGGCTCTCGGCCGGCACCCGCACCCCGTCGTAGTGGATGAGGGCGTGCATCCCCTCGTGGCCGTCCCCGAAGTGCTCCCCCATGAGGCCGATGTTCCGGACGATGTCCACGCCGGGGGTGTCGGTGGGGACGAGGAACATGGACATGCCCTGGTACGCGCTCACGTCGGGATTGGTCACCGCCATGACGATGAGAAACGACGACGTCCTGGCGTTGGACGAGAAGAACTTCCACCCGTCGATGACCCACTCGTCCCCGTCACGCCGCGGCACGCGTGGTGAAGCGGGTGGGGTCGGACCCACCCTGGGGCTCGGTCATGGAGTACGACGAGAAGATCTCCCCCTCGAGCAGGGGGCGCAGGTACCGCTCCTTCTGCTCCTCCGTGCCGTAGTGGGCGATGATCTCGGCGTTGCCGGTGTCGGGCGCCTGGCATCCGAAGATGATGGGCGCCCAGCGCGAGCGGCCCAGGATCTCGTTCATGAGCGACAACTTCACCTGGCCGTAGCCCTCACCGCCGAGCTCGGGACCGAGGTGGCACGCCCACAGCTTCTGGGCGCGCACCTGCTGCTTGAGCGGGTCGACGACGGCCCGCAGCCCGTCGTCGAGAGGGTGGAAGGTCCGATCGCCCCACAGCAGGTCGAGTGGCTCGACCTCCTCGCGGACGAAGGCGTCGGTCCAGTCGAGCTTGGCCTGGAAATCAGGCTCGGTGGAGAAATCCCAGGGCAACGGTGATCCTCAGCCTTCACCCGATCCGTATTGCGCCTGCGGAATGGGGCCTGACGACGTGGGAGGTGCGGTGGACGGCGCAGGGGCGCTCGCCGTCGGATCGACCACACCCGTCGACTCCGCCACGACGGCGTTGGCCGACGTGACGGTGACCGCTCCGTGCTCCGCCTCGTACTGCTTCACGAGCCCCACGAGCTCCGTGGCCCGGCTCTGGGCCGAGGCGTCGGCCCGGCCCGTGGCCTGCTCGTAGGTGATGCCGCCGAGCTCGAGCAGCAACGCGTCGGCCTTGCGCTTGGCCTGCACCTCGGCCAGCTTCGCCTGCCCGGCCTGACCGGCCTGCTGGGCTTTCTCGGCCAGCTGCGTGGCCTGTGACTTGACCTTGTCCATCAATCCCATGACGGTCCTCCTCGTGGCCCGACCGGGGCGGCGCGCTGGCGTGCCGACGGTGAGGCGACTGTAGGCCACCCGCCCACGGGACCGCCCATGCCGTGCCGGGAGGCCCCGACAGTGCCGGGTGCGGCAGGCGGGGTCGAGGAAGCCGACGCCGCGTGGAGCGCAACGCCAGCGGGGGCGGGACGGTGGTGGCACCCGGTACCGGTCCGACGCGGGGGGCGACCGCCATGACCGGTACCGGGTGCCGGAGTGCCGCCCCACCTGGTACGTCAATTCAGAACGACCGAGAGGCGCCCGTCTTGCGCGTGCGCGGGGACGGTCGACTACAGGTCGAGAAGCACCCGGCGTCCGTGGGCGTCGAACCTGGCCTCGACCGCCTCGGCGTCGGCCCCGGTGAACCGGCGGTAGCGCCCCGGGCCGGCTCTGTCCTCGTCGAAGGGCCGCCACCACACGGCGTCCCCCGTCCTCCACAGCTCGGCCCGCAGCGGTCGTTTGTCGACCTTGCCCGACCCGGTGAGCGGGACGGCGCCCGTCACCCGGACGAAGCGCGGCGCCCACTTGGTGCCCAGGTCGGGCTGCTCCTGCACGAAACGCCCGAAGGCGTCCGCGTCGAAGCGGGCGGGATCGGACAGCTCGAGCGCCGCCATGACCTGGTCGCCGGTGCGGGGGTCGGGCACGGGCAGGACCACGGCGGTCACGACCCCGGGGAAGCGGGCGAGAATGCGCTCGACGGGGGCGGCGGCGAAGTTCTCCCCGTCCACCCGCAGCCAGTCCGACGTGCGCCCGGCGAAGTAGAAGAACCCCTCCGCGTCGCGATAGCCCAGGTCGCCCGACCAGAACCACCCCTGGCGGGTGCGCTCGGCGTCGGCCTCGGCATTGGCGTAGTACCCCTCGAAGCGCGACACCCCGTCACGGCTCACGATCTCCCCGATCGCCTCCGTGGCGTTGCGCAGCACACCGTCACCGTCGAATTGGGCGGGCGGGCACTCCGCTCCCGTCTCGGGGTCGACGACGGCGACGTCGGTGCCCGGGGGGGGCTTGCCGAGCGCCTGGCGCGGCGTCCCCGGCACCCGCGACATGGCGATCGCCCCCTCGCTCGACCCGTACCCCTCCACCACGGGGCAGGCGAAGCGCCGCTTGAAGGTCGAGATGTCGAGGGTGACGCATCGGTGCCGAACCCGAAGCGCAGCGTGTTGTGGGCGTCGTCGGCGGCGGGGGGCGTGGCCAGCACGTAGGCGAGCGCCCGGCCCACGTAGTTGAAGTAGGTGACCCCGTAGCGCCGCACGTCGGTGAGGAAGCCCGACGCCGAGAAACGGCGCCGGAGCACGAGCGTGGCGCCTGACGCCACGGCCGGGATGACGCAGGTGTTGAGGGCGTTGCCGTGGAACATGGGCATGGCGCAGTACATGACGTCACCGGGGCCGAAACCCGAGCCGGCCGCCATGACCCCGGCCTGGGCCGCCATGCGGCCCTGGGTGACCCGCACCGCCTTGGGGGCGCCCGTCGACCCCGACGTGAACAGCAGGAGGTAGAGCGCGGTCGGGCCCCGGTGCGGCGCCGGCGCCGTGGGCCGCGCCGTCCTCCGGGCCCTTCCCGCCCTCCCCGCCCTCCCCCTCCTGCCCCGCCGTGGCGTCGGCCCCGGGCGTCGCCGGGCCGGCGTCGCCGACCACCAGGACCCGGTCCCCGGCCACCCCGGTGTCGAGCCCGTCGAGCAGCGGCAGCTGGCGCTCGTCGGTGACGAGGAGCTGGCAGTCGCTGTGGCGGACGTCGCGGGCCAGCTCGGCACCGCGGCGGGTGGGGTTGATACCCACCACCGTCGCCCCCGCCAGGGCCGCGCCGCCCAGCAGGAAGAGGTACTCGGGCACGTTGTCGAGCAGCACGCCCACGTGGAACGGCCCCGGCCGCCGGAGGCGGGCCAGCATCCGCGCCCGCGCCTCGGACTCGGCCACGACCTGTCGCCACGTCCACGTGGACCCTTCGAAGCGCAGGCCGGGGTTGTCGTCCGCACCACGGGCCAGAAAGAGCTCGGCCACCGTGGTCACGGGCCCGACGATAGTTTGAGGACCCCCATGGGGATCTCCTCACCACGGATCTCGAGGCGCTGCGCCGAGGCCTGCACCGTTGGCTGCGCTCGTGGCGACCGGAGCGGGGGGAGGTCGAGGTGGCGCCGCTCGCCCAGCCCGCCACCGGCCTGTCGAGCGAGACGATCTTCCTCGAGGTCGACTGGGAGCACGGCGACCCGGCCGGAGGTGGCGCCGCCACGCACACCTCGGCGGTCGTCCGGCTCCCTCCCGACGGCGACGGCCTCTTCCCCTCCTACGACCTCGGTGCCCAGGGACGCCTCCAGCACGCACTGGCCGAGGCGGGGGTGCGGGCCGTGGCACCCCTGGCGGTGGAGGAGGACCCCTCGTGGGTGGGCGCGCCGTTCCTCCTCATGCCCCGCGTCGCCGGGCGCGTGGTGCAGGCCGAGCAGCCCTATCTGCGCGTCGGATGGCTGGCCGAGGCCTCCCCCGACGACCAACGCCGGCTGCACGGAGAGGTCCTCGACGCCCTGGCGTCGATCCACCGCCTCGACTGGGAGGCGTGGGACTGCCCCGCCATCCTGGACGGGCGGGTGGGCGGCGGGGCGGGCGGGGGGTGGCTACGCCACGAGGTGGAGCACTGGGGCCGCTACCTGGGGTGGGCGTCGCAGGGCGGGGCGCCGCCCGTGCTCGACGAAGGCCTGCGGTGGTGCCGGGAGAAGGTCCCCCCGAACCCGCCACCCCCGTCGCTTCTGTGGGGGGACGTGCAGCTGGGCAACGTCCTCGTGGGCGAGGACATGGACGTCGCCGCCGTCCTCGACTTCGAGATGGCGTCCATCGGGCCGGCCGAGGTCGACCTGGGGTGGTACCTCGCCCTGCACCGCATGGCCGTCGACCGCTGCCACGGCGACCTGCCGGGCTTCCCCGACCGCGACCACACGGTCGCCGCCTACGAGGAGCGCCTGGGCCGCCCCCTCGACGACCTGCGCTGGTACGAGGCGTTCGCCGCCCTGCGCAGCGGGGCCATCCTGGTGAGGGCGGCGCACCTCCTGTCCCGCCTGGGCGTCGACGACAGCTGGCTCACCCACCACAACCCCACCGTCGACCTCCTGACCGAGCTCATCGACGCCTGACCACCGGGGCCGGGGCCCGGGGACCCTCCTGGCGAGAAACTGAGTCATCCTCATTAGGAGATACACTCAGTATTCGCCCCGGCCGGACCGCCCGGCCGCCCCAGGTGCAGGAGGAGCTCGTGCCCGTGTCGCATCCCGCTGCGACCACACCCCCGCCCCCCGCCGCCCACCGGCCGCCGCCGGGGACCACGGCCGAGGTGGCCGAGCTGTTCACCCACACCGCCCGGCGCCTGCGGCGCGGCTCGAGCGCCCAGCTGGCCCCGCTGGGCCTCACCTACGGGCAGGCCCGGGTGCTCCGCCTGGTGGCGCACGCAGGCCATCCGCTGCGCATGGCCGACCTGGCGTCGCAGCTCGAGGTGGTCCCCCGATCAGCCACCACCATGGTCGACGCCCTGGAGGCGGCCGGCCTGGTGGGGCGTGCCGCCGACGCCGCCGACCGGCGCTCGGTGCTGGTGTCGCTCACGCCCGAGGGGCGCCACCTCATCGAGGGCCTCGAGGCCGCCCGGCGCCAGAGCGCCGAAGAGGTGTTCGGCGGCCTCGACGCCGCCCAGCGCGCCGAGCTCATCTCCCTGCTCTCCCTGCTGTGCAGCCGCGGTTCGTGCCCCCGCTGCTGCGACCCCCACGGGGACGCGTCATGAGCATGCACGGCGGCATGGGCATGGGGGGGGCACGGCGGCATGGGCATGGGGCTCATGCGCTCCCTGCGCCGCGACGACTCGGTCAAGCACGCAGGAGCTCCCGGCCGGGATCCTGCGCCGCATCCTCGTGTTCGCCCGGCCCTACCGGGCCATGCTCGGGGTGTTCCTGGTCCTCATCGTCCTCGACGCGGTGATCACCGCCGCCAACCCCCTCATCTACCGGTCCATCATCGACACCGGCATCAAGGACCGCCGCACGGGGTCATCGTCGAGCTCGCTGTCCTCGTCGCCGGCCTCGCCATCGTCGACGCCGGCGTGTCGCTGTGGCAGCGGTGGATATCGGCCCGGGTGGGCGAGGGCCTCATCTACGACATGCGCACCCAGGTCTTCGAGCACATCCAGCGGATGCCGATCGCGTTCTTCACCCGGACCCAGACCGGGGCGCTCGTGTCCCGGCTCAACAACGACGTCCTCGGCGCCCAGCAGGCCTTCACCGACACCTTCTCGTCGGTGGTCGAGCAACGTCATCGGCGTCGGCGATCACCCTGGCCGCCATGCTCGTGCCTGTCCTGGCAGATCACCGCTCGTGGCGCTCGTGCATGCTGCCGATCTTCCTCTTCCCGGCGCGCTGGGTCGGGCGACGCCTGCCGACATCACGCGCGAGGCTACTACGCTCAACGCCGAGATGACCACGACCATGACGCGAGCGCTTCAACGTCGCCGGGCGCCCTCCTCGTCAAGCTCTTCGGCCATCCCGACGCACGAGACGACGGGATTCGACGCGCGGGCCGGGCGCGTGCGCGACATCGGCATCACCCAGGCGATGTACGCGCGGGTGTTCTTCGTCGCGCTGTTGCTCACCGCCTCGCTGGCCACGGCGCTCGTCTACGGCTGGGGCGGCGTCTGCGCCGCCCACGGCGACGCTGGCAGGTCGGCACGCTCGTCGCGCTGACGCCTCTACCTGACCCGCCTCTACGGCCCGCTCACGGCGCTGTCCAACGTGCAGGTCGACGTCATGACCGCGCTTGTGTCGTTCGACCGGGTCTTCGAGGTGCTCGACCTGCCGCCCATGATCGACGAGCAAGCCCGACGCCGTCGCCATCCCCGGGGTCCGGCCCCGGTCGAGTTCGACCACGTCGACTTCAGCTACCCGACGCGCCGAGGAGGTCTCGCTGGCCTCGCTCGAGTCGGTCGCGGTGCTCGAGCAGACGCCGTCGCAGCCAGGTGCTCTTCGACGTGTCCTTCGACGCGCCGACCCGGCCAGCTCGTCGCGCTCGTCGGGCCGTCGGGCGCCGGCAAGACGACCATCAGCCACCTCGTCCCCCGGCTCTACGACGTGACGGGCCGGCGCCGTGCGCATCAACGGCATCGACGTCCGGGACGCCACGCTGGCCTCGCTGCAGGACGTCGTCGGCGTCGTCACCCAGGACGCCCACCTCTTCCACGAGACCATCCGGGCCAACCTGCTCTACGCCAAGCCCGACGCCACCGACGAGGAGCTGCGTCGAGGCGCTGCGAGCCGCGCAGATCCTGCCGCTCGTCGACTCGCTCCCCGACGGCCTCGACACCGTCGTGGGCGACCGCGGCTACCGGCTCTCGGGGGCGAGAAGCAGCGCATCGCCATCGCCCGGCTGTTGCTCAAGGCACCCGACGTCGTGGTCCTCGACGAGGCCACCGCCCACCTCGACTCCGAGTCCGAGGCCGCCGTGCAGCGCGCCCTCGAAGACGGCGCTGGCCGGGCGGACCTCGATCGTCATCGCCCACCGGCTCTCGACGGTGCGCGACGCCGACCAGATCCTCGTGATCGACGAGCGGCCGCGATCGTCGAGCGGGGCACGCCACGACGAGCTGCTCGGCGGCCGGCGGCCTCTACGCCGAGCTGTACCGCACCCAGTTCGAGCACCAGGCCGAAGGCGCCGGCTCCGAGCTCGCACCGACGCGCTCAGGGCTCGGGGACGGGCACGGGAGCGGGCGGACCGGTGTAGCGCGCCGCCGGCCGGATCAGCCGGTTGTGCGCGGCCTGCTCGAGCACGTGGGCGGCCCAGCCGATGACGCGCCCGGCGGCGAAGGTCGGTGTGAACATCGGCGCGCGGATGCCGCACTCGTGCATGACGACCCCGGCGTAGAACTCCACGTTGGTGAACAGCTGCCGCCCGGGCTTCATCTCGGCCAGCACCTCCACCGCCGTGCGCTCCACCTCGGTCGGCGAAGTCCACCAGCGGGCCACCGAGCGTCCGGGCCACGTCGCGGAGGAACAGGGAGCGGGGATCGTCGGTCTTGTAGACGCGGTGGCCGAAGCCCATCACGCGGTCGCCCGGCCCACCGCCTGGCGGAGCCAGGCCTCGGCCCGGTCGGGGTGGCAATGTCGTCGAGCATGCCGAGCGCCCGGCTGGGCGCGCCGCCGTGCAGCGGACCCGACAGCGCCCCGATGGCACCGCACACCGCCGCGGCCAGGTCGGCACCGGTGGAGGTGATGACCCGGGCGGTGAAGGTGGAGGCGTTGAAGCCGTGATCGACGGTCAGGATCTGGTACTGCTCCACGGCGCGGGCCCGGTCGGGGGAGGTTCTGCGCCCGTCACCATCCACAGGTAGTTGGCGGCCGCGCCGAGATCGGTCCGGGGCTCCGCCGGCGCCCGCCGCCACGCAGCGTCCAGGCCGTGGCCAGGATGGTGGGCGCCACGGCGCACAGGTGGACCGCCTGGGCGCGCAGCTCCGCCGTGTCGATGTCGAGCGTCGGCCGCCATCCGAGCTCGGCGCCGAGCAGCGACACCGCCGTGCGCAGGACCTCGAGCGGCCATCGCCCGTTCGGCCAGCGGCGGGAGCACGGAGGCGAGACCCGGCGGCAGCGCCCCAGGCCCGCCACCTCCGCCGCGAACCGGCCGCCTGGCGCCGATCGGGAAGCTCGCCGTGCACCATGAGGTACCAGACGTCCTCGAGGGAGCGCCGCGCCGCCAGGTCGACGGCCGAGTACTGCCGGTAGTGGAAGAAGCCCTCCCTCCCCCGCACGTCGCCCAAGGCGGTCTCGGCCGCCACCACCCCCTCCAGTCCGGCGGGGACGTCGGTGGCCGGCTCGGCCACCGGGCGCAGCGCGCCACGCCCAGCAGGTCCCGCAGCGACACCACGCCCACCAGGTCGTGCCCCTCCACGACGGGGAAGTGGCGGTACCCGTGGCGGGCCAGGCTCGTCCACGCCGCTTCGGCCTCCTCCTCGGGGCCGAGGACGTCGGGGCCGGCGGTCATCCACGACTCGACGGTCTCGGTGGCGGGCGACACGGGGGCCGCCGCCGCTCGGAGCAGGTCACGCTCGGTCAGGATCCCCGCCACCTTCCCCTCGACGGTGACGATCACCGACCCGGTGACGGCGTCGCGCATGATGCGGGCCGCGTCGGCCAGGGAGGTTCCCACCTCGCACGTCACGGCAGGGCTGGACATGAGGTCGCCGACCAGGGTGCGCATGAGCGCCGCTCCTTCCCGGCCCGTCCGGGTCGTCCGGGCCCGACCGTCTCATCATGGCGCCCCCCGAGCCGAGTTGTAAATGTTGATCAAGTCAATGTCACGCCCTAGGCTGCCCTCGTGGACGGCGTGCCCTCGCAGAGCGAGCCGATGCTCGAGAGCGAGGAGGCCGCCCGCTTGCTTGGGGTGAAGCTCGCCACCCTGTACGCCTACGTGAGCCGGGGCCTGCTCGCGTCGCACCCCGCCCCGGACGGGCGCCACAGCCTCTTCCCGGCCGACGAGGTGGAGGCGCTGGCCCGCCGCTCCCGGGGGGGTCGGCGGACCGAGACGCGACTGGCCACGGTCACCACCGCCATCACCCAGCTGCGCCAGGACGGGCCGGTGTACCGCGGCGACCCGGCGCCACCGAGCTCGCCGCGTCGGTTGCCTACGAGGACGTCGCCGAGCTGCTGTGGCAGGCCGACGTACCCGGCCCCCGGCCGTGGGCGGCGGAGAGGCTGCGGCCCCCGCCCGGCATGGACACCTCCGATCGCCTGCGGTGGGCCGTCATCCTGTGCGGCGGGCGCGACGAGCTGCGCTCGGACCTGCGTCCCGAGTCGGTCCGGGCGGTGGCGAGACGACTCGTCGCCACCCTGGTGCGCTGCGTCGCCCCCGGCCACACACACCACGGGAGCACCGGGAGCCGGCCGAAGGCCCGGAGGGCCCGGCCCGAGGTACGGGGGACTCGGTGGCCGCCGCCCTGGCGGGACGGCTCACGGCCGCCCCGCGCCCCGCCGTGGTCGATGCCGTCGACAACGCCCTCGTCCTGTTGGCCGACCACGAGCTGGCGGCGTCGACGCTGGCCGTGCGGGTGGCGGCGTCGGCCCGGGCCGATCCCTACGACGCCGTGCTGGCCGGCCTGGCCCTCATGGGCGGGGCACTGCACGGCGGAGCGTCCCAGCTGGCCTGCACGCTGTTGCGCCAGGCGCACGCCGTCGGTCCGGCCCGCCTTCAACGACACCCTGCGCTGGGACCGCATCCTGCCCGGCTTCGGGCACACGGTGTACCGGGGCACCGATCCCCGTTTCGCCGTGTTGCGATCGGCCGTCGGGCGCCTGGGCACCCCGGAGCTGGGCCGGACCCTCGACGCCGTGGTCGACCTGGCGGCAGAGCGTGGCCTGCCGCCGCCCAACGTGGATCTCGCCCTGGCCGCGCTGACGCTCGCCGCCGACATGCCCGACGACGCGGGCCGCACCATCTTCACCATCGCCCGGGTGGCGGGGTGGACGGCCCACTACCTCGAGGAACTGGGCGAGCAGCCCCTGCGCTACCGGGCCCGCGCCGTCTACGCAGGGCGGGCCTGAACGCGCCCTGAACACCCCCTGAACGTGTTCCGTCACGCGACAACGCCCGCTGTCCCGAGAAGGACGGCGGGCGTTGGGGTCCTGTGCTGTGTGCGCCCCGGAGGATTCGATGGGACCCTCGCGGCTCGAGATGCCGTGGTCTTTGCGCACTGGATCCGGACGCCGCAGCGGCCGGGTCGATCGTCGCCCGTTTCCGAGGTTCAGTCCCTGCGGGGCACCTGCGTGCCCGCCCGATTACCGATACCTGGGAGGCGCCGTGGTAAGGCTCGAATCACCAGGTGCCTCACCTCCTCTCCGAGGGATGTTTCTACTGATCATCCTCCGCCATGTGGCCCTCGTCGGGTAGGGACCAAAGACCCCCCTCTGGCTGTTCGGACCCCGGGGCGTCGCCCACCGAACCGTTGGCCGCCGACTCGGGGCCGGGATCGGGACGCGGCGCGTCGGTGCCCGTGGCCGGCGCGGCGGGGACGGCGGCGCGCACCACAGGACGCTTCGGGGCGCGCACGGCGTCGGTGCCGAGGACGCCGCGCAGGCCGTCCACGAACCCCACCAGCTCCATGGGCACCACGATCTTGGTGGCGGGGGACGTGCCCACCTGCTTGAGCGTCTCGAGGTACTGCAGCTGCATTGTGTTGAGGTCGAGCGTCTGGGCCACTTCCATGATCTTGTCGAGCCCCGCGGCCAGACCCTCGGCGCGCAGCACGTTGGACTGGCGGTCGCCCTCGGCGGCGAGGATGGCCGCCTGCTTGGTGCCCTCGGCCAGGGTGATGGCCGCCTGCTTCTGGCCCTCGGCCTCGGTGACAGCGGCGCGCCGGGTCCGCTCCGCCGACATCTGCCGGGTCATGGCCTCGAGGACGCCCGGGGGCGGGTTCACCTCGCGCACCTCGACGGTCGTGACCTTCACGCCCCAGCGCTCGGTCACCTCGTCGAGCCGGACCCGCAGCGAGGCGTTCATCTCCTCGCGTTTGGACAGCACGTCGTCGAGGGAGGTGTCCCCCACGACGCTGCGCAACGTGGTGGCGGCCACGTTGAGGGCGGCGGCGGCGAAGTTCTGCACCTTGAGCACGGACATGGCCGGGTCCACCACCTTGTAGAAGATGATGAAGTCGATCGAGATGGCGGCGTTGTCCTTGGTGATGGCCGTCTGGTGGGGGATCTCCAGGAACTGCTCGCGCAGGTCCACCCACGTGATCCGGTCGGTGACGGGGTTGATGAACACCAGGCCCGGCCCACGCGTGCCGATGGCGCGTCCCAGGCGGAACAGCACGACCCGCTGGTACTCGCGCACGATCCGAACGGCCACCCCCGCCATGATGAGGGCCAGCAGGACGACGACACCGACGATGATTCCGATGATCACGAGCCTCGCCTTTCACTGTCGAGGTGCGGGGTGGGCCCCGCGAGACCCGGCGGGTCCCCGCCGGGCAACGCCTCTTCCCCCCACACCTCCAGCCGCACGCCCCGGCCGCCGATCACCTGGACGCGCGCGCCGTCGCGGACGAAACCGTTCATCGAGGTCGCCGACCACTCCTCCCCGTTCACCCGCACCACGCCCCCCGGGGTGAGGTCCCCGACGGCGACACCCTCGGCCCCCCGGGGGCTGCCCACCTCGTGGGCCGACCCGGTGGGGGCGGGTGTGGTGAGGGCCTTCCAGGCGAGGACGCCGACCCCCGCCGACACCACCACGTCGGCGGTGAGCAACGCCAGCAGGATCGGCAGCGACTTGCCGTCCACGGCCATGACGATGAGCCAGGCGGCGGCCACCAGGCCGAGCACCACGGCCGCCCCGTGGACGTGGGGACCGGCGTGGAACCCGACCAGCGAGGCCAGGACCACGAGGCCGAGCAGGATTCCCGCGATCACCCACATGCGCGCCTCCTTTGTCGGCTGCGCTTCTCCCGATGCTACCGGGCGGGGGGTCGGGGATTACGGGCGCCCTGCCCCGGGGCGCTCCGGCTCCTCACAGCGACCTGACAGCTTCGCTGCGTACCATCCCCTGATGGCGCGCCCCTCCGCCCCCGTGGTCGGCCGGCCCCGGGCGGGTGGCCGTGGCGACCCGGGCAGCCCTGCCGGGCCTCTCGATCTTTCGGGCGGCGTCGGCCGCCCGAGCGCCGGGGAGCCTTGTAGCCTCGGTGGCAGGGACCGACGGTGCAGGATCGCCCGGGGGGGGTCGGTGACGTGATCGAGCGACGCGACGACGGTGGGAGGGCACATCCCCACGGGGTGCGCCTGTGGCGGTGGTTGGTCTTCGACCCGCCCATGCGTGACCCGCAGTGGCGTGGATGCCACATGCGCCACGTCACCTGCACGGCGTGCCGGTGCGCGCTCGGCTCCACCGACGACCCCTTCGACGCCGTCCTGCTGGCATGGCGCCACCGCCGCCAGCTCCGCAACGGCCCGGCGTTCGGCGCCACCTCGGGCTGACCCCGACGGAGGAGGCGGCGGCGGCGACAGCTACGCTGCCGCCCATCGCACCCACCGATCTCGAGCGCCCGTCACCACCGGCCACCGCCGGCCCGGACGCGTCGGGACGACCCCTGTTGCGAGGGTGGCTGCACCTCGGCGCGTTCTGCGTCACCGTGGTGGGCGGACCCTTCCTGGTGGTGCGGGCCCACACCGGCGGTTCGCGTGCCGCCGTGGCCGTGTACGTGGCGTCACTGGCGGCGCTGTTCGGCGTCAGTGCCGCCTTCCACCGCATCCGCTGGAGCCCCGCAGCGCGCCGCCGCATGCGACGCGCCGATCACGCCACCATCTTCGTGGGCATCGCCGGCACCTACACGGCCGTGGCCGCGCTGGCCCTGCGGGGTTGGGCCCAGGTCCTCGTGCTGTGCCTGGTGTGGGGAGGAGGCGCGGTGGGGGTCACGGTGCGCCAGCTGTGGCTGGACGCGCCCAAATGGGCCGTCGCCGTCCCCTACGTCGTGGTGGGCTGGTGCGCCTTGGCCGTGGTACCGCAACTCGTGCACGGGCTCGGCGGCGCCGGCTTCGGCCTCATCCTGGCCGGCGGGGCCTGCTACACGGTCGGGGCCCTGTGCTACGCACGCAAGCGCCCGGATCCGTTCCCCGGGGTGTTCGGCTATCACGAGGTGTTCCACGCCCTGACCGTCGCCGGCGCCACGCTGCACGTCATCGCCATCGCGCTGTACGCCCTCCCCCGCTCCTGACGGTCACGACCCGCCGACGCCGGCCCCGGCGCGTCTAGCGCGGCGCGGCGGGGACCTCGCCCGCCGTCGGTGGTGGGGACTCCCCCTCGGCGGCGATCGTCGCGTCACCGGCGTCCTGGCGCCACAGGCGCGACGGCCACCAGCTCCGGCGCCCCACGAGCACGACGGTCGAGGGCACGAGCAGGGTGCGGACGAAGAAGGTGTCGAGTAGCACCCCGGCCGCCAGGCCGATGCCGATCTCCTGCACCTGGGTGCCGCCCGCCACGGTCAGGACGGCGAACGTCCCCGCCAGGATCAGGCCCGCCGAGGTCACCGTGCTCCCCGTGGCCTGCACGGCGCGCTGCACGGCGGCGCGCAGGGGCAGGGAGTGGGCCTCCTCCCTGATCCGGCTCATGACGAGAATGTTGTAGTCCTCTCCGAGCGCCATGATGAAGATGAACATGAAGAACGGCAGCACGAAGTTGATGCCGGCCTGGCCCCCGATCACCACGAAGACGAGGACGGCCAAGCCCAACGCCGCCAGGTAGGACAGTCCCACGCTGACCACGAGGTACAGCGGGGCCACGGCGCTGCGCAGCACGATCGCCAGCAGGAGGGCGAGAACGACGAGCACGACGGGGATGATCTTGACCAGGTCGTGGCCCGACACGGCGGCGACGTCGTTGAGGGCGGGCGCCTCCCCCGCCACCCCGCTGTCCACCGCACCCAGGCGCCTGGCCACGCGGGTCACCGCTCCCCGCACGGCCGGGATGGCGTTGAGCGCGGCGGCGGTCTCCGGGCCGCCGGCCCGCAGCGAGGTCAGGTACTGCACGGTGCGCCCGTCGGCGCTCACGAACTGGGCCGTGGCGCGGTAGGCGCCGTAGGTGCGCGGCGCCACCGAGGACCCGGCGGCGGGCGTGCTCGGCAGGCGCTGCGGCGGCCCCGAGCGCGCTGTACAGCGCCCCGAGCTGGGCGGGGGTGAAGCCGGCCCCGCGGCCGTCGGGGTCGAGCGCCCCGGCGACGTCGGAGAACTGGCCCGTCGCCGCCAGGTCGCGCTGGGCCACCTCGAGCACGGCGGGGTCCGACCACACCGGGTCCCGGAACCGCAGCAGCACGTTGGTGGGATTGGCCTCCGACGACGCGAAGTGCGCGCTCAGGGCGGCCTGGCCCTGCGCCGAGTCGCTCGTGGCCGAGACGGTGGCGGCGCCGAATCCCGCCGGCGAGTAGTCGAGCATCGAGAGCGCCAGGCCGCCGAAGAGCACCACCCCCACCACGAGGGTCAGCGCCGGGCGCGCCACCACCCGGGCGGCCACCGTTCCCCACACCCCCCGGCGCTGCTGACCGGCGCGCGGGGACGAGGGGCCAGAACACCGCCCGCCCCAGCAACGCCAGCAGGGCGGGCAGCAGCGTCAGGTTGGCGATGAGCACCATGCCGACCCCGATGGCGAGGCCGGGCCCGAGGCCCTTGTAGAGCCCGAAGCTGGCGAGCAGGAGGCTGACGAGGGCGGCGATGACGGTCGCGGCCGAGAAGGTGATCGACTCCCCCACCCGGGTCACCG
The DNA here is from genome assembly GCA_963839605.1 of uncultured Acidimicrobiales bacterium. Lineage (GTDB taxonomy): Bacteria > Actinomycetota > Acidimicrobiia > Acidimicrobiales > UBA8190 > JBEKVE01. Next base: position 19,065 of record CAWIWK010000004.1, on the reverse strand, counting down.
ACACCACCACGGCGTCCTTGGGCTCGCGCCCGGCGCGCAGCTCCTCGCGCATGCGGAAGATGAGGAACAGCCCGTAGTCGGTTCCCGCCCCCAGCACGATCACGACCAACAGCAATTGCAGGAGGCTCGACACCTGCACCCCGATGTGCGTGGCCTCGGCGATGACCGGCTCCGCCACGGCCAGGGCGAGCACGGCCGGGATGAGCGTCACGAACGGCGCCAGCAAGGCCCGGAACACCACGAGCAACAGCGCCACGATGAAGAGGACGGCCAGCCGCTGGGTCAGTCCCTGGCTGTGCCTGGTGGCGTTCTGCTCGTCCACGAAGGTGGGGATGTCGCCGGCCAGATGGAAGGCCAGGCCCGGCGGGGCCGACACGCGGGCCAGGGCGTGCCGCACGGCGTCGACGGCATTCGTGGCCTGGTCGCCGCCGGCGAAGGGGGGCACGTCGAGCTGGAGGGCGATCTTCTCGGCCTCCCCGTCGGCGGAGGTCCCCTGGTCGCGCACGAGCTGCACTGCGGGCACGGCGGCCACCGCCGAGAGGGCACGGTCGATGGACCCGCGGTCGGCCGCCGTGAGCGGCCCGCCCGAGCGCACGGCCAGGAGCAGGGCGGTGCCCTTGGTCTTGGACTGGAACGGCACACCCAGGTCGGCGGCCCGCATGCTGGGGGCGGACGCGGGGAGGAAGGCCGTGTTGTCATTCTTGGCCACGCTCGACAGCGAGGGCAGGCTCTTCGTGGCCAGGGGTGCGCCCACGACCCACACCACCACGACGAGCCACCGGAAGCGGACGGCGAAACGCCCGAGTGCGGCGAAGGGGTTCACGGAGGCTCCTGGCGGTGGTGGGGCGACGACACGGCCCGCACCGCACGGCACCTTAGACGCGCCCCGGCACCGCCCGGACGCGGCCGTGGTGCCCCTCGCCGGGCCGGGCCCGCGTCCGTCGCGGTATGGTCGGCGCCGCAGTCGCCGCCCCCTCGGCGGCGCACGGGGCGAGCGCGGAGGGAGCTGACGCCGTGGACGGGGTGGCGTGGATGGTCGACCGGGCCCGGATCCGCGAGCTGACGGCGCGCTGACAACCGGTGCTTCGACGACGGCGACCCCGAGGGCTTCGCCGACACGTTCGTCGAGGACGGCGTCATGGAGATCGTCGGTGGTCCGGCCACCACGGGACGGGCCGCTCTGGCCGAGATGGTGCGCCGCACCCCGTACGGCATCGTGCACGTCACCGTGGACGCCGTCGTCTCCGTGGACGGGGACCGGGCCGTGCAGGACGTGACGCTCCTGGTGGTGGCCCGCCCCGCGCCCGACGCCCCGCCCGACAAGCGCCACTCCCGGCTGCAGCGCACGGGCCGGTACCACGACGAGCTGGTCCGCACCCCCGAGGGCTGGCGCTTCGCCCGGCGCTCGGTGACGCTCGACGGCGGACTGTGATCCGGACTGCGACTCGGACTGTGACCGGAGCGTGACCACCCTTCTCACCGACCACCTGCGGGCCATGGCGGGGGCCTTCCCCGACGAGGTCGCCTACCGCGTCGTCGACGGCGGGCACATGACCTTCGCCCAGTGGGAGGCCGAGTCCAACCGCCTGGCCCGGGCACTGGTGGCCAGAGGAGTGGTGAAGGGCGACCGGGTGTCGATCTACCTCCGGGCCGAGGAGGCGCTGCGCTTCATGGTGGCGTACTCGGCGGTCCACAAGGCGGGGGCGGTGGCCGTGCCCACCAACACCCGTCTGGCCGACGCCGAGCTCGAGCGCCTGCTCGGACACGCCCAGGTGCGGGCCGTGCTCACCGACGCCGAGCTGTCGCCCCTCGCCCACCAGGTGGCGGGGGCCATCGGCTCGGTCGAGCACGTCGTGGTGGCGCCGCCCTCGGCCGACACGGGGGCGGCGCACTGGTCGTGGGGCCTCGACGACGTCGACGACGCCGGGACCTTCCAGGTCGAGGTGACCGGTGACGACCTGGCCGACATCCTTTACACCTCGGGCACCACGGGCCTGCCCAAGGGTGTGGCCGTGCGCCATCGCAACGTCGCCCTCATCCCCGGCGCGCCCAACCCCAGCTTCTCGGGCCAGCACTGGCTGCACGCCAGCCCGCTGTTCACCTTCGCCGGCATCGGCTTCATCTACAACCCCATGCAGCTCGGGCTTTCGGGCGTGTACCAGCCGCGCTTCGACGCCGGGCGTTGGCTCGAGGTGGTGGAGGAGATGCGCCCCCAGTTCGTGTTCCTGGTGCCGTCCATGGCGCAGCTCATCGTGGCCCACCCGCGCTTCTCCGAGGCCGAGCTGTCGTCCATCCTCATCTGCGCCATCGGCAGCGCACCGCTGCTGCCCGCCACGCTGCGGTCCCTGCAGGAGCGCATGCCCGAGGCGTCGGTGTCCAACAGCTACGGCATGACAGAGGCCGGGCCCGCCTTCTGCTCCATGCCCAAGGGGGAGTCGTTGCGGCGGATCGGATCGGTGGGCCAGCCCGTGCCCCCGCTCCAGGTCCGCATCGTCGACGACGAGGGCGTGGACGTCCCCACCGGGGAGGTGGGCGAGGCCATCTTGCGCATGCCCGGGCGCGAGCGCGAGTACTACCACGACGCCGAGGCCACGGCGGGCATGTGGCGCGACGGCTGGCTCTACAGCGGCGACCTGGCCCGGCTGGACGAGGACGGCTTCCTCTACATCGTGGGAAGGAAGAAGGACGTCATCATCCGGGGCGGCAACAACATCCACGCCGTCGACGTCGAGGCCGTGCTCCTCGAGCACCCCGACGTGGTGGAGGCGGCCGTGGTGGGCATCCCCCACGCCGTGCTCGGAGAGGACGTGGCCGCCGTGGTGGTGCTGACGCCAGGATCGACCACCACACCCGAGGCGCTGCGCGAGCACTGTGCCGACGGTCTCGCCGACTACAAGGTGCCGCGCCGCATCGAGCTGGCGGCCGAGCTCCCCCGCAACGCCACCGGCAAGGTCCTGAAGGCCCAGCTGCCGCGACGGGCTCGTGGGGTCCACCACGCCGTAAGCGGCGCATAGGCTCCACCCGTGGCGGGATCCGGGGACGGCTTCGGCAGGACGTCGGGCATCAACCTGGGCGAGGCGTGGCGCGACGTCCGTCGCAAATCGCGGCTCGACCAGGAGGTGATCGGCGCCGTGCGGGCCCAGGCGGCAGGAAGGACGCGCGCCGAGATCGGCGAGCTCGTGGGAGCCGAGCGGGGGCGGCGGGGTATGCGGCCGGTGCCCGAGCCGATGCTCGACCTGTGGATCGACGCCGTGCTCGACGACGACCCTTTGTCGAGAGCGCGCACCCACGTCGACGCCGTCACCACCCTCGTACGGGCCGGCAGCGGCCTGGTCCGGATGATCCGGCGGATCGCCAGCGAGCACACCGAGCAGGACGCCGACGATCACGAGGGGGACGGCGACCCGGACGCCGATCTCGACGCCGACACGGGGGACTCCGACCCATCCTGGTCGTGGCCCATCGGCACCGACGTGGAGCACACCGTTCTGGCCGAGCTCGACCCGGGAGCCGAACGACACCTTGACGACACGGCGCGCTCGGCCACAGCGCGGTTCCGTGGCCTCAGCGCGCTGAAGGTGACCCTCCTGCCAACCGCGTCGACGCGCCCCGACGACGTCGTCGTCGAGCTCGATGGCCGCCCCGTGGGCCGCATCGCCCCCGGGGACGCCGCTGTGTTCCGGCCCTACCTGCGCGACGAAACCGGCCGGGGTCGTCCCATCCTCGCCATCGCGCTCGCCGTCCGGGGCCGCGGCGGCGGGGGACCGAAATTGTACGTCGCCACCCCCAAGGCGTGGCCGGGGGACGGCGGCACCCCGACCGCGCCGGGGGACGGCGCATAGACGAGCCCCTGTGTGGACCGTTCAGGGTGCGCGTGGTCCGTGTCGGTCTGCCACCGTCTCCTCGGACGCAGCCCGAGCGGCGGGGTCTCGTGCATTCGCGCTGTCGAGCACGCGCCGGTACCGGGCCCGGATGTCATCGAGGTCCTGCGGCTCGGGGACCGTTTCCTCCGCCATGCGCAGGATCATGTCCGCCTGGCGCACGAGCGTCGTGCGCTGGCCGTCGGATGTCGTCTGCTCGACGATGGCGGTCAGGGAGTCGAGCATGCGGATGATCACCGCCGGCATCCCCCGAGACGCCTGGCGCACCTTGTCGAAGGCCCGGTTGACCATGCGGGCGTACGACGGATCCGACTCGATGAGGCGCACCCGCCCGAAGCCGTCGCGGTAGATGCCCTCGGCCAGGGGCCGTCCCGACACCCGGCTGAGTCCGGCCGACAACCAGTCGATGCACGTCAGTGCGGTGAACGTATCGTTCACGGCAGGCGACAGGGCGCGGATGGCGATCTCGACCAGCTGGTCGATGGCGAAGACAGGGTCCTGCATGAGGGTGCGGTGCGGGCCGGTGACGTGCGCCTCGGCCAGGGCCGCCGCCACCTGCGGTCCCGCCCCTGAGGGCCACACCGTGGCGAGCGGGCGTCCCGCCACCACGAAGTGCCCGGGACGGTGGTCGAGGCGGATGACGGCGTCGATGCGCTGGGCGATCTCGACCAGTTGGGCGTACCCCACGAATTGCAGGTAGCCGCTCACCCCGGCGGGCACGACCACGCCGCGCTCATCGATGGCCTGCACGAGCTCGGCCACGCTCCGGCCGCTGCCCTCGGGCTCGTGTCCCGAGGCGTGATCGGGCTCGGCCGGGAATTCGGCGTCGATGGCCTTGGTGAGATCCCGGGCGATGCCGGCGATCACCTCGGGCAGCTGGATCGACTTGGCGATGTGGTGGATGAAGTACACGAGGACGGCGATGTCGACGAGCGACAACACCTCGGCCACCGTGATCGACAGGTGGGGAACGAAGAGGCCATGCCGGTCCCCGGCGATGGACCCGAGCGCCAGGATCGAGTACACGAACGTGGCCACGAAGACCCCCAGGGTCACCTGGTTCCCCACGTCGCGCACGAAGTTCCGCATCATGCGCGGACCGAACTGCTGCGAGGCCAGGGTGAGCGCCAGGATGGTGATGGAGAACACCACGCCGACCACGGTGATCACCGCCGCGGCGATGGCGATGAGGATCTCGCGGCCCGCTTCGGTGCTCCCCGCGCCGATCCACGATGGCAGCGTCACGTCGTGGTGGAAGGCCGCCAGGTCGATCAGGAACGTCACGGCGAAGAGCACCACGGCCACGCCGATCAGCACGGTGGGCAAGAGCCAGAACGTGGTGCGCAGCGCCTCCCACCGCCAGCTGGGCAGCTTCCGGCGGGTGCGGGGCGGGGAATGCGACGGGGAATTCGGTGGTGCGGTCACTGGCGCGGCCTCTCGAGTGCCGACCAGGCTTCCCGGCTCACCCTCGCCGTCCAGGATACCCGCTGGTCAGGGGTGCTCCCGGTGCCGCCGGGTGTGCGGCGGCCCGACGGCGGCTACGACCCGAGCAGCAGGTCGGCCAGCCGGGCCCGCTGGAAGCCCTGGGCGCCGAACAGCAGGTCGTCCTGCTTGGCCCGCCGGTACAGGAGGTGGCAGTCCACGTCCCACGTGAACCCCACCCCCCCGTGCACCTGGATGGACTCGGCCGTCACGAAGTCGGCCGCCTCCGCCACGTACCCCTTGCACATGGCCGCGGCCCGTTCGCGCTGGGCGTCGTCGGCGTCCGACGCCCACGCCGCGTAGTGCGTGCCCACCCGGGCCAGCTCCACGCGGTGCAGCATGTCGGCCGCCTTGTGCTTGATGGCCTGGAAGGTGGCGATGGGCCGATCGAACTGCACGCGCACCTTGGCGTACTCCACCGCCAGGTCGAGCGCCCGCTCCGATGTCCCCACCAGCTCGGCGCACAGCGCCACGTTGACGTCGTCGAGCACGCGGCGCCACAGCGCTGTGTGGTCGCCGGCCGGCCCGACCCGCCGGGCCGTGCGCCCGTCGAGCGCGACGCGTGCCACCTTGCGGGTGACGTCGAGCGCGGGCACCGCCTCCCCGTCCGGCGCCTCCAGGAGGAAGGTGCCGAGACCATCGCCGTCGAGCGCCACCACCAGGGCGAAATCGGCCCCGGCGCCGTCGAGCACGATCGGCTTCGTGCCCTCGAGCACCCACTCGTCGCCCTTGGGCGTGGCCCGGGCCCGCACCGTGGCCAGGGGGTCGCCGTGGCCGGGCTCCTCCACCGCCACGGTGCCGCGCCGCGTCCCGGACGCCAGGTCGGGAAGGACCTCGTCGAGACCCAGGCGCACCGCCGCGGTGGTGGCCGCCACCGCCGAGGACAGGAAGGGACCGGGAAGCGGCAGCCGGCCCAGCTCCTCCTGGAGCACGACCACGTCCACCAGCCCGAGGCCGAGGCCGCCGGCCGACTCGGGCACGAGCACGCCCAGCCACCCGAGCTGCGCCATCGTCTCCCACAGGGCGGGTGTGACGCCCACCGGGTCCTCGATCATGGCCCGCACGAACGCCGGCGGCGCCTCGGCCGCCAGCGCGCCGCGCACCGCGGCGCGGAAGTCCTCCTGCTCGGCCGAAAAGGTGAAGTCCACGCCGCCCCCGCTTGTCGTCCGGTCGCCGGCGCTACGCCAGGCGCTCGATGACGGTGGCGTTGGCCTGGCCGCCGCCCTCGCACATCGTCTGGAACCCGTAGCGGCCGCCGCTCGCCTCGAGCTCGTTCAACAGCGTCGTCATGAGACGCACGCCGCTCGCCCCCAAGGGGTGCCCGATGGCGATGGCGCCGCCGCGGGGGTTGAAGCGGTCGGGATCGGGCGAGAAGGCCCGCGCCCACATGAGGGCGATGGCGGCGAACGCCTCGTTGCACTCGATGGCGTCGAAATCGTCGACCTTCATGCCCGTGCGCTCGAGCAGCTTGCGGGTGGCGGGCACGGGGGCCGACAGCACGATGGCGGCGTCCTCGGCCGCCACGGCAAAGGCGTGGAAGCGGGCCCGGATGGGCAGACCCAGTCGCTCGGCCACGGAGCGCTCGGCGACCAGCATGGCGGCCGCGCCGTCGGTCATCTGTGACGAGTTGCCGGCGGTGATGTCGGGCGCGGTGTCGGGATCGAAGGACTGCGCCGGTGGCAGCGACGCCAGGCGCTCGAGGGTGGTGTTGCGGCGGATGCCCTCGTCGGTGCTGAGCACCTCACCGGTGGGCGCACCCGACTCGTCGCGCACGGGGACGGGGATGGCCTCCTTGGCGAAGTGCCCCGAGTCCGTGGCCTGCGCCGCCCGGCGGTGGCTCTCCAGCGCGTACTCGTCCATGTCCCGGCGCGTGATCTTCCACTGGTCGGCCAGGAGCTGGGCCACCCGGAACTGCATCCACAGCCGCCCCTCGATGACCTCGAGGAACGACGGGGGGAAGGGCCCCGTGCCACCCCGGGCGTTGGAGGCGAGCGGCACCCGGCTCATCGACTCGACGCCGCAGGCGATGGCCAGGTCGTAGTGGCCGGCCACCACGCCCGCGGCGGCGAAGTGCACGGCCTGCTGCGAGGAACCGCACTGGCGGTCGACGGTGGTGGCGGGCACCGACTGGGGCAGGCCGGCCGCCACCCAGGCGTTTCTGGCCACGTTGGTGGACTGCTCGCCCACCTGCGACACGCATCCCCCGATGACGTCGTCGATGCGCTCGGGGTCGACCCCGGTCCGCCCCACCAGGTGCGTCAGGGTGTGGGCCAGGAGGTCGACGGGATGCCAGTTGGCGAGCGCCCCGCCGCGCTTGCCGAAGGCGGTGCGACAGGTGTCGACGATGACCGCCTCGCGCTGCGCCGCCATCGTCAGCCCCGCGCCCGGCGGAGCGCCCCGGGCTCGTCCAGCCAGCGGTTGAGCGCCACCGTCCGCTGGTTGCGGACCGAGAAGGTGTGCACGATGCAGCGCCGGACGCGCCGCTGCTGGTCGGCGGTCTCCACCACCTGGCGCAGGAGGTAGTCGGCCTGCTCGCCGTGGTCCTCCTCGGCATAGGCATGGACCTTGAAGTTCTCGACCTCGATGCCGTAGTTGTCGCGCATGCCCTCGTACATCTTCTTGGCGTACCCGGTCGAGGCGGCGAAGCGCTCTCCCGCCCACCCGAAGGCGGCCAGGCCCTCCTCGTAGGAGCGGCGCATGTAATAGAGCGTGGTGAACACGGTACCGATCGTCTCGGGGAGCGCCACGTAGGCGTCGAGCTCGTCGTCGGTGATGCCGAGCTGGTGCGCCCACTCGATCTTCATGTCCACGTGGTTGGCGTCCCCCGTGTACCCCGTCTCGTCGGCCAGGTTCTGCAGCCAATGGGCGAAGTGCTCGCTCGAGCCGAGCGACACGGCGTCGGTGTCGGGGGCGTTGGAGACGAGGGACCCGAACTCCGAGGTGTAGAAGCGTCCGAGGAAGAAGTACTCCTTGGCGAAGCGCTGCAGGTACTCCTCCGACAGGCTCCCGTCGGCCACGGCCTCCCACACCATGTTCTTGGCCGTGCAGATCTCGGTCTGGAGGGTCTGGAGCTCCTCCATGAACTCGTCGACCGGCTTGGCCGACGCCACGCGCCCACCTCGTCGGATGTCCTTGAACTCGCGGCCCTCGGTCACGGCGTCACCTCCTGACAGGCGCATGCCCCGTCCCCCGGCGTGGGGATGCGGAGGCTCAGTGTAGTAAGTTCGCTGACGATGGTGTCAGGTCCGGTGCCCGTCCGCCACCGGCGCGCGCCCGAGCGCCGGCGAAGGTCCGAGCCGTGACCGCCATCGACCTGTCCGAGGACGAGGACCGGGCCGCCCTGCGCAAATTGGCTCGTGACGTGGCCGAGCGCGACATCGCCCCCCACGCGGCGCGCTGGGACGAGACCGAGGAGTTCGCCGAGGAGTCCCTCGAGGCCCTGCGCCGGGCCGAGCTGTTCGCCGTGACGGTGGGCGAGGAGCACGGCGGCATGGGCATGGGCGACGTCGAGGCGGCCATCGTGCTCGAGGAGATCGCCCGGGTGGACGTGTCCAGCGCCATCCTGTGCCAGCTGGTGTTCAACGGGCCGCCCCGGGCCATCGAGCACCTGGGAGGCGAGGCCCTGCGCGCCCGCTGGCTCCCCCAGGCCGCCGCCGGCGAGCTGTTCTGCATCGGCATCACCGAGCCCGACGCCGGCTCGGCCGCCACCTCCATGCGGGCGCATCTCACCCCCGACAGGGACGGCTGGCGGCTCGACGCCTACAAGAACTACGTCACCGGGGGCCACCGGTCCGTGGCCTGCCTGGTGTGGTGCCGGTTCCCGGGCAGCGAGGCGGGCACGGGCAAGGGCATCGGCGCCGTGGTCGTGGACCTGGCCCGCGACGGCGTGAGCGTGGCCGGCACCCACCGCAAGATGGGCCTGCGGGGGTGCACGGAGGCGGAGCTCGCCTTCGACGGGGTGCGCATCGACCCCGGCGACGTCCTCGTCATAGGCGACCCGGCCGACAACAGCGGGCTCAAGACCCTGCTCGCCCACATCAACCACGAGCGCTGCGGCAACGCCGCCATGTGCCTGGGAGCGGCCCAGGGGGCGCTCGAGTACGCCATGGGCTACATGCTCGACCGCAAGGCCGGGACCAAGCGCCTGTCGGAGCTGCAGGGCCTGCAGTGGAAGATCGCCGACATGGCCACCGCCCTCGAGGGGGCACGCCTCCTCCTGCAGCGGGCCCTGGTCCTGGCCGGACCCCACGGCACGCCGCCCCCGCTCGAGTCGGCCATGGCCAAGATCGCCTGCAACCTGGCGGCCAAGCAGGTGTGCGACGAGGCCATCCAGCTCCTGGGCGGGTACGGCTACAGCCGCGAGTACCCCCTCGAGCGCGCCTATCGCGACATCCGGGGGCTGTGTATCGGGGCGGGGACCGTCGAGATCCAGCGCAATTTCGTGGGCACCGCCCTGCTCTCCGGGCGCGTCCCGCAGGGCCCGTCGTGGAAGGCGAGCCGGTCGTGAGAATCGAGACAGCAATGAGACCCGTGGCCATCCTCGGGGTTGGGATGGCGGCACCGTCGCTGCGCATGGCGGCGTCCGAGGCGGGCAGGGCGTGGGGAACCGGCGGCGGGCGTGCCACCGTGGCGGTGTGCGACTCCGACGAGGACACGCTCACCCTGGCCTGGCGAGCCGCCACCGACGCCCTGGCGGCTGCGGGCGTGGACCCGGGCACCGTGTCGGGGCTGTGGTGGGGCACCACCCGGCCGCCCTTCGCCGAGGGCCCCAGCCACGCCTTTCTCGCCGCCGCCCTCGAGCTCTCCGGCGACATCGAGGGGGCCCTCGTGAGCGGGTCGCCGCATGCGGGCATGGAGGCCCTGTCGTCGGCATGGGACGCCATCGCCGCCGGCCACGCCACCGTGGCCGTGGTCGTGGCGTCCGACGCCCTCGTCCCAGGGCTCGGCAGCGCGGGCGAGACCACCACCGGCGCCGGTGCCGCCGCCTTGGTCCTCACCCCCGACACCCCCGGCGGCAACGGATCGGCGCCGGCGGCGCGCCTCGCGGCCCGCGCCACCCGGGCACTGCCCGCCGTGGACCGCTACCGCGGCGACGGCGACGGGGCCACCGGCGACGCCTACGACGGCCGGCTCTTTCGCGAGGAGGTCTTCCTCCCCCTGATGGACGCGGCCGGGGCCGCCGTGCGGGCCGCGGCCGGGGAGGACCAGACGGTGTCGTCCTGGGCCCTGTCCGACCCCGACGGCAAGCTCGCCACCGCCGCGGCCCGGCGCCTGGGGGCGCCCCTCGCCTCCGCCCCCGTCCAGGCCGCCCTGGGCGACACCGCCGCTGCGTCGCCCCTCCTGGGCCTGGTCCAGGCGCTGGCGGCTGCCGGTGCGCAGGGCGCCAGCGGCACGGCGCGGATCGGGATGGTGGGCTTCGGGGGCGGCCGGGCCACGGCCGTGGCCGTCGATGTGCTGCGCCCCGTGCCCGGAGCGGTGGGCGTCGACGCCCTCGGCCCGGGCCGCCCCGCCACCTACACCGAGGTCCTGAAGGCCCGGGGCCAGCTCGAGCCCATGGGCGACCCCATCCCCATGGGTGTCCCGCCCGGCAGCGCCGCCTTCGTGCGGGGAAACATCGAGATGCTCGGGCTGCAAGGGGCGCGCTGCGGTGCGTGCGGCACCATCTCGACCCCGCCCACCATCCACCCCACCTGCATCGCCTGCGGGGGTGCCGACCTCGAGATCGTGGGCCTGGCCCGCGCCGGGCGGATCCAGACCTTCGTGGTCAACCAGACCATGCCCCCGCCCTTCCAGGCACCTCTGCCCCTGGTGGTGGTGGATCTCGACGACGGCGCCCGCCTCATGGTGCAGGGCTCGCCCGCCGACGCCGCCGACATGGCGGTGGGGGACGAGGTGGTGCTGTCGCTGCGCCGCTACGCCCTCGAGCGCGGCGTGCCGGTCTACGGGTACAAGGCCTTCCGCCGGTCGGGGGCGGCCGCGCCGCCCGACGGCGCGGGCACCGGTGTCGGGGCCAGAGGCAAGGAGGGAAGTCGGTGAGCTGGAACAAGGTGGCCGTGGTGGGGGCGGGTCTCATCAAGTTCGGGGAGCTGTTCGAGCAGAGCTACGAGCAGATGGCCGCCGGCGCCTTCAACGCCGCGCTCGCCAGCGTGGACAAGGGCTGTGACCGCTCGGCCGTCGACGCCGTCATCGTGGCCACCCAGCGGGGATCGCTGTGGGGCCAGGAGGGCATCGGGGGCAACACCGTGCCGAGCGCCATCGGCCTGTCCGGCATCCCCTGCACGCGGGTGGAGAACGCCTGCCCGTCGGGGTCCGACGCCTTCCGCATCGGCGCCATGGTGGTGGCGAGCGGCGTCCACGACGTGGTGCTCGTCATCGGGGTGGAGAAGATGCGCGACAAGTCGACCCAGGAGGGCCTTCTGGCCCGGGCCGCGGCGGGCCATCCCCTCTACAACCGGGGTGAGACGGCCCCCGTGCTGTTCGCCCCGTTCGCCACCCGCCACATGTACGAGTTCGGCACCACGCCCGAGATGCTCGCCTCGGTGGCGGTGAAGAACCACCACAACGGCTGCCTCGACCCCTATGCCCACTTCCAGAACGAGATCACGGTGGAGCAGGTGCTGGCATCGGCACCGGTGTGCAGCCCGCTGCGCCTGCTCGACTGCTGCCCCCAGACCGACGGGGCCGCCGCCGTCATCCTCACCACCCCCGAGCGGGCGGCCGACTTCACCGACAAGCCCGTGTTCGTGGCCGGATTCGGCGTGGCCACCGACCATCCGTATCTCCACGAGAAGACGACCTACGTCGGCCTGCCCGCCACCACCGTGGCGGCGGGGCGCGCCTTCGACATGGCGGGCATGACGCCGGCCGACGTCGACATGGCCGAGGTCCACGACTGCTTCACCATCACCGAGATCCTCGACATCGAGGACCTCGGGTTCGTGGAGAAGGGCAAGGGAGGCCCGGCGTCGCTCGAGGGCGAGACCGCCCTCGACGGGCGCATCCCCGTGAACCCCTCGGGGGGGCTCCTGGCCAAGGGCCACCCCATCGGGGCCACCGGCATCGCCCAGTTGACCGAATGCTGGTGGCAGCTGCGCGAGGAGGCGGGCGAGCGCCAGGTCGCCATCCGCACCGGCAACGCCCTCCAGCACAACGTGGGCGGCGGGGCTCGGGGGTCTCGGTGGTGAACATCCTCACCCGCAACCCCTGACTCCGCCGGGCACGGGCTCCCGGCACACGTTCGGGGGCGGTGCCCGATGCGCCCCGGTGATGGGACCTTCGGCACTGTCTGGCGGCGCCGCCGTCGCCCACCCTTGGGAGAGCAGCACGCCGAGGGAGGCCGCCATGAAGGCGATCGTGTATCACGGGCCGGGCAACAAGGGCTGGGAGGACGTGGCCGATCCCGTTCTCGTCGACGACACCGACGCCATCGTCCGGGTCGACACCACCACCATCTGCGGGACCGACCTCCACATCCTGAAGGGGGACGTACCCGCGGTGACCCCCGGGCGCATCCTCGGGCACGAGGCGGTCGGCACCGTGGTCGAGGTGGGAAGCGGCGTGAAGAGCGTGGCTCGAGGTGATCGCGTCCTCGTGTCGTGCATCACCTCGTGCGGGCGGTGCCGCTTCTGCCGCGAGGGCCGCTACGGGCAGTGCCTGGGCGGCGGCGGGTGGATCCTCGGCCACCTGATCGACGGCACCCAGGCCGAGTTGGTGCGCGTCCCCTTCGCCGACACCTCCACTTACCTGTTGCCGTCGAGCGTCGGGGACGAGGAGGCCGTGATGCTGGCCGACATCCTGCCCACGGGGTACGAGGTCGGGGTGCTGAACGGCCAGGTGCATCCGGGCGACACGGTGGCGGTGGTGGGCGCCGGGCCCGTCGGCCTGTCCGCCATCCTCGGGGCCAAGCTGTACTCCCCCAGCCATGTGGTGGCCATCGACCTGGCCGACGCACGTCTCGAGGCGGCCAAGGCGTTCGGGGCCGACATCACCCTCAACAACAGCGGCGGGGTGGACGTGCTGGCGGAAGTGCGGGAGCTGACCGACGGCCTCGGCGCCGACGTCGCCATCGAGGCCGTGGGGGTGCCCGCCAGCTTCGAGCTGTGCACCGAGCTGGTACGTCCCGGCGGCCGGGTGGCCAACGTCGGCGTGCACGGAACCCCCGCCACGCTGCACCTCGAGTCGCTGTGGATCCGCGACGTGACCATCACCACCGGACTGGTCGACGCCTCGTCCACCGCCACACTCCTGCGGTTGGTCGCCAACCATCAGATCGACGTGGCGCGGTTCGCCACGCACCATTTCACCCTCGACGAGTTCATCGACGCCTACGACGTCTTCAGCCGGGCGGCCGACACCGGCGCCCTCAAGGTGGTGGTGTCGCGCTGAGCATGTCCCCTGGCCGCCGTAGGCTGGCATGCCGTGAGCACCAGCGATGATCCACGCGAGTGGGAAGACGCCCGGGCACAGGGAGGGAGTGACGGCATGAGCGAGGGTGGCGAGTACCGGCCGAGTCCGTGGGACTGGGTGGCGGACCAGGTGAAGGCGTACGAGGCGAGCGGTGGCCGCGAGGGCGGCACGCTCGAGGGCAAGCCCGTGGTCATCCTGACGACGAAGGGCCGCCACAGCGGTGCAGTCCGCAAGTCGGCACTGATGCGGGTGGAGCACGACGGGCGCTACGCGGTGGTGGCGTCGATGGGCGGTGCCCCCACGCACCCCGTGTGGTACCTGAACCTGCTGGCCGACCCGCACGTCACCCTCCAGGACGGCGACACCGTCACGCAGATGCGGGCCCGCACCGCCACCCCCGAGGAGCGCGCCCAGTGGTGGCCCGTGGCCACCGCGGCGTGGCCGGCCTACGACGAGTACCAGACGAGGACCGACCGCGAGATCCCCGTCGTCATCCTCGAGCCGCCTGAGCCCTGTCCTGCGTCGCGCACCGGTGGTGCACGGCGGCGGGGTGTCGGGACGCTCAGTCGCCCTTCTTGCCGAGCAGCGGGTGGGCCGGCATCCCCACGGGCTGGAGGTGCTGCCCGAGCACCTCGTGGAAATGATCGGCGACCCGACTCGGCGTCCACCCGCCTCTCGCCACATGGCGCCACCTGCCGTGGCGTCTGGAAGATGGTGTACGCGTAGCCGGTGCGCCCGAGCACCTGGCCGTTCACGTAGCTCGCCTGCTCCGAGGCCAGGAATGCCACCAGGCGGGGCGTTGAGGGCGGGGTCCTGGTCCGGGGGGGCATCGGCGCCGCCGAAGAGGTTCTCGGTCATGCGGGTGAGGCCGGCGGGGGCCACGGCGTTGACGGTGATGCCGTACGGCCGAGCTCGAGCGCCCACACGAAGGTCATGCCCATGATGGCGGCCTTGGCCGCGCCGTAGTTGCTCGACCGAAGTTGCCGCGCAGGCCGGCCGACGACGTGATGTTGACGATTCGGCCGTACCCGCCTCTCGCGCATGTGGACCGCGGCGTGCCGTGTGCAGTTGAACGTGCCCTTCTGGTGCACGGCCACGACGGCGTCGTAGTCCTCGGGCGACATCTTGACGAGGGTGCGGTCGCGGACGATGCCGGCGTTGTTGACGAGGATGTCGATCGACCCGAAGGTCTCGACCGCCTGGGCCACGATGCGGCCCGCACCGTCGAAGTCCGACACCGAGTCGCCGTTGGCGACGGCCGTGCCCCCCGCCTCCTCGATCAGCGCGGCACGTCTCGGCTGCCGGGCCCGTCGCCGTGCCGCCGCCGTCGAGGGTGGCCCCGAGGTCGTTGACGACCACCTTGGCGCCCTCCGAGGCCAGGCAACGGGCGATCTCACGGCCGATGCCCCCACCGGCTCCCGTGACGACGGCAACCCTGTCGTCGAGCAGTCCCATACGTCGGCTCTCCCTCCGGCTCGGTGTGGTCCCGACCGTCAGGACGGGGTGGCAGGGAAGTTCGGTCCCACCACCCACAGGTCGGCGGGGTGCCCGTTGGCCTCGGGCCGCTCCTTGTCGGACACGGCGGGGGCGGGGACGACAGGAGGCGCTGCCGCAGGCGCAGGCGCAGGCGCGGCCGTAGGCGCGGCCGTAGGCGCAGGCGGCGGGGGCGGCGGCGCGGCGAACCGGGGCGCGGGTGGCGTGGCGGTGGGCGGGGGTGGCGCATACATCGGCGCGTAGGCCGCCGGGGCGGCGGGTGGGGTGGCGGGTCCGACCGTGGGAGCCGCTGTGGTGGGGAAGGGGGGGGCCGGTGCGGGCGGGACGTGCACGGCGAGGGGCGCGTGCATCACCGCTGCGGCGCCGGGACCGGACCCGTTCGTCGAATGGGCGCTGCCGTTGGTCGACGCGCCGCTCAGCATCTGGGACTCGAGGACGGGACGGGCCTGGCTGGCCGGCCCCTCCCACGCCACCGCCCCCTTCACCGAGAAGCATGGCCCGATCGGCGATGGCGAGGGCCCGGTCGACCTGTTGCTCCACCACGAGCAGGGCGCAGCCCTGCCGGTGGATGGCGACCGACCCGTCGTAGACCTGGTCGACGATCGACGGGGGCGAGCCCGAGCGAGAGCTCGTCCACCACCAGGAGCTTGGGGGCGACCGCCAGCACCTTGGCCAGCGACAGGATGCGCTGCTGGCCCCCCGACAACGTGCCCCCCTGCTGACGGCGCCGCTCGGAGAGCACCGGGAAGGCGTCGTAGGCGCGGGCCAGGGCGTCGCGATACGCCGCGCGGCCCACCGCTTCAGGAACGACAGCGTCAGGTTCTCCTCCACCGATGAGCGAGGAGAAGACCGCCCGACCCTCAGGGACGTGGGTCACGCCCATGCGGGCGATGCGGTGGGCCGACACCTTGGTGATGTCCTGCCCGGCGATGCGAATGCGTGCCGTCGCTCACCGGCACGAGCCCCGTCGCCACCCGGGCCACGGTCGACTTCCCCGCCCCGTTGGAGCCGACCAGTGCGACGATGCCGTCGGCGGGAACGGTGAGCGACACCCCGAACAGCGCGCGGTACGTGCTGTAGGAGGCGGAGACGGTCCATCTGCAGGATGGGGTCGCTCATGCCGAGCGTCCCAGGTAGGCCCGCCGCACCTCGGGGTCGGCCACGACGGCGTCGAAGGGGCCCTGGGCGATGATCTCGCCCACGTCCAGCACCACCACACGGTCGACGGCGCTTGCGCCACCATGGCCATGTCGTGCTCCACGAGCAACACGGCCATGCCCTGCTCGCGCTGGGCGCGTGCGCAGCACGCCGCCAGCGCGGCGGTCTCGGCGATGTCGAGTCCCGACGACGGCTCGTCGGCCATGAGCAGCCGGGGCTCGCCGGCGAGGGCCCGGCCCAGCTCCACCAGGCGGCAGTGACCCAGGCTGAGCGCGGCCACCGGCACGTCGGCCAGGTCCGTCAGCCCGACCAGCTGCCAGGACCTCCTCAACGTGGTCGAGCTCGTCGCGGTCGGGGCTTGCCCTTGTTGAGCAGGTCCTTCCACAGCGCCCCGTCACCGCGCCGGGCCCGGCTCGGCCACGATCATGTGGTCGCGCACCGACATCTCGGGGAACACCTCCACCCGCTGGAAGGTCCGCCTGATCCCGAGCCGGGCCCGGGCGTGGGCGGGCAGGTCGCCGATGGACCTCGCCGTCGAACGACACCGTGCCCGCTGCCGGACGGAGCTGTCCGCACAGGCAATTGAACAGCGTGGTCTTGCCGGCACCGTTCGGGCCGACCAGCCCCACGGCCTCGCCCGGCACCATGGACATCGACACCTCCTTCAGCGCGGCCACGCCCCCGAAGCGGATGGAGACGCCGCGCGCGTCGAGCAGCAGCGGGGCACCGCCGGGACGGCGGCACCGTCGGCCGCGCCGTGGCGCACACCGCCGCTCAACCACCGAACACCTCTCCGCTGATCGTCGCTGCCGGCATGACCGCCACAGGGCCGGCGTCGGTGGCGGCGGCCAGATCGCCCAGGGGAGTCCCCTCCGTCCCCGGCGCTGGTCGTAGGCCGACAGCAGCCGGTTCACGCGGTGCATCCACCGGCTCTTCTGGTATTCGAGGATCCCCTCGGGTGCGCGGCGTAGGTCACCGAGCCAAGGCGAACAGGATCGGCTCGATCCCGGCGAAGCGGCGTGGGGGATACGTGAGGATCGTGGCGAAGACGGCGAAGCCCATGCCGGCCTGCACCGCACCTTCGACGGTGCGTGACCCGAGCGTGATGACCGCCACCATCCACACCAGGGAACCAAACCGGGTATTGGCTTCAAAATTAACGGCACGGCCGCGCGTTTTTCCTTACTTACCGCAGGCACAGACTGCGTCTGCGTGTGCGCTATTCTTCCGGCCACGCTGAAATAATGGCTTCCCCGGAAAACCAGTTTTATCGCGGCGGGAGCGCGAGCAGTCCGAACCTCGACGACCAGATAATAAACCATAACGCTTGAATGCCAAACGGAGAAAAGAAAGTTTTGCCAGGGCAAAGATCACCCTCGTCTTGCTTGGATAATTGGTCAATTTTGATTTCGCTAATTTTCTTTTCCATGGCGCCGCCCGGCGAAGCTCCCTTATTTTCAGATCAGGAAACCTGCTGATGACTGTTAACGCGTGGGCGAAATAGCTTTTGGGCTGAGAAGTTTCCGCAATCACCCGCTTGTAGCCCGCGACCAGTTTTTCCGCCGGCATGACGGGTACGAAGTTGAGCACGGTATCGACGTTATCGCCGCTGTGCGGTTTGTCCTGTTTGATGATCCGTCCTTCCTGTTCCAGCCGTTTGTACAGGTCGGTATTCGGCATGGCGGCAAGCAGACCCACCATGCTTTGGGCAATGCCGGTTTTGCCGGATAAATTCCAACTGGCGGTCGAACGCGTCATCTTTATCCGTATCAAAGCCCAGAACCGGACGAGTCCACGCCGCAGTCGTTGCGCAGGATGCTCGCCATGCACCTAGGCCTCTGAACCGGGGAAATTATAGACAAACGAGAGCTTGCCGCCCGTGCAGATGATGACGGGCGCCAGCCCCTGTTTGAACAGCCGGGCGGCGTGCAGAACCCTGTCGCCCGCGCAGCTCACCTCCACGCTGGTCCGTGGAGGCACGGCAGGCCTGGTGCACCCGCCGAGCAGCACGATGGCCGGGGCCTTCGGCAGGTTCACCGGCTTGTCAAATTCTTTCGAGACTCCTCACCAGGACGAACGTGATTGCCGGGCAGGAAAAGAACCGGAGCACGGCGGCAGACGCAAATGCCAGCGCCACCGCGGCTTTCCTTTTGTTTTTGAGGGCGGCGATGCCGGCCGCGACACCGCACAAGCCTGCGAGGCCGACCGGATACATGAGAAGCGGACCGATTTTGGAGAGAAGGGTGAGCATACTCACGCAAACATGTTGCTGATCATTTCGTCGAACGTAGGGCCGACCATTTCCGGAATGAGAACGTGTATGTCCTGATAGAGCGCCTTGATATTGCCGAGCTCAACGTTCGATTTGAGGTCGTGCACAAACCGTTCGATGCGGTGCGGATCGAAGTTCTGGTTGCGCTGCAGCCGGATCTTGCTGAACTGCGTCTGGACCAGGTTCTCCGATGCGGTAAGGAGCTCCTCGTTGACTTTCTCGCCCGGCCGCATGCCCGTGAACACGATGTCGATGTCGGCGCCCACCTTGAGCCCGGACAGCTCGATGAGGTTCTTTGCCAGGTCCACGATCCTGATGGGTTCGCCCATTCTGAGGATGAAGATGGCGTTGGATTCGTTGAGCGTTGACGCC
>CAWIWK010000003.1:0-15548 GCA_963839605.1 uncultured Acidimicrobiales bacterium | reverse complement strand
CCGATCTCCGAGCCCGAAGCCGAGCTCGTCGCCGTCGATGAACCGGGTCGAGGCGTTGACGAGCACCGCGGCGGCGTCCACCTCGGCGCAGAAGCGCTCGGCGGCGGCGAGGTCGGACGTCACGATGGCCTCGGAGTGCCCCGAGCCGTAGCGGGCGATGTGGTCCGTGGCAGCGTCGAGGCTCGACACGACGGCGACCGACAGCACCGGGCCCAGGTACTCGGTGGCGTAATCCTCCTCGGTGGCGACGCCCATGGTGGGCTCGATGGCGCGGCCGGCCTCGTCGCCGCGCAGTTCCACGCCGGCCAGGGCCTGCTGGGCGCGGGCAGGAACTCGGCGGCCACCGCCTCGTGCACGAGCAGCGACTCGGCCGCGTTGCACACCCCGGGTCGCTGGGTCTTGGCGTTCACCACGATGGCCAGTGCCATGTCGAGATCGGCGGCGGCGTCGACGTAGACGTGGCAGTTGCCGTCGCCGTCGATGACGCAGGGAACGGTGGCGTGCTGACGGATCGACGCGATGAGCGAGGGGCCCCCGCGGGGCACGAGGCAGTCGACCAGCCCGTCGAGCTGCATCAGCTCGACCGCCGCCTCCCTGCTCGTGTCGCCCACCAGCACCACGGCGTCCTCGGGCAGGTCGGTCTTGACGAGGGCCTCGCGCAGGCAGGCGGCCACGGCCGTGTTGGAGCGCTGGGCGCTCGACGAGCCCCGCAGCATGACGGCGTTGCCCGCCTTGAGGCACAGCCCCGCCGCGTCGCTCGTGACGTTGGGCCTGTTCTCGTAGATGACGGCCACCACCCCGAGGGGCACCCGCACCCGCTCCACGCGCAGCCCGTTGGGGCGCACCCAGCCGTCCACGACCTCTCCCACCGGATCGGCCAGGGCGGCCACCCGCCGCAGCCCGTCGGCCATGGCCCGCACCCGGTCGTCGCTCAGGCGGAGCCGGTCGAGCTGGGCGTCGGTGGCGCCGTCGCGCCGGGCGTCGTCGAGGTCGGCGGCGTTGTGCTCGAGGATCTCGGCCCGGCGCGCCTCGAGCAGATCGGCGGCCACGCCCAGCACCGCATCCTTCTTGGCGCTGCGGGTGACGGCCAGGAGGCGTGACGCCGCCTTGGCCCGTTGCCCGAGCTCGACGAGGTGCGCCCGTGCCATGCCCCAGGCTACCCCCGCCTCGCTGACCCCCCGGACCCTGTGGGGACGGGCGGCGCCCTCAGCCCAGCACGACGAGGTCGTCGCGGTGCACGACCTCGTGGGGGGTGGCGTCGGGCAGCTCGGAGGTGCGCAGCCCGGCCCACGAGGCGATGCGCTCGGCGGGGTGGCGGGCGAGGCCCTTGGCGAACACCACGCCGTCGGGGCCGGCGATCTCCACCGCGTCGTCGGTGTCGAAGCGTCCCGACACCGACACCACCCCGGCCGGGAGCAGCGATGCCTCGCGCTCCACGAGCGCCAGGCGGGCGCCCTCGTCCACCACCAGCGTCCCCGACGCGGCCACGGCGAAGGCGATCCACAGCTTGCGGGCCGGCAGCCGCCGCCCCCGGGGCCGGAACACGGTGCCGACCCCGTGCCGGCCGGCCACGGCGTGGGCGAGCACGTGGGGCTTGGCCGCGTCGGCGATGACCGTCTCCACCCCCGACCAGGCGGCGATCTTGGCCGCAGCCAGCTTCGACGCCATGCCCCCGCTCCCCACCTCGGTGCCCGCCCCGCCCGCCATGGCCTCGAGCCTCTGGTCGACCTCGACCACCTCCTCGATGAGCGAAGCCTCGGCCGTGGTGCGGGGGTCGGCGGTGAGCAGGCCGGCGGTGTCGGTGAGCAGCACGAGGAGATCGGCGGCTACCAGGTGGGCGACGAGCGCGGCGAGCCGGTCGTTGTCCCCGAAGCGGATCTCGTCGTCGGAGGTGGCGTCGTTCTCGTTCACCACGGGGACGACCCCGAGCTCGAGCAGACGCGACAGCGTCTGGCGGGCGTGGAGGTACTGCTGGCGGTGCACGAAGTCGAGCGGGGCCAGGAGGACCTGGCCGGCCACGAGGCCGTGCGTACCCAGGCAGTCGTCGTAGACGCGCATGAGACGGGGCTGGCCCACCGCCGACACGGCCTGGAGCACGGCGGGGTCGACGGGCCGCGGCCCTCCGCCCAGTGCCGACCACCCCGCGGCGATGGCCCCCGAGCTCACGAGCACGACGCTGTGGCCCTCGGCCCGCAGCGCCCCCACCTCGTCGCACAGCCTGGCCACGGCCACGGCGTCGACGCCCCCGTCCGGCGCGGTGAGCGACGACGACCCGATCTTGGCCACCACCGTGCGCGGGTGCGCCGCCGGCGGCGCCGGCGGCGGCGTGGCCGACGCGGGCGGAGTGCTCACCCGTCGCCCTGTCGCTGGCGGCGGTGCCGGCGCGCCGGCAACGGTGCATCGGGGCCCACCGCTCCCTCCACGCCCTCGTCTTTGCGGTAGGTGAAGCTGAGCGACCCGAGGTGCACCACGTCACCGTCGCGCACGCCCGCCCGCACCAGGGCGCGTTCCACACCCAGGCGCCGAAGACGGTGCTGGACGTAGTCGACGGCCCCGTCGTCGGTGAGGTCCGAAAGCGCCACGGCCCGCAGGGCGGGCCTGCCCCGCACCACGAAGGAGCCGTCGTCGGCGCGCTCCACGGCGATGTCCTCGGACACGGGGCGGTGCACGACGATGGTGCGCACCTCGCTCGCCTGCTCGGCCCGGGCGTCGAGCACCATGGTGGCCAGGCGCCCCAGGAGCTCGGCCGTGCCCTCTCCCGTGGCCCCCGACACACGCAGGGCTGGTCCCGGTGCGTCGGGTCCGCCGGCCACGTCGCTCTCGCCCGCCGAAGCGTCCCCGGTGGCCACGTCGGCCTTGGAGCCCACCGCCAGGCGGGGCCGGTCGAGGAGGTCGGGACGGTAGCGGCGCAGCTCGTCGAGGAGGATGCGCTCCTGGGCCTCGGGGGTGGTGCCGTCGGCGGCGGCCAGGTCGAGGAGGAGCACCAGGACGCGGGCCCGCTCGGTGTGGCGCAGGAACCGGTGTCCGAGCCCCCTGCCCTCGGCCGCCCCCTCCACCAGCCCGGGGACGTCGGCCACCATGAACTCGGTCTCGTCGCCGGCGCGGCCCGAGGCGCACCACGCCCAGGTGCGGCTCCAGGGTGGTGAAGGGGTAGTCGGCGATCTTGGGCCGCGCCGCGCGAGATGCGGGCGATGAGCGTGCTCTTGCCGGCGTTGGGCATGCCCACCAGGGCCACGTCGGCCAGGAGCTTGAGCTCGAGACCGAGCCAGCGCTCCTCTCCCACCTCGCCCTGCTCGGCGAAGGCGGGTGCCCGGCGGCGGTTGGAGAGGAAGCGGGCGTTGCCCCGCCCACCGCGCCCGCCGCCGGCGGCGAGCCAGCGCTCCCCCGCCTCGGCCAGATCGGCCAGGAGGGCGCCGTCGGGACCGCGCACCACCGTCCCCACCGGGACGGGCACCTCGAGGGCGGCGCCCCGCGCGCCGTGGCGCCGCTTGCCCTGCCCGTGGCGGCCGTCACCGGCACGCCGGTGGGGGTGGTCCCGGAAGCCGAGCAGCGACGCCTGGTTGGTGGAGGCCACCAGCCACACGTCGCCCCCGTCGCCCCCGTCGCCGCCGTCGGGCCCGCCGCGCGACACGTGCGCCTCACGCCGGAACGACACCGCGCCCGCGCCGCCGTCACCCGCCTTCACGTGGACCTGCGCCTCGTCGACGAACCCCGGCATGCGTCCGATCCTACGGTGCGAGCCTGCCGTCCCGGAGGCGGGCACAGCCGGGCCGGGGGACGCCGCTCCAGGCGTCCCGGCGGCGCCGGGATCAGGACTCGGCGACGGCACGCTCACCACGCGCCGGCCCTTGCGGGTGCCGATAGCGCACCACGCCGGCGGCGGTGGCGAAGAGGGTGTCGTCGCCGCCCCGGCCGACGTTGTCACCGGGGTGGAACTTGGTGCCGCGCTGGCGGAAGATGATCGCCCCGGCGGGGACGGCCGTGCCGTCGTAGACCTTGACGCCCAGGCGCTGCGCGTTCGAGTCGCGGCCGTTGCGGGTCGAGCCCGCCGCCCTTGGTCTTGGACATGAAGCCTCCTCCTGCGTCGGCTCAGGGTGCCCGGGGGACCGTGATCGACGTGATCTCGCACCGTGGCGTAGCGCTGGCGGTGGCCCCAGCGCCGGCGGCGGCGGGCCTTGGCCTGGTAGGTGAACCGCCCGGATCTTGGGGCCGAGCTCCTCGCCCACCACCCGGGCGGTCACGACCGTCCCGGCCAGCTCGGCGGGGGTGGCGAGCACCGGTCGCCGTCCACCACCAGCACCGGTCGAGCTCGACCTCGCTCCCCGCGCTCGCCCCGAGGAGCTCCAGGCGCACCTGCTGGCCCTCGGCCACACGCTCCTGCTTCCCACCGCTGCGGATCACTGCGTACATAGCCCGACGATCCTACAGCAGTCCGGGGCGTCTGCCGTGCCGAGCGAGCGGTCCCAGTCGAGCTCGCGTCGAAGACGATGCCGCGGCCGTTGCAGACGGTGCAGGTCTCGACAGGGACTCCACCAGCCCCTCGCGACGACCCGCTTGCGGGTCATCTCCACCAGGCCGAGCTCGGAGATGTCGAACACCTGGGTGCGGGTCTTGTCCCGGGCCAGGGCCGAGCGCAGGGCGGCGCCGCACCCGGTCCCGGTTCTCGCGGATCTCCATGTCGATGAAGTCGATGACGATGATGCCGCCGATGTCGCGCAGGCGCAGCTGGCGGGCGATCTCCTCCGCCGCCTCGAGGTTGTTCCGGTAGACGGTCTCCTCCAGGTTCGACGTGCCCACGTTCTTGCCGGTGTTCACGTCGATGACGGTGAGAGCCTCGGTGCGCTCGATGATGATCGACCCCCCCGACGGGCAGCCACACCTTGCGGTCGAGGGCCTTGTGGAGCTGCTCGTGGACGTGGAAGCGCTCGAACACGGAAGGCTCTCGGCCGACGGGGTCGTAGTACTCGACGCGCTCGACCA
This sequence comes from uncultured Acidimicrobiales bacterium, assembly GCA_963839605.1. Taxonomy (GTDB): domain Bacteria; phylum Actinomycetota; class Acidimicrobiia; order Acidimicrobiales; family UBA8190; genus JBEKVE01. The sequence continues at coordinate 10,568 of CAWIWK010000003.1, read as the reverse complement.
GCTCGGGGTTCACCTGGCCGACGTAGTCGCGCACCTGCTCGAAGAGCAGCTCGTCGTCGATCACCACGCCGCGGTACTCGCGGTTGAACTCCTCGCGCACGATCCGCACGGCCAGGTCGGGCTCGCGAGTACAGCAGGCCCGGCGCGGGGCCCGCCCCGCCTCGGCCTCGATGGCGCCCCACTGCGCCACCAGCCGCTCGACGTCGTGGCGCAGCTCGTCCTGGCTGGCCCCCTCGCGCCGCCGTGCGCACGATGAGGCCGTGGCCGGCGGGGCGGACCTCGTCGACGATCCGACGCAGGCGCTTGCGCTCGTTGTCGTCGAGGCGCTTGGAGATGCCGAAGGCGGTGGAATTGGGCACCATCACCACGAAGCGCCCCGGCAGCGACACCTCCTGGGTCAGCCGGGCCCCCTTGGCCCCGATGGGGTTCTTCGTGACCTGGCACAAGATGACCTGGCCGGGACGCAGCATCTCCTCGATGCGCGGCGAGGCGCGCTGGGCCGCTCGTCGATGTCGTCGCGGTCGTAGCGCACGTCGCCCCGGTACAGCACGGCGTTCTTGGGCGTGCCGATGTCGATGAAGGCCGCCTCCATGCCCGGCAGCACGTTCTGGACCCGGCCCCGGTAGATGTTGCCGTCGATCTGGGTGGCGTCGTCCGCGGCGCGGGACACGTAGTGCTCGACGAGGGTCCGGCCCTCGAGGACGGCGATCTGGGTGGCGTGGGGGCGGACGTGCACGCACATGAGGTAGCGGCCCACGGGCCGGCCCCTGCGCTCACGACCGCTGCGCCGGCGCGACGCCCGCGGCACCACCGGACCCGTCGTCGGGACCCTCGTCGGCGTCGAGGTCGGCGTCGCCGGCACCCGGCTCGGCGCCGGCGTGCCCGCCGCAGCGCCCGGGCGGTATCGCCACCGGACCGGGTCGGGGCGCGGGCGGTCCTCCTGCGGCGCGCCTCGGCCGGCGGGGCCGGGGTGGCGGCCGTGGCGGCGGCGGGCTGGACCCGGGCGGGGCGGGTGTCGCCGATCGCGGTCGGCGCCGCGCGGGCCGGCGCCGCGACCGCCGGACCGTCCGCCGGCGTGTCGTCGGCGTCGCCCGACGCCGGGCCGCCTCGGTGGCGCGTCGTCGGGGGACGCGTCGGTGGTGGGCTCAGCCCCCTCGGGGCGCGGCCCGGCGGGGCGGCGACGGCGCTTTCGGGGAGCCCCGTGCCGGGCGCGGCCCGCGGCGGGGAGGAGTCACCTCCCGCCTCCTGGTCGGCGGTCCGGCCGTGGGCTGTCGGTGGGGCCGCCGGCGTCGTCAGACGCCCGGCCCTCTGCCCACCTCCGGCATCGGTGACGGGGTGCGGCGACGGGGCATCGGCCCCGTTCGGGGCGCCCGTCGCCCACTCGGCGTGGTGCGGGCAGCGGCGATGGGCCCTTCGGCTCCACCGCCGGCTGTCCGGCGCTCGTATCGGACATGGGGAGGTCCCTTCTCGACTGCTCACGAGGCGCGCTCCATGCGCGGCGGCACCATCGAGGTCCGCAGGAAGCGGCTCCCGGCGGGAGCCGTCGCACTCGATCCATTGACAGGTTCTTCGGCTACGGCCGAGCTCGACGCCCATCCCTGGGCGAGCTCGGATGGACGGACGCCGCGAGGCCGGGTCGCGCCCAGCTCGGCGAAGAGCCGGGCACCGGTCGCGTCGGCGTCCGGCAACACGACAACGCCAGCATCGAGGGGCGCAGGTCGTCGACCACGTCACGCCCCTTGCGCTCGCGCCGGAGGGGAGCAGTCGGGGCGCCGAGCACACGCCCGACCGCCTCCTCCAGCTCCGGGGGTCACACCCGGCACCTCGATCTCCCACGTGCACGAGGACACTTCTTCCTGCAGTGACGCCGCGCCCGGCGCCACCACGCCGGCGGCCACGGCGTCGACGCCGTCGGGCAGCAGGTGAGCATCCGAGCGATGCGCCCGGTCGCCAGGCCGTCGGTCGGCCGACCGGGCCTCGGCCATGGCGATGTCGACGTACTCCGCCAGCGATTCGCACCCGGTGGGCAGGGCCAGCCCGAAGCTCAGCCGGGGCCGGGGTGAGAAGCCCGCGGTGTAGGCCACCGGCAGGCCGGCCCGGCGCAGGGCCCGCTCCCACATGCGGGCCACGTCGCGGTGGCTCGTCCAGCGCACCCGGCCGAGCTTGGTGAAGCGGACCCGGAGCCGTCACCGCACGGGCTCCGCGGGTGCCGCCCAGGCCAGGCCGCTCCGCCCCGGCGACGCCGGGCCGAGGAACCGCACCGGCACCGGCCCGCCCGCGGCCAGGTCCTGGCCCGTGCCCTGGCTGCCCGCCGGCCGGGGGGACCGCCGACGCCACCATGTGCTCGACCCCGAGCCCGGTGCAGGCCCCGCAGTCGTAGCACGGGGTCCACCGGCAGTCCTCGAGGCCGTGCTCGGCCAGGGCCTCCTGGAAGTCCTGCCACAGGAAGTCCCGGTGCAGCCCGGCCGAGACGTGGTCCCAGGGCAGCACCTCGTCCTCGTCGCGGTGGCGGTACACGTTGTCGTCGAGGATCAGGCCCGGCCGCTCGAGCGCCTGCTCCCACAGACCGAGGTCGAAGTGCTCGGACCACTCCTGGAAGGTCCCCCCGGCCCGCCACACCTGCTCCATGACCGCCCCCATGCGCCGGTCGCCCCGGCTGACGATGCCCTCGGCCGCCGTGGCCTCGGGGTCGTGCCAGCGCAGCGTGAGGCCCCGGGCGCCGCGGCCGCGTCCTGCAGCAGCCCCACCTTGCGCCGCAGCTCCTCGCATCGTGTTCTGCCCGAACCACTGGAACGGGGTGTGGGGCTTGGGCACGAAGCCCCCCACCGAGGCCGTCACCGTCACGTCGCGGTGGTGGCGGCGGCCGATCTCGACGCAGGGCCGGCCAGGGCGGCGATGCCGAGCACGTCCTCGTCGGTCTCGGTGGGCAGGCCGATGAGGAAGTAGAGCTTCACCCGGCGCCACCCCTGGGAGAACGCCGCCTCCACCGCCGAGTACAGGTCCTCCTCGCGGATGAGCTTGTTGATGACCTGGCGCATCCGCCACGTGCCACCCTCGGGGGCGAAGGTGAGCCCGGTGCGGCGCACCTTCTGGATCTCCGCCGCCAGGCCCACGGTGAAGGCGTCGACCCGCAGGCTGGGCAGGCTGACCGACACCTGGCCCGAGCACTCGGGGTCGTTGATGATCGACGCCACGTCCCCCTCGATGCCCGAGAAGTCCGCACGTCGACAGCGACGTGAGCGTCACCTCGTCGTAGCCCGTCCGGTCGAGGCCGTCGCGCACCATCGGTCGACCTGGGCCGCCGGCCGCTCGCGCACGGGCCGGGTGATCATCCCCGCCTGGCAGAAGCGGCACCCCCGGGTACAGCCCCGGAACACCTCGACGTTGAGGCGGTCGTGGACCACCTCGATGAGCGGCACCAGCTGCTGCTTCGGATAGGGCCACTCCGCCAGGTCGGCGATGGTGCGCTTCTCCACCCTGGTCCGGGCACCCGCCGGCACCGGGGCGGTCCACCGCAGCCGCGCCCGTCCGTCGTAGCGGGGCCGTAGCACGAGGGCACGTACACCCCGGGCACCGGGCCAGGGCCACCAGCAGGTCCCGGCGTCGCCGGCCGCCGCCCGCCGGCCAGCCAGGCCGGCCGACGACCTCGGTGATCTCCCCCACCGCCTCCTCGCCGTCGCCCAGCACGAAGGCGTCGACGAAGTCGGCCAGCGGCTCGGGGTTGAAGGCGCAGTGGCCGCCGGCCACCACCAGGGGGTGGTCGGCCCCGCGTCGGCGCCGCGCACCGGCACGCCGGCCAGGTCCACCAGGTTGAGGACGTTGGTGTAGGTGAGCTCGGCCGACAGGTTGAAGGCCAGGACGTCGAACGGCCGCCGGCCAGGTCGCTCTCCACCGAGAACAGCGGGACCCCGGCCGCCCGCATGGCCGCCTCCATGTCCGTCCACGGGGCATAGGCCCGCTCGGCCACGGCGTCGGCCCGCTCGTTCAGGATCTCGTACAGGATCTGCAGGCCCTGGTTGGGCAGCCCGATCTCGTAGGTGTCGGGGTACAGCAGCAGCCACGCCACGCGCCCGGGCCCGTGCACCGGGCGCCGGCGCCCCCAGCTCACCGCCGATGTAGCGGGCGGGCTTCGTGACCTGGGCCAGGAGGGGCTCGATCCGTGGCCACAGCGAGGTCATGTGCCCGCCGAGTCTAGGGCCGCAGGCCCGGGCCGCCGGCCGGCGCCGGCCTGGCCGGTCCCGCCGCCCGCAGGGCCCGGTGCCGGGCCGCGGTGGTCGTCGGGGCCGGGCCCGGGGCCGCCGGGGCGTGGTCGTGGTGCTCGCCCCCGGCGGCGGCCGCGGTCGTGGCCGGGCTCGGGCGGTGGGTCGACGTGGCGCTCGAGGTCGTCGGCCAGGGCCAGGGCCACGGCGGCACCGGGGTGGGCCACCAGGTACTCGAACCCTCGCGGGCCACCGGGGCGGCGGCCGAGGCGCCGTAGCCGCCCTGGACGATCACACCGCGATCAGGTACTGGGGGTTGGGCAGCGGGCCCCAGCCCACGAACCACGAGTTGGGCTGCTGCTCGTTGGTGGTGGCGGTCCCGGTCTTGCCGGCCAGGGGGAAGCGTGGACAGGGGGAAGCCCTGGAAGGCGCCGTAGGCGGTGCCCTTGGGGTTGTTGCACCACCCCCTCGAAGCCGCTCAGCATGGCCTGGTAGTCGGCCGGCCGATGTCGACGTGCCCGGCCACCTCGGGGGCGAGGCTCGCACCACCTTGCCCCTGTCGCTCACGAAGCCCGGCCGCCACCTCGGGCACGTAGCGGGTCCCGCCGTTGGCGAAGGTGGCGTAGGCCACGGCCTGCTCGATGGGGGTGATGACGGTGCCGCCCTGGCCGAAGGCCATCTCCAGGTTGTTCCCCGTGTACCAGCCGCCGTTGGGGTAGTCCTTCGGGTCCTGGGCGTGCTCCTTGGCCACCACGGCCGGGCGAGTCCACCCGGGCGTAGTGGGTCTCGCCGGGAGGTCGATCCCGGTGACGTCGCCGTAGCCGACGGCGGCGGCGGCGTTCTGGATGGGCGTCTCGCCGTAGCGCCCCGTCGACTTGTAGTCGTCCCAGAACTGGACGCCCAGGTTGTAGAAGAAGATGTCGCTCGACAGCGTGAGCGCCTGGCACACGTTCGACCTCGCCGGCCGCCTCGCCCTCGTTGTCGTGGTAGGTGGCGCACCCCGGCCGCCCGTCGTGCAGCCCGGGATGGTGTACGAGCCGGTGTCGTCGAACGGGTGCCGGGCGTGATGAGCCCGGTCTGCAGCGCGGCGGTGGCCGTGGCCAGCTTGAAGGTCGATCCCGGCGTGTAGAGGCCCTGGATGGCGTTGTTGTTGAGCGCCCCCGTGGCCTCGATCTGGTCGTAGTGGGCGGCGGAGATGCCGTTGTTCCACCACGTGGGGTCGTAGGTGGGCGACGACACGAGGGCCAGCACCGCCCCGGTCTGGGGGTCGAGGGCCACCGCCGCCCCGCCCACTTCGTCGACGTCGCCGTGCGAAGGTCGGCGATCTCGGTGTCGAGCGACTGCTGCAGGGTCTGCTCGCAGCCCGGCGTCGATGTTGGTCACGACGTCGTCACCCGAGACCGGCGGCGTCTCGCCCAGGCTGCCCACCACCTGGCCCTGGGCGTTCACCTCCACCTGGTCGATGCCCGGCGTGCCCCGCAGGGCCGCCTGGTACTGGGCCTCGAGCCCGCTCTGTCCGAACAGGTCGCCCAGCTGGTACCCCTGCGACTGTGGGCCTGCAGCTCCGCCCCGTTGATCTGCCCGACGTAGCCGAGCATCTGGCACGCCGGTCTGGCCCGTCGGGATAGGTCGGTTGGTGTCGGCCACGGTGGAGACGCCGGGGAACATCGTGGCGTGCTCGCCGATGTAGAGGACGTCGGACAGCGGGGCGTTCTGCGATGATGGGGACCGGTTTGTACAGGCTGTACTGATCGTTGGCGAGGTCGGACTCGATCTGGCTCGTCGGTGATGCCGAGCAGGGCGGCCAGCTGCCCGACCACCTCGGGGTGCTGCTGGGCCGCCACCCGCGACAAGGTGATGTCCTGGGTCACCTGGTCCCCCACCATGATGTTGTGCCCGTCCGGTCGAGGATGAGGCCACGCGGCGCGGGGACCTCCACCAGGCGGACCTGGTTCTGGGCCACCGTCTTGGAGTAGGCCGGGTGTCGAGGACCTGCAGGTACCACAGCCGGATGAACATGAGCGAGAACAGCGCAGCCACCAGCAGCCCGAGCACCCGCAGCCGGATGATCGTCCGCGGCGCGGACGGCTCGCTCGGGGCTTCACCCGGTCCACGACCGACCGCCGGGGGCGCATCCGCGGGCCCGGGCTCGTGCGCTCGCGGCCGGGCGCGGCGCCTTGGGCCTGGGGTAGAAGCGCGCCCCGCGCAGCGGGTGCCGCAGCCGGCTCGAACCGGAGCATGCCGACGCGGGCGGGGCGGGCGCCGCGGCGTGTCGGCCGTCCGCAGCTGCCGGGCGAAGCGCCGCTCGTCGGCTCTCACCGCATGCCCCCGCCCGGCGGCCGCCGCCGAGCCGGGCACCGGGCGGGGCACCGCCCATGCCACCATGCGCAGCACCGGCGTGGCCAGCACGGCGCCGGCCGGACGGCACCCCCACCAGAGGCGGGCGGCGAGGTAGTCGCGGATGCATGGTGGGGTCCCCGAGCACGGCCCCCAGGATGGCGTACGCCGCCAGGCCGACGGCGGTCGCCCCCGCGGCCACGATGGGCGGCAGCCACCACGAGCTGCGGACGAGCCCCGCCGTGGCCAGGCCGGTGCCGAAGCCGAGCGAGGCATCCGACCAGGGCCGACAGGCCGAAGGTGGTGGGGAGGAACAGGTCGGCCAGCGAGCCCGGCGGCGAACCCGAAGCCCGCCCCCCGGTCGGGCCGCCCAGCGTAGCCGGCCGCCACCGGCACTGAGCCAGCATCTCTCCCACGCTATGGGAACGCTCGCCCTTCCCGGCTTCCAGTTCGCCAATCGCTTCGCGCGTTCGGGCGTTTGGCGCTTTGACGCCGCGTGGCCGATTGTCTACCGGAGCGCGATCCGGGAAGTCCGTATCTTGAGTCCGCATGTCTTCCACTCAGCCGCGTCTCCACGAACTGTACGATTTCCACCTGCACCGGGCGCAGAACCGTCTCCGGACCATCCACCGCTTCACAATCCGGCGATCGTATTCCACCGCCATGCGCGCGGGTTCCAGCCCCAATTCGCGCAGCAGTCCGAGGATCGTCTGGCCCTCCGGCGCTACCGCGCCGCTCGCCGTTCACAACGATCTCGATCGGCACGTTGGTTGACACCCCTCTTTTCGACCCATTATAGTCAAATTTAGCCCGATTCTGTCCTGAAACCAAATGCCGACGTCTGCCACAGAGGTCTATTTCCCCGTCCTGCTGCAGGCCGCTGGTCGCCATGGCGCTTGCGGCAGGCCTGCTTACCGTGTCGTATCTGCTGGGAAAACGCGTCCGCAACCGGGTCAAGGACATGCCCTACGAATCCGGCATCGTTCCCACCGGCGACGCGCGGCAGCGTTTCAGCGTGAAATTCTACCTGGTGGCGATGCTGTTCATCCTGTTCGATATCGAAGCGATTTTTCTGTATCCCTGGGCGGTGGTCTACCGCGAGCTGATGATGTCCGGCTTCGTCGAGATGCTGGTCTTCGTGGTTCTGATCCTTGCCGGATTTTTCTACATCTGGAAAAAGGGCGCGCTGGATTGGTCCGGGTCGGATTCCAGCGCGAAAACAGTAACCGAACTCGACATGCTTCCCGAAAATTTGCGACAGAACAGCCATGGCTGCGGCGGTGGAGGCGTTCGACGCCGACGCCGTCACTGGCGGTGCGTTCGACCGCGGCGAATTGACGCTCGAAATCGCTCCCGCACAAGATCGTGAGCGTCTGCGGATTTCTTGAAATACGATCAGAAATTTGTGCGCCTCAGCACCGTCACCGGCGGTGGATCGCTATCCCGGCCGAGCCGCGCTTCGAGGTGGTCTACCATCTGCACTCGGTGGAGCAGAACCAGCGCGTGCGCCTGAAGTGCCGGGTGCGCGGCGCCGACCCGGCGATCGAATCGGTCACCTCCGTGTGGCGCGGCGCCAACTGGTACGAGCGCGAAGTCTTCGACCTGTTCGGCATCCAGTTTCCTGAATCATCCCGATCTGCGCCGCATCATGATGCCCGACGATTGGGAAGGCCATCCGCTGCGCAAGGATTATCCCGATCACGGGCGACGAGGATCTGACCATGAGCGAACCCGACACGCCAGGAATCGCCACCACCGTCGCAGAGCGAAGACGCCGAGCTCCGGCCGGCGCACGCTGGTCCTCAACATGGGGCCGCAGCATCCCTCCACGCACGGCGTGCTGCGGCTGCTGCTGGAGCTGGATGGCGAGACCATCGTGAAGCTGCCAGCCCGATATCGGCTTCCTGCACACCGGCATCGAGAAGGAATTCGAGGTCAAGTTCTACCAGCAGGCGGTCACCCTCACCGACCGCGTGGATTATCTGGCGCCGCTTTCTAACAATCTGGGCTGGTGCCTGGCCGTGGAGAAACTGCTCGGCCTGGAAATTCCGCCGCAGGCGCAGTGGATGCGCGTGATGCTGACGGAGTTGACGCGCCTCAACAGCCATCTGGTATGGCTGGGCACGCACGCCATCGACATCGGCGCCATGTGCGTGTTCCTGTATTGCTTCCGCGAGCGCGAAGACATCCTGCGCATCTTCGAAATGTTCTCCGGCCAGCGCATGATGACCAGCTACTTTCCGCATCGGCGGGCTGGCGCTGGAGCCGCCGCGCGGCTGGCAGGAGCGCGTGAGGAAGTTCATCGACGTGTTCCCCAGCCGCGTGGACGAGTACGAAGACCTGCTCACCAACAACCGCATCTGGATCGGCCGCACGCGCGGCGTCGGCTACATTTCGCTGGAAGACATGCTCGACCTGGGCGTCACCGGCCCCATGCTGCGCGCCGCCGGTTTGAAGATCGACGCGCGCAAGGATGCGCCCTACTCCAGCTACGAGAAGTTCGATTTCGAAGTGCCCACGCGCACGGAAAACGACGTCTACGCGCGCTACCAGGTGCGCATCGAGGAGATGCGGCAGAGCGCGCGCATCGTCAAGCAGGCGCTGGAAGGCATGCCGGCGGGCCGTGGAAGGCCGACGCTCCGCACGTGGTGCTGCCCGACCGCGAAAAGATGAAGACCCAGATGGAGGCGCTCATCTACCATTTCAAGATTGTGACCGAGGGCTTCCGCGTGCCCGAGGGCGAGGTCTACCAGGTGATCGAATCGCCGCGCGGCGAGCTGGGCTATTACGTGGTCGAGCGACGGCACGGCGCAGCCGTACCGCGTCCACATGCGCACGCCCAGTTTCGGCAACCTGCAGGCGAGCTGCCGACGCATGGTGGAGGGCACGCTGATCGCCGGACGTGATCGCCTCCATCGGCAGCATGGATTTTGTGTTGGGAGACACGCGACCGATGACATTCTCTCCCGAATTGGAAGCCAGGTTCGCCAAGCTGCTGAAGAGCTATCCCGCCGGGCGCGCAGCGCTCGGCGATGATTCCGATGCTGCTCTATGCGCAGGATGAAGTCGGGCTAGGTCTCCGACGAACTGGTCGAAGAAGTGGCGAAGCGCGTCGGCGTGACCCCGCTGCAGGTCAACGAGGTGATGTCCGTACTACTCCATGCTGCACCGCAAGCCGCTGGGCAAGTATCACGTGCAGGTCTGCACCAATATCAGTTGCCTGCTGCACGATGGCGACAAGCTTTACGAGCATGCCTGCAGGAAGCTGGGCATCGGCCACAAGGGAGTGACCGCGGACGGGCAGTTTTCGCTCGAAGAAGTGGAGTGCATGGGCGCCTGCTCCTGGGCGCCGGCGATTCAGGTCAATTACGATGGAGTTCCTGCGCGCCGCTTCGGGGTACCGGCCGAGGCTGTCTTCATCGGGGGTGCGGACCATGTTTTCAGCGTGTTTGAGCCGACCCTGGGTCATGACACGCGCGCGGTCGAGGTCACCGTCCAATGGTTCCTGAGGACGCTCTAGGCAAGGGCGGAGGAGGCGCCCACCCCCGCTGATCTGGCGTTCCTGCGCCGGGCGTTTGTCCTGGCGGGGGCGGCGAAGGCCGCGGGAAACCACCCCTTCGGTGCCGTGGTCGTTGGCGAATCGGGGAGGGTCATCGCGGAGGCCGGGAACAACTCCCATCCGCCCGGCGGGGACCCCACCCGAGCACTGGAGAGCCCGCCGCCGCCGCACGGGCTGCGCGGGTGCTCTCGCCCGCGGATCTTGCGAAGGCTACGCTCTACACGAGCGCCGAGCCGTGCTGCATGTGCGCGGGCGCAATCTACTGGTGCAACATCGGCCGGGTTGTCTATGCACTGTCTGAGGAGCGCCTGTCTGAGCTCACCGGCGACCACCCCGAAAACCCGACCCTGGCCCTCGGCTGCAGACGGGTGTTCGCCAGCGGCCAGCACCCAGTCGAGTCCTCGGGCCCCTTCTGGAGGACGAGGCCGCCGAGGCTCACCTGGGATTCTGGGGCTGATGCGGGCGTGCCGCTG
>CAWIWK010000002.1:0-10953 GCA_963839605.1 uncultured Acidimicrobiales bacterium | reverse complement strand
GTCCAGGTCGAACACGGGTTGGTAGAGGAGGAAGAACTGGTCCTCGGGCAGCGCCGAGCGCAGGTCGGCCTCGATCTCGATGCGGTCCAGCACCGCCGTCTGCATCTCGGGCTGGAACAGCGCCGAGCGGTTCTTGCCGAGCGCCTTGGCCCGGTACAGGGCGATGTCGGCGTCGCGCAGCAGCTCGTGGGCGGAGTTCCGCTGTCCCCCGGCGATCCCGATGCTGGCGGTCACCGACAGGGGCACCGCACCGTAACCCTCCACGCGGAACGGCTCGTGCAGGGCGGCGTGCAGCCGCTCGGCCACCATCTCGGGGCCCGCCCCGAGCGACGCGCCCTCGGCCAGCACCACGAACTCGTCGCCACCGAGGCGCCCCACGGTGTCACTCGCCCGCAGGATGCCCACGAAGCGGGCCGCCACCGCCTGCAGCACCTTGTCGCCGGCGTCGTGGCCGAGCGAGTCGTTGATGTCCTTGAAGTTGTCGAGGTCCACGAACAGCGCGGCCACGGGCCGGTACTCGCGCCGGGCCCGCACGAGCATCTGGTCGGCGCGGTCGAGGATGAGGGTCCGGTTGGGCAGGCCCGTGAGCGGGTCGTGCAGCGCGGCGTGGGCAAGCTGTGACTCCGCCTCCTTTCGCTCGGTGATGTCGCGCAGGTTGGCCACGTAGCCCGCCACCGAGGGGTTGTCACGCAGGTCGCTCACCACGGCCTCGGCGTGGCGGTAGGTCCCGTCCACGTGCTCCATGCGGAACTGGATGGGCTCGGTCACCGACACCGTCTGGAGCAGCGAGGCGAGCTGCACCTCCACCCGGGCGCGGTCCTCGGGATGCACGAGCCTCGGTGGCCCGCATGCCCACGATCTCGCCGGGGTGCCGGCCGAGCAGCGACATGGTGGCCGGACTGGCGTAGATGATGACCGCCTCGGGCCCCATGACGAGCGTGGTGTCGGTCGAGTTCTGCACGAGCGAGCGGAAGCGGTCCTCGCTGGCTCGCATCGAGGTCTCGGCCTCTTCCTTCTGTTGCATGGTGGCGCCGGCCATGCGCACCACGAACACGAGGACGAAGGCGCCCATGAGCCCGAGACCCTCGCCGTAGCTCACCGACAGGAACGACGGCGCCCATCCCTGCCAGATCGCCACCTGCCCGACGACGATGCCCATCAGGCTCCACAGGGCCGTGAGCCGCCACGTGCGCGAGCCGTCGTGGGCCACGTTCTCGAGGGCGGTGAAGGCGAAGGCGCCGGTGAGCACCGGTCCCCACCCCGTCAGGTAGATGACCACGGTGACCGCAGCGGCGTGGCACGCCACCCGGGCGTTCAGCATGAGGGTGGTGGGGCTGCGCCGGTACAGCGCCTCGACGACCAGGCTCGTCGCCGGGATGGCCACGAACACCGCCAGCCACAGCCACACCGGCTCCTTGGCCACCACGCCCAGTCGCCGCAGCCCGATGAGCGCCACCAGCGCGGCGGGGCCCATGAGGTAGCTCAGGACGTGAGGGTTGAGCCTCGGACGGCGGGGGTGGGTGGCGTCCCCGGCGCCGACTGGGGTCGAAGCCCCGTTCGGGCCCGGGCCGGCCACGGCACCCGGCGTCCCCCCGGGGGGCGCGCCGGCGTCACGAGCGTGCGAAGGCCGAACGAGCATCTCCCCCCTCCAATGCTATGAGCAGGAAATTCGCCGCCTGTTCGTATCGACGGACCCCCCACGGTCCTTGAGCCCGGGTCGCCGCCGGGCCTTGGCCGGGGGTGGCGGAAGGTCGGGGGTAGGGCGTTCGGCTCATTCCCAGGCATGCACCCTTGTGGAGGCGGGGAACGACTCTTATCATCATGCTTTGTGTCAGCATGGCCACGTAGGGTGATCCTAGCGGGGATCGCCGTGGCTCTGGCGGTGGGCATCCGGGCGGGCATGGGCGAGCGACCCGTGGACGTGGCCGCCCTCCTCGGAGTCCTGGCGGTCTCCGTCGTCGTCTTCGGCATCCTCACGGCGCGCCGCTTCCACCGCCGCGTGTGGGCCCGGGCCTGGTCCGCCATCGGTGCGGGCCTGCTGTGCGTGGTGGGAAGCGTGGTCCTCCAAGCGGGGCGCGGTGGTGCGCTGCCCACGGCCGGGGGCTCCATCCTCGCCCTCGACCTGGCCGGTGTGGCCCTCACGGCCGTCGGGCTGTGCCTGCTGCTGCACCACCGCCTGCCGGGACGGGCGGCCGAGGCCCTGTCCGAGGCGCTCGTCATGACCCTCGCCCTCGCCTTCGTCGCCCTCGCCGTCGAGATCGTGCCCCGCCAGGGTTGGCACCCGGCCCATGATCTGCAGGCCCTGGCCGTGCCGCTCGCCGATCTCGTCGTGCTGTGGCTGGCGGGCAGCCTGGTCTCGCTCACCGAGCGCCATCCCACCAACTACCGCTCCCTCTTCGGCGCCTTCGTGTTCCTCTTCTTCGCCCATTCCGTGTCCGCCGCCATGACCCTGGCGCGCAGCACCGAGCCGGCGGTGGTGGTGGAGACCGTGGTGCTGTGGGGGGCGTGCCTGTGGGGCGCGTCGTTCCTCCACCCGGCGCGCAAGACGACCTTCGACCCCGTGCCCCTCCGCCCCAGCCGGCCGAGCGCGGTGCGCGTCGGCATGCTCGTGGTGGCGGCCCTCGTGGTCCCGGGCGTCCTGAGCACCCAGAACGCCCTCGACGTGACCCGCGAGCGCGGCCTCGTGATCGCCTCCACCCTCCTGCCCCTGCTCGTGCTCTTCTACCTGTTGCGCCAGGTCTTCACCCACGCCGCGGCGGAGTACCGCGCCCAGCACGACCCGCTCACCGGCGTGTGCAACCGCGTCCTGTTCGAGGACCGGCTGCGCCAGTCCCTCACCCAGGCCGAGCGCACCGGCACATCGGTGGCGGTCATGTTCCTCGACCTCGACCGCTTCAAGGACATCAACGACAGCCTCGGGCACGCCGTCGGCAACCAGCTGCTCCAGGCCGTGGTGAAGCGCCTGCAGGGGTGCCTGCGCGAGCAGGACATCCTGGCCCGCTTCGGGGGCGACGAGTTCACCCTCCTCATCCCCGACAGCGGCACCAAGGACGACGCCGTGGTGAAGGTGGCGGAGCGGATCCTCGAGCGCTTCACCGACCCGTTCATGGTGGGGACTCGGCAGCTGTCGGTGAAGGCGAGCATCGGCGTGGCGGTGTCGCCGCTCGACGGCGCCGACGCCGACACCCTGCTCAAGCACGCCGACACCGCCATGTACCAGGCCAAGGGAGCGGGCCGCAACACCTTCGAGGTCTTCGACTCGGCCATGTCGGCGCGGGCCCGCCTGCGCTTCGCGCTCGAGGACAGCCTGCGGGCCGCCGTCGAGTGCGGCCGGCTGGCGGTGCACTACCAACCCAAGCTCGACATCGCCACCGGGCAGATCGCCGGGGTGGAAGCGCTCGCCCGGTGGCAGCACCCCCGGCTCGGCTTCATCCCCCCGTGGGCCTTCATCCCCCTGGCCGAGGAGTCGAGCCTCGTGGCCACGCTGGGGCAGTGGGTGCTCGAGGTGGCCTGCACGCAAGCCAAGCGCTGGCAAGAGCAGGGCCTCGACCCCATCCCCGTGGCCGTCAACCTGTCGCCACGCCAGTTCGGGCACCAGTCGGTGGTGACGATGGTGAAGGACGCGCTGCGCACATCGCGCCTCGATCCGACGATGCTCGAGCTCGAGGTGACCGAGAGCGTGCTCATGGAGCACATCGGCGAGGTGGCCGCCAGCCTCGACGATCTGCGCGCCATGGGCGTGCGCTGCTCCATCGACGACTTCGGCACCGGGTACAACGCCCTGACGTACCTGGCCGAGATGCCCATCGACGCCATCAAGATCGACCGCTCCTTCGTGGCCCGCATCGACGAGGGGAGCGACGGCTGCCCCATCGTCGGCGCCGTGATCGCCCTGGCCCACAGCCTCAACCTGCAGGTGGTGGCCGAGGGCGTGGAGACCGACGCCCAGCTCCGCTTCCTCGAGGCCAACGGGTGCGACCAGGTGCAGGGCTACCGCTTCAGCGCGCCGGTGCCCCCCCAGGAGATGGCGTCGCTGCTCGCCAGCCCCGAGCGTCTGTTCACCGACTGGCGCGACGAGGTGGCGGCCATGCCCCTGCCACTGTCGGTCGTGACGCCGGCGCGTTTCGAGGCCCTGCTCGACTCGGTGCTCCAGGAAGGGCACTGGCCCTCGAGCCTCGACTCCGAGACCATCGAAGCGGTCCTGGCCGCCCTCCAGCCCGACGAGCTGCGCCGGGCCAAGGACGCCCGGGTGCTGCGCCCGTTCTCCACCCGCCTGGCGGTGGGGACCCTGGCCGGGCTGGCCTCGGTCACCGGCAGCCTGGCGGCCGCCAACGCCCTGCCACGCTCGATGGAGGCGGCGGCGACCGAGATCCTCGGCGTGAGCGCCGCTGGCGTGGGGGCCGGGGCCGGGGTCCCCGATCCCACCTCGGGGCCCGCAGACGGCACCGTCGGCACGGCCGACAACGACGCCGGCCCCTGACCGCCGGCGGCCCCGGATGACCGGGCCGCGGTCAGCGCCGCCACCACCACCCGTGCTCCGTCGTCGCCATGCCGGCCCGGGCCAGCTGCTCGAGGGCGAGGGACACCGCGCCCAGGGGGAGCCCGCTGCGCAGGACCACGGCGTCGAGTGAGGCCGGGTCGTGGTCGAGCGCGCCGTGCACGCACCGGCAGGCGCCATCGAGCACGGCAGGGCGGGCCCGTTCGCCGCGGCGCGGCAGGCGGCGGACGATGCGGGGGCGACACGGCGGCGTCGGCCACGATGGCCAGCTCCAGGGCCACGAGCACGTCCTCGGTGTCGCGGATGGGGGCCATGCCGTCGACGATGAGCGTGTTCGTGCCACGCGACGCGGGGCTGCGCACCGAGCCCGGCACCGCCCCCACGGCGCGTCCGCGCCGCAGGGCGGCGTCGACGGTGTAGAGCGATCCGCCCCGGGCGTGGCACTCGACCACCACCACCACGTGCGCCAGGGCGGCCACGACGCGGTTGCGCACCGCGAACCACCACCGCGCGCTGTGGACCCCGGGCGGCACCTGCGACAGCAGCACGCCGTGGCGGGCCACGTCGTCGTGCAGCGCGGCCTGGACGCGGGTGGTGGGGGCGGCGAAGCCGCCGCCCAGGACGCCGACGGTCGGGGCTGATCCCGGCGCGCCGTGCACGGCCAGCGCACCGCTGTGGGCGGCGGCGTCGATGCCGCGCGCCGCCCCCGACACCACCACCACCCCGGCCCGGGTCAGATCGCGACCGAGCTCGGTGGCGACGCCGCGCCCGTAGGCCGTGGCGGAGCGGGTCCCCACCACCGCCACCCGGGGCCGTCCGTCGAGCCGCGCCACGTCGCCCAGGGCGAACAGGACGGGCGGGGCCTCGTCGTCGTCGGCCAGCACGGCGGGATACCCGGGCCGGCCGTGCAGATGCACGCGCACGGCGCTGCGGCTGCACGCCGCCGACACCGCCTCGAGGAGGGCCGGATCGGCCTTGGCCCGGTACCGCCCCTGCCCGTCGGCGCGGTGGCGACCCGCGGCGAGGGCATGCCACGCCTCTCTCGGGCCGTAGCCCTCGAGGAACCGGCGCAGTGTGGCCGGCGAGGACCCGAGCGCGGCCAGCGCCGCGCCGTGGCGCTCGTCGTCGGTGAGCGTGCTCACCGGTCGCGTGCCGTTGTCAGGGCGCCACGTCCCGACCGCAGGGCGAGGGCCTCGGCCACCTGGCGCTCCCCCACCACCCCGGGCACGGCGTCGAGGTCGGCGACGGTGCACGCCACGCGGCGCACCCGGTGTAGTCCCCGGGCCGACAGGGTCCCGTCGCGCAGCCGTCGTTCGAGCAGAGCGGTGGCGGCGTCGGTGAGCGGCACCACCTCGTCGAGCTCATCGGCGCGCGAGCTCGGCGTTGCACCGCACGCCGCGTCCCGCCGCCTCCCGCCGGGCGTGGCGCACGCGGGTGGCCACCTCGGCCGACGATTCACCGGGCGCGCCGCCGAGGAGGTCCTCGACGTGAGGACGGGTGAGGGCCACGGCCAGGTCGAAGCGGTCGAGCAGCGGCGCCGACAGGCGTCGCAGGTAGCGCTCGCGCATGACGTCGGTGCAGCGGCATGCGCCGCGGAGCCCTCCCTCTCCGCACGGGCACGGGTTCATGGCCGCCACGAGCAGGAAGCGGGCGGGCAGGTCCGCCGCGCCCCGCGCCCGGCGGACCCGGATGACGTGCTCCTCGACGGGCTGGCGCAGGGCGTCGAGGACCGTGGCGGGGAACTCACCCAGCTCGTCGAGGAACAGCACCCCGGCGTGGGCCAGCGACACCTCGCCCGGCCGCAGCCACGACGATCCGCCTCCCACCAGCGCCACGTCGCTCGAGCCGTGGTGCGGCGCCCGGAACGGAGGCCGGCCCGGGAAGCCCCCCGCTCCCACCGCCACGCCGGCGGCGGAGTGGATGCGCAGCACCTCGAGGGCCTCGGCGTGGGTGAGATCGGGGAGGATTCCCGCCAACCGCGCCGCCAGCATGGTCTTGCCCGAGCCTGGCGGCCCCACCATGAGGAGGTGGTGTCCCCCCGCGGCGGCGATCTCGAGGGCGCGCCGGGCCACGGGCTGGCCCCGCACGTCGCGCAGATCTGGGCCGGGGTCCGCCGCGGTGTCCGTCGTGGGCACTTCGGGCGCGGGCCACGGCACCTCGCCCCGCAGCATGCACACGAGATCGGCGAGGCGGGCCACGCTCCGGACGCGCCCGCCCGCCACCATCGCCGCCTCGGTCGCAGCGTCGAGCGGAACCACCACGCGGTCACCGGCGGTGGCGGCCACGAGCGACACGATCCCGGGCACGGTGCGCAGCGAGCCGTCGAGGCCGAGCTCCCCCACGAAACCGGTGCCGGCCGCCGCCGCGGCAGGCAACGCCTCGGCCGCGACCAGGAGACCCACGGCAATGGCCAGATCCAGGCCCGATCCCGTCTTGCGCAGCCCCGACGGCGCCAGGTTGACCGTGACGCGCCGGGCGGGCCAGGCCAGCCCGCTCGACAGCAGGGCGGCACGCACGCGGTCGCGCGACTCGCGCACGGCGGCGTCGGGCAGCCCGACGACCGTGAAGCCGGGCAGACCCGACGACACGTGGACCTCCACCGATACGGGGCGCCCGTCGACGCCCTGCAGGGTGGCGGATGCGATTGAAGCGAGCACGGCACCGGCTCCGGTGTTCGGGCGCCACAGTCGACGACCGCGGCGCGGGACGGGAGCGGGCCGCTCACTGCGCCGGCCACGCGAGGCGCGTGGTTACAACGTAGGTGCCGGGTGTGACGGAGAGCCGGACGTGCCTCGGTCGGCCCGGGTCAGGCGGCCGTGTCGACCAGGCGACAGGGCTCCCGGTGCCGGGCGGCGTCGGCGGCCAGCCAGGTCCGGTAGCCGCCGTCGAGGTTGCGCGCCTCGATGCCGAGCTCGTGCAGGAGGGACGTGGCCGTGTGGCCGCGTTGACCCACCTCGCAGTACACGACGAAGGGGCCCGTGTCCCCGTCGAGCTCGTCGCCGCAGCCGGTCGAGGGAATGCTCCGCGAGCCGGGAATGGCGCCGCGGGCATGCTCGGTCTCGGTGCGCACGTCGAGCAGGGTCCACCCCGCCGCGGCCAGGGCGGGGATCTCGTCGTAGGCCACCACGTCGCATGCCCCGCTGCGCACGTTCTCGGCCATGTAGCCGAGCATGTTGACGGGATCCTTGGCCGACGAGAACGGAGGTGCATAGGCGAGCTCGAGATCGGCGAGCCCCTCGGCGGTGATACCGCCGGTCATGGCCGTGGCGATGACGTCGATGCGCTTGTCGACGCCGTCGCGCCCCACGGCCTGGGCCCCGAGGATGGTGCCGTCACCGGGGTCGAAGAGGAGCTTGAGCGCCATGGGCTGCCCGCCCGGGTAGTAGCCGGCGTGGCTCATGGGATGGCTGTGCACAGCCCGGTAGGGCCGCCCCGCCGCCACCAGGCGCTTCTCACTCCACCCCGTCATGGCCGCGGTCAGGTCGAACACCTTCACGATGGCGGTGCCGAGCGATGCCGTGGCATGGGTGGGCAGGCCGCAGATGTGGTCGGCCACACGCCGGCCCTGGCGGTTGGCGACGTTGGCCAGGGCGACGAGCGAGTGGCCCCCGCCCACCCGGTCGGCCTTCTCGACGGCGTCGCCCACGGCGTAGATGTCGGGGTCGCTCGTACGGTTGGCCTCGTCCACGGCGATCCCGCCGTTCGGACCCAGGGTGAGGCCGGCCAGCTGGGCCAGCCGTACGTCGGGGCGCACGCCGATGGATCCCACCACGAGCTCGCCGCCGATCGACCGGCCGTCCGCGAGGGTGACTCCGTCGGCGGTCACGGCGCTCACGGCGACGGCGGTCTCGACCATGACCCCGTGCCCGGCCAGCTCGGCCGCCACGAGGACGGCGAGCTCGGGGTCGAGGGGGGTGAGGACCTGGTCGGCCGCTTCGACCACGGTGACGGTGATGGCGTGGCGAGCCAGGTTCTCCGCCGTCTCGAGGCCGATGAACCCGGCGCCGATGACCACGGCGCTGCGGGGCCGCCCCGACACGTCGGCGGCGAGCCGTTCGGCATCCTCCACCGTCCGCAGCACGCGCACCCGCTCGAATCCGGGGATGGGGGGGCGGACGGGCACGGCGCCGGGGCTGAGCACGAGGGTGTCGTACCCGACCGACCCGGTGGTGCCGTCCAGGGTGGAGCGCACGGTGACGGTGTGACCGGCCGCATCGATGTCCACCACCTCGGTATCGACACGCACGTCGAGTCGGAACCGGTCGTGCAGGCTTTCGGGCGTCTGGAGCAGCAGGTCGTCCTCGTCCTCGATCACGCCGCCCACGAAGTAGGGAAGGCCGCAGTTGGCGTAGGACACGTGCCCCGACCGCTCGATCACGGTGACGGTGGCCGACTCGTCCAGACGCCGCAGCCGGGTGGCCGCCGACATGCCGCCCGCCACGCCCCCCACCACGACGACCCGCCGCGCCGTCATGCCAGGACCGCCAGGTCGCGCCGGATCACGAGCCCAGTGTGCGATGCGTCGCCGTCGAGGGGTAGGGCCCTACGGCCTGATGTCCGCCAGGGCGACAGGGAGGTGGGCGAGCTGCCAGGACACCCGATCAGGTTCCGGTCCAGGGGTGCCCTCGCGTATACCCCCCATTCGGGTTGTACGCGAGGGGGACCTGCAGGGAAGTGCCGCTAGCCGCCAGCCGGACCTCGGGGGACCCTGGGGGCACCTCAACACCGCCGGCACCGCCGGCACCGCCGGCACCGCCGGCTCCCCCGGCTCCCCCGGTTACCCGCCGGGCCGGGCCCGGATCAGCTCGAAATCGAGCTCGGCCCCGAGCAGCACCGCCATGGCGGTGAGGAACAACCAAAGGAGGAGGGCGGCCACACCGGCGAAGGTGCCGTAGGAACACGTTCTGGTGGCCGAAGTGGTCGAGATAGAACGAGAACGCCGCGACGAGCCCAGCCATCCGAGGGCCGCCACCACCGCACCGGAACTGACCACGCGCAGGCGGGTGCGGGCGTGATTGGGGCCGATGGCGTAGTAGGCGGCCAGGAGCACCATCATGAGCACCACCGCCCCCGCCCAGCGGATGAGGGCCCACAGGGCGTCGAAGGTGGGGCGGGCGATGGCGAGCGACGACGGCAGCAGGGACCGCACCGGATCGCCCAACAGCAGAAGGATCGAGGCTGCTCCCCCGAGCACCACGGTGCACGCCAACAGGGGCAGGGCCATGACCCGGCGGCGCACGAAGCCCCGGTCGGCGGTGATCTCGTAGGCGACGTCCAGCCCCACCTGGAGCGCGGCCATGGACTCCACCCCGCTCCACAGCGCCCCGCCACGGCCACGGCGATCTCGAGGCCGCCTCCTGCGCCGCGTACCGGGTTGCGGAGGGCGGAGTCGACGGCCTGGGCCGCCAGGGCGGGCAGCAGCACCCCGACGTCGCGCACCACGTCGGGCTCGTGGGCGGCGGACAGACCGGCCAGCCCGAGCACCGCCACCGCCGCCACCAGTGCGGGGAAGAGGGCGAGCACCCAGTGGAACGCCAGGCTGGCGGCGTTGGTGGTGATGCGGTCCCGGGCCGACTGGGCCACGGTGTTGCGCGCCACGCGCCACCACACCCCGACGTCGAGGAGGCGGCGGCGGGACCGGGCCGGAGGCGCCATGCCCCGATCATCGTCCACTCCGACCCGAGCGTGGCTCACCTCGACCCGAGCGTGGCCGGCCTCGACCCGGCTGCGCTCAGTGGACGGCCTGCCCGGCGGGGTCGACCGCGTACCAGTAGCCCCCCGAGTCGTCGATGTTCTGGCCGTTGTCCTGGCCCGCAGCGGTGTCGCCGATCCAGTGGTAGAGCGGCCAGCCGTCGTAGGTGACCTGCAGGGCGCCGTCGCTGCGCCGCGTGGTCTTCACCAGCGCCCCGTCGGCACCCGGTCCGACGAACGGCGTCGTCACGCCCGCCGGGAGCGTGAGCGGCGGCCAGCGCGACGCGGAGTACCCCGAGCACGTCGACTTCCCGGACTGCCCGTCGGGCACGAACAGGTAGAGCGTGAGCCCGTACCCGTCCACGAGCACCCGGCCCAGGCCCGCCACGACGCCGTCCGGACCATGTAGCTCGGGCCCGCCGCTCCGGTGGTGGGGGCACCGCCGGTGGGGATGCCCACGTTGCCGGCCCGACCCCCCGCAGGCGGCCAGGGCGGCCGGCGCGCCCAGGAGGACGGCGACCGCCACCATGCCGATCCGACGAGGGGCGCCCACCGACGGGCATGCTATCGGCGGCCCGAGCCTTCCTCAGCGGCCCTGGAACGCGGCTCGCACTTCTCGGCGAAGGCCCGCATGGCCTCGGCTGTGTCGGCGGTGTTGAAGTTGATGGTCTGGCACCGGGCCTCGTCCTCGAGGGCCTGGGCCATGGTCACCGACATGGCGTTGTCGAGGAGGGCCTTGGTCATCGACAAGGCGATGGGCGGCC
>CAWIWK010000001.1:0-6664 GCA_963839605.1 uncultured Acidimicrobiales bacterium | reverse complement strand
TCCTACCTCGCCCGGGCCGTCGCCGAGGTGATCGCAGTGCTGGCGACGGGATTGGTGGTCTACCTGTCAGTCAACGCGGTCACCCACCCGTGGACGCTGACGGTCCAGGCCACGCATTTCGTCAGGTGGCCCACCGAGGGCACCCTGCGGGTTGCGCGCTTCTCCTGTGCGTCCTCTCGGTCGGATGGCTCCGTTTCACCTCGGCCCGGTTCTCGGTCCCTTCGACGGGGCGCGGCCGCCAGCCCTTCGGCTCCCGCGCCGCCGGGCCGGACGGCCGGTCCGGCAATCCGGGTTGTAACGAGGGAGTGAGGTGGGAATGATAAACTTTTGTATCTGTTGCATGAACGCCACCCCACTGTGGGTGGCGCTGGACGAGGAGTTCTATGTTCGACGGTCGCTGGCGCGATGCGGTCGACCGGTCAACCGGACCTGTCGGAGCCGCACTTCACCGCCGAGGCATCACCGCTGACGTTCTGACCGCGACCGGGTCTGGTCTCGGCGACGGCCACCGCCGCCACGGTGGCCACCGGTCACCTGCACATCGCCATCGCCCTTTTGATCCTGACCGGGCTGCACGACCTGCTGGACGGGCCCGTCGCCAAGGCGGCCGGGACCGCGTCGGTGCGGGGTGCGTTCTTTGACTCGGTCACGGACCGTGTCGCCGACGCCCTCCTCATGGGCGGCGTGGCCTGGTACCTGATCGACCGGCACGAAGGACATCTGGCCGTGCTGCCCCTGGCGGTCCTCGGGGTTACCGCCCTGGTCTCCTACGAACGGGCCAAGGCCGAGTCGCTCGGGCTCTCGGCCAAAGGCGGGCTGATGGAGCGCGCCGAGCGGATGATCCTGCTCGGCATCGGCTTCCTCGACTCCGCCTTCGTGGTCCCGGTCCTGTGGGTGATGCTGGTCCTGATCACCTTGACCGCCGTCGCCCGGTTCGTCAAGGTGTGGAACGAGGCGTCCGGCAAGGACGTCGCCGTCCGCCGCCGGGTCGTGGCCTGGCGCGAGGGCAGGGTCGACTCCCGCTGGCGCAGCTGGCGCGAGGGTTCCGCCGTGCCCGCGTGGCCTGGCCGAGCAGAGGACAGGCGCCCCCGTCGGCCGCTGGCGGGCCCGGCGCCAGGAGTCGCTGAGCAGTCGCTCCGGCCGCACGCTGCGGGCCCGGCGACGGGCGTCGGGGGCGCCGCGCGTTCGGGTTCCACCGGCGCCGGCTCACGGGGTGGCGACGGCGGCGCCGCGGATGGGTCGGGTCGCACCGCACGACCGGGCGGCGCGCCGCGACCGTCACGCCGGCCGCTTTCTGAGCCTGTAGCAGAGGGTCTGTGGCGGGGGGGACTGCGGGCGCGTCGTCGTCATGGCGCGCCACGGCGACCTATCTGACCTACCGGGGCCTGGCCGAAGCCATGGGGCACGTCCCCGAACCGATCGCCCGGGCCGCGGAAGGGTGCGTCGTGCGCGCCATGGCGTGGTGGGGCGGGGACGCCCGGGCCATGAACGAGCGGCACATGCGCCGGGTGCTGGCGTCGGAGTGCGTCCCGGGCGTCGAGCCCGATGCGGCGCTCGTCCGTCGCCTGAGCACGCGGCAGCTACCGTGCCACCGGGCGCTACTGGCTGGAGGGGGCGCGCCTGCCCTACACGCCGCCCGACACCGTCTGGCGGCGCATGATGTACGAGGGCGACGGCGAGGAGCGCCTGCGGGCCGCCATGGCCGAGGGGCGCGGCGTGGTCATGGCCCTGCCCCACGTCGGGAGCTGGGAGTGGGGCGGCACCTGGTTGGCGCTGGAGGGCATGCCCATGACCGCGGTGGTCGAGCGGGTCGAATCCGAGCGCCTCTACGAATGGTTCGCGGCCCAGCGGCGCGAGATGGGGCTGACCACCGTGCCCCTCGGCCACGGCGCCAGCACGGCGCTGCTGAGGGCTCTGAAGGACCGGGGCCTGGTCGGATTGGTCAGTGACCGCGACGTGGTCGGCAACGGGGTCGAGGTGGAGTTCTTCGGGGAGCGCACCACCCTCCCGGGTGGTGCGGCGACCCTTGCCCTGCGCACCGGCGCGGTGCTCTTGCCGGTGGTGGTCTACTCGGGCCCCGGGAAATTGGCACACTGGGGTTGTGCACCCGCCCCTCGATACGACCCGTCGCGCTTCTTTGCGGGCCGACACCCAGCGCCTGACCCAGGAGCTCGCCACCTGCTTCGAGGGGTTCATCCGGCGTCACCCCGAGCAGTGGCACCTCTACCAGCCCAACTGGCCCAGTGACCGCCGCGCTCCGGACGGGCGCCGGTGAAGATCGCCATGCTCTCGCCCTATTCGCTGTCGCGACCGGGCGGCGTGCAGGGCCAGGTGCTCGGGCTGTCCCGGGCCCTGCGCAGCCTGGGCCACCAGGTGACGGTGGTGGGCCCGGACGAGACGGACCCGATCGGCGCGGTCGGGGGGTCGGACCAAGCGGACGTGTTCGTGGTGGGGCGGCCGACCGGGTTGCGGTCGAACGGATCGGTGGCCCCGGTCACGGTGTCACCCATCGCGGCCATGCGGGCCGAGCGCTTCGTGCGCCAGGGCGGGTTCGACGTGCTGCACGTCCACGAACCGCTCGCCCCCGTCGCCGCCTACGGCTTCGTGCTCCACGCCTCGGTGCCGATGGTGGGGACGTACCACCGGGCCGGGGTCAGCCGCTGGGTCCCGCTGCTCAAGCCGTTGGTGTACGCCGTCGGCTCGCGGTTGCAGGTACGCGTGGCGGTCTCCGAAGCGGCAGCGCGACACGGCCATGCGCTCGAGCAAGGGCGAGTACGAGGTGCTCTACAACGGTGTCGACATGGAGCGGTTCGCCCGGGCGGAGCCGGTGCCGTCGGATCGCCCGACCGTGCTGTTCCTCGGGCGCCATGAGACGCGCAAGGGCCTGAGCGTGCTGCTGGACGCCTTCGCGCTGCTGGAGCGGCCGGCCGTGTTGTGGGTGGCCGGGGACGGGCCCCAAAGCGAGGTGCAGCACCGCCGGCATCCCGAGTCGGACACCGTCAAGTGGCTGGGCACCCTCAATGAGGACGAGGTGACCGCCCGCCTGCTGGGGGCGGACATCCTGTCCGCGCCGTCCCTGCGCGGCGAGTCGTTCGGCATGGTGGTGCTCGAGGGCATGGCCGCCCGCTGTGCCGTGGTGGCGTCGGACCTCCCGGGCTACCGCTCGGCCGCCGGCGGTCACGCCGTCTTGGTCCCCCCGGGCGACGTCGGCAGCGCTCTCGCGGGCCCTCGGCGTGGCGCTGGCCGACGTGGTCGAAGGGGGAGGGCGATCGTCCCCCGAGGCGTTGAAGGCGGCCGAGGTCCATGCCAACGGCTGGTCGATGCAGAGCCTGGCCGAGCACTACCTCGACGCGTACCAGCGGGCCATCGACATCTACGCGCGGCAGCATTCGACCTGAGCAGTCACGTTTCACGGTGGCCATCGGCGAGCGATGCTGGGGCGTGGCCGGGCCGCTCGACCCCTAGAGCGGCCCGTACACTGGCGAAGATGGCCACCGTGACCGTGATCGGGCCGTCGGGGGGAACGGGGACGGTGCACGAGGGCGGCGCCGGGCACCCCGAGCGGCCGGCGCGGATCGATGCCGTCATGGCCGGGGTGGCCGATGTGGGACTCGAGCTCGGGGACGACCTCGAGATCGTGGCGCCGCTGCCGGCCGACGTCGCCGCGCTGACCCGGGTCCATCCTGCCGCCTACATCGCCCAGCTCGAGGAGTTCTGCCGCGGCGGGGGAGGCGATCTCGACCCCGACACCTTCGCCCGGCCCGACTCGTGGCAGGCCGCCCTCCTCTCGGCCGGTGCCGGGCTCCAGGCGATCGACGTGCTGCGCCGCCGCGGCGCCGGCGTCGCCTTCGTGGCCACCCGTCCCCCCGGCCATCACGCCCTGGCCGATCGCCCCATGGGCTTCTGTCTGCTGAACAACGTGGCGGTGTCGGCGGCCGCCCTGGCGGCCGGGGGCGAGCGGGTGCTGGTCGTCGACTGGGATGTGCACCACGGCAACGGGACCCAGGCGCTGTTCTGGGACAACCCCTCGGTGCTGTACGTCTCGACCCACCAGTGGCCGTTCTATCCGGGCACGGGCGGGGCGGGTGAGGTGGGCGGGGACGCGGCGCGTGGACTGACGGTGAACGTCCCCCTCCCTGCGGGCGCCACCGGCGACGTGGTGCGGCGTGCCCTGGACGAGGTGGCGGCGCCGGTGATCGAGAGGTTCGCGCCGACGTGGGTGTTGATCTCGGCCGGTTTCGATGCGCACCGGGCGGATCCGCTGGCCGATCTGGCCCTCTCGGACGGCGACTTCGCTGATCTGGCCCGGACGGTGGCGGGCTACGCGCCCCGGCCCGGCCGGGTGGTGGCCCTCCTGGAAGGGGGCTACGACCTGGGAGCCCTGCGCTCCTCGGTGGCCGCCACGCTGGCGGCACTCGCCGCGGCGCCCGAGCGGCCCGGCGGCGAGCACCCCACCTCGGGCGGGCCCGGCGCCGAGCTGGTTGATCGGGCGGCCACGGTCCGCCGGCGCGCCCTGGGCCTCTGAGCGCACTCCCGCTCCGGCCCCGGGGCCGAGGTCGGGGCCAAGTAGGCTGGGCGGTCCGATGGCCGAAGAGAGCGCAAACTCAGGTACGCCAGCCGCGGGGGGCGGTGGCGGGTCGAACCGCAATCGCAACAGGAGCCGGAACCGGAACCGGAACCGCTCACGGAGCGGCGGAGGCGGCGCGAACGGCGGGGCCGGTACCAACGGCAATGCCCCGCGGGGAGGCGGCTCCGGCGGCGGCAGGAGCGGCGGGGGTCAGTCGAAGGGGTCCGGCGGTGGGGGCGGCCAGACCTCGCGCGGGGGAGGAGGCCAGTCGAACCGCTCGGGGGGCGGCCAGTCCAGGTCGGGCGGCGGATCGCCGAACCGGAACCGCAACGGCGGCCAGCGCTCCTTCGCGGGGCGGTGCTCCCCGTGCGGCGGCCGTGGCACCCGAGCCCCTGGCGCCGCGGATCATCGAGCCGGGACTGGGGGCGCCCGAGGTCCTGCCCGCCGAGGTGGCGGCCAACCGACGGAAAGCCGTGAAACTGGTCGCCCTGGCCGCCGTGGTCCCGGCGCTCGTCATCGGCGTCGTGCTCGGCGTGGCCCTCTCGTGGGTGATCGGCCCCGTGGCCTTCGTGGTGGTGGGCGTCGCCCTGGCCTACGGGCTGTGGCGGATCGCGCCGGGTGTGGCCCTGCGCCAGGTGGGTGCGGTGCCGCTGCACGAGCGCGACGACCGGCGCCTCTTCAACGTGACCGAGGGGCTTTGCGCCACTTTCGGGCTGCGGATGCCGGATCTCTACGTGGTCTATGACGCCGTGCCGAACGCCTGTGCGCTGGGGCGCGACGCCGCCTCCGCCGCCCTGGTGGTGACCTCGGGTCTGTTGGAGACGATGGGTCCCATCGAGCTCGAAGGGGTGATCGCCCACGAGTTGGCCCACGTGAAGCGCCACGACAACGCGGTGTCGGTCATCGCGCTGACGCTGGCCCGGTTCGGGGGGTCGGGGCTGTTGCGCCGCTGCGTGGAGGAGGACCGGGAGTACCGGGCCGACGTCGTCGGCGCGTCGGCCGTGCGCTTTCCCCGCGGCCTCCTCGACGCCCTGCGGCTGATCGAGCACGCGCCGGCGCCGGCCGGGAACTCGGTGTTCGGCCCCTCCCGGCTGGCCGCCACCCGCTACGTGTGGATCGATCCCTCGGTGGGCCAGCGTGACGGTCCGGCGCCGGTGGGGGACCTCGACGACACCTCGGTGCGGGCCGCCGCGCTGAGCCTGTGGTGAGCAGGGGCGGATAGGCCGGCTCTCGCTCGCTCGTTCTCGACTGGCGTGGCGAATGACGGCGTGACCATCACGAACGAGCTTGGCGATGCTCCGATTTTCGGAGGGCTTTTCTCCGACGCCGACGACGAGCTCTCCTCCAACAGCTCCGGCCAGCGGCCTGCAAGTGGAATTGTGACTCTGTTGGGCTGAAGTGGACGGGGAGGAGAGGCGCTGGGTTCATGGTGGCGTTATGGAGGGTGAAACAGCTGTGTCGCTGCCCCCGGGCCGCGCCCCGGGGCGGAGTGCCGTACACCGCCTGCGGGCGGTGGGCCTCGAGCTCGACCCCTGGACGCGGCGGGTCTTCGGACTGGCCACGGCGCTCGTCGTCGCCTTCTTGATCTCGCTGCTCGTCCGCCGCAACGGCTCGTACTCCACCCCGCTGGACGGGTGGGGCGTCGACCTGTTCGAGCTGTCCATGGGCGCCCTGTGCGTGCTCCGCTACTACGACAGGCGCTGGCGGTCGGCCGACTCGGCGGTCTCGGTCTTCCCCGTCGTCCTGGGCGTCGCCTGCCTCTCGTGGGCCCTGGGCGACGTGGCGTCGACCTTCGAGTCGCTGGGGGGCGCGTCGGTGCCGGTGCCGTCGGTCGCCGATGCGTTCTATGTGGCCTTCTTCCCGCTCTGCTACGTGAGCTTCATGCTGCTCATCCGGCGCGGCAACGACCGGTCGCTTGTGGCGACGTCGCTGGACGGATTGATCGTCGGGCTGGCCGTGGCCGCCCTGACGGCGGCGTTCCTCTTCACCACCGTCCTGCACGTCACGGGGGGAGGCGACCTCTCGACGGCCACGAGCCTGGCCTACCCGGTCGGCGACGTCCTGCTCCTGGCGCTGGCGGTCGGCGCCCTCGCCGTC